>JAQTTV010000065.1 GCA_028710565.1 Gallionella sp.
AGTTAAGCCCCAACGGGGCGGCCAAAACCAAAGTAGGTCATTCCCGCGTCAAGCTCGGGACAGGCTACGACCCCTTACATACAATCTACCCAGCCCGAAAGACTGGGCTTTTTGTTGCACAGCGTTTAGAAGTGCGCTGTGCAATGCTTCGGTGGCAACCCCGTATTTCATACGATCCACCCGTGGTGGATGTTAGTGTTTCGGTTGCTGGAGTAAATCAAAACAAAACTGGATTCGGTGATGTCACCAGTCGGTACTGGTCTTGCGACGCATTATTCGCCAAAGTTGAACGCCACACTTGGCCTTAATTTTGTTGGTTCTATGTGAAACACTGTGGAAATTTGACTTGTGCGCTTGAATTCATTAATCTTAACCCTTACTTGGATTATTGCTTTTGTGTGATCAAGTCGCATGAATATCCGCACATCCTACTTATTTATGACACGTCGCATTGGATATAAGGATCACACGATGAAATTGATTTTTGCCAAAATAAATAAAATGGGTCTTGGATTGGGAGTGCTTGCCAGCCTGTCTATTATTGGATGCGGAGGAGGACAAACGGGTACGAGCAGCGCGGCTGCTTCGACTCCTGTAATCAGTTCTTCAATTTTTGGTGCCACTTCCTCATTAGGAGCGAATCCATTTGTAGCTCCACCTGTCCCAACTGCAACAATTTTAGTCAGCAACCCAGCGCAACTATTGACCGCATTGGCGAGTGCCAAGGGAGGGGAGCTGATTCAGTGCGCAACGGGCAATTACGGTGCACTTAGCATCAATGGCGCAGCCTATAGCTATGTCGCACCCGTCACCATCCAATCAGCAGACACGACCAATATCGCGAGGTATGCGTCGTTCTCTGCGTTATCATTTACAAACGGGGTTTCCAATTTGGTGGTGGATTCGGTGACGGTGAACAGCCCGCTGCTGCCAACCGATACCAGTATTGATCTTCCCGCTGTCTATATTTTCAAAGCCAGTAAAATTTCAGTACGCAATAGCGTGCTTACGGGGTCACTGGTCAAAGCAGGCGATGCGGTCACGTTGGTGGTACCGCCCGCCACCGTTCCTTCTGGCTTTGTCGGCAGCGGCGCGGGGCGCGGTTTTACGGTCTCCACCTCGCAGGATGTTTTAGTGGAAAATAATCTTACCTCTCAATTCAGAAACGGCATGGTGATCGTCGATAGTGATCGGGTGACGGTGCGCGGCAATGAGACACACACCATCCGCACCGATATGCTGGATATGGCGGGCGTGGTGGATATGTTGATTGAGAACAATTACTTTCATGACCATCTGGCAGCACCCGCCAGTCTTGATCACCGCGATATGGTTCAGCTAATGTCAGTGGGGACGACGCGCGTTTCGAGCAACATCACGATACGCGGCAATGTTTTTAGCAATGGTGCGGGCGACCAGTCGCAGGGGATTTTCTTGCGCAACGAAGCGGTGGACACGGGCGCGCAAAACGCCACGTGGAACTACCATAATATCCTGATCGAAAATAATCTGGTGCATAACCACGACGGACACGGCATCACGGTGGGGCCGACGACGGGACTGACCATTCAAAACAACACGGTGCTACCCAACATGGATGCCAATGTGGGCAATACCAATGTTCAGACGTTGGGTAGCCCGCAGATCAATGTGGATGGGGGTGTCACCAATCCCCTAACAGTGTTGAATGGATTCTCAACCAATGTGGTCATCAAGAACAATATCGCTAGAGCCATTGTTCCATCCTACGCAACAGTGCTTACCGGCAATGCCAATAATTTGCTGGTGCAAAACACCGACCCCACTGTCACAAGTAGTTATATCGGCAGTTTGTTTGTCGATGGCTTAGGTGGTAGGACGGCCAGTACCGCAGATCTGCAAGCCAAGCCAGGGGGGGCAATTGAGTTGGCGGGGCAAGGCGCAAGAATCACCACTTTTAAATCTAACCCCGTAGCATTAACTGCGTTGTTCACCACACCGACCATAGCTGGTGGTGATGTGTACAAATACGCGTTTGATGCCAGCCTTAGCGCACATTCTGGTGGTCTGCTCACGGCTGGGCAAGCGATATTTTCATGGGATTTTGGTGATGGCAGCACCGCAATTGGCATGACCGCGCATCATGCTTTTCAGACATCTGGTTTGTTTACGGTGAGTCTCACTGTGACTCTCCCCAGTGGGGTGTCAAATATCAACACCACGATCATCAAAATTCTCAATCCGCAACTATTGAAACTCGATTTCGGTCCGACCACTGTTACTGACCGCTCTAGTTATTCAGAAATGCCGATTATCACCGCTGCATATACTGTTGGTGCAGGGGTTAACGTACTGACGGCAGGAACGGCTTTTCATTCCACGGTCGCAGGATCAGTACTCACGCTGAACCGCAATAGCGTTCCGCAAATTTACGGTCTGAACCAATTCAGTTTATCGCTGGATTTCAAAGCGGATAGCGCAGTACCCACTGCTGGGCGTTTCTTCGACCTCAATCAAGCATGGAGCTTGGGCATTAATGCAACGGGACACCTCCAGTTTGTCTTTACTAATCCCGCAGGAATGATCTACACCCTGATTGGTACCAGTATCATCGCGGACACCAATTGGCACCAGCTTGTGTTGAGTTATGACTCACTAACGCAGCAGGCGAACATCTATCATAACGGCGTGTTGGACGGCTCGTTGACCGTGACAGGTATGAGCAAACCCGTGGGGGCTTGGAATCCAGCGGTGGGGGGCTACACCGCTACATCCTTTGCTGGATTTATTGATGAGTTTGAACTGCGTGCCGATGTCTTGTCAGCCGATCAGGCACTTGGGCGGTATCAGACCATGGTGTCCGCGCTTGCCAGTTCAAGCGATCTCACCTTGGTTGGCGGCGCAAAAGCCGATACGTTGCTTGGCGGCATAGGCAATGATACGCTGACAGGGGCGGGTGGCAACGACATGCTTACTGGAGGTGCTGGTGCAGACTTCTTCGTATTCAAGTCGGTGACGGATGGTGTGGACACTATCACCGATTTCAACAGCGCGGCGGGTGACATGTTGGTGTTGTCGCCTATGCTTCCCGCTGGCTACGCGGCGACCATGGGCAACTATGTTTTTACCACCGTCGCCAACGGAAACACCACCGTGTTGGTTGATCCCACAGGTTCGGGGAATATCAACAATGCAGTGCCGATAGCCGTGCTGCAACAAGTCACCGTGGTTTCCTTGAGTGGCTTCACTGGGAAAACGGTATTGTTTGTCCGTTGATGACCGCTTCAACAGGTTTTCGTCAGTCCACTTACATACAAAACCCCAGCTTACAGGCTGAGGGTTTTGATGTTTGTACCTTGCCTATCCGCTTGGTACACCCGCTTTTCGCAAGTGGTTATATGCAAAAAGGTGAGGATGATAATCCCACTGGGCATCGTATAGCTCGCGATAAGTTGGTGCAGCTACATTCACGCAGATAC
>JAQTTV010000019.1 GCA_028710565.1 Gallionella sp.
GGGTATCTGCGTGAATGTAGCTGCACCAACTTATCGCGAGCTATACGATGCCCAGTGGGATTATCATCCTCACCTTTTTGCATATAACCACTTGCGAAAAGCGGGTGTACCAAGCGGATAGGCAAGCCTGATTCGATTAGCGTTTGAAAGGATGAACACCAGCTCGCTTGCTCAAAAGCATCAATCTGTTTTTGAAGTTGCTCCTGAATTTCTGTAGGGCAGTCGTCAGCATCCTCAATAGAAAATATTTCTCTTTTCTGAGCCATCGGCGTTCCTTTTCAAAGTTGCGGTGGAAAGATTTTGATGATTTTTTCGGGGACTTCGCCACGTCCTGCGACGGCGACGGCACTGGCTTCGACGACGGAGGTAATCATCACGGCAATCAGCGTGGGGATGATGGCGATGCGGGTCATGGCGGTCCACATGATGTGTTGCATACTGGCTGCGTGTGCGGTTTGGCTCATCAGCCAAGCGAGAAGAATCAAGGTGGCGGAAATCGCGTAGGCTATCATCAGCCATTGGGCGTGTTGAAAAGCCAGTCGCCAGTGCGCATCGACAAACCACGTGCTGGTTTTGCGGCTGCGTAGGTAAATGTAACCCAATAACACCGCTGAACAACTGAGCGGAATCAATATGCCGATCATGCCGACTTTCAAGGCGATGACGGCGGGTGTCATCAATAAATGAAACAACAACGCGCCTGAGACAAATAAATTGTGGGGGACTTGCGCTTGTTTAATCTGTGCCGCGCTGACTTCATATTTCATGATGATAAAGCCCAAAAATGAAATTCGGTATATTAGCAGAATCTAATGCTTTAGGCTTGCAGGTATTCTGGCTACTGTTGTGTCGTATCTGAGGTGGGTGTTGTGTTGGTCGCAGGCAGGACGGTTTCTTGAGGAAAAATATTATAGTAAGCTGCATAAGCCGAGCCGATGAAAATAGGCGACACGACGATCATCGCTGCGGTATGAAGTAGGGGCGGGAGTTGGATTAAAACCGCGTAGCCGAACATCAAAATCAGGCTATAGAGCGTCATCGGTGGAATGTTTGCCAGAAAAGCTCGAATACTCACTTGCAGCGCGGCGGGCGTAGTGAGGTCGTTGAATACGATCAGCATAGGCGCGAACTGCATGGATAATCCCAGTAAAATCATGGGGATGGAAATAAGAAAAAATATTTTGATGAGAAGTGCCAATCCGTCTTCGCCTAGTAGTTTCAGCAGTTCCTCTGGATCATCCGTGGGTTTCCAGTTTTCGACAATATTGGACAGCGTGTCGCCGCCCAGCCACATGACGATGCCTGAAATCAAAATGAGCGTCAGCAACACGATACTTCCCAATGAAATCAGCCTAGCGAGATTCTGCTGAAATCCTGCCCACAAATGTTCAATTTTGAGTGCTTGGTCATGCGCCAGTGCATGGCAACCGATCAGCCAGCCCGCGACTAACACAGGGGATAGCAACACAGAAGCCACCGCTCCCACGCCGCCCAATTGTTCTAGTACCGCAAAAATCGCAAAATTTGCGCCTGATATAGCCAACCAAAGCAGTGGGTTGTGCATAAACAGCGAGTAGCCTTGTTGCATCCATACCAGACCACGTATAGTGGACAAGCGATTGATTTTCATTGCATTCCTTAAATTAAACTCCACCGCTCACACGCGAGGGGCGGGGCGCGTTACCATTAGCAAGTGAGGGAGAAAGAAAATACTAACAGACCTTTTATGGTGAAGGGGAAAGAGGGAAGGGAGAAGGGGAAAACCACCTTTTCTAACCAGAGTTGCGAGGCATTACCCTTCTCTCTTCTCCCTTATCCTTTCTCTTTTTAATAGGTACATTTAGAATTTCCAACTCCCTGAGCGGTTTACAGCCAAATAACCTCTTTCGCTGTAATGTGATGACGCAGCACACGTTCAAAATGGCGTGGGTCATGGGCATGGATCAGTTCACCGTCACGGGGAAGATACATATCAAATAATCGCGACAGCCAGAAACGCAAGGCCGCCAAGCGCAACATATTTGACCAAGCCGCTTGTTCGCTGGCTTGTAAAGGTCGCACGGCGTGATAGGCGCGCAAGAATGCTTGTGTGCGTTCACGATCCAGCTGACCCGTTTCATGGTTCATACACCAATCATTGACGGTAATCGCCACGTCATACAGCAACACATCTTCGCAAGCAAAGTAAAAATCAATTAGCCCACCCACTTGATCGCTATTGAGCAACACATTGTCACGGAACAAGTCCGCATGTATCACGCCGCGTGGCAGTGCGTTTGCGCAAGGTTGGGCATGCAAAGCCAGTTCTTGATTCAGGAGTGCGGTTTGTTCAGCATCCAAAAACGGGCTGACCAACGGCGCAGTGGCGGCTCGCCAAGCTGCGCCACGGGCATTAGGCATGGCATCCGCAAATTGTTGTCCCGCCAAATGTAGTTTAGCCAACATTGAACCCACCGCTTGGCATTGTGCCAAATTGGGCGTGAGCGTGGACTTGCCGCTCAATCGACTGACCAAACAGGCGGGCTTACCTTTGATCTCGCCCAACAATTGCCCATGACGATTTGCAACAGGCGCGGGACAAGGCACGCCATGCTGCGCCAGATGAGACATGAGATTGAGGTAGAACGGCAATTCTTCGGCGGTAAGCTTCTCAAACACAGTCAACACACATTGCTGCTGTTCGGTCGTCACAAAGTAGTTGGTATTCTCAATGCCAGCGGAAATGCCTTGCAAGTTGAGTAATTGCCCTAGGGCATAATCGCCCAGCCAAACGGTAAGTTCCGCTGGGGAAACGGTGGTAAAGACAGCCATTATTGAAAATTAGAAACGGTGAATAATCCATTGTGGGGGACGAAAGCCAGTATCCAGACTTTCCTGACGGGCGAATTTGCCATCGCCTCGATCATCGACCAAGTAATACGGCACGCCGCCTTTGGGGGTCACTTTAATCATATACAGCCGTCCCCCCATGCGATATTCCTCTACCGTTTGCTCAGATTGCTTGGTAATCGTCACGCCATCATTTTCAACCACAGGCGCGTCATCGGTGTTAACGGTTCTGGGAATCGCGGACACTGCTGAAGTAGTAGTAGGAATGGCAGAAGCGGCAACAGGTGCAGAAACCGCCGTCATATCAGGCGGTGGCGGTAAAGGTTGTAAGTTGGCAGGTACAGGTTGTCCCGCAAAGGCGGTGAGCGACAAGCTGCTCAACCATAAAAGGGCGAGTAAGCGCATGGCAATTACCTCGGTAAATGAGAAGGTCAGCATTTTAGCCGATGCGCCGCAAAACTGCGCGAATTGAATGTAGCATCTGAGAAAGGCAGGGGTGAAATTGCACCACGAAAGGTAGGGGCAAGTTAAACTAGCTGCCTTGAGGTTCCGTCGCAAAAGGGTGCTATGGGCAACAGAATACCGTGGTCTGTCCCCTTTTTCCTACTGTCATACGCAAGCAAGTGGGCAGATCAGGCGTTTTCAATCCGAACTTTTCATCTTGTATAAGGAGCGTATCGTGAATATCCGTTGGCGCAACAAACTTAAAATTTCCACGGCACTGCTGTGCTTGCTGGGATTGGTCGCCTGTGGCGGGAGTACTCGCAGTATGAATCTCGGCGACACCATCTATGGTATTCACGTGCCGCCCATGCCGAATTCCGTGACAAATCAGGCAACGCTGGCAGGGATAGATTCAGATGGCAACGGCATCCGGGATGACATTGACCGCAAGCTGGCCATCGACTTTGGTAGTACCCCTGCCGATTACCGCATTGCTGTCAATCACGCCAGAACCTTGCAGGCTGCCTTGGTAATTGCTGGCAGCGTACAAATTGCCGATCACGCTTCGGCCGTTTCTTGCGCTCCGAGAGGCCTGTTGATGCGCTTGAAAAGCAACACGCTCGCCACGCTAAATACCCCAGAACGAGGAGCCGCCTACGGCGCAGCTTTTGCGGGCGTTCTAATTAAAGCTTGCCGATAATGTTGCCCCTGCTCAAAAAAATCGCATGTTTGAAACAAGCAAACGATTGACGTGGCAACTGCTTTACCCGATGCTGCGAAACACTGTCATGCGCAAGCAAGTGGGCAGATCAGGCGTTTTCAATCCGAACTTTTCATCTTGTATAAGGAGCGTGTCGTGAATATTCGTTGGCGCAACAAA
The DNA here is from genome assembly GCA_028710565.1 of Gallionella sp. Lineage (GTDB taxonomy): Bacteria > Pseudomonadota > Gammaproteobacteria > Burkholderiales > Gallionellaceae > Gallionella. The sequence continues at coordinate 4,154 of JAQTTV010000019.1, forward strand.
GTTAAAATTGCCACGGCATTGCTGTGTTTGCTGGGACTAGTCGCCTGTGGCGGGGGCTGGGGCAGTGTCAATATGAATCTCGGTGACACCATCTATGGTATTCACGTGCCGCCCATGCCGAATTCCGTGACAAATCAGGCAACGCTGGCAGGGATAGATTCAGATGGCAACGGCATCCGGGATGACATTGACCGCAAGCTGGCCATCGACTTTGGTAGTACCCCTGCCGATTACCGCATTGCTGTCAATCACGCCAGAACCTTGCAGGCTGCCTTGGTAATTGCCGGCAGCGTACAAATTGCCGACCACGCTTCGGCCGTTTCCTGTGCCCCAACCGCCTTGTTGATGCGCTTGGAAACTAACACGCTCGCCACGCTAAATACCCCACAACGACAAGCCGCCTACGGCGCAGCTTTTGCGGGCGTTCTAATTGAAGATTGCCGATAAAGGTCAAAGGGGTCAGCTTCGTAAAACAGGGACAGGTCACGGTTTTACCCTGCCTGAGGTCGCTTAGAAAATAGTTTATTCGGCGTAGGTTCGAGAAGGGCGGGAGAGGAACCGTACCAAAAAACCGTGGTTCGCCCCTGGTTTACGTGCCTTACAGTCAGCGTAAAAAAACCTACTGACAGCCTAAGCCGCTCAGTAGGTTTAGCGAGGTACGACATCCGCGATAGATGTCGTGACTAGCGGGATTTATTTCTTTTTGTTGGCAATCATGTCGTGCATCACTGGTGCCAAAATGATTTCCATGGAATGGCTCATTTTTCCACCAGGCACAACCATGGTGTTAGCACGAGACATAAACGAGCCAGGAATCATGTTCAACATATAAGGGAAGTCCACGCCTTTAGGGTCACGGAAACGCACCACCACGAAGCTTTCATCTGGCGTAGGAATATCACGCGCAATGAAAGGATTCGATGTATCTACTGTCGCCACACGCTGGAAGTTGATGTGGGTACGTGAGAATTGTGGGGTCAAGAATTTGATGTAATCAGGCATACGACGCAAAATGGTATCTACCGTAGCTTCAGCAGAATAGCCACGTTCAGCTTGGTCGCGATGGATCTTTTGGATCCATTCCAAGTTGACCACAGGCACCACGCCAATGCCCAAATCCACATAACGTGACGCATCAATATCGCCATCGCGTACTAAACCGTGCAGACCTTCATAGAACAACAGGTCAGAACCTTCTTCGATTTTTTCCCAAGGGGTAAATACGCCAGGGGTCAAATCAGTTAAGCCAAAATGCTTGTTGTGCAACGTGGCTTCTGGTTCGCTATGTACGTAATAACGACGTTCACACATCCCTGTTTCGCCATATTGCTTAAACATTTGTTCAATTTTGTCGAAATGGTTGGCTTCTGGGCCAAAATGACTGAAGGTGTTGTTGCCATTTTTGGCAGCTTCGCTAGATGCAGCACGAAATGCCATACGATCCAAGCTGTGTAAGCTGTCGCCTTCAATAACAGCGGCTTTAATTTTTTCACGACGGAAAATATTTTCAAAAGCGCGTTTTGCTGTGGTTGTACCTGCACCAGACGAGCCTGCAATTGCAATCACTGGATGTTTAGATGACATACTTTGTTCCCCCTAATCATTATAGATAAAAAATTTAGAGCCGAATTCTAGCAGAATAAATGCTTAACGTAATTGCCAGAAATTGTCGCCCCTGTATAAGGATTTAAATTTCGACTAAAACCTTGATATTTCCTGCTTGTTTACAGACGAATTATTGGATTACCAAACGATTCTGAGTGAAAAATCAACCGATGCTAGGTCTTTGGTCAATGTGCCAATAGAAATGCGATCTACTCCTGTTAGAGCAATATCACGCAGCGTTTCTAAAGTAATCCCGCCAGAAGCTTCCAATTCCGCATGACCGCCCGTGAGAATGACCGCAGAGCGCAAGCCATCCAAATCAAAATTGTCCAACAGAATGAGTTTTGCCCCAGCACTCAAAGCCTGCTGCAACTCATCCAAGGTTTCAACTTCAATTTGCACACTGACTGATGGTGTTGCAAGTTCGAAAGCCTTAGCCAGCACCGCAGCAATCCCACCTGCTGCCGCAATATGATTTTCTTTAATCAGAATGCCGTCAAATAGTCCAATGCGTTGGTTATGTCCGCCGCCCACTTGCACCGCATATTTTTGTGCCATGCGCAGGCTGGGCAAGGTTTTACGCGTGTCCATAATTTTGACGTTGATACCTGCAACTTGCTCAACATAGCGACGGGTAATGGTTGCCGTGCCTGATAAGGTTTGCAGGAAGTTTAAGGCACTGCGCTCAGCGGTCAGCAAAGCGCGGGCATTTCCTTTGATTTCACATAGCAATTGGTTGGGGGTAATCGCATTCCCTTCTTGCACATGCCATTGGATTTCACAGTGTGGATCCATGGCCTGAAAACAGGTGTCAAACCAAGCTTTGCCGCACAATACGGCATGTTGACGTGTGATCAGCCGTGCGGTTGCTTGTAAAGTGGGAGCTAGCAGTTGCGCCGTCAAATCCCCTTCGCGCACATCTTCTACCAAAGCGGCGGCAACATTGTGTTGGATAAAAGTCGTTAAGTCTTGCTTAAACATATCATGCTCACTTTTCTAAGAACTGGCGCAGTAGCCTGCCAAGGTGTTTCTCTATAATTTAGGGAGTTGGAAATTCTAAATATACCTAATTGATAAGGAGGAGAGATAAGGGTTGAAGCATAGGTATCTACATAACTATTTCTACCTGCCACATTCCCTCCCCTTAGCAGGGGGAGGGTTAGGGTGGGGGTTGAAATTGTCGCACGGATGCAAACTTTCAACCCCCATCCCAGTTGCCCCCTCGCTTCGCTCTCCCCCATTGCTAGGGGGAAGGAGAAGGTTTGCTATGATTTTAATTACTAATCATCATGTTAGAGTTAATCAATCAAAACAGGTGCACTCTTATAAATGTGCCATAAATTGTGTAGACACCTATGCTCTCTTCTCCCTTATTGCTTTGCGCCACTCGCTTTTGCCCGTAAACGGCTTTGCTCTAACTCTGCGGCATTGGGTTCGATCAGCCAACCCTGCAAGTTGTCTGCGACTAAATCTGTCAAGGCGTGTATCCAGTCGGGTCTATCGTTGAGGCAGGGAATGTAGTGGTATTCGCCACCGCCTGCGTGTTGGAAGTCTTCTTTGCCTTCCATCGCAATTTCTTCCAGTGTTTCTAAGCAATCCGAAATAAAGCCTGGGCAAACCACATCCACACGCGCTGTTTTTTGTTGCCCCAATTCCTTCAAAGTTGCGGTGGTGTAAGGCTTTAGCCACTCAGCTTTGCCAAAGCGAGATTGGAAACTAATACGATATTGCGCTGGCTTGAGATGCAGGGCTTCCGCCAGCAATCGCCCTGTTTTCAGGCATTCACAATGGTAAGGATCGCCTTTGTCTAGCGTGTACTGCGGCAAACCATGAAAGCTCATCACCAGCACGTCTGGCTGACCATTCTTTTCCCAATCATCCCGTATATTCTTTGCCATAGCATTGATATAGGGCGGGTAATCATGAAAGTTTTTGATGGTACGCAGCGCGGGGGTATTGCGCATTTGTTGTAATTCACTAAAGACCGCATCCAACGCCGTTGCCGTAGTACTGGCAGCATATTGTGGATACAGCGGCACCAGCAAAATGCGCTGGCAATTCTGCGCTTTGAGTTTGCGTAGTTGATCGGCAATCGAAGGATTGCCGTAGCGCATGGCATATTCAACCACAAATGGCGCACGCGTACGTTGCCCCAAATAGCCTTGCAATAACACCGCTTGTTTGGCGGTGTAAACACGCAGCGGTGAACCTTCCTTTAACCAAATCGAGGCATATTTCGCAGCGGATTTTTTAGGTCGCACGTTCAGGATAATGCCATTCAAAATGAACCACCACACCAGCTTAGGAATTTCCACCACACGCGGGTCACCTAGAAACTCTTTGAGATAAGTCCGCACGGCACTGGGTGTAGGCTCGTCAGGTGTCCCTAAGTTAATCAGTAAAATACCTGTTTTAACGGGTGTGCCGTGGTTAAAGCTCGGTTCGGCTTGGTAGCGCATACTCACTTCACCTGTTGGTCAATAACAATATTGAGCCCCTTCGTGCCTGGTTTGATTTCGGCCGTCATCCCTTCTAAATCACCCGACGTTGCCATCGGCGTGCCTGATTTGGATACCCGTGCGACCACGACGATTTGATCAAAACCTGAAAGTTTCAGTTGTGGCTGCATCGCCATACTGTCATCCAGCGTAAAGGTCAGCGGCAAGTCTTTCACTTGTTTACGCAACACCGCCAACGGCATTTTGGGGCCTGTCGCGGCACGTGCCAAAATAAACACCGTGTCGTCAGGCGAGACCTTGCTCAGCAAGGCAGGACTGAGCGCAACCTTGCCGCTCACCGCAGCTTGAGGATTCGGTACAATGCGTTCCGCTTCAGGCAAGGTGGGCAGTTTTGCCAACTTTTCTTTGCCACCAGGCTGTACCGCCAAGTATTCGCGTGCCGTTTTGATGCCATCTTTAATCATTTGCACATCGGGGTAATCGGCAGGCAGCAAATTGACCAAATCCTGCCAATGGATAATCGCAGCACTATAGTCACCGCGCTCCATCGCTGCCGAGCCAGATAAAGCAAGCGCGGTGGTATTTTTAGGGTCAAGTGCTAAGGCTTTATCCAAGAACTTAGTCGGCTCGCCCACTAAGGTCTGCCCCTTGTTCATCGCATAAGCATCAGCATATTCCGTCCACATTTGCGATTCATTGGGTGCCAATTTGGCAAGGTGTTCGTAAGCACGTACCGCATCGGCATAGCGTTTTAGCTCGGCGTAGGAACGTCCTAGTTGCAGCCAGCCTTCAATTTTTTCAGGGGTATCAGGTGTGCTGGCGAGCTTTTTCTCTAAAGATGCCAACGCGGTTTCTGAACGAATAATGCCAGAACCTTCGGTCGTGCTAATTTGTTCTTTCGGGGCGGGCAACAACGCATCCAAACGTCCCAGCTTGTAATACAAGCCAACGCTGGCAACAGGAATCAGCACCGCCAACACCATCGCCAATACTTTTGCGGGATTGCGCGGTGCGGCAATGACAGCTTGCGTAGACTTCACTTCCGACAGCAATCGCGCTTGTAACTCTTGTTGACCTTCCTCAAAAGCCGCTGGCGTGAGCAAATCATTGTTTAAATCGGCGGTCATTTCAGACGATTGATCGCGCAAAATATCTAAATTAGCCGCATCGCGCAGCACTTCATTGTTGGTTACTTTGCCGCGCCACAAAGGCACGACGACAAAAAGCACGCCCAGCAACAACATCGCCGCACAGATGAGCCAAAAAGTGATCGTTAAAGTCATGTTATTTAATTGGTTATTATTTCAATAAATCCGCTGCACGCTGCGCATCTTCGGCAGAGATCGACGGTTCATCTGCAATGCGCGATTTGCGTTTGCGTAATTGGTAAATCAATACGGCACTGCCCAGCACCAGTAGCACAAACGGGGCTAACCACAGCGGCATGGTTTCTTTGTCCACGGGTGGGTCAAACAATACCGATTTACCAAAACGCTCAACCAGTAAATCCATAATTTCCTGATCGGTAGCCCCCGCTTTCATCTTTTCGCGCATGATTTGGCGCACATCTTTAGACCAATCGGAATGCGAATTGGACACGGGTTCGCTTTGGCATACCAAGCAGCGCACCTTTTCCGCCAACTGCATCATGCGCTTTTCAATCACGGGATCATCCGCAATGTCTTGCGCTTCGCCCGCGTGGGAAAACATGGGCATCAAGCACAACAGTGCCATCAAAAAGTATCTCATTTGGCTTGCAACTCCTTCACCAAGGGTAAAATGGTTTGCGTCAAATTCTCAGGTGTTACCGCACCGATCAATTTGAAGCGTATGACACCTTGCTTATCAATCACATAGGTTTCAGGAACACCGTACACGCCGTAATCAAATCCGACTTTACCATCTGCGTCCGCAATGGTCAGGGTGTAGGGATTGCCCGCTTTTTGCAGTGTGGCTAGACCATCTTCGCGTTTATCCTTGTAATCCAATCCGACCATAGGCACGATGTTTTGCTTGGACAATTCCATCAAAATAGGATGTTCATCTTTACACGCGCCACACCAAGAAGCCCATACATTCAACAACCACACTTTGCCTTTCATGTCGGCGGGGGAGAATTTCTGATCGGGTTCACTGAGTTTTGGCAACACGAAAGTGGGAGCAGCCTTGTTCACCAACGGCGACGGCACTTCACTGGTGTCACGTCCTAGTCCTTTGTACAAAAAGACCGACAAAACCACAAAAATCACAAACGGTAATATGAAACGCATCATGCTGCTTGCTCCTTAGTTTGCTTATGAATACGGTAGCGGCGGTCACTGATGGCGAGCACCCCGCCCAATGCCATGAATAAACATCCCAGCCAAATCCAGTCGATAAACGGTTTGATATACACCCGCACCGCCCACGCACCTTCTGCTTCAGGAATCGGCTCACCTAAAGAGACATACAAATCACGAATGATGCCAGGCTCAATCGCCGCTTCTGTCAGCGGCATGCCCGACACATTGTATTGACGTTTTTCAGGGAATAATTCCGTCACGCGCTTGCCGTCTTTGCTGACCACCACATGACCTTTACCTGCGACATAGTTCGGACCTTCTTCTTCTGTGACACCATCGAAACGGAAGTCATACCCACCCGCATGCACCACATCACCGACATTCATGCGCACATCGCGTTCGGTTTCATAACCTTTGACCAAGGTGACGCCGATGATAAACAGCGCCACGCCCAAATGCGCTAATTGCATCCCGTAATAACTCAGGCTTTGTTTACGGATGCGTTGCATCAATGTACCTGCCCCCGTCAAACGCGGCACTAAACTGACCACCAGCGAGGCAATAATCCACAAGCCCAATAACAAGCCCAAGGCAATCATCGGAGTCCATTTGCCGCCCACAAACGGCAACAGCACCGCGATCACCGCCGCCGCACCAAACGCCCACTGCACGCGTTTGGTCAAATCGGGCAACGCCATTTTTTTCCAGCGCGCAATCGGACCCAAGCCCATCATAAACACCATCGGGATCATCAGCGGCACAAATACCGCTTCAAAATAGGGAGGACCGACGGACAATTTGCCATAACCCAGCGCGTCCATAAACAGCGGATACAAGGTGCCGATAAACACGGAAGCAGAAGCCACAGACAACAACACGTTGTTAAACAGCAATAAAGATTCACGCGACAGCGCGTCAAACTTGCCGCCTAAGCCAATTTTCGGCGCGCGCCAAGCGAATAGCAGCAAGGATGCGCCAATCACCAGCACCAAGAACGTCAAGATGAAAATCCCGCGTTTAGGATCGGCCGCGAAGGAATGCACCGAGGTTAATACGCCTGAACGCACTAAGAACGTACCCAGCAAACTCAACGAAAATGCGGCAATCGCTAACAACACCGTCCAGCTCTTAAATGCACCACGTTTTTCGGTGACCGCTAAGGAGTGAATCAAGGCTGTGCCTAATAACCAAGGCATAAACGATGCGTTTTCCACGGGATCCCAGAACCACCAACCGCCCCAGCCTAATTCGTAATACGCCCACCAGCTACCCAGTGCGATACCAATGGTCATAAACACCCATGCCACCGTTGTCCAAGGACGTGACCAGCGCGCCCAAGTTGCGTCCAATTTCCCGCCCAGCAATGCCGCAATCGCAAAAGCAAACGCCACGGAGAAGCCCACATAACCCATATACAACATCGGCGGATGTATCACCAACCCAGGATCTTGCAACAAAGGATTCAAATCACGACCATCCAGTGCGGCAGGTATCAAGCGATCAAATGGGCTAGAGGTGAATAACATAAACAGCAGAAAGCCCACCGCGATTAAGCCCATAACCCCCAACACGCGGGCGACCATTTCTTGGGGCAAATGTTTGCTGAACATCGCGACGGCCGCCGTCCAGCATGAAAGCAACAATGCCCACAACAACAAAGACCCTTCGTGTCCGCCCCAAATGGCCGAGAAACGATAGATCGCAGGGAGTTGTGAGTTGGAATGTTGCGCGACGTACAGCACGGAGAAGTCGTTATTGAGGAAGGCATAAGCCAAAGCCGCGAAGGCCATGCTCATCAACAACATTTGCCCATAAGCCAATGGACGCGCCACCCCCATTAACACGGCGTTGTTACGTGCTGCACCAATGATGGGCAGCGTGCCCAAAGTTGCCGCCAAAAATAGCGCGACAATTAAAGAGAAATGTCCAAGTTCTGGGATCATCTGGTTGCTTTCATAGTGTGATTATTCGATTTTATAAGGTAAATTTTTTAGCTAAACAAATCCCCTCCCCCTAGCAGGGGGAGGGTTAGGGTGGGGGTTGAAAGCTGGCAGAAGTCGAATGCAATGCCACATCAATACACGCCAACACCCCATCAACATTCAAAAAAATCTCATTGTTCCAAAAACGTAACACCTGCCAACCTTGCGCCACCAGCCATGCAGTGCGAACCTCATCTTTTGCTGAACTCTCAATATGTTGGCTGCTATCCAACTCGACCGCCACCTGTTTTTCTAAACACGCAAAATCTAAAATATACCTGCCGACAGGATGTTGCCGCCTAAACTTCCCCCCCCTCACTTGGCGCATCCGCAAATGTTGCCACAAAAACCGCTCCGCATCCGTCATCTCACGCCGCAATTGCCGAGAAAAGACTTTGCTGCTGGGACTTAGTCTTTGCATGGTTTTCTCCTGCTCCGTCCCTCTAGGAGCGAGGGAGCAACTGGATGGGGGTTGGAGGGTTCATCGCAAATAGACCATTTCTACCCCCACCCTAACCCTCCCCCTGCAAGGGGGAGGGAATTGTGTGTTGCTTAGCACTACCCGTTATTTTGCAGTGGACATGCCACTTACAACAGGTACGCCACTCGCCGCTGCCTTGGCAGCTTCTGCGCGTTTAATCGCATCGGCGGCTTCAGGTGGCATGTAGTTTTCGTCATGTTTAGCAAGGACTTCATCTGCGTGCATCATGCCATCTGCTTCCATTTTGCCTTGTGCGACCACGCCTTTGCCTTCTTTAAACAGATCAGGCAAGATGCCTTTGTAAATTACGGTCAAACTTTTTTGCGTGTCGGTGATGCGGAATCTGACGGACAAACCATCTTTTTCACGTACCACGCTGCCCGCTTCGACCAAGCCGCCAATGCGGAAGCTGCGACCTTGCGGGGCTTCGTTGTTAAATACTTGGGTGGGGGTGAAGTACAAGCTGACATTGGATTTCAGCGCGTACAGCACCAATCCAACCGCCATGCTCAGTCCGACCAGCCCTGCGAGGATGTACATCAATCTTTTTTGTCTTGCGGTCATGCTTACTCTCCTGCTTCGCGCAATTCGCGCACTTGTTGCAAAGTAATACGGCGTTTATGTCGGACTAAGGCGATTTCAATGGCAAATACCAAAAAGGTCACCCCATACGCGCCCCAAACATACACGCCGCGTCCACCCATGTAAAAGAATTCAGCCCAGTTCATGCTTTCACCTCTGCTAAGTCTGCCACCCATTTGGTATGGCGTTCACGTTCCAGAATAATGCTGCGCACACGGGTTAGTGCCACGGCAATGGCGTACAACCAACACGCGACCAACGTGATAAACATGGCTTGTTGCATCGCGACGTGCATGGACGTGCCTGTAAATTTGATGGTTGAACCTTGATGCAGCGTATTCCACCATTTCACCGAGAAATAAATAATCGGCACATTCACCGAACCCACGACTGCCAACAAAGCCGCTGCGCGATCCGCACGACGAGGATCATCAATCGAAGCATGTAGGGAAATAAAGCCAAAATACAGGAATAACAAGATCAGTTCGGAAGTCAGTCGCGCATCCCATACCCACCACGCGCCCCACATTGGTTTGCCCCACAACGCACCTGTCCACAAGGAAATAAAGGCAAAGAGCGCGCCTGTCGGGGCAATGGCAGTAGCCATCATAGACGACAAGCGGGTGTTAAAAATCAAGCCCAATGCCGCATAACCCGCCATGATGAGATACAAAAACATGGACAAAATCGACGCGGGCACGTGGATGAAGATAATGCGATACGCCTCCCCTTGCACCGCGTCCGTGGGTGCGACAAAAAAGCCGATATACAGCCCAATGACAAAAAGCACCGCCGCTGGCAGTGCAAACCAAGGAATTAACTTGCCCGCCAATCCATAAAAGGTGCTGGGCGCAGAATACTTAAACCAATTGATTGCCACAGAATTACTCCATTGAAATGCGCAATGCTTGCGCAGAAACCCACGGGGTTAAAACCAGCGAAAACATCAACATCGCTGCCAATAACGCCAAATTCGATACCATTGCTCCATTTAATCCCGCTGAAATTGCATACACCGCGCCCGTGCCGAAAATCAACACAGGAATGCACAGCGGCAACACCAGCAAGGACAACAACACACCGCCGCCACGCAAGCCCAAGGTCAACGCCGCGCCGATGCCGCCTATCATGCTCAGTACAGGTGTGCCCAACAACAGCCCCAGCACCAACACGCCTTGTGCGGGCGCGGATAAGTCAAATTGTATCCCCAGCACAGGGGCGATTAGCACCAACGGCAAGCCTGACACCATCCAATGCGCAATCATTTTGCCCAGCACCAAGATGGACAGCGATTGCGGTGCGAGCATCATTTGCTCTAAGGTCCCATCGACATAATCAGCGGAAAACAACCGTCCCAACGACAACATCGAAGCCAATAACGCTGCCACCCACAACACCCCAGGTGCCATTTTGCGCAGCAGCTCCATTTCCGACCCTACGCCCAGCGGGAACAAGCTCACCACCATCACAAAGAAAATCAAGGTGGTAAACACATCGGCGCGCCGACGCATCGCCAGCAACAAATCGCGGCGCACCACCAACACTAATAATTGCCACACTGATAAAGTATTCACGACAACGATAACCTACGCATTTCCATGCCTGCAATTTCCAACGGTTGATGCGTGGTAAAAATGACCATGCCTTGACGAGCGAGATGTTCTGCAATCAACGTCTGCACTAACTCGACCGCTCCGACATCTAACGCCGCCAAGGGTTCATCCAATACCCATAACTTGGCTTCGCCCAATAACAAACGCGCTAACGCGACGCGTCGCCGTTGACCTTGAGACAATACCTTGGTGGGTAATCGCTCACGCCCCTTTAATCCCATGCGGCGCAAGGCTGCAATCGCTTGTTTATCATCTAAGGCAATGCCCGCCAACCCCGCCGAAATCCGCAAATTCTCCACGCCGCTCAGCTCATCTTTAATTGCATTGTGGTGGCCGAGGTACAACAAATTGGCGAAATAATCCTCCGCCAGTTCGCGCATATCCGTGCCATCCCACAATATTTTGCCAGATTCAGGCGACAAAAAGCCGCAGAGAGTACGCAGCAGACTGGTTTTACCACTGCCGTTTTCTCCCTGCACTTGCATAATTTGACCCGATTCCAATACAAAACTCAGGTCAGAGAACAAACGATGATCGCCTCGGCTACACGCCAGATGACTGACTTCCAGCATGTCAAAATGTATCTCAAATATTAGAGCAGCGGATTATATACGATAGCTAGTCATCTATGAGACCGAATCGAAAAGGGGTTTGAGGTGAGGCTGTGAACATGGACAACAGCATGACATTCGGCACGTCAGGATTGCGGCATGTCGAACTAACTGGGCACTTTAAGTATTCGGTGGATGCAATTATCTCTGATGCGAGTGTGGTTGACCCGTTGATTAAAAACCTTGCTCGCGGTATGCTTCGAGATCGAAATCACGTCACATTTACGTCGCGTCAAACTTGACGCGCATTTTCAAACGACCAATTATAAACAAGGGTTAGTACGATGGAAGTCTATAAAAGTAAGTACCTGCACATCGCATTTTTTGCAGAACAGTCTTTAATGGAATTAACTTGGCTGAGTGAAAGTAAAATGATGGATACTCAGGATTGTAAACAAGAGATGTTAAATTACGCTGATGTAGTCCGCAAACTGCATCCCAAGCGAATCGTGCTGGATGTACGCACGATGTTCTTTACATTCTCCTCTGAACTACAAAATTGGATAGACCAGACGATTATTCCCTCTTTGTTAGCTTCAGGTATGCGTTGGGTCGCTTTTGTCGTCGGCGATGACTTCTTTGTCGTGTTATCGACTAAACAAGTGATGGCCGAACAGAATGGTATCAAATTTACCACGCAATATTTCGACTCCAAAGACGCCGCAAAAAAATGGCTCTTAAGTGCAGCCTAAAAACAGCGCATTGTAAAATGCCGTAGGGTGCGCCGTGCGCACCATGCCTACGTGAAGATTATCACCTTTACAACGCGTCAAATTGATTGCGCGTTTTTAAATAATTAAATAACAAGTTTTAAATAAGGATTAGTACGGTGGAAGTTTATAACAGCAAATACCTGCACATCGCATTTTTTGCAGAACAACGCTTAATCGAAGCAACTTGGTTAAGTGCAACCAAGACGATGAATGCCGATGAATGCAAACAAGAATTTTTGAATTACCTGAATGTTGTCTACATACAAATACCCACCCGACTCATCGTAGATGCCAGCAACATGTACTTTACCTTGAGTGCTGAACTGCAAACTTGGGTAAACCAGAATATTTTGATGCCACTTTCAAGCCTACACGGAAAAAAACTCGCTTTTGTCATCAGCAAAGATTTTTTTGCACGGTTGTCGGGCCAACAGTTAATGAATGAAAAGGGCGGTCTAAACTTTAACTCACAATACTTCGATAATAAAGAAGCTGCAAAACAATGGGTTTTAAGTGCGGCCTAAAAATGGGGCAGTGTAAAAGTGCCGTGCGTACCATGGTGCTGGTTATCGCCTTTGCGACACGCCAAATTTGAATACGCATTGCCAAATAACGAGTTTGAAACAAGGGGGAGTACGATGGAAGTCTATAAAAGCAAATACCTGCACATCGCATTTTTTGCAGAACAACGCTTAATCGAAGCAACTTGGTTAAGTGAAACTAGGAGGATGGATACCGATGAATGCAAACAGGAATTTTTAAATTACCTAGAGGTTGTCCGCAAACAACAACCCAACTGCATCGTCGTCGATACCAGCAATATGTGCTTTACTTTCAATCCTAAAGTACAAGATTGGATAAACGAAACTATTTTAACGTCCCTGTTAAGTATGAACGTAAACAAAATCGCTTTTGTCATTAGCAAAGACTACTTTGCGCAGTTAGCGACCAAACAGACGATGGATGAAAAAGAAGGTCTAAAATTTACCACGAAATACTTTGATACCAAAGAAGCGGCAAAACAATGGGTTTTAAGTGCGGCTTAAAAATGGGGCAGTGTAAAAGTGCCGTGCGTACCATGGTGCTGGTTATCGCCTTTACGACACGCCAAATTTGAATGTGCATTGCCAAATAACGAGTTTTAAACAAGGGGGAGTACGATGGAAGTCTATAAAAGCAAATACCTGCACATCGCATTTTTTGCAGAACAACGCTTAATCGAAGCAGCTTGGCTGAGTACAACCAAGACGATGAATGCCGATGAGTGCAAACAAGAATTTTTGAATTACCTTGATGTCGCCCGCAAACAACGACCGATACGGGGGCTCGTGGACACAAGTGATATGTACTTCACATTTGGTCTTGAAATGCAAGACTGGATCAACCAAACCATTTTTACGCAATTCTTAAACATGGGTATAAATAAAGTTGCTTTTGTCATTAGCAAGGATTTCTTTGCGCAGTTATCGACTCAACAGATCATGAACGAAAAGGAAGGTCTAAAACATACGCGGGAATACTTCGACACCAAAGAAGCAGCGAGGCAATGGGTTTTAAGTGCGTCCTGAAAACCGCTTGAGCGGATTGTCCGTAAAGAAATAATTTTTATCCACAAAATCATTAGCTTGTGTGTATAAATCTATTTTAAAATAACAAATTTTAAACATAGGGTTAGTACGGTGGAAGTTTATAAAAGCAGATACCTGCACATTACCTATTTTGCAGGACAGCAATTGCTAGAAGCGACTTGGCTGAGTGAGACCAAGAGGATGGATACCGAGGAATGTAAGCAGGAATTTTTGATGTACCTTGATGCTGTTCGTAAACAACGACCAAAGGGTATCGTCGTAGATACGCAAAATATGCTCTTTACGCTCTGCCCTAACGTACAAGACTGGATTAACCAAACCATTTTTCCGCCCTTACTTCGCGTTGGTGTAAATAAGACCGCTTTTGTGACCAGCAATGACTTTTTTGCTCAGTTATCGACTAAGCAGGTGTTGATGGAAATGGAAGGTTTAAAACGCATTGAATACTTCAATAATAAAGATGCAGCGAGAAAATGGGTTTTAAGTGCGTCCTAAAAACCGCTGAAGCGGATTATCCGCAAGAAAATAAACTTTATCCACAAAATCATTAGGTTGTGGGTATAAATCCGCATTCTAAAATATCAAATTTTAAACAAGGGTTAGTACGGTGGAAATTTATAAAAGCAAATACCTACACATGGCATATTTTGCAGAACATCTCTTAATAGAAGGCACTTGGTTGAGTGAAACCAAGATGATGGATACCAAGGATTGCAAAAAAGAATATTTGGACTATCTTGATGCTGTCAGCAAACACCGACATACGCGACTCGTCGTCGATATGAGAACGATGTTTTTTACCTACAACCCTGAAGTACAAGCTTGGATAGACTTGGCTATTTTCCCTTCTTTGTTAAACTTAGGTTTACGTCGGATCGCTTTTGTCGTCAGCAAGGACTTCTTTGCAACCTTATCGACGAAACAAATGATGGGTGAACTGAATGGCGTAAAATTTGCGAATGGCTATTTCGACAGCAAAGAAACTGCAAAAGAATGGGCTTTGAGTGCTGCGTAAAAACGACTAATTGTCGTGTAGCGTGTAGATTTCAGTATTACGAGCAAGATGCGATTTGTTATATCCGCAACCTTGCTACCTGCCGCCCCTCCCGTCTCATCAAAATAACTACATTACGCCTCTCCCTTTATCGCCCTATCCACTACTTCCCGCGTTAATTTTGGGGCAAATAATCTAATAAAATCGTAGGTATAGCCACGTAGGTATTCATTTTTGCGAAAGGCGATGCGGGTAGTGCTGGGTTGAAATAGGTGATCTGCCAGGAGCATGCGCAGGTGTTGGTCTCGCTCTGGTACAAAGGCAATACTCGCCAAGATACCGATCCCTAGCCCCAAATCCACATAGGTTTTAATCACATCCGCGTCCATCGCCGTTAAGGCGATATTGGGCGTAATGCCCGCTTCGTCAAAGGCAGCGTTGATTTTGCCGCGTCCGCTAAAGGCAAAGTCGTAAGTGATAATGGGGTATTGCGCAATTTTCGCTAAGGTCAGTGGCGCGTCGCTCAGCAAAGGATGGTCGGGCGGGGTGATGACACAGTGATGCCATTCGTAGCAGGGCAGGGTAATCAAATCGGGATAGTGCATCAAACTTTCTGTGGCGATGGCAATATCTGCTTCGCCCTTGAGTACCTGCTCGGCAATTTGCGTGGGACTGCCTTGATGGAGTCCCAGTTGCACCTTGGGATAGCGCGCTCTAAATTGCTTCACCACGGGCGGCAAGGCATAGCGCGCTTGGGTATGCGTAGCGGCTAGAATGAGATGACCCGTGTCTTGCGCTTGGAATTCCTCGGCAACTTGTTTGAGATTTTGAGCATCCTGCAACATCCGCTGTGCAATCGCCAAAATGCCTTTGCCAGGCTCGGTGATCGCCACGATGCGTTTGCCATTGCGCACAAAAATCTGCACGCCTAGCTCATCTTCCAATAATTTGATCTGCTTGCTAATCCCAGGTTGTGACGTGTAAAGGGCATCGGCCGCGCCAGAGACATTCAAGCCCTGGCGCACGATTTCGTTTAAGTAACGGAGTTGTTGGAGGTTCATTGCTTAAATTCCGTGAAAGGTGAAACGTGAAGGGTGAAACGTAAAAGCGTCGCGCTGTTCAGGTGTTGTTTGGAATGAGGTGAGACGAGAAAGATGAAACGTGAAACAAACCGTCGCACACCCAAACATTTCACCTTTCACAGTCTTTCCCTTATTCCAAAAAGAAATATCACTATAACATAAAAGTATTTGTGAATATAACAAGCCGCCCTTACAATGCACCATCAAATTGGATGGAGTAAGTGAACATGGATGGTTTATATACCCTGTCAGGCTTTTTAGTGGGATTGATTGTTGGTGTGACGGGCGTGGGTGGTGGTTCGCTGATGACGCCCTTGTTGGTGTTGTTTTTTGGCGTTTCACCCGCCACGGCTGTGGGTACGGATTTGTTATACGCTTCATTGACCAAATCATTGGGCGGTTGGGTACACGGTAAGCGGGGTACGGTGGATTGGAAAGTCGTGGTTTTGTTGAGCTTGGGCAGCTTGCCAGCCGCCGTGACGACGATTTTGTTATTGAAGTACCTTGCCTTGGACGAGAAAACCTTACGAAGCGTGATTTCTAGCGTATTAAGTGTCGCTTTGTTAGCAACTGCCATCGTATTGCTGTTTAAGGAGCAAATTCAAAAATTAGGGCGCAGTCACGATGGCACGGTTTACGAGCTACATCATCGCTACTTGCCTGCGGCGACGATTGCGACTGGGGTGGTAGTGGGATCATTGGTGACCATTTCTTCCATCGGTGCAGGGGTGCTGGGAACCGTGGCTTTATTGTTTCTTTATCCACGCATGCCAGCGGTCAAAGTGGTGGGTACAGACATTGTGCATGCCGTACCGTTGACTGCTTTGGCAGGGATGGGACATCTGGCTTTGGGCACGGTGAACTTGGTGTTATTGGGAAGCTTGCTGCTCGGTTCATTACCTGGGATTTATATCGGTAGTCACTTGAGCGCGAAAGTACCTGAAAAAGTATTACGCCCGCTATTGGCCGTTATGTTGCTGATTATTGGATTGAAGATGGTGTTTTATAAGTAGCTTCTAGTCGCTAGTCGTTAGTTAGTGCGTGGGTAAAGCTGTCATTGTTAAATTTATTCAAATAGATGCACAGAAAAATGCACTCCAACCAACTACCAACTACCAACTACCAACTAACGACTAACGACTAACGACTAACGACTAACAGCTAACAGCTAACAGCTAACAGCTAATAGCTAACAGCTAACAGCTAACAGCTAACAGCTAACAGCTAACAGCTAACAGCTAACGACTAACAACTAATTACCAAGGAGTACCCCCATGAGTTCCACGAATTTTGTCAATTTAGAAGAAATTGATCGCTTTGAACAAGCCATCGCCACGTTTGATGCGGGCGAAATTGATGTGGATCGTTTTACTGCGATACGCTTGCAATACGGGGCTTATGGTCAACGCCAAGTCGGCGTGAATATGTTGCGCATCAAGATCCCTGGTGGACGACTGAATGCAGATCAACTGGATGCCGTGGCGGACATTACCGCGACCTATTCGCAACGCGGCATTGCCCATATCACCACCCGTCAGGCGATCCAGGTGCACTTTATTCCACTGGCAAAAATGCCCAGTGCGATGCGCCACATTGCCAAAGTGAATCTCACCAGTCGTGAAGCCTGTGGCAATGCGGTGCGCAACATGACGGGCTGTGCTTTGTCGGGCGTATGCCCTAAAGAACATGTGAATATTGCGAAGCACATTGATGGCGCGACGCTGCACTTTTTGCGTAATCCACTCAATCAACAATTGCCCCGTAAGTTCAAAATGAGCTTTTCAGGCTGCGAATCCGATTGCGCGCAATCTTTGTTGCACGATGCAGGCGTGGTTGCGGTTCAAAAAGATGGGCAACACGGCTTTATGGTTAAGGCGGGTGGTGGCTTGGGACACAAACCGCGTGAAGCGATTGTGGTGGAAGAATTTATTCCCGAAAGCCAATTGCTGTTTTCGTTAGAAGCTTTGGTGACGTTGCATAACAAGTATTCCGATCGTACTAAACGCGCCAAATCGCGCATTAAATTTTTAGTGGAAAAATTCGGTGCAGCAGGTTTCGTTGAAAAGTATCGTGCCGAGTTTGAACGTACCCGTCAAGCCTTGGCGGATCAACCGTATCCACAGGGTGAATGGCGTGAACCAACGGGGCAAGTTTCCCCAGGTTCGGGCGCGCCACGGGCGTTGTTTGCTCAGCATCAAGCGGGGCTGAACGTGTTGCCCGTTGCGTTGCCGATTGGCGACTTGACACCCGTACAACTGCACGGCATGGCGGCATTGTTGCGTGCGCATGGCATAGACGAAGTGCATACCACACAGGATCAAAACCTGATTATTTTGAATGTATCGGCAGCGGCGTTGTCCCCATTACGCGCAGGATTGGCGGCATTAGGATTATACGAACCTCGTGTGGGTGACAATGTCGTGGCTTGCCCTGGCACCTCGACTTGCCGTTTGGGTATTACTGCCAGCACCGAAATCGCGCCGAATTTGTCGGGCGGCAAAGGTGATTTACGCATCCGTGTATCGGGCTGTCATAACGGTTGCGCACAACCTGAAACAGGTGACATCGGCATTTACGGCGAAGGTAAACGCTTACATGGCAAGTTAGTGCCGCATTATCAAATGTACTTTGCGGGCAATGGCATGGGCGGCGGTGCGTTGGCATTGAAAGGCCCTACCTTGCCCGTCGCGAGGATTAAGCAAGCAATCGAACGTGTGCAACAAGCGCATTTGGACAGCGGCGAAACCAGTTTTTTCACTTGGGCGCGGGCGCAAGCACCTGATTATTTCAAGCAATTGTTGGCAGATTTAGCAGAAGTCCAAGCGGAAACGCTCGCCGAAGTGATGCGTGATTACGGCGATACCGCTGATTTCCGTGTATTACAATTGGGCGGCGGGGAATGTGCGGGTGCCTCGCAAGTGCTGATTGGGGCGAACTTTTTTGAAGCGGCACATGAACGTGAATACCGCAATGCCTTGGTTTTTCAGCGGAAATATGCTGAAGCCGCCGTGTGTAATGAAGCGATTTTGCGTTTATTGGGTTCGGGTCTCGCGCAATTGTTAGGCGGCATCCGTCAAGAAGCATTAGCAGATCTGGGCGTGCAATTGAGTAGCTTAGTGCCGAGTGAGTTAGCGGGTGAGTTTGCATCAGCTGCGCAGGGTTTAGCCAATACGGCTGACATCAGCGTAGCAGATTTGGACACGTTATCTGCGGCGGTGGATCGTTGGACGGTGAACGCCGCCACGTTTGCCACGGCGCACGATGCGCAATTAGATTTATCGGAGGCATTACCTGTATGAGCTTAGATGATAAAATTGATGCGACATTAGCCGTATTGCGCCAAGCGACACAAGATTTTAAGCATGTGTGTTTTGCTAATAGCTTGGGTGCGGAAGACATGGTATTGACGCATCTGATTGCGCAACACCAGCTGGACATTTCGCTGTTTAGCTTGGATACAGGACGCTTACCTGCTGAAACCTATGACTTGATTCAGACTTTGCGTAGCCGATATGCAGTGAAGTTACACGTATATTTTCCCGATGCCGCACACGTGGAAAAATATGTGGCAGAGCAAGGTATTAACGGGTTTTACGAGAGTATTGAGGCGCGCAAGGGTTGCTGTTATGTGCGTAAAGTTGAACCCTTGAAACGCGCTTTGGCGGGTAAAGGGGCGTGGATCACAGGGATGCGCCGCGATCAAGCCGTCACACGCGGTAGTTTGGCGGTATCGGCGTGGGATGAGGAACAGGGTTTGCAGAAATTTAACCCGCTGTTGGATTGGACAAATGCCGACGTGTGGCAATACATCAAGCAAAATGACGTGCCTTATAATAAATTGCACGATCAGTTTTACCCCAGCATCGGTTGCGCACCCTGTACCCGCGCTATTTCCGTAGGCGAAGATATCCGTGCGGGACGCTGGTGGTGGGAAAACCCAGAAAACAAGGAATGTGGGCTGCATGTGAGGCGTGAAAGGTGAAAAGTGAAAGGTTTGGGTATGCGACGGTTTGTTTCACCTTTCTCGTTTCACCAAAAATGCGTGAACATCCAACGCTTTGTTTCACGTTTCACCTTTCACATTTCACCGAAAAAACATTTCAACATCAAGATTAAAAAGAGAAAAACACATGAGCAATCATAATTTTACCCATTTAGATGCGCTGGAAAGCGAGTCCATCCACATCATGCGCGAAGTGGCTGCTGAATGTAAAAATCCCGCTTTGCTGTTTTCGGGCGGCAAGGATTCCATCGTCATGCTGCGTTTGGCGGAAAAGGCTTTTCGCCCTGCGAAATTTCCGTTCCCCTTGGTGCATATCGACACCGAGCATAACTTCCCCGAAGTGATTGCCACGCGTGACAAATTAGCCGCTGATTTGGGCGAACGCTTAATCGTGCGTTCGTTGGAAGACTCCATCAAAAAAGGCACGGTCGTGCTGAAGAATGAAACCCAAAGCCGCAACGTCTTTCAGTCCGTGACGTTGCTAGAAACGATTGCTGAATTTGGTTTTGATGCTTGTATGGGCGGCGCACGTCGTGATGAAGAAAAAGCCCGCGCCAAAGAACGCATCTTCTCTTTCCGCGATGATTTTGGTCAATGGGATCCTAAGAATCAACGTCCAGAGTTGTGGGATATTTACAATACGCGCGTGCATGCAGGTGAAAACATTCGCGTTTTCCCGATTAGCAACTGGACAGAAATGGACATTTGGCAATACATCGAACGCGAAAAGTTGGAAATCCCCAGCATTTACTACGCCCACGAACGCGAAGTGATCCAACGTGCGGGCGGCATTATGCCCGTCTCACACTTGGTGCAACCGCAGGCGGGCGAAATTGTCGTCACCAAAACGGTACGTTTCCGCACGGTAGGCGACATCACCTGCACTTGCCCAGTGGAATCGCCCGCCAGAAATGCGGCAGAAATTATTATTGAAACCGCGACCACTCGCATCACCGAACGCGGCGCAACGCGGATGGACGACCAGACCTCGGATGCGTCGATGGAATTGCGGAAAAAAGAGGGATATTTTTAGGTGAAACGGGAAAGGTGAAATGTGAAACGTGTGGGTATGCGACGGTTTGTTTCACGTTTCGCTTTTCTCGTTTCACAAAAAACGCGTGAACATCTGACGATTTGTTTCACCTTTCACTATTCACGTTTCACCAAAAGAAGGTAACGAAACGCAGCCAACAAATTTTTAAAGGCAAACAGTATGGAAAATACAACCACCCAACTCCTCCGTTTCATCACCGCTGGTAGCGTGGATGACGGGAAAAGCACGTTAATCGGGCGATTGCTGCACGATTCCAAATCAATTTTTGAAGATCAACTGTCAGCGATTTCTAAAACCAGCGAGAAGCGAGGTATGGCGACGGTAGATTTGTCCCTGTTGACCGACGGCTTGCAGGCCGAGCGCGAACAGGGCATTACCATTGACGTGGCATATCGCTATTTCGCCACACCAAAACGCAAATTCATCATTGGCGACACGCCAGGGCATGAGCAGTACACCCGCAATATGGTGACGGCCGCCAGTACCGCCAATTTGGTGGTCATTTTGGTCGATGCGCGAAAAGGCGTGCTGGTGCAAACCCGCCGTCACACTTATTTGGCGAGCTTGGTCGGCATCCCACACATCGTGTTGGCGGTCAATAAAATGGACATGGTGGATTATTCGGAAACCGTGTTTAACGCCATCTGCACCGAATATCGCCAATTTGCCGCGCAACTGGGCTTAAGCAATATCACCTGCATCCCGCTGTCCGCGCTGGTCGGCGACATGTTGGTGGATAGAGGCGACAACCTGAACTGGTATGAAGGTACGACCTTAATGGAATTGCTGGAAACCGTGGAAATTGACCATGACCTCAATACCACCGATTTCCGCTTCCCCGTGCAATGGGTTTGCCGTCCACAAACCGAAGAGTTTCATGACTTCCGTGGTTTTATGGGGCGCATTGAATCGGGTGAAGTGGCGGTGGGCGACGAAATCACCATTCAACCCAGTGGACGCACCACCACGGTCAAAGAAATCGTCACGTATGACGGCAATCTGGAACGTGCCTATGCCCCGCAATCGGTCGCCATTACTTTGGCGGATGAGATAGATATTTCACGCGGTGATATGTTTGTCGGCAAAGGCAATCAACCTAAAGTCGCCAAGGAATTTGAAGCCATGCTGTGCTGGTTGTCCGAAACCCCGCTGGACAAAAACCGCAAATACGTGATTAAACACACCACCCGCAGCGTGAAATGCGTATTCACTCGACTGGACTATCGCGTCGATGTGAACACGCTGGAGCAGCACGATGCAACCACGCTCAATATGAACGACATCGCCCGCGTCGCCATCAAAGTCCAACAACCGCTGGTGTTTGACTCGTATTTGCTCGACCACGGTACGGGCAGCTTTATTGTGATTGATGAAGCGACCAATAATACGGTTGGGGCAGGGATGATCGCGTAGCAGCACATCTTCTCTATTTAGTAAAAAAGGGCAGCCCCGTCGGGCTGCCCTTTTTTACAATTATGCCGCGAAAATAGGGCGCAAACGCAGGTTCTCATGCCTATCTGAAAAGCGTTCCTGATTTGACTAAGGTCGCAGGGAAATGCGTATCTTTTAAAACGTTCAATATAATCAATTTATTGGAGTTATGGTGGGGTGTCCCTAGTGAAATATATCATCATAGAAACGCTTTTCAGATAGGCATTCAGGTTCTCCATCTTTTTTCGCCACACTTGCGGTGGGTGAGCTTATTATGGAATCAATGCCCCCACCACGCCATTGATGGTCACGTTGGGGTTGCTAGTCGTCGTTGGACTGTTTGCCACGGTGATGATATTTCCCGCGACGCGCGTTACGCTAACAGGACTGGTCGCCACTAAGCTACCACCTATGCTGCTTGTCCCGAACTGGGTGTAGCCTGCCGTTTGAGTGGTGGTCAAGTTGCCTGTGGTGCTGCTCCATACGTTGAGGTTGCCACCCGTCGTTAGGCTGGTATTGCCTGTATCGGTCACCGCCACGATCAGCGCATTGACATCTGTTAGGCTGACACCGTTGCCGATAGCACTGACTTTGCCTCGGAAATCATTAGCTGCATTATTGAGCGTGATGCCGTATTTGACATTGTTGGTACCAGCCAAGTTATTATCAGCGATCAGCGTACTCGCACCCCAAATGTTCACACTTGTTCCCACGGCTTGAGTGATTGCGCCGCCGCGTGATAGTGCCGTTAGATTCCCTTTGGCACTGAGCGTGCCCACGTTGAGATTGCCCAGTTGCAATCCACCCACCCCATCCAGCAAGGCGATACCTGTTCCCGTTGCGGACACCGCGCCCACAAAGTCATTGAACACTGAACTCGCCAGATTGACAGCCGATCCACTGAGGGTGGTGCTACCTGCGACGCTAATACCGCTGGCATTTTGGGTAATGGTACCTTGGCTGGTGCTGGATAGATTGCCACCGATGGTACTTTTGCCAAACAAAGTGGAGCTGCCTACCCCTGTGGTTTGCGTGGTGAGATTCCCTGTAATGTAGTCTCTGAGCGTGAGATTGCCCACTGAGGTGAGTGCAGTTGATCCAGCATCCACGATAGTGGCATTTAGGGTGTTAAGGTCATTGATACTAATCCCATTTCCGATCGCCGTGATAATGCCACCAAAGTCATTGCCAGCATTATTTAGGTTGATGCCGTATTTGGCATTGCCCACACCGACGATGCCGTTGTCGGCGGTCAGGGTGCTAGTGCCTGTAACATTCACCGCCGTGCCTGCGGTTTGGCTCATGCTGCCGTTTCTGGCGACTGCGGTCAGGTTGCCCTGTACGAGTACGTTCCCAAAGCTGATCCCCGTGCTGCTGGTGATGCCTAAACTCCCCCCTACATTCAGTAAGCCGCCTGTTTGTTGGTAACCTGCGGTGCTAACCATCGCCAAGTCACCGCTGCTATTGACCATACCACTGATGGTCATGCCCCCCTGATTGTTCACACTCACCACCCCCGCGCCTGTTTGGTTGATGCCCGTGATATTCAATGTCGCCGCCGTATTGCTCAGACTGATGTCACCACTGGTGGTATTGATCGCATTCAAACTGCCTATGGCATTTGCTTTATCCAACGTCATACCACCTGCGGAGCGGACCGTGAGTAATCCCGTGGTAGAAATTGTGCCTGTTTCGGTGACCGTGCCGCCACTATTCAGGGTGAGATTGTTCGCGCCCGCTGCAAACGCACCGTTAACGGCAAGGTTACCCGCCGCCAAGGTGGTTGCCACGCCGAAGGTTGTCGTGCCGTTGTAAGTCTGCGCGCCACTGGTCTTGACCACGCCACCGTTGAGATTGAGCGTTGTGCCTGCTGCGCTGGTGAACGATGCCAATGGGGTGGTATTTCCGACGAGACCACCCAGCGTGAGGGTTCCTCCACCTAAAACATCCAATCCGAATGCCCCATCAATTGCACCCGATAAAGTTATATTGCCAGCACTTGCGTTTATGCTGCTGGCACTACCCAAGTAGATTCCACCCCCAAAGCTTGCAGCCGTCGCAGCACTGTTAGTCAACGCACCGACTGTGCCGCCTACCCCCCCACCATTCAGCATCAGTGGCTCGACTCCCGCTGATATGCCGTTTAAATCCAGCGTTGCACCTGCCGCAACAAAGGTTCCACCAACCGCGCTACCCAAGGCACTGGCGTTGCCTAACATCAGTGTACCTGCATTAACCGTGGTTGCCCCCGTGTAGCTATTCGCGCCTGCCAGCACCCAAGTTCCCGCGCCTTTTTTGGTGACCGTACTTGAAGTTGAACCCATGACGCTAGACAAAGTGCTGGCGGCATTACTGCCATCCAGCGTGAGACCAAAGCCTGCACTGTTGAGGGTGCCTGATAAGGTTATGTTGCCGTTATTAGCAACAATACTGCTGGCACTACCCAATATAATCGTCCCGTTATAACTCGCCGCTAGGGTCGAGCTGTTGGTCAATGCCCCCGCAATGCCGCCAACCCCTGTGCCGCTCAATAGCAATAGCGGCGCCGCCGACAAGGTCGTGCCGTTCATATCCAGTGTTCCACCAGCATATACGCTTACAGGTATAGATGCTCCAAGCGCAGCAGAATGCCCCAACTTCAACGTACCCGCGAGGATGGCAGTTGTGCCACTGTAGGTGTTTGCACCAGACAATGTCCATGTGCCAGAGCCTAATTTACCCACAGATCCTGTCGTACTGATGATACCTGACACTGTACTGGCGGCATTCGTACCATCTAATGTCAGATTAGTCGATGCGCCAAGGATATTCCCTGACAAAGTCATATCGCCGTTGTTGGCGACAATGCTGACAGAGCCGCTCAGATTGATTGTGCCACTCAAACTCGCCGCAGTCGCAGCACTATTGATTAAAGAACCCAGACCGCCCACCGCCGTGTTGTTCAGCGTCAGAGCTTCCGCGCCCACCGACTGCCCATTCAAATCTAGGGTTGCACCCGTTTGAACTGTGGTGCCAGCCGCTACCGTACCCAGTGCGCTGGCGTTGCCCAACTTCATCGTACCCGCGAGGATGGTGGTTGCGCCACTGTAGGTGTTTGCACCAGACAATGTCCATGTGCCAGAGCCTAATTTACCCACTAATCCCGTCATACTGATGATACCTGACACTGTACTGGCGGCATTCGTACCATCTAATATCAGATTAGTCGATGCGCCAAGGATATTCCCTGACAAAGTCATATCGCCGTTGTTGGCGGCAATGCTGACTGATGAAGCACCGCTCAGATTGATCGTGCCACTCAAACTCGCCGCAGTCGCAGCACTATTGATTAAAGCACCCCGACCGCCCACCCCCGTGTTGTTCAGCGTCAGAGCTTCCGCGCCCACCGTCTGCCCATTCAAATCTAGGGTTGCACCCGATTGAACTGTGGTGCCAGCCGCTATCGTACCCAGTGCGCTGGCGTTGCCCAACTTCATCGTACCCGCTTGAATCAATGTAGCACCCGTGAACGTGTTTGTACCCGTCAGCGTCAACGTACCCGTGCCACTCTTCGTCAAGCCACCCGCACCCGAAATCACGCCCGCAAATGTCGTGCTGGCATTATTTCCGCCAAGATTCAATGTTCCATTCGTACCCAATACCACGTTTCCACCCGTTGCCCCCCCACCAGACAACGAAGCAATCGACACATTAAAACCTGCCAAATCTAACGTAGCACCCGCTGTGTTCGCCAACATCACGACAGAGTTGGGGTTGAATGCGCTAAACGCACCCGCGCTGAGTGTGCCACCGTTGATCGTCGTCGTCCCCGTATAGGGATTTACACCAGACAGCGTCAACATTGACGTTGCGCTATCTTGAATAACACCTGTGACGTTTGTAGCGATGCCCGCACTCACCAGAGACGAACCCGTACCACTACCCGAATTGGTGAGCGTACCTGTGTGATTGACAGCCGTCGTCGTCAAAACAATAGCATTCGTTGTGGCACTGTTATTGTGAAGTATCAAGTTACCCGTACCCGTCACCCCGCCACTCAGCGTCAACACCTTGGTGCCAGATGTGTTAGTCAACGTGGTGCCACCACCATTGACCGTTAATGCGCCGCTCACCATCAATGCCGACGTAGTGCTATTCTCGACAATCCCCGTTACATTACTACCCACTGCGCCACTGATTGTGGTGGTGCATGTCCCTGTCCCCGTATTGGTGATCGTGCCAGCATTGTTTATTAAGCCAGACAACAACAACGAACCTGTGGTCGCGCTGTTGTTAATCGTTAAATTATTGGCCCCTGTTATCCCACCGCTGAAGAGCGGTAAAATTGCAGTGCTGCTATTCCCGATAGTCAACAGTCCCGTGGTCGAACCCAGCACAATCGCATTCGCAATAGGCAAGTTAGACCCCACCAGCAGCGTCGCTGCATTGCTCCCCACGCTGTCACCGAGGGTGATCGCGCCAGTGCCGAAAACACTTGCTGAAGTTTTGCCCAGTACCGTGCCAGCATTGATGGCAAGACCGCCTGCAAATGTATTCGCCCCCGTGAGCGTCAATGTACCCACCCCTAGCTTGGTCAATCCGCCCGCACCTGCAATGATCCCGCTCGCGATGCTGGCTGCCCCCACATCAACGGTGAGTCCTCCACCCGTCGTGATCGTCCCTGCCGTCTGAGTCAATCCAGTGGGCGCGGCAATCGCAATTGCACCCGCCGTACTGAGATTCGCACCCACATTCACTGCGGCAGCTGCAGTCAAATTGATGCCCCCCGTACTGGCATTGCTGATTGCGGCATTCACAGAAATGTTATTGACCGCATTCAAGGTCAAGCTATTGGCACTGTTCCAGCTCAAGGCATCATTGACCAAAATATCGCCCGCACCCGCCAAATTAACCGTACCCGCACTGCTCAAAATGGTCACGCTGGTGGTAGCAAGATTGGCAACAAGTGCCGCACCTGTCAAGTCACCCCCCGTTGCAGCAATGATGAAGTCAGACGGATCAATCAACCACGTCCCCGCCAGTCCATTTGGCGCGGCGGTGGTGATGTGCGCGTCATTGGCGACTTTGACGTGGGCGGCGGAGGTTTCGATAAAACCGCCGCCCGCTCCCCCAGCCCCTCTCCCGCCAGCGGGTGAGGGGAGTACAGACGCATCCAAGGTGCCGCCGACATTGACCGTGCCCACTTGCATATCGCCCATGAGCTTAATCACGCCGCCGACGTTTTGTATGGTGCGAGCTTGGATGATGCCTGTGTTGTTGACGACCGCGCTGCTGAGGGCATCGGCGGCTTTGGCGGACATAAACACCCGCCCGCCGTCGGCTTGGATCAGTTGTTTGTTGTCGGCTAGGGCTTGCAGCGCGCCTTGGTCTATGCTGTAGCTGAGGAGTGAGCCGTTGTTGAGGTTCAGCGTCACTTTGTCGCCAGCGGCGAGTAAAGCGGTGCCGAGGGTGGCGGAGATCACGCCTTCGTTGCGTACCTCAGGGGCGAGCAGGGCGATGTAGCCACCTGGTGCGGCGGTCAAGTGACCTTGGTTGACCACCGTCCCTCTTCCGCTTGCGGGAGAGGGGGTACCAAAGCTGTAGTTCCCCGCCATTAAATCAGCATCGCTGAGATTCAATGTGGAAGCGACTAGACCGCCGACGTTGACTTGCGCCGTGCTGCCGAATAACACGCCGTTGGGATTGAGTACAAACACTTGCCCGTTGGCACTGAGGCTACCGAGAATTTGGCTGGGATTTTGCCCTATCACGCGATTGAGGGCGACCGACATGGTGCTTGGCTGGATAAAGCGCACGGATTCGTTGGCGGCGATGCTGAAGTCTTGCCAGTTGATAGCAAGATTTTGTGTGCTTTGGGTGATGGTGGTGTTCACCCCCGTTTGCGCAATTGTTCCCGCACCCGCACTCACTTGCCCGCCCACAGGCCCTGCCATCGCCAACGGTGTTAAAAATACCCCACCCATCAATGCCAACGCCGCCGCAATTAACTTACGCCCCGAAATGGACTTACCATGCCCCTTCGCATTCTCCGCACAGCACACCCAAGTGTTCAACACCTGGCTCCAAATCAAACGGTAAACACGGTTCATCGAGGCGTGGCGTTTCATGGCATTTCCTTTAGGTGAGTTCACTACACCGACGAAAATGCCGATATAGCAAGGGGATGGGATGTTAATGGTTGAGCATTCTACTGCAATGAGTGTGGGATTGAATGGTGAATTGTCGAGCTGATAGTAGCATTCGCGCATTCAGCTGTTTTAACCCAAAGCAATACGGAGCTATTTGGATGCTGTCATTCTGGTACAGTAGAAAACCCGTTGAGACGCTAAATCTTTCACCCCACACTGGCGCGGAGCAAGTTTTACGCTAGGGTGATGGAAATTTTGAACACTAAACGAGGGAGACGCTGATTAAATCTTCCGTTCGTGGAGAGCCTGTCGAACCATGAACGGAAGATTTAATAAAATCAGTGTGTTAAATTCGCTCACCCTTCGACCGTTCGACAAGCTCACGACTCAGGGCGAACTGATTTAATCAGCGTTTTCCTAGCGATATACCTGATGCTGAAACGATGGGCGTGTACAAAGAAAAAAGTCTAAAAAAGATATTTAGGTGCATCTGGCGGTACAAAGTCAGCGATATACTGAGCTTTGTTTATGACCGTACTTTTGCGTTGTTTTATGTCGAGGCAGTCGCTGGGATGTAAGTGGAATAGTCTTAATATTGCAAGCCGACTCACCCATGTAGTAGTCCCCATTAATCGAAGGTAAACATGCCCTTGTTATTTAACGATCACCAACCCGCCGCCCCTTTAGCTGAGTGCTTGCGCCCGCAGCATATCGACGAGGTGATAGGACAAACTCATTTATTGGGCGCGGGTCGTCCGTTGCGCTTGGCGTTTCAGTCGCGCAAACTACATTCGATGATTTTGTGGGGGCCGCCTGGGGTGGGAAAAACCACCTTGGCGCGCTTGATGGCGCAGGCGTTTGATGCGGAATTTATGGCGTTGTCGGCTGTGTTGTCGGGCGTGAAAGACATCCGCGAAGCCATCGCGCAGGCGCAGCAAACGCTGCAACAAAATGGGCGGCATACGATTTTGTTTGTGGATGAAGTACATCGTTTTAACAAGTCGCAGCAGGATGCGTTTTTGCCGTTTGTCGAGCAGGGGCTGGTGACCTTTATCGGTGCGACCACGGAAAATCCATCGTTTGAAGTCAACAACGCGCTGTTGTCGCGGGCGCAGGTGTATGTGCTGCAAGCCTTGAATGAAGCGGAATTGGGTGCGTTGTTTACGCGGGCGACGGCGTATTTGACCCTCCATCATCCCGTTCGCCCTGACCCTTCGACAAGCTCAGCCCGAACGGATGTTTTGACCTTCAGCGACGAGGCGCGCACGCGCTTGATTGGTTATGCCGATGGTGATGCGAGGCGGTTGTTGAATGTGTTGGAGCAATCGCACACGGCGGCGATCACGGCAGGCATCACGCATCTCGACGCAGCATTTTTAGACCAAACGCTGGCACAAAATCTGCGCCGTTTTGACAAAGGCGGCGAAGCGTTTTATGACCAGATTTCGGCGTTGCACAAGTCGGTGCGCGGCTCAAATCCTGATGCGGCATTGTATTGGCTGGTGCGGATGTTGGATGGCGGGGCGGATGCGCGTTATCTGGCGCGGCGCATTGTGCGCATGGCATGGGAAGACATTGGGCTGGCAGATCCGCGTGCGATTCAGTTGGCGAATGACGCGGCACAGACTTATGAACGCTTAGGTTCGCCAGAAGGCGAATTGGCGTTGGCGCAAGTGGTGTTGTACTTGGCGTGCGCCCCCAAGTCGAACGCGGGTTATGTCGCGTATAATGCCGCCCGCGCTTTCGTCCAACAAGACGGCTCGCGTGACGTGCCGCTGCATTTGCGCAACGCCCCAACCAAGTTGATGAAACAACTCGACTACGGCAAAGGCTACCGCTACGCGCACGACGAAGCAGGCGGCTATGCCGCAGGCGAGCAGTATTTCCCCGACGGCATGGATGCCGTCAATTTTTACCAACCCACCGAACGCGGACTCGAAGCCAAAATTAGCGAAAAATTGGCAAGGCTGCGCGAGTTGGATGAGATCGCAAAAAATAGCGCAAGCTGAAATATCCAAAATCAACTTCGTCAAAGTACCGAAACTCATGTCAGCACCCCCCTCGCAAGAACACAACGCCCACCCAACTTATCGTCCTGATATTGACGGTCTGCGTGCCGTTGCCATTCTTTCGGTGGTTATTTTCCATGCTTTTCCCATTGTTTTACGGGGTGGATTTGTTGGCGTAGATATTTTCTTTGTGATCTCTGGGTTTTTGATTTCCAGTATTATTTTCGGTAGCTTACAAAGAAATGATTTTAGTTTTGTCGAGTTTTATGCGCACCGCATCAAACGTATTTTCCCCGCACTGATTATTGTCCTTGTCGCCAGCTACACCTTTGGCTGGTTTGCCCTGCTACCCGACGAGTTCAAGCAACTGGGTAAACACATCGCTGCGAGCGCAGGGTTTGTTCAGAACTTTGTGTTATGGAAGGAGGCGGGATATTTTGATGAGGCTTCTGAGCTCAAACCTTTAATGCATCTTTGGTCTTTGGCAATTGAAGAGCAGTTTTATTTGATTTATCCCTTGTTGATTTGGGGCGCGTGGCGGCTACGGTTTAATGTTCTCACCGTGATCGGTGTACTAGGCATAATTTCTTTTGGTTTAAACATCACGGGCGTTCAAAAAGATGTCGTTGAAACATTTTTTGCTCCCCAAACGCGCTTTTGGGAATTGCTGACAGGAGCGTTGCTCGCCTATTTTCAGTTTTTCAAGCGGGTGCATTTTACTGAATGGTTGCAAACTGTTACCACCCAACAAGACGAGCGACTGAATACGCTATTGTCTATCGCTGGGGGATTGCTGATTTTGGTGGCTATTTTTGGTTTTTGCAAAGCCATGTTATTTCCTGGTTGGTGGGCATTACTCCCTGTGATTGGGGCTTTTTTGCTTATTCTTGCGGGCGCAGATGCGTGGGTAAACCGAAAAATTTTAGCTAATAGGCTTCTGGTTTTTATCGGGATCATCAGTTATCCACTTTATCTTTGGCATTGGTCACTGTTGTCGTTTGTACGGATAATTGAAGAAGAAACACCTTCTCGTCGCATGAGGGTGATTGCACTTGCATTGAGTTTCTTATTCGCTTGGTTGACCTACCATCTTGTTGAAAAACCACTGCGCTTTGGACCTAAAACAGTGAGTAAGATCGTGACGTTGTGTACTCTGATGATAGTCATAACTTTTATTGGATATATTACTTTTCAGCATAATGGCTTCCCCTCTCGCTTAAGCCCTTCAATTGGAAGTCAAAATGAACAGTTTCAAAACAAAAGTACGAAGAGCTGTCAATCTGGTTATCCAAATTTTGCTAGCTTCAGGTGTCCTGGGACGAAGATTTCTAAACCGACTATCCTGTTGTTGGGGGATTCGCATAGTATGAGTTTACATGCAGGCCTCCTTGAGGCAATCAACGACTCGACTGATAACGTGCTTACTTTTGCAGGATGGGGGTGCTTGCCATTTTTTAATGTCGCTTCTTTTCAAAAAACGGCGCAAGACAGCTGCGCCGAAATGGCCAATTATTCACTTAAATTTGCGGAAAAGCAGGATTCAATACGAACCGTTATTTTGTCAGCGAGAGGCCCTATGTATCTATCTGGAAAAGGATATGGTTCTATTGAAGTTGATACTAATCGATTCTTAGCTTTTCCTGATAAACCTGAGATAACAGACTTTCACGTCGTATTTAGGCTTGCAATGCGGGAAACAATAGCGAGATTACTAGCCAAAAGAAAACAAGTCATTTTTGTATTAGATGTCCCCGAACTTGGTTTCTCTCCCAAGCGTTGTGTGCAGACCCGTCCCTTGTATCTAAGTCACCCTATCCCCATAAAACCATGTGCCATCACTCGGCAGGATTTTGAGGCAAGAAATAGGGAATATCGAGAGCTGGTTTTTGCTGTACTCAAAGAATTTCCTTCTGTACAGGTATTTGACGCTGCCGCGCAACTTTGTGATGATCAGTGGTGTTGGGCAATGAAAGACGGCAAGATGCTATATCGAGACGATGACCACCTTTCAATCGAAGGTTCTCGTCTTGTTGCCCATGCGCTTGTCAAGTTAATACAAACCAAGCCGCCTCTTGCACAATAGCGCGTTCGAGCCGTTCCTCTCAATCGTTCAATAAGCTATTTGCCCAAGTCCAACACGGGTTATGTCGCGTATAATCCCGCCCGCACTTTCGTCATGCAAGACGGCTCGCGTGACATGCTTCTGTGCGCAATTCACGTGGGTGAGAGCTTGGTTACGGCAAAGGCTGCCGCTACGCGCTCGACGAAGCAGGCAGCTACGCGGCAAGCGAACAGTATTTCCCCGACGGCATGGATGCCGTTAATTTTTACCAATCCACAGAGCGCGGATTCGAAGCCAAAATCAGTGAATTTTGGCGATGTTGCGCGCGTTGGATGAGGCGGAAAAAATAATCGTTGGTCGGGTTTTAACCTGATATACCCATGGGGGGGCGTTTCCCTCTCCCCCCTGCCCCTCTCCCACAAGTGGGCGAGGGGAGCAAAATCAGTGGATTGCAAAGATTGTTTAACCTGATAGATTAAACAAAAGCCCAAGCAAGGCTCTAAAAATAGCACGACATTCAAAATTTAAGGAATCAATATGTTAGATATTCAAGCACTGAGAAATGATATAGACGGCGTGGCTGCTCGTTTGGCTGCACGCGGTTTTACTTTAGAGACGGCGCGCTTTCAGGAGTTGGAAGCGCAGCGCAAGGTGATTCAAACGCGCACGCAAGAGTTGCAAGCCAAGCGCAATGCGTCGGCGAAGCAAATTGGGATGGCGAAAGCCAAGGGGCTAGATACCACAGACATCATGGCGGAAGTCGCACAAGTGGGCGATGAGTTGAAACAATTGGAAGCCAAGTTGCCGCTGGTGTTGCAGGAAATGGACGCGTTTTTGTCGGTGATTCCGAATACGCCGCATAGCAGCGTGCCAGTGGGATTGTCCGAGGCAGATAATGTTGAAATGCGTCGCGTGGGCGTGGTGTCCACTTTTGATTTTGAGGTGAAAGATCACGTCAGCTTGGGCGAAGGCATCGGCGGGCTGGATTTTGATACGGCGATTAAATTAAGCGGTGCACGTTTTTCCTTGTTGAAAGGCGGTCTGGCGCGATTGCACCGTGCTTTGGCACAATTTATGGTCGATACGCATGCCGATCAACACGGCTACACTGAGACTTATGTGCCTTATTTGGTCAACGCAGCTTCCATGCGCGGCACGGGGCAACTACCTAAATTTGAAGAAGATTTGTTCCGTGTCCCCCGTCAAATGGGTGAGGGCGGCGTGCAGAATTTCTACTTAATTCCCACTGCGGAAGTGCCTGTAACCAATATGGTGCGAGATGAAATCGTGCCGCTGGAATCGTTGCCGATGAAGTTTGTGGCGCATACCCCGTGTTTCCGTTCTGAAGCAGGTTCAGCGGGACGTGACACACGCGGCATGATCCGCCAGCATCAATTTGACAAAGTGGAATTGGTGCAAATGGTGCATCCTGATGAGTCTTATGCTGCGTTGGAGGGCTTGCTGGGACACGCGGAAGTGATTTTGCAAAAACTGAATCTGCCATATCGCGTGATGAAATTATGCAGTGGCGACATGGGCTTTTCCGCCGCGCTGACCTATGACATCGAAGTGTGGTTGCCCGCCCAAAATACTTACCGCGAAATTTCTTCGTGTTCCAATTTTGAAGCCTTCCAAGCGCGTCGTATGCAGGCGCGTTTCCGCAATGCCAATGGCAAACCTGAGTTGCTGCACACGCTGAATGGCTCGGCGTTGGCGGTCGGTCGCACCTTGGTGGCGGTGCTGGAAAATTACCAGCAAGCGGACGGCAGTATTGTGATTCCTGACGTGTTGCGTCCGTATATGGGTGGGCTGGAGAAGTTAATTAAGGTTGTTGCATGACCATCCGCCACCTACTCGACATCGCGGGCGTTGAGGAAGACGAAACACCTCTGGCACGTCAGTGGGCGGCGAAATTAGAATGGCCGATGATGGCGGTGGCTTTCTGGATACCCTGCCAGTGGTATCTAGAAGAAACCAATAGCATTCCCATAATCGTTGGTCGCATTGCAGATTGGATGGTGTGGCTCATTTTTGTCTTCGAGACGGTGCTGTTGACCCGTTTAGTTAAGAAAAAATCGCGCTATCTTAGAAACAACTGGATGAACGTGTTGATTATTGTGGGGAGCGTACCGTTAATTTGGCATTACACACCGCTGGCAGGCTTGCTGCGCAGCTTGCGCTTATTGCTTGTGGTCTTTTTGCTCACGCGCTTATCCAAAAATATACGTGCCATATTAGGCAGCCATCAGCTGGGGTCTACACTGGCAGTTGCTTTTTTTACCATGGCATTTTCGGGCATTATCATCACGCGCCTCGATCCAACCATGGGTAGTGTGTGGGATGGGATGTGGTGGGCGTGGGCAACGATGTCCACGGTGGGCTATGGCGATGTTGTGCCACACAATGCTTCTGCCCGACTCTTTGGTGCATTGCTTATATTGTTTGGTGTGGTGTTGGTGTCATTATTGACCGCGAATATTTCTGCCTATTTGATTGGCGATGCGGTGAAGAAAGTGGAAAGCGAAGAACAGGATGCCGAAGTGTTGTTACGCGACATTGTGACCCGCTTAGAGCGTATAGAGCAAAAATTGGCTGATCCTACCTGCCCGCCACCCGACGCGTAAAGGATCACTTTACGCGTCGGGTATTTTGCTTATTTACCAGCGAGAATTCGGTTGGATGGTAAAGAGCGGAACATCAGGAGAGTTCGTGTCGTTGTAATACGGCGCGCTGTTATAGGAACGTGAGTTGTCATACATTGGCGCACTGTTATAGGGGCGTGAATAGTCATAAACTGGAGCCCGATTATAGGGCTGTGCATTATAGGGTTGCACATTGTTGTAAATCGGTGCGCCGTTATTCGGTTGTATATTGTTGTACGGCATGGGATTGTCATAAACCTGTACGTTACTGCACAGTGGCAAGGAGGATGCGTTGGGAGTAATACTTTCCATCGTTACTTCTCCTGTTCGATTGTTCGGCATACCAAGCTTAACAGCCGCCGCGTAGGACAAATGAATGATGCGATCCGCACGGAATGGACCACGATCATTTATCCGTACAATCACCGAGCGACCATTTTCTACGCTGGTCACCCGTGCATAACTTGGGATTGGCAAAATAGGATGTGCCGCCGTCATCGCGTAGTCGTTATAAAGTTCACCGCTTGCAGTGGGGCTACCCTCAACACCCGTGCCATACCAGGAGGCAATACCGCGCTGCCTAAAGCCTTCCGCATTTTGTAAGGGTCTATATTCACGATTAAATTGAACATAAGGGTTGTTAGCGGAAGGATGCAGCGGCTCATACCGAGGCACCGCATCAGGAATATTCTCTATTGAAATAACATTGATGTCATTCGTGGGTTGATTGCTTGGGTATCTTGAGTCTATAGGGGCTCGCGGAACTGTTTGGCGCTGTGGAGCTGTGTTGCAAGCTGCTAATAGCACTGAAAGACTGATCCATAACCACATTTGCTTATTCATATAACCTCCTTGAGTAGTGACCGCTAACACTTAAGACAATTCGACTAGGTGTTGCTTGGTTGATACAACGATGCTGATAATCCCATACATTTATTTGATGAGCGGTTTAAAACCCAATATTAAGGTCATTTCACATGCCGCACGTTGTGCTTCTTCGCGGCTGTTGTACGGTCCGATACGTACACGATGCAAATTTTCTTGCACGAGTATTGCCAAAGGATGTTGATTCGCACCAAGCTGACGCTGCACTTTATCCTTAAAATTTTGTGCGGATGATACGGTTTTAAACGCGCCCAATTGTAAATAAGTCTCCCCTGTGAGCTTCGCTATCATCGCCGATTTAAGAGGAGGATGGGCGCGAGTCGTTGGTTTGGTTGTGGATTCGAATGTAATTTTGACTGGGTTAGCGGGGCTGGTGCGTAAAGAAGAGGAGGGCATATCTTGTGCCAGACTTAATATCTCCACTCGTCGTTCATCGCTGCCGACTAATCCTATTTTATTCGCCGCTGCGTAAGATAAATCAATGATTTTCTTATGGAAACCAAAGGGGCCTCTATCATTGATGCGCACCACGACAGATTTCCGATTACTTAAGTTGGTGACCCGTGCATAACTAGGAATAGGCAAAGTAGGATGAGCCGCCGTCATGCCATAGACATCATAAATTTCACCATTCACTGTTGCTTGTCCCTGATGACTCTGGCTGTACCAGGTTGCTTCGCCGCGTTGAAAATAATTCACTGCATTTTGTATCGGTGTGTATTTCACCCCTAGTTCAGAATAGGGTTGGTTGTATTTAGCTACGACAGATTTTTCGCGCTTGGTATGTATAGCATGACGCACGACGGGACGCATCACTTTTTTTGTTGCCTTGGGGGGGGCAATCGTGGGCAACTTTGCTGCAATGGATGTCGCAACGGGGGGGGTAGTGACTACACCAGAGACTGGATTAGGCGATATTGTGGGGGCAGCGGTAATGGACGAAACTGGAGTTGCTGAAGCTGGTGCAGGTAATTCGATTACTACTGGAGGGGGAATGACAGGCGCGACTGCTACCACACCAGAATGACTTACGGCGGGTTTGGTTTCCAACGAGGGCTCGCCTTGTGATGTTGTGCTGATGCAACCCAGCACTATAACGGTCACGCAAACCCTGAAAGAAAGACGATTACTCACAGTTACTCCTTGTATTTTCGCAGTACGTTCACTAAAACGGACAAGTTCACGCGTCGCACTTGATAAAAAATTTCTTACATCGTGTACGGTATACAGACAAATGGCAACGTATATCGAACACGATTAGGTTTTCACCAATTGTTTATGCGTCTCAATGCTCATTAACATACCAAAACCGAGCAACAATGTCAGCATGGAAGTTCCCCCATAACTGACCAACGGTAGCGGCACGCCGACGACAGGCAAAATGCCACTGACCATGCCCATATTCACAAATGCATACGTGGTGAAGGTCAGCGTGATTGAACCTGCCATTAAACGCGTAAAATAAGTTGAAGCATTGGCGGTAATCACAAAGCCCCGCCCAATCACAAAAAAATACATCAACAACAATAAGGTGTTGCCCAGTAAGCCAAATTCTTCTGAATAAACGGCAAAAATAAAATCGGTGGTACGTTCAGGCAAAAAGGCCAGATGGGTCTGTGTGCCATTCAAATAACCTTTTCCTGTCACCCCTCCCGATCCGACGGCAATCATACCTTGTATGGTGTGATAACCTTTTCCAAGTGCATCCTGCGTGGGGTCGAGCAACATTTCAATGCGATGACGCTGATATTCATGCAATGATCGCCAGATAAACGGCGCGCTGGCGAGCGCACTGACCACTAATGTAAGCATCACCCGCCAACTGAGTCCCGCCAAAAATAACACATAAAAACCACTGGCAGAAATTAACAAGGCAGTACCTAGATCAGGTTGTCGGGCAATCAGAAAAACGGGCAGCAGCAACAGCAGTGCCGCAATGGCATGGTTTTTTAGTCCTAACGTCGCTTCATGCTTCTCGAAATACCATGCCAGCATCAAAGGGACACCAATTTTCATGAGTTCGGATGGTTGTATGGTGGCGACACCTAAATTCAACCAACGGCGAGCACCATGACTGATGTCTCCAAAAAGGGCGACACCCAATAGTAGCACTATCCCCAACACATAAATCGGCAAAGCCGCACGCATCAAAAAATGCAGCGGCAGATTGGCTACACCCCACATCAACACTAACGCGATACAGATATTCGTGCCTTGGCCGATGACGCGAGACCAACTCCCATCTCCTGCGCTGTACAAGGTGAATAAGCTGGTACTCATCAGTAAACAGATGCCCAGCAGTAACCACCCATCCAGATGCGCGGTAAATCGCCGCCACAATCGACGCTTAGTCATATTCCTCCTCAGTGGGGGCATCTATTGGGGCGGATGCCGCAGAAACAGCAGAAGAGGCGGCGGCTCGAACTACTGGAAGCACGATCGGGGCAGGCTTTTTGCCTAATAAGTAATAGTCAAACACTTTGCGCGCAATTGGTCCTGCAGTTCCCCCGCCATGCCCCCCATTTTCTGCCAAAATGGCCACCGCAATTTTTGGCTGATCTGCGGGAGCAAAAGCAATAAACCAAGCATGGTCACGGTGTCGCTCACTTAAGGCACTGGCGTTGTATTTCTCACCTTGTTTCACGCCGACCACTTGCGCCGTTCCCGTTTTTCCTGCGATTTGATACGGTGCGCCAGCTGAAGCCGCAACAGCGGTTCCCCCAGGTTGGGTAACCGCCACCATGGCACGTTTCACCAGATCAATATAAGTTGGATCAATGTGTAGATCCACGTTAGGTGGATAGTTAAGTACAGGATTTGTTTTAGGTGTTGCCCCCCGAATTTCTCGCACGAAGTGAGGTTGGTAACCAATACCATTATTCGCCAAAGTGGCTGTCGCCACAGCAAGTTGCATAGGGGTTACCAAACTATAGCCCTGTCCAATTCCTACTGTCACCGTATCTCCGCCATACCAACGTTGTTTGTACCTTCGCATTTTCCAGCCTGGGGTCGGCAAGAGTCCTGATGATTCACCATCAAAACCGTCTTCCGTTCTACGCCCCAAGTCCACCCCTGTTTTTTTGCCAAAACCAAACCCTGTTAAGTAGCTGGCAATGCGCTCCATGCCTAACTCCATCGCCAAACCGTAATAATACACATCGCAAGACACTACAATGGATTTGAACATGTCAACACTGCCATGCCCACCCTCTTTCCAATCGCGGTAATCGTGATTTTTACTTGGTAAATTAAACACGCCATTATCCTGCACCTTGAAGTCGGGGGATCTCGCCTTGTAATGCAGACCTGCGAGTGCCATAAAAGGTTTGATGGTGGATCCTGGGGGATACTGGCCACGCAAGGCGCGATTATTGAGCGGGGTATCGGGCGAATTGTTC
Source organism: Gallionella sp. (assembly GCA_028710565.1). Taxonomy (GTDB): domain Bacteria; phylum Pseudomonadota; class Gammaproteobacteria; order Burkholderiales; family Gallionellaceae; genus Gallionella. The sequence goes on from JAQTTV010000019.1 coordinate 43,759, forward strand.
AGTGCGTCCCAATTTTCAGTGTCAATCCCATCAATAAATAGACTTGGATCATAAGTCGGCTTACTCACAAACGCTAAGACCTCGCCATTGCGCGGGTCAATCGCCACCAATGCGCCGCGATAATCGCCAAAAGCTTCATCCGCAATCATTTGTAATTTGGCATCTATGCTCAGAATCAGCGTACTACCAGATACAGGCGGTGTACGTTTGAGCATTCGCACCGCCCGTCCAGCCGCATCCACTTCAACCTCTTCAACACCCGTTTTGCCATGCAAAATGGCTTCGTAACTTTGCTCTAAGCCTGTTTTGCCGATGTAATCTGAGCCGCGATAATTGCCTGCCACATCGTCCTCATCCAATTGGTCAATATCACTTTGGTTAATTCGTCCAATATAGCCAATCAAGTGCGCCGTTTTGTCGCCATAAGGGTAATCTCGAAATAAGCGGGCGCGTAGTTCCACCCCTGGAAAGCGATATTGATGTGCTGCAAAACGAGCCACCTCATCCTCGCTGAGGTTGTTGCGTAACAGCAAGGTTTCAAAATCACGGCTTTCTGCCAGCAATTTTTTGAAGCGTTTACGGTCTTTAGGGGTGATCGCCACCAGTTTAGCCAATGCCTCTATGGTTGCTTCCAAGGAGTCATTCAACTTGTTGGGGGTGATTTCCAATGTGTTGCCAGAATAGTTGCGCGCGAGGATTTCACCGTTGCGATCTAGAATTAAGCCACGACCTGGCACAATGGGGACGATGGAAATGCGATTTTTTTCGGCAAGTGTTTGGTAGTAATCGTGACGGACGACTTGCAAATACACAAATCGTCCCAGCAAAATAAACAATAGAATCAATGCAAAACCAATGCCGATAGCTAAGCGCAGCCGAAAATAATAAATTTCGCGCTGATGATCTTTAATTTCTACTTGTCGCCTCATAGAGGATCGTGATCCTCACGTAGTTGCTGCACTATTTGCAATACGATACTCAATAAAAGCCATGAGAATGCAGAGGTGATACACCCCAGAAAATACCACCACACCATCGTGTGATTCAGTTGCCAATCGATCAAGGCATACACGACGTAAGTTAAGGTCAACATGCCAAATACTTGTGGAATTTGCTGATAGAGGTGAAACATTTGTAAGCGACGATGCAGCATCATGCTGCTAAATGCCATGACGCTGTAGGCTAAGGCGTGCTGCCCAAACACGGTAGCGTCCGCCACATCTGAAAAAATTCCCACCATCCATGCGATACCGATGCCGATATGTCCTGGTTTTTGTAAGCACCAGTACAGCAAGACCACTGCGACTGCGTCAGGACGCAAAATCAATCCGACTCCTTGCCACGGTAGTGCGTTAAATAGCAGCGCAAGCAACAGGGTCAGTACAATCAGAAAGTTACTTGCAGGGCGTTGCAGCGTCGCTTTGGTATAAGTTAAGTAATACACTATTTTTTCAACTTCACAGGAGTGGATTTGACGGTACTCTCAGGCTCAATGGGCAATTCTAGCGGTTTGGCTAAACTAGACAAAATCAATAAATAACGATAGTGATCCACCCCCGCCATCGGCAAGCAGCGTACACGCGCAAAAGGATAGGCAGGATCACGTTCGACTTTGACGACTTTTCCCACAGGAATACCCGCAGGATAGACACCATCTAGCCCTGAGGTCACGAATACATCGCCGCTTTGAATATCCGTGCTAACGGGCAAATAACGCACAGTGAGTTGACTGGTATCGCCCGCACCCAACAAGACCGTGCGCATCCCCGTGCGGAGCAGTTGCACAGGCACCGCATGGTCTTTATCTGTAATCAGTGTCACTTCTGACATCCAAGGATAGGTGCGGGTAATTTGTCCGACAATTCCACGGTCATCCATCACCACCTGTCCTGCCTGCACCAGTGCCATACTTCCTTTGTTGACCAGCACTTTACGCTTAAAGACATCTCGTTCTGCATAGATCACTTCCGCCATTTGTTGAGTATAGCCAGACGGTGGCGGAAGGGCGACCAAGGTGCGCAATTGCAGATTTTCTTGCGTCAGCGCATTCAGCTTTACAAGTTGTGCGGCATCTTGCTGATGTTGCATCTCCAGTCGTAAATTGGCGCGCACCAAGCTATTTTGTGTATAAAGTCGTTCGCGCGCTTGTTGCCATAAGCGATCAGGCAAAGTGGCGACTTCTTGAATTGGCAACATCAATACCGACAAGCTTATGCGGGCACTTTCCAAATAACGGTAACGCACATCAACAAACAGCAACAACAAAGACAGTGACGCAAAAAACACCAGCCTAACCAGTGGACTGGGGCCGCGATGTGCGAAACGAAAGGTTTGAGAGGTATCCATATTGCGAACGCGAAGTTAAGGAGACAACCCCCCTAACTACGCGCACTGTCCACGCTTATTCTGTGGTAAAAATGCTGGTTGATCGATTATCCAAGCTGTTTAATGCCATGCCTGATCCGCGCACTACGCAGGTCAGTGGATCATCCGCAATCAATACGGGCAAGCCAGTTTCTTCCATCAACAAGCGATCCAAGTCGCGCAGCAACGCGCCGCCGCCAGTCAACACCATGCCGTTGCTGGCGATGTCTGCGCCCAATTCTGGCGGGGTTTGTTCCAAGGCGATTTTCACCGCGCTGACAATGCTGTTCAATGGGTCAGTCAAAGCTTCCAAAATTTCGTTGCTGGAAATGGTAAAGCTGCGTGGTACACCTTCTGCCAAGTTGCGCCCTTTGACTTCCATTTCATGTACTTCCGAACCTGGGAACGCCGAACCGATGGTTTTCTTGATATTCTCCGCCGTGGTTTCACCAATTAACATGCCGTAGTTGCGGCGGATGTAGTTGATAATCGCTTCGTCAAATTTGTCGCCACCGACGCGCACCGAACCCGAATACACCGCACCGCCCAAGGAAATCACGCCGACTTCGGTCGTGCCGCCCCCAATATCCACCACCATCGAACCCGTCGCGGTTTCTACAGGCAAACCCGCACCAATTGCCGCCGCCATCGGTTCTTCAATCAATTCCACCCGACGTGCGCCTGCGCCCACAGCGGATTCACGAATCGCACGGCGTTCTACTTGGGTGGAGCCACACGGTACGCAAATCACAATACGGGGGCTAGGGGTGAAAATCCCTGCTTTGTAAACTTTGCGAATAAACTGCTTGAGCATTTGTTCTGTGACGGTAAAGTCAGCAATCACACCGTCTTTCATGGGGCGGATCGCAGTGATGTTGCCAGGGGTGCGCCCCAACATCTGCTTCGCACCCAGCCCAACTTCCTGAATCACTTTCTTACCATTGGGGCCACCTTCTTGGCGAATTGCCACTACAGAAGGCTCATCTAGTACAATGCCCTGGCCGCGTAACCAGATCAGCGTATTTGCCGTGCCGAGGTCAATCGCGAGATCGTTAGAAAAATAACCGTTCAAAAATTTAAACATGATGAGGAATTCCTGTCGTCAAAGTGGTGCGCTACCAAAGCCTGTTATGATAACCTATTAGCATTATTTCAATAAATTTTTTGCCATGTCTCTTACTACCGAAGATGTCCGTAAAGTTGCCAGACTCGCTCGTTTGGCGATGAACGAAGCCGAAATCGACGCTGCACGCAGCCAATTATCAGGTATTTTTGAACTGATTGCCGAAATGCAAGCTGTCGATACCCGCAATATTGCCCCCATGTCCCACGCCCAAGACGTATCGCAACGCCTGCGTGCGGATGTGGTCACCGCACAAAATGAACGTGAAGCGTTCCAAGCCATTGCCCCACAGGTTGAGGCAGGCTTGTATCTTGTGCCGCAAGTTATTGAATAGCATGGTAGGGGCGCACCTGCGTGTGCGCCCTGTTAGCGACCCCTACGTTGGATAGGGCGCACACGCAGGTGCGCCCCTACAATTCACTTTTCACGTTCAAACCATGATAAACGCCAGTCTTAAACAACTTTCCGCCGCGCTGGCGGAAAAGAAAATTTCCAGCGTGGAGCTGACGCAGCTTTATTTAGACCGTATCGCCGCGCTGAATCCGACTTTAAATGCCTTCGTGACCTTGGATGCCGAGCGTAGTTTGGCGCAGGCAAAGGCTGCTGATGCGATGTTGGCGGCGGGTCATGCCCAACCGTTGACAGGTATTCCCCTCGCGCAAAAAGATATTTTCTGCGCCACAGGTTGGCGCACGACGTGCGGCTCGAAAATGTTGGAGAACTTCATCGCGCCCTACGATGCGCATGTGATTCAACAATTCAACCAAGCGGGCGCAGTGAATTTGGGCAAAACCAACATGGACGAATTTGCCATGGGTTCGTCCAACGAAACCTCGTATTTCGGCGCAGTGCGCAACCCGTGGAATACCAACGCCGTCCCTGGTGGCAGTTCGGGCGGTGCAGCTTCTGCCGTGGCAGCACGTTTGTGCGCCGCAGCGACAGGCACGGACACGGGTGGTTCGATACGTCAACCCGCCGCGTTGTGCGGCATTTCGGGCATCAAACCGACTTACGGCACGGTGTCGCGCTACGGCATGATTGCCTTCGCGTCCAGTTTGGATCAAGCAGGCCCGATGGCACGCAGCGCGGAAGATTGCGCCTTGATGCTGAACGTGATGACGGGCTTTGACGAGCGCGATTCCACCAGCTTGCAACGCGAAAAAGAAGATTACACCCGCGACTTAAATCAACCATTGGCAGGGTTGCGTATCGGCTTGCCGAAAGAATTTTTCGCCGCTGGCTTGGATAACGATGTGGCGGAATGTGTGCAAGCCGCGATTGCCGAATACCAAAAGCTCGGCGCGGTGGTGGTGGACATCAGCCTGCCAAATTCCCGCCTCGCCGTACCCGTGTATTACGTCCTCGCCCCCGCCGAAGCCTCCAGCAACTTGTCGCGCTTCGACGGCGTGCGCTATGGCTACCGTGCCCCTGACTACACGGACTTAACCGATATGTATGAAAAATCCCGCGCCCAAGGTTTTGGCGCTGAAGTCAAACGCCGCATTATGATCGGCACTTACGTCCTGTCGCACGGCTATTACGACGCGTATTATTTGCAAGCACAAAAAATCCGCCGCCTCATCGCCCAAGATTTCGCCGCAGCCTTTACCCAATGCGATGTCATCATGGGGCCGACCTCGCCTTCCACCGCTTTCAATTTAGGCGAAAAAGGCGACGATCCCGTGCAGATGTATTTGTCCGACATTTACACCATCGCCGTGAATTTGGCAGGCTTGCCAGGGATGTCCATCCCCGCAGGCTTTGGCAAAAACGGCCTGCCCGTCGGATTGCAACTCATCGGCGATTACTTCAAAGAAGCGCAAATGCTCAACGCCGCCCACCAGTACCAACAGGCGACGGATTGGCATCAACGTGCGCCACAACACATTTAAGCGGTAAGGAAAATAAGCATGAAATGGGAAATCGTAATCGGGTTGGAAGTGCACGCGCAGCTTTCAACGCAGACTAAAATTTTTTCGGGCGCATCGACGGCGTTTGGGGCGGAACCGAATACGCAGGCGGATGCGGTGAGTATCGCCTTGCCAGGGGTGTTGCCCGTGTTGAACAAGGGCGCAGTGGAGCGGGCGATTCAGTTTGGTTTGGCGGTGGGGGCGCATATCGCGCCGCGTTCGGTGTTTGCGCGCAAAAATTATTTTTACCCAGACTTGCCAAAAGGTTATCAAATCAGTCAGTTTGATTTGCCCGTGGTAGGGATGGGCGCGATGACCATACAAGTTGAACCGTTATCGGGTAACGCCAAACCTTACGAAAAAGTGGTGCGCATCACCCGCGCCCATCTGGAAGAAGATGCGGGCAAGTCGGTGCATGGCGCGACCCAAGGCATGACGGGCATCGACTTAAATCGTGCGGGTACGCCGTTATTGGAAATCGTGTCCGAACCCGATATGTCGTCCGCCGCCGAAGCGGTGGCGTATGCCAAAACGCTGCATTCGCTGGTGCGCTGGATTGGGATTTGCGATGGCAATATGCAGGAAGGTTCGTTCCGTTGCGACGTGAACGTGTCGGTGCGCCGTGCGGGTGAACCGCTGGGCACACGCCGCGAAATCAAAAATTTGAACTCGTTTAAGTTTATGCAGCAAGCCATTGATTATGAAGTGCAATGGCAAATTGACACGCTGGAAAATGGCGGCAAAATTCAACAAGCCACCATTTTGTTTGACCCCGAAACAGGTGAAACCCACGCCATGCGCAGCAAAGAAGACGCGCATGATTATCGTTATTTCCCCGATCCAGATTTATTGCCGTTGGATATTTCGCCTGAATTTATCGAGCAAATGCGGGCGAAATTGCCTGAATTGCCCGAAGCACGCCGCACGCGTTATACCGAAAATTACGCGCTGTCTGCTTACGATGCCAATGCCTTGACCGCTACCCGCGAAATGGCAGATTTCTTTGATGCGTGCCTCGCCGCAACCCTCTCCCCCAGCCCCTCTCCCGCAGGCGGGCGAGGGGAGCAAGTCGCCAAGATGTGTGCGAATTGGCTGATCGGCGAAGTCAGCGCGCAACTGAATCGCGATGGGCTAGACATGACCACCTGCCCCATCACGCCTACGCAACTGAGCGGCATGTTGGTGCGCATCGCGGACAACACCATTTCCAATTCGGGCGCGAAAGACGTGTTCCGTGTGTTATGGGCGGAAGGCGGCGATGCCGATGCCATCATCGAAGCCAAAGGTCTGAAGCAAGTCTCCGACAGCGGCGCAATCGAAGCCTTGGTGGATGAAATCATCACCGCCAATGCCGAAAAAGTTGCCGAGTACCGCAGCGGCAAAGACAAATTATTCGGCTTCTTCGTTGGTTTAGCCATGAAAGCCAGCAAAGGTAAAGCCAACCCTGCGCAGTTGAACGAGATTTTGAAGGCGAAATTAGCAGGATAAGATCTGAAAAATCCGCCTCGGCTGCACGGGCAAGCGAAAGGTTTGCAAATAGTGTTGAAACGCCGCTGGCGTAGCGGAAACCCCCCGCAGCGCGGGGTGGAGGATGTCAGCGTATGAGATCAAAATCGGGTTTTTGGGTGGATGATTCATGGCTTAACGACTGGCGCATCTGGCGGAATCGGCATTGGGTACGATACGGAATATCGGGTGATACCCATTCGCGCCATTCTTGGTGGCTCATATTGCGGGTGAGTTTTTGGCAGAGCAACTCTGGCCAAGCGGCGGGGGCGGGCCAGAGGCGGAGGGTACGATCCCGACTTCCCGACACAATGCGCTTGCCGTCTGGACTGAAGGCGACACTGGTCACAAAGCTTGTATGCCCCTCAAGCGGCGAGCCAATGGGTTGACCCGTTTGTACGTCCCACAGGCGCAGGGTTTTATCATCGCTCACCGATACCACGCACTTGCCATCTGGGCTAAAGGCGACACTACCCACATTACCTTCATGTCCCTTAAGCGGCACACCAATAGGCTGACCCGTTTGTGCATCCCACAGGCGCAGAGTGTGATCCGTACTTCCAGATACCACGCGCTTGCCGTCTGGACTAAAGGCAACACTCCACACCCAGGCTATATGCCCCTTAAGTGGCGCACCGATAGGCTGACCTGTTCGCACATCCCACAGGCGCAGAGTATTGTCACCGCTCGCCGATACCACGCGCTTGCCGTCTGGGCTAAAGGCGACACCAAACACCGAATAGGTATGCCCCTTAAACGGTGTTCCGATAGGTTGACCCGTTTGCGCATCCCACAGGCGCAGGGTGTTGTCCTCACTCCCCGACACCACGCGTTTGCCATCTGGGCTAAAGGCGACACTGGTCACCCCATATTTATGCCCCTTAAGTGGCACACCAATAGGCTGACCCGTTTTCGCATTCCACAAACGCAAAGTTTGGTCTTTACTTCCCGATACCACGCGCTTGCCGTCTAGGCTAAAGGCGACGCTGGACACACTGTTTGTATGCCCCTTAAGCGGCTCACCGATAGGCTGACCTGTTTGCACATCCCACAGGTGCAGGGTATTGTCATCGCTCCCCAATATCATGTATTTGCCGTTTGGGCTAAAGGCGACACTGGTCACCCCATCTTCAGACTCCTTAAGTGGCGCACTGATAGACTGACCCGTTTGCACATTCCACAGGCGCAGGGTATTGTCATAGCTCCCCGATACGATGCGCTTGCCATCTGGGCTAAAGGAGACACTCAACACTCTCTCTTGATGTCCCTCAAGCGGTACACCGATAGGTTGAGCCGTTTGCGCATCCCACAGGCGCAAGGTTTGGTCATTGCTTCCCGACACCACGCGTTTGCCATCTGGGCTAAAGGCGGCACTGGTCACCCTGTTCGTATGCCCCTCAAGCGGTGCATCGATAGGCTGACCCGTCTGCGCATCCCACAGACGCAGGGTTTTGTCATAACTTCCCGACAAAATGCGTTTGCCGTCAGGGCTAAAGGCGACACTGGTCACCCTGTTTGTATGTCCCTTAAGTGGCTCACCGATAGGCTGACCCGTTTGCGCATCCCACAGGCGCAGGGTGGAATCCCAACTCCCCGACACGATGTGCTTACCATCTGGGCTAAAGGCGATACTGGTGACATAGCCTTTATGCCCATGAAGCGGCGCACCGATAGGCTGACCTGTTTGCACATCCCACAGGCGCAGGGTTTTGTCATCACTCCCTGACACCACGCGTTTGCCATCTGGGCTAAAAGCGACACTGGTCACCATGCCTCTATGTCCCTTAAGTGGCTCACCGATAGGTTGCCCCGTTTGCGCATCCCACAGGCGCAGGGTTTGGTCCGTACTCCCCGACACAATGCGCTTGCCGTCTGGGCTAACAGCGACACTCTCTATTGGGTGTTTATGCCCCTTAAGTGGCGCACCGATAGGTTGACCCGTTTGCACATCCCACACGCGCAGAGTATTGTCACCATTCCCTGACACCACGCGCTTGCCATCTGGGCTAAAGGCAACTGCATCAACAGAAGCATCCGTTGGAATGATTTTCAGCAAATCACGTTTTTCCAACAAAGCATTCAACAAACTCCCTTCACTCTCGGCATTGGACGATATGATTTGTGCCGCCAGTGCCAAGAGTAAGGCTCGTTGATCACCACCAAAGCGCGTACCTGCGAGCAACCCCTGTGATTCAGTTGCTAATCGGAAAGAAATCGCCCTATCCCGCTCGGCAATGGCTTTGCTTTCATTAGTTTTGGCCAGATTTTCACCCTCAATCGCACGCTTAAGATTGGTTTCGGCGACAGATTTTTGTCGAGTAGCCTCCGTAGCATTTTTCTCAGCCAGCTTTTGATTTTGTTGCGCAATACCCTGTTGATGTTTGGCTTCTTGGGCATTACGCTCGGCACGTTGCGCATTCTGATTCGCCCGCTCGGCATTTTGTGTGGCGGTATAAGCCTCATACCCCGCCACCATCACTAAGCCGAGCAACAGTGCGATGGATGTCCGCACCACCCACTTCCAGCGCGTACTGGCTTTGGCATGGCGCGGCGCAATCGCCAGTCTATCCACGACAGCTTGACTGGCAATGCCGCTGGTTGCGGCTTCGGCGGTTTCGTCGATCCAGATTTTGTCGGTATGCCCCAGCCACTCGGCAACTTGTTGCGCTACGTCTTCGGCTTGTAGCGCGCCGCCGATGTTAATGGAAATGATGGGGCGGTCAGGATGGTGTTTGCGGAATTCTTCCGCTTCCTTCCGCACCCAGCGCGGTTCGCGCAGCGTGCCGTGGTTGGCGATTACCACTAGAATGCGCGAACGCAGCAAGGCTTTGCGCAAGGTGCTGTCGAGTTGATTACCAGGTGGGGCTTCGTCTTCGCTAAAAAATACCGTGAAGTCGCGTTCCCGCAAGCGATGCGCTAAGTCTGAGGCGTAGCTTTGCGTACCGCGAGGCTGCGGTCCCAAGGCAAATGACAGAAAAACATCGTAACCAAACAGCCGCGAAGCAAAAGTTTGCCTTTGGGGGGGACTCGGTGAGATCATGGTTGCTCCTGATGCTGGGACGGGGGCATTATGAACCAGCATGGGGCTATTGTGGACATCAGCTTGCGTGGACAGGACGCAAAAGCACTCACTCAAACCACTTGGCAAATAAAAAACGGCACGTCTCGGCGTGCCGTTTTTAAGTTCGTTAGCGTGCTTACGCGCTGTAAACAGGGAATTTGTCGCACAGCACTTTGACTTCGGCAATCACACGAGCGGTGACTGCTTCGTCATTCGGTGCATCCAACACGTCAGCAATCAAATGTGCCAGTTTTTCGGCTTCTAACTCTTTGAAACCACGGGTGGTCATCGCGGGGCTGCCGATACGAATGCCGCTGGTGACAAACGGTTTTTGCGGATCATTCGGAATGGCGTTTTTGTTGACCGTGATATGCGCACGACCCAAAGCGGCTTCGGCATCTTTGCCCGTGATGTGCTTGGCTTGCAAGTCCAGCAAGAACAAATGGCAATCGGTATGCCCCGACACGATGCGCAGACCGCGTTCTTGCAATACGCGCGCCATGACGCGGGCGTTATCCACGACTTGTTTTTGATAGACCTTGAATTCTTTGCTGGCAGCTTCTTTGAAAGCCACGGCTTTGCCTGCGATGACGTGCATCAAGGGACCGCCTTGAATGCCAGGGAAAATCGCGGAATTCAGCACTTTTTCAAATTCAGCTTTTGCCAAAATAATCCCGCCACGTGGGCCGCGCAGGGTTTTGTGGGTGGTGCTGGTCACAAAGTCGGCAATGCCGACTGGGCTAGGGTAAACGCCCGCAGCCACCAAACCCGCATAGTGCGCCATATCCACAAACAAATACGCGCCGACGCTGTCAGCGATTTGACGGAAGCGTTTCCAGTCGATGACCAATGAGTAAGCGGATGCACCCGCCACGATCATTTTGGGTTTGTGTTCCAACGCCAAGGCTTGCACTTGGTCGTAGTCGATTTCTTCTTTGTCGTTCAAGCCGTATTGAATGGCGTTATACAACTTGCCGCTAATGTTGACCGACGCACCGTGGGTCAAATGTCCACCGTGTGCCAAAGACATCCCTAAAATCGTATCGCCTGGTTTCAATACGGAAACATAAACCGCTTGGTTGGCTTGTGAACCTGAATGCGGTTGCACGTTGGCGTATTCCGCACCAAACAAGGCTTTTACGCGATCAATCGCCAGTTGTTCCGCCACATCGACGTATTCGCAACCGCCGTAATAACGCTTATTGGGGTAGCCTTCGGCGTATTTATTGGTCAATTTGCTGCCTTGCGCTTCCATCACCGCTGGGCTGGTGTAATTTTCGGAAGCGATCAGTTCGATATGATCTTCCTGACGGCGATTTTCATCTTGAACGGCTGCCCATAATTCGGGATCAGAGACGGCGAGGGTATTTTTGCTTGAAAACATAGCGGTTAGTCCTATAGTATTGAAATCGAAAAAAGTAGCGAATTCTATCATGTGCTACGGCGGTTACGCGCTGTCGCAGGCACCCGAATCGCTATATCTGCGCTCTGTAATAGGTTATTTATGCAAAGGGTGCGTTAAAATCTTGCCTTAAGTATCAGAATTGTCGTAGAATTCGCGCCCTTTCGCTCGGCTCATTATTTTAGGTAGGTTTATATGGTCATCATTCGTCTTTCTCGTGGCGGTTCTAAGAATCGTCCTTTCTACAATGTTGTTGTTGCCGATTCACGCAATCGTCGCGATGGTCGCTTCATCGAACGCGTGGGTTTCTACAACTCCGTGGCAACTGAAAAACAAGAAGCACTGCGTTTAGATTTGGCGCGTGTTACTTTCTGGCAAAGCAAAGGCGCGCAATTGAGCGACGCAGTCGCTAAGCTGGTTAAACGTGCAGGTGCAAGTGCCGTTGTTGCAGCCTAATACTGATACGCCCTTGGTCATTATGGGGCGTGTCGCCGCTGCACATGGCGTGCGCGGCTGGATAAAGGTACAACCGTTCACCGAGTATTTGGATAGTCTGTTGGATTATCCTGTCTGGTGGATTGCAGCATCGGAAAACGCGACATGGCGCGAAGTCAAAGTGGTGCAGACAGAAGCGCATCACAAAACACTCGCCGCGCTGTTGCCTGACTGCCCTGATCGCACGGCAGCTGAAAAGCTCAAAGGCTGGCTGATTGCTGTGCCGCGAGCTTCACTGCCTGAACCTGATTCGGATGAGTATTACTGGTCAGACTTAATTGGTTCGACTGTGGTTAATCTGGAAGGTGTTTCATTTGGTCAGGTCATCAATTTGATGGAAACGGGCGCAAATGACGTGCTGCTGATCAAAGGTGAACATGGTGACGTGTTGATTCCCTTTGTCAAAGCAGTGGTGCAAGATGTCGATATGCAGCAAAAGCAGATTCGGGTGGACTGGCAGTTGGATGTGTAGTCAAAAGCGTATTTCGATATGAATTTTGATGTCATCACCCTGTTTCCCGCGATGTTTGATGCCATTACGCAACACGGTATCACACGGCGGGCAGCGGAAAAATCGCTGTTCGCGCTGCATACTTGGAATCCCCGTGATTTCACGCTTGACAATCATCGCACCGTCGATGATCGTCCTTACGGGGGCGGGCCAGGTATGGTGATGTTGGGTGAACCGTTGGCAGCTGCGATTACCGCAGCCAAACAGCGGCAAGCTGAACAGGGATTGGCCAGCAGTCGCGTGGTGTATCTTTCGCCACAAGGCAGTTTGCTGACCCACAAATGGGTGAAAGCACGCGCGGATCAGCCCGAACAAGGCTTGATTCTGTTGGCAGGACGCTACGAAGGCATAGATGAACGGCTGATTCGTCAGTACGTAGATGAAGAAATTTCCATCGGCGACTATGTGTTGTCAGGTGGAGAACTCGCGGCGATGGTATTGGTGGACAGTGTGGTGCGGCAACTGCCTGATGTATTAGGCGATGCCCAATCCGCCGAGCAAGATTCCTTTGTACAAGGCTTGCTCGACTGCCCCCACTACACCCGCCCCGAAGTGTTTAATGGTGAAGCTGTGCCCCCTGTGTTGTTGTCTGGACATCATGCTCAGATTACCCGCTGGCGGCTTCAACAGTCATTGGGCAGAACATGGTTGCGCCGCCCAGATTTGCTGGTAAAGCGTGACTTAACAAAAGAAGAATCTGGGCTTCTGGCATCGTTCCAGAAGGAACAAGATTCACATAACTAAAGGAAGAAATGCAATGAATTTAATTGAACAATTGGAACAGGAAGAAATTGCCCGCTTGGGTAAAGTTATTCCTTCATTCGCCCCTGGCGACACCGTCGTGGTCAACGTCAACGTGGTTGAAGGCGAACGCAAACGTGTGCAAGCTTTTGAAGGCGTGGTCATTGCAAAACGCAATCGCGGTCTGAACTCTGGCTTCATCGTGCGTAAAATCTCCGCTGGCGAAGGCGTAGAACGTACTTTCCAAACTTACTCCCCGATCATCGCTTCCATCGAAGTGAAACGTCGCGGTGCAGTTCGTCGTGCGAAGTTGTACTACTTGCGTGAACGCTCAGGCAAATCGGCGCGTATCAAAGAAAAATTGGCCGTGCGTCGTTAATCGACCCCCAAGGTTTCAACCAAAACGGCAGCTTAGGCTGCCGTTTTTTATGTCAACATGCATCAACCGTAAAGCAAAAGTTTTACAACCCATTGCATTGACTCCCCTCGCTCGTTTACGGGAGAGGGTGCGCACCCAAAATAACCACGCTACGCTCAGTGCCCTTCCCTCAGCGGTAAACTTCCTTGCGATTGCCAACTTCCACCACAAGGACGCGTAATGCGCCGTCTTGTATCTCGCATATCACGCGATAATCGCCAATACGGTACCGCCAGAAACTACCCAGCCCACCCGTAAGTGCTTTGCCTGTGTTACGTGGGTTTTCGCTTTCGGCAATGCGTTCGTTCATGTAGTCGAATATTCGCCGTGCGGTTTGTTTGTCGAGCTTCCGCAGTTGAGTTCTTGCGGTATCGGCGTAATCAATCATCCAAGCCAAGATATTTCCTCACTTCTTCGGCGGTATGCACCTGCTCTTGTCCTTTACGGATGCGTTCCAGAACCTTAGCGGCAAGGTAGTAGTCTTCCATGTCTTCTATCCCTTGCTCAATAATTTCTCGCAAATAGTACGCTTTTGAGCGTCCTGTGCTGGCTGCAAGAAAGTTAAGCCGTTGCTCCATTTCTGGCGCAAGTCGTATTGATGTTGCCATTAGATCATCTCCCGTGAATACATTTATTCATTATACAAATTTTATGGATGCTTGCAATGGCAAGACAAGCGCAGCAATTCTCAATCCAAAGTTTGTACCAACACACTGCCATATTGCGCGAAGGGGGTTGTAAAAAGCTATCGCGCAATAAAAAACCGACCACGCAAGTGATCGGTTTGGGGTGAAGTCCGCCAAAATCAATGCGCGGGGTGAAGTGTCGTAGGGTGGTTTCGCATAGCAAACCTGCTTCTTGGCAGGGGGATTACCTTGCGGCGAATCCACGCTTACGCATTTAACCGTCTTTTCTTCGTACAAGCAATCCATCACCTGCCAAATATCTTATACTCGCCGAAGATACTTTTTCAGCGCGGATAATGACCATGACAAAAGCAGAACTGTTAGCCAAAATTAAGCAAGCCAAGGCAGAGCAATGGCGCGAACTGGATTTGTCGAATCAAGGGATCAAAGAACTGCCACCTGAAATTGGGCAACTCACGACTTTGCAATCGCTTGGCTTATGGGATAACCAGCTCAGCACACTGCCGCCTGAAATCGGGCAACTCACAGCTTTGCAATCACTTCTCTTAGGGGGCAACCAACTCAGCGCACTACCGCCAGAAATCGGGCAGCTCACGGCTTTGCAATCGCTTGACTTAAAGAAAAACCAACTCAGCACACTGCCGCCTGAAATCGAGCAACTCACGGCTTTGCAATCGCTTAGCTTATGGAGCAACCAACTCAGCACTCTGCCACCTGAAATCGGGCAACTCACGGCTTTGCAATCGCTGGAATTAGGGGACAACAAACTCAGCACACTGCCGCCTGAAATCGGGCAACTCACGGCTTTGCAATCGCTGGAATTATGGGACAACAAACTCAGCACACTGCCGCCTGAAATCGGGCAACTCACGGCTTTGCAATCGCTTGTCTTATGGGGAAACCAACTCAGCATACTGCCACCTAGAATCGGGCAACTCACGGCTTTGCAATCGCTTTACATATGGGGCAACCAACTCAGTACACTGCCGTCTGAAATCGGGCAACTCACGGCTTTGGAATCGCTTTACTTAGGGGACAACCAATTCAGCACACTGCCGTCTGAAATCTGGCAACTCACGGCTTTGCAATCGCTGGACTTAGGAAACAACCAACTCAGCACACTGCCGCCAGAAATCGGGCAACTCACGGCCTTGCAATCGATTGACTTAATGGGGAATCAACTCAGTACACTGCCATCTGAAATCGTGCAACTCACGGCTTTGCAATCGCTGGACTTAAAGAACAACCAACTCAGTAGACTACCGCCTGAAATCGGGAAACTCAGCAATTTGTTGGTTTTGGATGTGCGAGAAAATCCTGCTTCATTCCCCGCGAAATTTGCGCACTTAAACTGCCAAAAAGAGGGTATCTATATAGCGAAACATATCCCCCAATTACCCGAAGAAATTTTAAGTAAATCCTTTTGGGAAATTGAACAGTATGTTAGAGACATGCAAGCTGCGGAAGCATTACCACTTAACGAAGCTAAGCTGATCTTAGTGGGTGAAGGCGCGGTGGGAAAAACCTGTGTGGTGAATCGCTTGATACACAATGCGTACCAAGTACCTGAAAAAACAGAGGGCATTGATCGCCATCAATGGGATGATTTAATTATTAATTCACAAAAGGTTCGCTTGAATGTGTGGGATTTTGGCGGGCAGGAGGTGTTGCACGCTACGCATCAATTCTTTTTGACTAAGCGTAGTTTATATGTGCTGGTTTTAGATGCACGGCGCGGCGAACAAGAAAGCCGCTTGGAGTATTGGCTTAAATTGATTCAAAGTTTTGGCGGGAATTCGCCGATATTGATTGCGATTAACAAAACTGACCAAGAGCACCGTTTAACCCTCAATAAAATTCACTGGCTCTATGTGATTTGTAGTGGGTAATGCGATAATTGAAGCGTGAATAGCACAACATTATTTAGTATGGCACTTGGCCTGCAAACCCCTTGGCGAGTGAACGATATTTCATTTTCTGGCGAGGAAT
>JAQTTV010000020.1 GCA_028710565.1 Gallionella sp.
CGCGCACCTGCCCATCCCGCTCCACGCGGTGACGAGCTTCCAAGACTTTTTTGATTTCTACACTCAGTTTGATTTCCATTTGCTCATTGTCTGTTATTTTTCGGGTTTTTCAAAGGCGATGGGTATAAAATCAAGTTTTCAGCCAGTGCGTGGCAGGCGATGAGGGTGTCCATATAGCCGACGGGATTGCCTGTGAATTTTTGGGAGGCTCGCAAGCTAGCGTAATGTTCTGCTGCTTCGACGGGCCATTCCAAACAGGGGATGTATGCCAAAAAAGCACGCACGGCGAGGTGTAGCGAGGTGGCTTCGGGCAAAATAGCGATGCCGTAGAGCAACTCTCCACGTGTGATGGCGGAAATGGCAAGTTCTTCGTTCAGCAGTCCCGTGCGTAATTTGCTTAATAAATCAGGCGATTTGCGTTTGATAATGTAGCTGCAAATATCGGTGTCCAGCAAATAGCGTGGCATTAAAAAATCTCCCGAAATTCACCCGCTTGATTATCGCGTTCGGCCATAAACGTATCGGGAATTTCCGCTGCGGCAATCAGATTAAACAGTTGATCTAATTCGTCATCGGTCTTTTTTTTGGGGGTCAGCGTCACCACGCCTGTGACGACATTGCGATGTACCCACACCTCATCCCCCGTCAGCCGACACATTTTAGGCAAGCGCACGGCTTGGCTATTCCCCGTTTTAAAAATTTTCGCGGTTGATAACATGATCGCCTCCAATAGATATGATTTTGTATGTATTTTAGCGTAAAATACACGCACAGTGTCAACTTCACGCCCCTTATGCTCACCACCCTCAGCCCCCAACGCGAACGCTATTTACTCCTGACCCTTGCAGGCATTCAGTTTAGTCATATTCTGGATTTTATGATTATGATGCCGCTGGGGCCGATTTTGATGAAGGCGTTTGGCATCGGCACGCATGAGTTCGGGCTATTGGTTGCGTCTTATAGTTTCAGTGCCGCTGCGTCAGGGCTATTTGCGGCGACCTTTGTGGACAAATTTGAGCGCAAACGCTTCTTGTTGAGCATGTTTGGGCTGTTTGGTCTGTCAACTTTAGCTTGTGGGCTTGCCCCCAGCTATGCCACTTTGTTGATTGCGCGGGGCATGGCAGGCGCATTCGGCGGGATTATGGGGGCGATGGTGCAGACCATGGTGGGTGATTTAATTCCCTTTGAGCGACGGGCGCAAGCCAGTAGTGTGGTAATGGCGGCATTCTCGCTGTCCACCATCGCGGGCGTGCCGCTGTCCTTATTTCTCGCTAATTTATTTAGCTGGCAAGCCCCCTTCTTTTTTATTGCTGGGCTGACGGTGCTTTTTATGGCAATCGGTGCGTGGATATTGCCTGAGCTTCGCCATCACATTCACCAGCGCGCCCATCCTTTTTCTGCCATGTTTGACGTGCTGCGAGACCCGAATCATCTGCGCGCCTTGTTATTTTCCGCGCTGATTATCTTTTCAGGTTTCACCATCATCCCTTACATCACGGTGTATGCCGTGGCGAATATCGGTATTACCCAAGCCCAAGTGCCGTTGATTTATCTGGCGGGGGGGGCGGCGACGCTGATCTCGGCGCGCTGGATTGGACGTAGAGCGGATGCAGTCGGCAAGGTGGAAGTCTATCGCCAAGTCGCTTTATTCGCCTTTGTGCCGCTGTTTGTGATTACCCATTTGACCCACGCTTCGCTGGCTTTGTGGTTAGTCTGCACCACGGTATTTTTTGTGCTGGTATCGGGTCGTATGATCCCCGCCATGGCGATTGTCACTTCGGCGGCGCAGCCCAAATTGCGTGGTACGTTTATGTCGCTGAATGCCTCCATGCAACAATTAGCCAGTGGATTAGCCTCCACTTTGGCAGGCTTTATCATCACCCAAAGTCCCACAGGCCAAATTGTCGGATACGCCAATGTCGGCTATATCGCGGTGGGAGCCAATTTATTGGCAATTTGGTTCGTCTCCCGCATTGTGATGCACGAACGCAAGGTCGGTTAAAAGACTAGGTACATCCACTTTTCCGACAACAAATCAGGCAGGTGCGCGCTGCTTATCCACAGCTCTAAAAGAAATCACCAAACATATCGGATCCAGCAGGAATGTCGTACTCCTTTAACCATGCTTTGGTTTTGCGCGGGTCGGCGAAAACTCGGCTGTCTTGCTTGATCGCGGCGATAGTTTGACGTACTTCTTTAATGTCAACGTCGAAAGAAGCAATCACCCGCTTGGGGGTGACACTGGCAAAGGACGGCATATCGTGGAGGCGTTGACCGTATCTCACCTTCATATCGTGCACTTCCATTTCGATTTCAACCAGTTGATCTTTCAATACTTTATTAAAATGTTTCAAGCGATCATCGGCAATCAGGTTAATGCTGTTTTGGTCAATATGTTCAACGCTCATTTGCAGTTCCAGCAACTGCAATAAATCCTTCTTTTTATACGCCACGGTGATGCGCTGCATCAATTCGGTTTTGCGTTCGCGTTCCACAGGATCTTGCTCGCGGTCGGGATGCAACACTCCCACCAGTTGCCGATACACGGCTTGGATAGATTTGCTGACGTTGACTTCTTCGGCTTGTGCTTTCTCGGCTTGGGCGAGTTGTTTAGCCGACTGTTTAGTCGTTTGTTTGCCCTGCTTTATCTTCAGTGCCTCTTCGCGCATCATGGAAGTAATGAACTCTGCCACCTTTTCGGGCGTATTTAGCTCTTCCTCTATGGTCTTTCCAAACTGCATTTCCAACATCGACTTCATCAGTTCGGTACTCGCCGCCTGCATGTCCGCTTTCTCACTGTCAAAATCAATTTCGCTGTATTGATTGTAAAGTGCCTTAAAATCCTCGTAGCCTTCAACCTCAATAAGCTGCATGGTTAGGTCGCAAATCAAATAGGCAATCTTTTCGCACTCTCGCTTTTTAAAGAGTTTGTTGCTATACAGAGCATCCAGCGCACGCGCCATGGCAGCTTGATGCTCGTGCAGCTCATCAAATAAAGGCGTTATCACCGCCGATTTCTGTTGTTGTACCAGTGGCACTTCCTGCCAATCAGCGAGAGTTTTCTTGGCGGTCTTGATTTTTTTGAGCAGGGTATTGAACTGCTTTTGTGCAGGGGTCAGCAGCTCTGTGGTTTGTTCGATACGGATGGGTTTGGTCATGATGTCAAAAATGGTGCGGGATATAAGTGATAATTATAAAAAAATTTAGGACTTGTCGTGGGCTACATCCCCAGCTCTTTTTGCATTTTTTCCACAATCTCGCGTAGGGCTGAGACTTCGATTTGGAGTTTAATCACATGCGCGCTTAAAGCGGCAACTTCGCTTTCGTCTAACAGAGGGGGTGAGGTATAGGCGGGTTCTTCGTGAGGTTGAATAACATCCACTTCGCCTGACAACAAATGCGCCCAGCGGTGTTCGCGCGAACCTGGCAACTTGGGCAATTTCACCACCCACGGCGATTCCACATCGGCAAGCTCTTCCAAAAAAGCTTCCACCGAGGAAATATCGCCAAATTTATACAAACGATCACAGTTGCTACGCAGCTCACCCGCCGTTTGTGGACCGCGCAACATCAAGATAGCCAAGAGCGCGACAGATTGTTCAGGTAGCTTAAACACGCGACGTGCGTTATGCGCATAGCGCATCACGCGCCCACCACTGGATTCTATAATCAGGCTATGTATGCGCAAAGTATCCAAGGCTAAGTGGACTTCTTGTTCACTGACATTCAGCACAGGATCGCGTGCAGTTTTTTGATTGCACGCTAGGATTAAATTATTGAGCGATAAAGGATAAGAGTCAGGTACCGTTTTTTCTTTTTCGATCAGTACGCCTAAGACGCGGGTTTCAATCAGGGTAAAAATGGGCAAGCTGGTCATCGTGTTCTCCTAAAGTGCGAAAGGGGGATGCTACCACGTGAACTTATTTTTGCTGTTGTAGATAATCATTCAACCAAAATAAACCGACGATGCTTTTGCTATCGTTAATTTTGCCTTGGCGTATCCAGTCCAATGCGTCGGGTAAGGATAATTCAAAAACTTCCAGAAATTCACCTTCGTCTAGCTTGCTGCCTTCGTGGCGTAAGCCTTTGGCTAAAAAATAGCTGATCTGCTCATCAGAATAGCCTATACATGCCCACGCGGTGGTGAGAAAAGTCCATTCATCGGCGACATAGCCCGTTTCTTCCAATAATTCACGTTGGGCAGTTTGCAACAGTGGTTCACCCGCGTCGATTTTGCCTGCGGGAATTTCCATAAATTCGCGCCCCGCCGCATAGCGATATTGGCGTTCCATCAACAAATTGCCGTTATCCAACATCGCCAATACGGCGACGGCTCCAGGGTGACGGATGTATTCGCGGCTACTGGTCGAGCCATCGGGCAAACTCACACGGTCTTTATGTAACTGGATGAAATGGCTTTCATACAGCACGATGTTTTCTAAACAATGTTCGGTAAACGACATAATGTCTCCTAAAAGGGATGCAAATGGACTAAACCCCGCGCAACAGCCACCACCAGCCCGTGAGGGTGAAGAATGAAAGCACTAATCCAACGGCGACCATCAAATTGGCAAGTGGCGGATCGAGATCGTGCTCGCTGGCAACAATCGCAGCGGTAATCATAGATGGCATGGCGGCTTCAAACAGCGTCACTTGTACCGCTTGCCCTTGCGCACCGAGCAACGGCACGTAGAGCAGAAATATCACCAGCGGCGCGAGTATGAGTTTAAATCCCAGCCCAATGGCGAGATTGCGTTTATGCTCGGCGATATGCCCTAAGCGTAATTGCAAACCAACCGACAACAACGCCAGCGGAGCCAAAGTATCGCCCAAGCGTTTGAGTATGGTGGTAAACCAATCCGCATAGTCCACAGGAATCAACAGCAACGCGACGATGAGCGAAATAAACGGGGGGAACAAGGCGATTCGTTTCAACAAGGTACGCACATTGGGACGGCCTGATGAGTACACCCCCGCCACGGTAATGCCCAAAATGGACAGAGCAAAGAACGAACCCAGCTGATCGGCAATAATCGCCGTGCTGATGCCCGCTTGCCCATAAAATGCTTCAACCATCGGCAAGCCAAAGAATGAGGTATTGCCCAATCCACCTACCAGAATCAATGCGCCAACTGTGTTGCGCGGCAAGTTAAGCTTCCGCCCCAATAAAATAAAAAATCCCGCTGATAAGCCAAACAAAATCCATGCCATCAAGCCTGTCAGCACAATATCGCCCGATAACCTTAAGTTATGAATATACAGCAGCGATAAAGCAGGTAATGAAACGTGGATGATGAAACTGTTCAAGGTCGCAGGTGCATTGTCAGGCATGCGATTAAATCGACGCAATAAAATCCCTGCGATAAAACAAAGAATCAAAAGGAGTAAGTTGGTCATGAGGGCGGGCACAATATGACGTTGATATTGTGCCGAGTGAAAAAATTCAGATTAACAAAATCAAATTTGATAATGATCTTTACTTCGCAACAGCTGGTGCGGCGGCGACTCCAGACGCAGGGGCAGTATCTTCATCGTCAAATTCTTCATATTTCACACGTGGTGGATTGCCATCGAAAATAAGATTTGTGCGATTGGCTAAATAGCTGTCGCGTAAGAACTGGTAGGGATCCAGTGCGGCAGTTTCCAGCAACTTTTCGCCTTCCAATAATTGAGCACGGCGGTTGATGGCTTTGGTCAGTACCATTTGGTTGCGCGTCCGAACGTGTTGGGTATTGCTGATCGGACTGACGAGGCTATCAGGATATAGCCCCAAGGTGTCTCGGAAGGTACTTGGGCCAAGGAGCGGCAACACCAGATAAGGACCATCTACAACCCCCCAAACGCCTAGCGTTTGCCCGAAATCCTCATTGTGCTTAGGAAGCTTACCAAACGACGCAACGTCAATCAAGCCAGCCACCCCGACGGTGGTATTAACCAACACGCGCATTCCGTCTGAGAAGCCTTGCTTGAGTTTGAATTGCAGCAGGTCATTGAAGGTGACAATCACATCATCCAGATTGGAAAAAAAGTTACTGACCATAATCTTGCCTGAGTTGGGCATGATCGCGTGGTAGCCTTTAGCTAAGGGTTTTGCCACGCCTTTATCCACTTTATCATTAAAGGAATAAACGCCGCGATTGAATGACTCAAAAGGGTCAGCGGGATTCTTATTGGGGACACTACTGCACGCGGTTAGGGCGAGGCAGCTGATTATCATAAGGTTACGTAATAGGTTCATGCTAGTCTTGATTAAGAATGAGTAGGGGCGGCGAGTTCACCAATATGAAACATAAATTGACCTTGTTTCCGATCGGCAAAATAACTTTCTAAGCTCAGTTTGATAGGGCGAAAGGCAATTTCGTTCCATGGAATGTCAGCTTCGCTAAAAAGTCTGACTTCCAAGCTCTCTTCACCCGCTGAAAAGTCCAAATTTAATAATTTGGCACGAAATAATAGATGCACTTGGTTGATATAGGGCAAGCTGTACATTGAAAACAAGTCACCTAAGGCGATATCTGCATGCGCTTCTTCTTGGGTTTCGCGTATGGCAGCCGCACCCGTGCTTTCGCCATTTTCCATAAATCCCCCTGGTAGCGTCCACAGACCATAACGCGGCTCAATGGCACGGCGGCAGAGCAGGATTTTATCTTCCCACACAGGGATCGACCCCACGACCAAGTTGGGATTTTGGTAGTGAATCATATTGCACGCCGTGCAGATAAAGCGCGGGCGGCTGTCATCGTGAGGAATGCGCCATGCGACGGGCGCACCACAAGCAGAGCAGAATTTCATTTCCAGAATTGCCACCAGGCCTTTTCAGGTTGATTAGAGAGCAGTGACACCGTTGCTCCGCCATTTTGGGTCAGGATCAATTGCGCATCATCGCGCAATTGCGTTAACCCCATCGCATCGTAGGCTTGGATAAGCACATCCAAGGCATCGTGCGTCGCGGGGCTATTGGGATACTTAGTCAGCACATCTTGCGCACGATTCACGGCAGCAATATAGGCACCACGGCGTAAATAATAGCCCGCAATATTTAAATCATGCTTTGCCAGTGTGTTGATTAAGTACTGCATTCTCACCTTGGAATCAGGTGTGTAGCGGCTGTTTGGATAGCGCGTCACCAATTCTTTGAAATTATCGAAGGATTCTTGCAAGGTGTGAGAATCGCGCTCACTCGGATCTTGCCCACTAATGCTATTGAGTATGCTGTTTTCACCTTCAAAATTTGCCAGTCCCTTAAGGTAATACGCATAATCCACATGCGGATTGTTCGGAAACTGTTTGATAAAGCGATCCGCCGTGGCAATCGCAGGCGCGGGTTCACCTTGGCGGTAATAAGCGTAAGCCATTTCTAACATGGCTTGTTGCGCAAAATTCCCGTAAGGGTAGCGGGCTTGCAACCTTTCATAGCGTTTAATCGAAGTGGAATACTCGCCATCATTGAGGTTGGATTTCGCTTCTTGATACAATTCTTCTGCCGAAACGGCCTTCGTATTGGGGTCACCTTCAGGTAAGGGTTCAAAAACGCTACAAGCAGCTAACGTAAGCAACAAAAAAACGGCTAAACTATGGCGCATGACAAATCCAGAAAAAAATTTGCGCGATTATAACGCGTGTCCCGATGGTGTGCTGCACTTACCCGACGATGAATTGCTACTTGATGCTGATGAAGCGGAGTATTTTTCCTCTCCACATGAGGGTATGGCCGCCATCCACGACGAAATCCAATCCCTAAAAATCCCCACAGAATGCGGTGGGCTGCGCTTAGATCAGGCTTTAGTGAAGCTGTTTCCTGATTATTCGCGTAGTCGGCTACAGACATGGATTACTGAGGGGCAAGTAACCGTAGAGGGTTTACCTGCTACAACCAAACAAAAGGTTTGGGGTGGCGAAGCGTTGGTGGTGATGCCGCAAGCTCATCCTGCGGAGCAGCCCTATCAAGCCGAAGACATCGCCTTGGACATCTTGTATGAGGATGATACCTTGATGGTGATTAACAAACCCGTGGGGCTGGTGGTACATCCTGGGAGTGGCAATTGGGACGGCACCTTGTTGAATGCTTTGTTACATCACGCACCGCAACTGGCAGAAGTGCCGCGTGCAGGCATTGTGCATCGCTTAGATAAAGACACCAGTGGGCTGCTGGTGGTGGCGAAAAATCTGGTGGCACAAACCCATCTGGTACGCCAGTTGCAAGACCGCAGTGTTAAACGTGAGTATCTGGCTTTGGTGCATGGCGAATTGCAAGGTTCGGGCAAAGTTGATGCGCCTATTGGTCGTCATCCCACGCAACGCGTCAAAATGGCGGTCATACCTGAAGGCAAACCAGCGGTCACCCATTATCAAATTGTCACGCGTTATCCCAGCTGCACGCTGTTGCGTTGTCGCTTGGAAACGGGGCGGACGCATCAAATTCGCGTGCACCTTTCCCACCTCAATTATCCTTTGGTGGGTGATCGTGTGTATCTCAAAGGTGCGCAAAAATGTGTGCCAGAATTACGCACTTTGCTCAATGGCTTCCCGCGTCAGGCCTTGCACGCCACACGTTTGGCGGTCATCCATCCTGTAACGAATGAACTGATGGAATGGCACGTGGATATGCCGCAGGATATGCAAGATTTGTTAGCCAAAATTACCGAAGCCGTGGGTGCGTAGTTAATGGCATTGCAATTGAGCAAGTGTCCATTAGGATAAACGTGCAGGCTGGATAAAAGCAGCGCATTTACCCTACCAACTAACGACTAACGACCCAATTATTTGTACGCAACTACTTACACCACCCTCTTTAATTTTTAGCCCAACTTTATCGTGTCCACCGAAGTCGAACGTTTTTTTTCTGAATTAAGTCCCCTTGCCGAAGGCGTGTCGTCGTTTCGTCCGCGTGTGCAGCAGCGGGCGATGGCTTTGGCGGTGGCGGATGCGATACGCGATAACGCCATTTTGGTGGTGGAAGCAGGCACGGGGACGGGCAAAACGTTTGCCTATCTCGTGCCTGCGTTGTTAAATGGCGGCAAGGTGATTATTTCCACGGGTACGAAAAACTTACAAGATCAGCTATTCCAGAAGGATTTGCCCATGGTGCGCGACGCGTTGCGAGTGTCGTTGACCACGGCGTTGCTCAAGGGACGGTCAAATTACGTGTGCCATTACCATCTGGAGCAGGCAATGAGCGACGGGCGGTTTGCCACCCGCGAGGATATTCGCCATCTGGGCAAAATCAAAAAATACGCCAAAGTGACGCAAACAGGCGATAAAAGCGGTTTGGTCGATGTGCCTGAAAACGCGCCAATTTGGCTGCATGTGACGTCCACGCGGGACAATTGTTTAGGGCAAGAATGCCCCGCGCATGACGAGTGTTTTGTGTTAAAAGCCCGCGCCGAGGCGATGAAAGCCGATGTGGTGGTGGTGAATCACCATTTGTTTTTTGCCGATGTGATGCTGCGCGACGAAGGCGTGGCGGAATTATTACCCGCCTGCAACACCGTGGTATTTGATGAAGCGCATCAATTGCCCGAAACCGCCAGTTTGTTTTTTGGTGACAATCTTTCCACCGCGCAATTGCTGGATTTAGCCCGCGATGCGCGCCTCGAAGCGGCGGCTTCCGCCAAAGATTTCGCGCCCTTGCCCAAAGCGGCAGATGCCTTGGAAAAAGCCGCGAAGGACTTACGGCTGGTGTTTAAAAAGGAAGAACGCCTGCCCGCTTTAGCGATGGAACGCTTCCGCGATTGGTTGCCTGCGCTGAAAGTCCTTGAGGAAAAGCTAAAAGAACTCAATACCTTGCTGCAAACTCAAGCTGAACGTAGCGAAGGACTGGAAAATTGCAGCGTGCGCGGGCAGGCATTTTTAGCGCAACTCACCAAATGGCAAGGCGTGGACAACGATGGTTTTGTGCGCTGGTTGGAGGTGTTTCACCACACCTTACAACTCAATCTCACGCCCTTGTCGATTGCCGATATTTTTGAAAAACAAATTGGCAGCCAGCCGCGTGCGTGGATTTTTACCTCCGCAACTTTGGCAGTGAAACAAAATTTTTCGCATTACCAAACTGAAATGGGCTTGCTTAAAGCCCAAACCGCGTGTTGGGACAGCCCATTTAATTACGCCGAGCAAGCCTTGTTGTATGTGCCGCAAAACCTGCCCGAACCCAATAGCGACGGCTATACCGAGGCGGTGGTGCAAGCGGCGTTGCCGATGTTGGCAGCCAGTCAAGGGCGGGCATTTATGTTATTCACCAGCTTACGCGCCATGCAGCGCGCCCATGAAATTTTGCAAGCCGAATTTGAAGTGCGCGGCTGGACATTTCCATTGTTGCTGCAAGGCGAAAGCTCACGCAACGAATTGCTCACGCGCTTCCGTACCTTGGGCAACGCGGTGTTGTTAGGCAGCCAATCGTTTTGGGAAGGCGTGGATGTGCGCGGCGACGCGCTGTCGTTGGTCATCATCGACAAACTGCCCTTTGCCCCGCCCGACGACCCCGTCCTCGCCGCCCGCATCGCCCAACTCAACCAACAAGGGCGCAACGCTTTTATGGAATACCAACTGCCCCGCACTATCATCACCCTGAAACAAGGCGCGGGGCGGCTGATACGCGATGAAAACGACCGAGGCGTGTTGATGATTTGCGACCCCAGATTGATTAGCAAGCAATATGGCAAACGTATATGGCAAAGCCTGCCGCCCATGAAGCGCACGCGGGATGAGCAAGTCGCAGTGGATTTTTTCAAACCACAACCAACCACCGTATAGGTGCACGAATTACCCTGCTTGAAGGTCATTGAGGTTAACTCAACTACAATTTTCTAGCGCGACGGCTTATTTTTCTGCCAATTTTCTCCCGTTTCGCTGAGCCTGCTGCATATTTTTCTACGCCGCCACCCTCATTCGGCTAAAATGCGCGCCGCGTCCTCGTAGTTAAATGGATATAACCGCCCCCTCCTAAGGGGCAATTACAGGTTCGATTCCTGTCGAGGACACCAAACAGCCCTCCAATGCAGTCCATCAACACCCTCCAACAACCCGTATTTACTAGCATATTTCGATTTTACTGTTTATTCCAGTCTTAGCACGTCTATTGCAATTTACCAACAAATGTGGGTAAATCTGTTGGTATATTTTTTTAGCCAAAAATTTTTACCAACAAATAGGGGCGAGAGATGAAACTTAGCGACATTACCATCAGAAAAGCGAAGCCCGAAGCCAAGCCGCGCAAGCTGTCGGACGGCGGCGGTTTGTATGTGCTAATTCATCCGAATGGCGGCAAATACTGGCAGCTTGCTTATCGCTTTGCGGGGAAACAAAAAACCCTTGCATTGGGGATTTATCCTGATGTGCCGTTGGCAAGTCATTGGCTTGATCCCAAAACCAAACAGCATTGGATTAAAGGTGCGAGAGAATTACGCGATGAGGCGCGCAAGCTGATTGCAGATGACATTGATCCGAGTGCCGCCAAGCAAACCCAAAAGCGCATGGATAAAATCGCCACGGCAAACACATTTGAAGCGGTAGCGCGTGAGTGGGTAGCAACGCGAGGCACACGCTGGACAGCGGGACATGTCGCCTTAACCCTACGCTCCTTAGAGGTGAATGCTTTTCCTGTGCTGAAAAATCGTCCGATTGCTGATATTTCATCGTCCGAACTATTGGCGATGGTGCGCGACATTGAAAAGCGAGGGGCGTTAGAAATTGCCAGTCGAGTGTTGCAACGCTGCGGCGCGATTTTTCGTTATGCTATCGCCACTGACCGATGCAAGAATAATCCAGCTTTTAAGATGAATGAAGGCTTGACGCTACGCACGACGAAGAATTACAGCACCATAGACCAAGGCGACTTCCCCAAGCTGCTACGCGACATTGACGGCTACCAAGGCAGCCCGCTGACCACTCATGCCATGCAGCTTATGGCGTTGACGTTTACCCGCACAGGTGAACTGATTGAGGCTAAATGGTGTGAAATTGATTTAACGCGTGGTGAATGGCTGATCCCAGCCGAACGCATGAAAATGCGCCGCCCGCATCTTGTGCCACTAGCCCGACAAGCGATTGAGATATTCAGGGAACTGGAAAAACTGACAGGCGACATGGAACACGTTTTCCCGAATCGCAACGAACCCACCAAACCTGCCAGTAAGGCGATTATTCTGCGCGCACTGGGACGCATGGGCTACACGGGGAAAATGACAGGTCACGGCTTTAGGTCAGCCGCTTCAACCATGTTGAACGAAAACAAAAGCAAGTGGGGCATACACAAAGACACCATAGAATTGCAACTCGCCCATGTTGAAAAAAATGCCAGTCGTGCCACGTACAACTTCGCTGAATATCTTGAAGAACGCCGCGCCATGATGCAACAGTGGGCTGACCATTTAGATGCGATTAAAGCGGGTGCAAAGGTCATCGCGTTGCGCGCATAATCAAGTTTGCTGCATCTAGCCCGTGCCTAATTACCACGAGCGAAAGCATGGAAACCCTTGTTGTGTTGGTGCGGCATCTAATCAAGGGCGTGAAAGGGAACGAGCAATGGAATTTTCAATGCCACTATGGCGCGAGTATTGCTTTGAGCGAGTTGAGCGCAATACTGACGAGCAGAAATTACGTTTTGAACGTCTTCTGGACGCGCGCAATCCTGAAAATGAAATAGCATGGGCTAATCTGGCTGCTGATGTGCGCTCTCTTCGATTTATAGAAGCTGACGGCACACCTTATAACATTGAGTGGCGTGAGGCACTTCATAACGTGATAGGCCACCTGATTCTTCCGCCTCGCGCAATCACACCAACGCCGAAAGCGGCATATAAGGAAGTTTATAATGCTGCTCTTGCCTTGCATGAAGCCATAGAGGGATTGGGTGAAGCTGTATTGGTTGATCAACGTGGATGCACTGTATTACACAAGAAAATGACTGGATTGGAAGAGGTAATTAAAGCGGCGCATGCAGCGATGCAAGGACGGCAACCTCTGCCGTTAATGGCGGGGAAAAACACTGGGGAGAATGCTTATAGAAATTGGCTTTCCCTGTACATTAAGGAAAGAATAATTGCGGTTTTTTTCAACAAGCCGCATCATGAAGATATAGCACGGCTAGTAAATTCCGCGCTCAATGACTACACCTTAACAGCAGACGCTGTACGCCTTCTAAAACCCCGAAGTCGTAACCACCCGTAAGAACTAAGCGGAAAAATGGTGTAAGTCCTTACGCGATAAAAAAACTAACAAATCCGATGATGCAAGCCAGCACAGGGCAATTCAGCCTTGTGCAAACTCCTACAAGGGCTTGCAATCATGGCAAACGCACAACCAGCACAGCAACAACTCTACCGTTTACCTCACCTCGCAAAACGCATCGGCGCATCTGGCTCAAGCATTTGGGCGTGGGTGAAAAACGGCACTTTCCCAGCTCCAATAAAAATCTCCCCCAATTGCACCTGCTGGATCGCGGCGGAAGTCGAACAGTCGGCGGTTGTCCGTATCGCTGACAGTCGCAAAGCAGCGTAAAGAAGGGCGACCA
Organism: Gallionella sp.; assembly: GCA_028710565.1. Lineage (GTDB taxonomy): Bacteria > Pseudomonadota > Gammaproteobacteria > Burkholderiales > Gallionellaceae > Gallionella. The sequence goes on from JAQTTV010000020.1 coordinate 13,511, forward strand.
TGAATAGCACACATGACAAGGGCGCACCCTCGCACGGCGCGCCCTCAAAAACACCACATAGCGATTCTAGCAGTGCGCACGATCAACGGCAAAGGTTGTTTGAATGGCTGCAACTGCACGGCAAGATTGACACAATCACCGCGCGCAATGAACTGGATATTTTAATGCCAGCCGCGCGGGTGTGGGAGCTGAAACATAACTTCGGGCATCCGATAGATAAGGTTTGGATTAACCGTCCAACCGATTGCGGCAAGATCCACCGTGTCGCGGAATATGTACTGCAAGTTGGGAGCGTGTCCGATGATGAATAATCCATGGATGGAAGACCTGCAATGCCTCGTGGTTCGCTTTTCGCATCTGGGCATAGGGGCAGATATTGCCTCGCTGTCTGTGCTGGAAGCATGGGGCTTGTATCGCTATTTGTCGCGTTTGGCAGGAGGTTAATCTATGTCGAGAAATCGCTACAAAAACGCCAAAGATAAGCGCGATGGGGAAACGCATATTGGTTTGCCGCATTGCGTGTTGAATGGCGTGGCTTATCTATCCCTTAACTCACATGCGCGTATGTTGTTGCTTGATCTCGCTGCTCAGTATCGCGGCGACAATAACGGCGACTTGTGCGCAGCGTGGAAGGTTATGCACCCACGCGGCTGGAAGTCTGAGGCGACACTCAATAAGACGAAGCAGGATTTAATTGCAAGCGAACTGGTTGTGGAAACCCGCAAAGGGGCGCGCCCGAATAAATGCAGCTTATTTGCAGTGACGTTCTACGCGTTGGATGATTGCGGCGGCAAGTTAGACATTACCGCAAAATCCTTTCCGCGTGGTGCATACCGCTTGAAAGACCTCCCGCCCGTGATAATTTCACGCGATAGCAAAACGCATCACTTAATACAGTAGGCGTAGTAATGAAATCAGAAAATCGGCTTCACTACTGCACTAGGCGTAGCTATGCTGGCTATTTTGAAGCCCTCGCTACTACACAAGGCGGATTGCTCTATAGAATTACCATCTATACAGGGTTTGGATGTTAGCTTGTGGGGTGTGTTGGACTTACAACATTTACACACGCTAAAAAAATGGGCGGGAATAGGTGAAAGTTGCCTAGACTCGCCTTTTTGCTTGCGGGGGTGTGTTGGGCAAACAACTTGCTATCTCAAAAATGCCCGCCGTTTTGTATCGGCAAAATCGGGGGAGTTTATGACCGAGTTTCCGACCATCTTGCAGAAACGGGAATCTAAGCGTGACAAGTGATTGCGCTTAATGGATAACGGAATTGATAGCGAGTTTCCGACCGATTGATGACCAATTTACCAACGACTTTTCAAATTCAAACAGCGATTGTTTAACGTGATCCCGTGTGTCGTGTCGTGGTAATTGGCATGGGACAGGCAACACACCCAAGCGGGCAACAAATTGTGCCTAAAACTGCGAATCAAAGTTCGCACCCGCAAACGAATAAACCAATTATTATCAATGTGTTAAAATTAAAATTCGAGCAAAATTCGGGGAAAAGTTCTCATTCTGCGAAAAAAAGAAACGGATTTTCACAAACGAACTAATGGAATGCAACGAAATGGCAAACGGTTGGACAGCCGAATGGCGAGCAAAACAAGCGGCGTTAATTCGCACTTGGAAGCCTTGGGAGAAGTCCACAGGGGCAAAGACACCCATGCTTGCCTAGGAAACTTAGGGAGACGCTGATTAAATCTTCCGATCATGGAGAGCCTGTCGAACCATGAACAGAAGATTAAATAAAATCAGTAACATACAATGACTGCACCATACTTGATACGGGGATGGAGATTGGGGCATGTGGTGATGGAAATGGAGGATGCGCATACGCCTACCCTACCCTTCCCTGCCACTTCAAAATCGTTCAAATTAGTTGCACCTACCGAAATTTCTGCTCAAAGCCCCCTACTCCGCTCAGCTGATTCTTGGCGCACGGCTATTTACGGAATTTCAGAATCGTTGATCCGTCTCAGAATAATCGCCGTTTTACGTTGCAATCCACGGGCTTCGCGGTGGGTATCATAATAGCGAGGATTCGGCACCATGGCGGCGAGTTTGGCGGCTTGAACGACATTAAGCTGTGCCGCGCTGACGTTGTAATAATGTCGCGCCGCCGCTTCCGCGCCGAAAACCCCATTCCCCCATTCGATTACGTTGAGGTAAATCTCAAAAATCCGCTGTTTATCCATCATCGTTTCCAGCATCACGGTAATCGCCGCTTCTTCCAATTTGCGCCACGGCGTGCGTTGGGTGGATAAAAAGAGGTTCTTGGCTAATTGTTGACTAATCGTCGAGCCGCCTGCGACGATTTTGCCTTTTTTAAGGTTTTTTTCGTAAGCTTTTTGGATGCCTTCCCAATCAAATCCTTCGTGATCGACGAATTTGGCATCTTCCGAGGCGATTAACGCGCGTTTAAGGTGGTTGGAAATTTTGGCATATTCCACCCATTGGTGTTTTAACGCCGCATCGGGATTGGTGTCCTGCATGACTTCTAATCGCGTGTCCATAAACGCGCTGGTGGAGGGATTATGTCCCACCCACCAAGCAATATGGGCAAACAGCCACAATTGGTAGCACAAAAGTAGGACAAAAAACAGCGCGATGCTGCGCCACAGCCAACCCCACAGTCGCCTCATCGTAAAATCATCCGCACGGCGGTGGTCTCAGGACGCGTGCCGCGCCAGAGAAAAAAGGATTCGGCTGCTTGCTCGACCAACATACCCAAGCCGTCCGCCACTTGTGCGCCGTGTTGGCGGGCAAACGCCATAAAAGGGGTTTCGCGTCCGTACATCATTTCATAAGCCAACGTTTGTGTGCTGAAAACCGTTGCGGGGACGGGAGGGCGTTGGTCGGACAAGCCGCTGGACGTGGCGTTAATCACGCAGTCGAAAGCTTGATTGACTAAATCCTCATAACTTGCCACCGAAATCGCATCGCTCGCAAAAGCCGCCGCAAGTTGTTGAGCTTTTTCAAGCGTGCGATTGACCACCGTCAACTGCGCACCCGCCAGCAATAAGGGCAATACCACGCCATAAGCTGCGCCGCCCGCCCCCAGCAATAGCACACGTTTATTCTGTAAATCCAAGCCCAAATGCACGGTGATGTCACGTACCAAGCCTGCGCCATCAGTGTTGTCGCCCAGAATTTCGCCATCAGCTTGAAATGACAAGGTATTCACCGCACCCGCCGCTTGTGCACGGGCGGTCAATTTTGTGGCTAAGGCAAATGCTTCAAATTTAAACGGCACTGTCACGTTCATGCCTTTGCCACCTTTTTCACGGAAGGTTTGCACGGTTTGGACAAACGCATCCAAGGGCGACAGCAGCGCGCTGTACTGTAGGTCTTCGCCTGTTTGCTGCGCGAATAAGTGATGAATCAATGGGGATTTACTGTGTGCAATGGGATTGCCGATAACGGCATAACGATCAGTCATAGTGAAAAGCATCAGAAACGAGGCGCGTATTGTAATCGCAACGCCCTGATTTTGATGGCCGTGGCGTGAATTTATTCCTCGCAGCGGAGGTTATCGTAATATGCAGGATGCTAAGAAAACGCTGATTAAATCCGCTCGCCCTGAGCTTGTCGAAGGGATAGCGGATTTAACACACTGATTTTATTAAACCTTCCGTTCATGGTTCGACAGGCTCACCACGAACATAAGATTTAATCAGCGTCTCCCTAAACATAAATGAGTGCTATGAATTAAACCCTTTCATTCTTTGACCGATGACTAGCAGATGACTCATGACAGATGCATTCAACGCATTGATTTTTTGTGTTTTTGCAAAAGGTACGCAATCAAACAGGGAACTATCTCCCTGCTCGATATTGACTATCTCCCACCATGCTTACTGTGGGAGTGGCTTTAGTGATTATGGAATCGGCACTCCCACCACGCCATTGATGGTCACGTTGGGGTTGCTAGTCGTCGTTGGACTGTTTGCTACGGTGATGATATTTCCCGTGACGCGGGTCACACTCACAGGACTGGTCGCTACTAAGCTGCCTCCTATGCTGCTTGTCCCGAACTGGGTGTAGCCCGCTGTTTGAGTGGTGGTCAAATTACCTGTGGTGTTGCTCCATGCGGTGAGGTTGCCGCCCGTCGTGAAGCTGGTATTGCCTGTATCGGTCACCGCCACGATCAGCGCGTTTTTGTCCGTTAGACTGATACCGTTGCCGATGGCACTGACTTTGCCTCGGAAATCATTGCTTGCATTATTGAGGGTGATGCCGTATTTGACATTATTGACTCCCGCCAACGTGTTGTCCGCAATCAGGGTACTCGTCCCTGTGACGTTCACACCCGTTCCCGCCGCTTGGGTGATCGCGCCCCCGCGTGAGAGTGCCGTTAGCTTACCTGTAGCGTTGATATTACCCAGTTGCAATCCGCCCACCCCATCCAGCAGGGCAACACCTGTTCCCGTTGCGGACACCGCGCCCACAAAGTCATTGGCCGTCGAGCTAGACAAATTGATTGCCGAGCCAGTGAGCGACGTTGTACCCGCGACGTTGATACCGCTCGCGTCTTGGGTGATAGCACCTAAACCGCTGGCCGATAGATTGCCACCGATATGGCTTAGACCAAACAGCGTCGAACTGCCCACGCCTGTGGTTAGCGTGGTCAAATTACCCGTGGTGTTGCTCCATACGTTGAGGTTGCCGCCTGCCGCGAATGCCGTGTTGCCTGTGTCAGTCACGGTAGCCATCAGCGCATTGATATCCGTAAGACTAATGCCATTGCCGATGGCACTGACTTTGCCTCGGAAATCATTACTTGCATTATTGAGGGTGATGCCGTATTTGAAATTGTTGACTCCCGCCTTAGCATTGTCAGCAATCAAGGTGCTAGTCCCCGCGACATTCACGCTCGTTCCCACTGCTTGGGTAATCGCACCGCCGCGTGACAGTGCCGTCAGGGTACCTGTGGCGTTGATATTGCCCAGTTGCAATCCGCCCACGCTATCTAAGAGGTTGATGCCACTGCCCGTGGCATTGACCGCGCCCATAAAATTATTACCTGCATTTGCGAGCGCGATGCCGTATTTCACATTGCCAGCTCCCACGATACCGTTATCAGCGGTCAATGTAGTATCGCCTGTGACGGTGATTTTGCTGCCCGCAGCTTGGGTAATCGTGCCGCTGGCTATCGCGCTGAAGTTGCCTTTAGGATTAAATTGATCGCCTGCAACATTGATGTTACCTAGCTTTAGCCCACTCAAGCTATTCGTTAGGCTAACGTCACTACCAGTGGCACTGACCATCCCTACGAGATTATTACTTGTATTTATTAGATAAACTCCAGTCCCTGATAGCGCAGTGCTGCCTCCAACGGTAAGGCTACTGTTGGGAGCTTGATAAATATCGCTAGAAGCCGAAGCAGTTAAGTTACCTGTAACGTTGATATTTCCTAGGAAGATTAAGCCTGCGTTGTAAGCTATGTCCAGATTACCGCCAACATTGAGCCAACTAAATGCGGACTGGTTATAAATTCCAGTACAGCTTAGCGAGCCACGACTGTTTAGCGTCCCACTATTCATAAACAAATTAGTAATGGGCGTAACCGTCCCATTTAAATTCAATGTGCCGCCATTGACGTTTAAATTGTTAACATTTAACGCACCATTGATCGTACCCGTTGCCCCATATACTCCCAGTAGACCAATGCTTACCGCACCGTCAATAGTGACCGCAGTTGTAGGGCCGAACCCAAGCATAACCGACCCATTCCCCGTAATCGCATGGGCATTTGTGAAGTGATGTATCCCACTGTCGATGTTAAGCACCGCCCCCGCATTGAAATTAAACGTGCCGCTATGCGTGCCCCCTCCTCTTAAATAGACTACGCCAGCATTGCTGCCATTGACCGTGCCGTTATTGCTGAAATTACCATTTTGACCTAGATATAACCAAGAATATGCCGCATTGGCATTGATGATGCCGTTGTTGACGAAGCTGATATTCGCCATGGTAGGACTCCACGTGAGCAAGCCACCAACGGTACCCAATCCATTTAAAGTCAGCCCACTGCCTAGGGTTAGCGTCTGGATTTGATTGCTCGGCTGTTGAATTAAGCCACCACCAGCCATATTGATAGTCGCCGCGCCTGAAGTACTGATGCTTTGCGCACCCGCCGTATTGAAATAAAGCCGACTATTGCCCAAATTGAGAGTCACGCCATCGGCGAGTATCAAATTATTTTTGATTATCAAGTTATTGCTGGTAATCAAATTACTGCCTAATGTAACGCCATCAAGCGTTGCTCCCCCCCCCAACGAAGAGCCAACCAGTACAACAGGTACCGCATCGGTATTTTTTAACGTGCCGTTTAAGATCGTGCCTGTTAAGCTAGTTAATCCACCCGTTTTAAACAGCCCAGCCGAACCAATATCCACGGTAGCACCCGTATTATCCAAGGTGCCGCTGAGGACAACTGAAGTGCCTGCCGTGCGGGTAAAATTGCCCAGCCCTGCGGTGGTAAATGTGCCGCCCAAGTCTAGCGTACCTGCGGAAAGATTCAAACTTCCTGTATTGGTAAAGTTTCCGAACTTACCCAAACTGAGTGTCTGTCCTGCCACATTGGCATTGATAATGCCATTGTTGACTAAACTGGCATTGCCCGCCGTGGAAGTCCAAACACTATATAGCGGCATACCAAATGGCGACGCAAGATTACCACTCTCACCCACACTACCCCAGCCATTCACCGTCAAGCCTGTGCCTAACGTTAATGTCTGAGCTTGATTGTATTGTTGGAGAATGCCACCGCCCGCCATATTGATGGTGGCAGCACCAAGGGTGCTAATGCTTTGCGCACCAGGAGAATTAAAATAAAGCCGAGAGTTACCCAAATTGAGGGTCACGCCGTCTGCAAGTATCAAATTATTTTTGATCGTCAGGCTGTAGCTGGTACTCAAATTACTGCCTAATGTAACGCCATCCAGCGTTGCTCCACCCCCCAACAAAGAACCAACTGGTATAGGTACCGCATCGGTATTTTTCAACGTACCGTTTAAGATCGTGCCTGTTAAGCTAGTCAATCCACCCGTTTTAAATACCCCCGCCGAACCAATATCCACGGTAGTACCTGTGTTATCCAATGTACCGCTGAGGACAACCGACGTGCCTGCGGTGCGGGTAAAATTACCTAGTCCTGCTGTTGTAACATTGCCCGCCAAGTTTAATGATCCTGCGGAAAGATTTATGCTGCCCGCATTAGTGAAGCTGCCAAATTTACCCAAGCTGAGAGTATGTCCTACCACATTGGCATTGATAATGCCATTGTTTACCAAAACAGCATTTCCAGTAGTAGGGATACTAAATGGACTCACAGGATTGCCGCTGTCACCAATAGCTCCCCAACCGTTTACGGTCAAACCGCTGCCGAGGGTCAATGTTTGAGCTTGATTGTTCAGTTGCAAGAAACCGCCGCCCAATACGTTGATGGTCGCAGTACCAAGGGTGCTGATGCTTTGCGCACCAGGGGAAGTGAAATTAATACCACTACTGCCCATATTGAGCGTCACGCCATTGGCAAGTATCAAATTATTCTTGACTGTTAAGCTTGGGGTGCTACTCAAATTCAAATTGCTGCCTAAAGTGATGCCATCCAGCGTTCCCCCCCCGCTCCCTAACAGAAAACCGACCAATACGGGTACAGCATCGGTATTCGTCAACGTACCGTTTAAAATCGTGCCTGTTAGGCTAGTCAAACCACCCGCTTGAAACAGCCCCGCTGAACCAATATCTACGGTCGTTCCCGTGTTATCCAATGTGCCACTGAGATTCACCGAAGTACCTGTCGTGCGGGTAAAACTACCCAGCCCTGCTGTCGTAACGGTACCAGCCAAATCCAATGTTCCTGCGGAAAGATTTATGCTACCCGCATTAGTGAAACTGCCAAATTTACCCAAACTGAGTGTCTGTCCTGCCACATTGGCATTGATGACCCCGTTGTTGACTAAACTGGCATTGCCAGCGGTGGGTGTCCACACATCAAGCACCCCCGCCACAAAACTAAGATTGCTACTTTCTCCAATAGTCCCCCAACCATTCACCGTCAAGCCCGTACCTAGCGTTAATGTCTGAGCTTGATTGTATTGTTGGAAAATGCCGCCGCCCGCCATATTGATGGTCGCCGCGCCTGAGGTACTGATACTTTGCGCACCCGCTGTATTGAAATAAAGCCGACTATTACCCAAATTGAGCGTCACACCATTCGCCAATGCCAGATTATTGCTGACAATACTGTATCCCCCCATACTCAAGTTGCTACCCAACGTGACACCGTCCAACACGCCCCCGAAACTAAAGAGAGAGGGTAAGGCATCCGTACTAGTTAGCGTTGAATTCAAAATAGAACCATGCAAAGGTACGCCAAAAGGAGAAAGCATGATCCCATTCGTAAAGTTAATCACTCCACCATTGGTATTGACGCTGGCAAAAATACCACTTGTCCCTCCCAGTCCTCCTGCCCCTGGCGTAAGGTTGATATTTAACGCGCCCCCCGTGGAGGTAATATTTGAATTGATGTTGATATTTCTTTGCGCCTGCAAGGTCAAACTGGTGACCGCAGTCCCTGTTTTATTGATGGCATCATTGACAAAAATGTCGCCGTTTCCTGCTGTCAGCCCACTCAAGCTTTGAATAATGACGTTGCCCGTATCCAATTGGGTTGAAAGTGCCGCGCCTGTTATATCTCCGCCCGTTGCCGCCACGGTGAAATCCACGGGATCAATCAACCACGTCCCCGCCAGTCCATTCGGCGCGGCGGTGGTGATATGCGCGTCATTGGCGACTTTAACGTGAGCGGCGGAGGTTTCGATAAAACCGCCACCCGCTCCCCCCGCCCCTCTCCCGCCAGCGGGCGAGGGGAGTACAGACGCATCCAATGTACCACCGACATTGACCGTGCCGACCTGCATATCGCCTATGAGTTTTATCACGCCAGCCACGTTTTGAATCGTGCGAGCTTGGATGATGCCTGTGTTGTTGACCACCGCGCTGCTCAAGGCATCGGCGGCTTTGGCGGACATAAACACCCGCCCGCCGTCGGCTTGGATCAGTTGTTTGTTGTCTGCGAGGGCTTGGAGTGCGCCTTGGTCTATGCTGTAACTGAGGAGTGAACCGTTGTTGAGGTTCAGCGTCACTTTGTCGCCAGCGGCGAGTAAAGCGGTGCCGAGGGTGGCGGAGATCACGCCTTCGTTGCGTACCTCAGGGGCGAGCAGGGCGATGTAGCCACCTGGTGCGGCGGTCAGATTACCTTGGTTGACCACCGCCCCTCTCCCCATCCCTCTCCCGCTTGCGGGAGAGGGGGTACCAAAGCTGTAGTTCCCTGCCATTAAATCAGCATCGCTGAGGTTCAATGTGGAGGCAACTAAGCCGCCGACATTGACTTGCGCGGTGCTGCCGAATAACACGCCGTTGGGGTTGAGTACAAACACTTGCCCGTTGGCACTGAGGCTACCGAGAATCTGGCTGGGATTTTGCCCAATCACGCGGTTGAGCGCGACCGACATGGTGCTAGGCTGGATAAAGCGCACGGATTCGTTGGCGGCGATGCTGAAGTCTTGCCAGTTGATGGCGAGATTTTGTGTGCTTTGGGTGATGGTGGTGTTGACACCCGTTTGCGCAATCGTCCCCGCACCTGCACTCACTTGCCCACCCACAGGCCCTGCCATCGCCAACGGCGTTAAGAATATTCCCTCCATCAACGCCAACGCCGCCGCGATTAACTTGCGCCCCGAAATGGATTTACCATGCCCCTTCGCATTCTCCGCACAGCACACCCAAGTGTTCAACACCTGGCTCCAAATCAAACGGTAAACACGGTTCATCGAGGCGTGGCGTTTCATGGCATTTCCTTTTGGTAAATTCACCACACCGACGAAAATGCCGATACAGCAAAGGGGATGGGATGTTAATGGTTGAGCATTCTACTGCAATGAGTGTGGGATTGAATAGCTGATTGTTAGGCTGGTCACACTCAACCGTTTTGAATTATGGAGATGACGAATAAATCTGCATTTCCTTATTAACTGGTGACATAGGCATTTGTAGCGTAGCCTGTATCGCCTAAGGAGACACTGATTAAATCTTCCGTTCGTGGAGGGCCTGTCGAACCATGAACGGAATATTTAATAAAATCAGCGTGTTAAATCCGCCCACCCTTCGACCGTTCGACAAGCTCACGACTCAGGGCGAACTGATTTAATCAGCGTTTTCCTAAATTGCAAGGGGACGGCACATGAACCAGACTGAAAATCCATCTGAAACGCCCGATCAGCATCGCATTCCTTTGGCTGAGTTGATGCAGCGGCTGAATGCCACCGAGGCAGGATTTAGTTCGGTGGAAGCGGCAAAACGCTTCGCAGAACAGGGTAGCAACGAACTTCGTGTACGCAAAGACACACCCGAACTGATCAAATTCTTCCGCCAACTGACCAATTTTTTCGCGCTATTGTTAATCGCAGGTTCCTCGCTGGCATTCTTGGCTGACTATTTAAGGCCAGGCGAAGGCAATGCTTATATTGGCGTGGCATTGTTGTTGGTGGTGCTGCTCAATGCGGTGTTCTCTTATGTGCAGGAGTATCAAAGCGACCGCATCATGGAAAGCTTTCGCAATATGCTGCCGCCTATGATTGCTGTGTTGAGAGACGGGAATGTGTCGCGTATTGAGGCGCGATTGCTGGTGATGGGCGATGTGATTTTGTTGGAGGAAGGTGACCGTGTACCTGCTGATGGGCGGCTGATCGAAGTGAATCAACTCAAGGTCGATCATGCCTCGCTGACGGGCGAGAGTGAACCACAGTTGCGCAAACTGAGCTGTACGCACGACAACTTGCTGGAAAGTCGCAACATGGTGTTTTCGGGTACGTTGGTGCAAAGCGGCAACGGCAAGGCGATCATCTACGGCACGGGGATGAACACGCAAATTGGGCGTATTGTGCAACTCACTAAGGAAGTCGCGCTGGTGGAGACTCCAATACGCAAGGAGTTGCGTCACTTTATTCGGATTATTTCCAGTATTGCGATCACGCTGGGCGTGCTGTTTTTCTTGCTCAGTGTACTGATGGGCAACCCCATGATAGGCAGTTTGATTTTTGCCATTGGGATTATCGTGGCGAATGTGCCCGAAGGATTGTTGCCCACCGTCACCCTTTCCCTCACCATGGCATCGAAACGCATGGCGAAGAAGAATGCGTTGATACGAAACTTGGAAGCGGTGGAAACCCTAGGCTCCACCACGGTGATTTGCACCGACAAAACGGGGACGATTACTCAGAATCAGATGAAGGTGTCCTCATTGATACTGGGTGAGGAAATCTGGTTGGCTGCTCAAGCAGGCTTGGCGCAAGCACCAGGATTTGCCGAGGCGTGGGCAGCCATTGCCTTGTGCAATAACGCCCGATTGTCGGGCGACCATTATTTGGGCGATCCAACCGAGGGGGCAATGTTGTTGTTTGCCCAACAAATTCGACCCTTAGCGGAATTGCAAACACGTTTCCCGCGCATACATGAAGAACCCTTTGATTCTGCCACCAAGCGCATGATGACCACGCATCGTGAGCTGGGCGGACAGTCCAATCTTGCCTATATGAAGGGCGCACCTGAAGTGGTGTTTGGACTATGTACCCACTGGATGCGACAAGGTGAGTTGGTGGCATTTGATGACGCGGCTCGCCAGCAAGCTTTGACAAAATACGAAGCTCTCGCGGCGCAAGGAGAGCGCGTGTTGGCATTGGCCTTTAAGCATACGGATGAGGACGAAGCCAGCGAAGGGGATTTCATCTATTTGGGACTGGTGGGCATGCTCGATCCGCCCCGCCCCGAAATTGCTGCCGCGATTGATAAATGCCGCAGCGCAGGCATACGGGTGTTTATGATTACGGGCGATTACCACCTCACCGCCGAGTCGATTGCGCGTCAAGTCGGGCTGTTTACAGGGGATGGGCAGGTTGTAGTGGGGGGCGAGTTACAAAGCATGACGGCGGAGGTACTCGCGACTTTGCTAGATAGCCGCGAGCTGGTGTTTGCCCGCGCCACCCCGATGCAAAAATTGCAAATCGTCAAAGCATTGCAACAAAAGGGAGAAATCGTCACCGTCACAGGCGATGGGGTCAACGACGCACCCGCACTGAAAAATGCTGATATGGGTGTGGCAATGGGTGTGTCAGGCACGGAGGTGGCTAAAGAAGCGGCGGATATGGTGTTGATGGATGATAACTTTGCCACCATTGTCAGTGCCATCGAAGAAGGACGCACCATCTTTGCCAATATCAAAAAGTTCATTGCTTACATTCTGACCAGCAACGTGCCAGAAATTCTACCTTTTATCGCTTTCGTTACCCTAGGCGCGCCGCTGGCATTGACCGTAGTGCTGATTCTGAGCATCGACTTGGGTACGGATTTATTGCCCGCTTTAGGCTTGGGGCGGGAGCTCCCCGAAAATGATGTAATGAAGCAACCACCACGCAAACGGGATGAAAGATTGCTCACAGGCTCGCTACTCCTGTGGAGCTACGGCGTTATCGGCATGTTGCAAGCGGCTGCGGGTTTTTTTGCATTTTTCGTTGTGCTGCATCGTGGGGGTTGGGTGTGGGGAGGTGGCTTGCCCGAATCAGGTTTGCTTTACAAAACGGCCGTCACTTCGTTTTTTGCGGCGGTGGTAATTTGTCAGATCGCCAATGTGTTGATCTGTCGTACTCGTCGGCAAAGTCTCTTATCCGCTGGCATATTTACCAACAAACTCGTTTGGCTAGGCATTGCGGCCGAGCTGGGTTTACTCGCTGCAATTTCACACGTCACTTTTTTGCAACCCTTTTTCGGCACGGCTCCGATAGGTTGGTTTGAAGTGTCGCTGGCACTCCCTTTTGCTGCACTGATACTGTTGGGGGATGAATGGCGACGTTGGATGATTAGGCGGGAAAGTCGCTGGGTGTTACGATGGTTTGCTTGGTAACTCAAGGAACAACAACAGAATCACAGCGGGATGTCCACAGAAAAACCGCCAAACGGCGTTCATTGAAAGAATGCGGTTTGGCGGCGTTGAAAATTTAAAATCTAAGCGATTTTAGAATGCGTACTTGAGATTCAGACCCCAATTACTGGCTTTCCAGCGATTGCCTTGTGCATCTGTGGGTAACTTGCCGAAGTTTTCGTATTCCAAGCGCAATGCGACATTGCGGTTAAAGTTATATCCACCGCCGACACCCCACATAATGTCCGAGTGACGACCTGCGCCAGCAGCAGTGGTGCGATTTTCAGACGCGCCCACCTTAGCAGAGACATCCCAGTTAGGGTCAATCGGCATCGTGCCTACCATGGCTGCTGACCATGCATTGGCTGTTGCACCACGATAACCACCAAAATCGTTGTAAGCAACTTGAAAACCCAGATTTTCACTGGTTTGATAACCCACAAATATTTTGGATGCGGTATTACTGGTGTCTGTTCTGGCAGCCCCCAAGCCCGCACCAATATAAAGTTCTGCGGAAGCTGGGACAGCGATAAATGCGGAGCTGATTGCCAGCGCCATTAAAATTTTCTTCATTATTTTTCTCCTAAGTTTAAGGATAGATTACGGGATTAGAAGTGTAGTGCGGTAGAACGTGAGAGTCTGTGCGGTGACGTACAAAATAGGGCAACATTGGGTAAATCGTAGCACTGTGATAGTCTTGGACTTGCCTACTTCAATTTGATTAGAAAGGAAATAGCATGCTTTACACCATCATCGGACAGGATGTCGCGGATAGTTTGGAAAAACGCCTTGCGGCGCGTCCCGCGCATTTGGCACGATTACACACGTTGCAAGCGAGTGGGCGACTTGTCTTGGCGGGACCTTTTCCTAGTGTGGATGCGATTGATCCTGGCACGGCGGGATTTACAGGGAGTTTGATTGTGGCTGAATTCGCCAGCTTGGCGGCGGCGCAACAGTGGGCAGACGCAGATCCCTACAGGGCAGCGGGTGTCTATCGCGACGTGCAGGTGTACCCTTTCAAACAGGTCTTTCCACAATGAATGCACGTATTGAAGCCATGCGCAGCCAGCTGGCTGCACTACACCCTACCTATCTGGACATTGTGGATGAAAGTCATCGTCATGCTGGTCACGCGGGCGCGAGCGCGGGTGGTGGACATTACGTGGTACACATCGTGAGCGAAAATTTTTCAGGTAGCAATACGATGGCGCGTCACCGTATGATATATTCCGCGCTGGCTGAAATGCTCAAGTGCGAGATACATGCACTGACGCTGCATACGTATACCCCTGATGAATACACACTTTTAAATTTAAATAAGGAACTGTCATGTTGAAGACCCCCCGTTTTGCCGTGATCGCGCTGTTGAGCGCATTGGCGATTAACCCCGCTTTCGCAGAAGAAAAATCAGCCGCCATGGTCAATGGCGTGTCGATTTCCCAAGCGCGTGTGGATGCGCGTGTGAAAGCTGCACTGGCACAAGGTCAAACCGATACGCCTGAATTGCGCAAGATGATTCGTGAAAACATGATCAAGTTTGAGCTGGTGATACAAGAAGCGAAAAAACTGGGGCTGGATCAAAAGCCAGAAGTTGTGCAACAAACTGAAATGGCGACGCAACAAGTTTTGCTAGAAGCCTTTGTGCGCGATTACGCGGAAAGTCATCCGATTGGCGATGATGTGTTGCAAGCAGAATATGATAAGTTGAAAACAAAATTGGGCGATAAAGAGTACAACGCGCGCCATATTTTGGTTGAAACAGAAGCGGAAGCGAAGGACATTATCGCCAAATTAAGCAGCAAAAAACCGCCTAAATTTGAAACATTGGCTGCAAAATCCAAAGACACAGGCTCGGCTGAAAATGGCGGATCCTTGGGTTGGTCTGCACCAAGCAATTTCGTGCCTTCTTTTGCTGAAGCGTTGGCCGGACTGAAAAAGGGCGAAGTCACCAAAACGCCCATCCAATCTCAATTTGGCTGGCACGTCATCCGTCTGGACGATGTACGTGATTTGAAAGTACCGCCTTTTGATGAAGTCAAACCGCAATTGCAACAACGCTTGCAACAAAAGGCAATCCAAAAGGCGATTGACGATTTGCGTGCAGCGGCAAAAGTTGAGTAAATCCTATTCATAATTTGAATAGTCATCAGGACACCTCACGGTGTCCTTTTGCTTCTCACACTGTGAAAATATTTTAAGGTAGAAATCACACACATGAACAAAGACTGCGTGGAAATTTTCACCGACGGCGCGTGCAAAGGCAATCCTGGTGTGGGCGGCTGGGGCGCGTTATTGCGCATCAAGGACAAAGAGCGTGAGTTGTTTGGTGGCGAAGCCCATACCACTAATAACCGAATGGAGTTGATGGGCGTAATTTCCGCATTGGAAGCCCTAAAACGTCCTTGCCAAGTGCAATTGCACAGCGATTCTAAATATGTGCTGCAAGGCATTACCACCTGGATGGCAGGTTGGAAGCGCAACGGTTGGAAAACAGCCAGTAAACAGCCCGTGAAAAATGAAGACTTATGGCGCAAGTTAGACAGCTTGGTAGGACAACACCAAATTGAATGGGTGTGGGTCAAAGGTCATGCGGGACACCCTGAAAATGAACGCGCCGACGTATTGGCGAATCGCGGGGTGGAGAGCGTGAAGGCTGTGAAAGGTGAAAAGTGAAATGTGTGTGGGAATGCAACGATTTGTTTCACGTTTCACCTTTCTCGTTTCACAAAAAACAATTCCCGATCATATGATGATTTGTTTCACATTTCACCTTTCCCGTTTCACCGATTTTAAGGAAATACCATGCGTAAAATTGTACTGGATACCGAAACCACAGGCATAGACCACAAGCAAGGGCATCGCTTGGTGGAGTTGGCGGCGATAGTGTTGGATGGGCGCAAAGTCTCGACCGAGCAGTTTCATGTTTACCTCAATCCTGAGCGCGACATTGATGAAGGTGCGGCAGCGGTGCATGGACTGACCACGGAACGCCTGAAAAATGAGCCTAAATTTGCCGATATTGCGGCGGATTTTTTGGCGTTTATCGACGGGGCGGAGTTGATTATTCACAATGCGCCATTCGATATAGGCTTTCTCAACGCCGAGTTGGCGCGGATGAAGTTGCCCGCGTTGACCAATGCCGTTACCGATACACTCAAAATTGCCCGTGAATTACATCCTGGCAAAAAAAATAATCTAGACGCGCTGTGTAGCCGCTATGATATTGACAATGCGCATCGCACCTTACATGGCGCGTTGTTGGATAGTGCTTTATTGGCGGAAGTGTATTTTGCCTTTACGCGGGGGCAACACAGTTTGTTGGGCGAAGAAGTTGCCCCGACCCGCGCGCCAGCAGTATTGAATACCACCAGCAGTCGCGCTGTCGTGCGCATTATTCATGCTGACGACAGTGAGCTTGCGGCGCATCAACAACAAATTGCGGACATCGACAAAGCCAGCAAAGGCGCGTGTGTTTGGAAAATCCTACAGGAGGCAGCATGAAAACGTGGCAACGTCGTTTGATTTTGGTCGTGGGTGGCTCAGCGGTCTTGTATCTGGCCGCCTGCTTGTTTATGTGGGGTACACAGGTCGATCAAGTTTTTCAGCCGTCTCCTACGTTGCAAACTAATCCCGCTCGCATGGGCATGAGTTATCAAGAAGTGCATGTCCCAGTCGGAGAAAATGGTTTGCTAGACGGATTTTGGGTACCCGCGACCCAAGCTAACGCGCCGACATTCCTGTATTTTCACGGCAATTATCGCAATATTGGTAACAATCTGGATCATACGCAACGCTTGCACCAACTGGGCTACAACGTGTTACTGGTGGATTATCGCGGCTACGGGCGCAGTGTGGGGGCGAAAAAGCCCAGTGAAGCACAAGTGTATGAAGACGCGGAAGCTGCTTGGCAATACTTGATCAAGGTGCGCGGTATTAACCCTAAGCAAGCTTTTATCTATGGGCATTCGTTGGGCGGTGGGATTGCCATCAACCTCGCCACCCACCACCCTGAAGCGGCTGGACTGATTACCGAAAGCACCTTCACGTCCATGAGCGACATGGGTAAACTGGATTACGGATTTTTACCCATAGACTGGCTGCTCAATCAACGTTTTGAATCGTTGCAAAAAGTGCCTAACTTGAAATTGCCCGTGCTCTTTATCCACGGCACGTGGGATCCCAAAATCCCTGTTGAAATGGCAAAACAACTGTACGCCGCCACACCGCAACCCAAAACTTTGCTCCTCATTGAAGGCGGCGAACACAACAACACAGGTGCGATAGGTTGGGTAGAGTATCAAAGCGGGGTCACAGGGTTTGTGAAGCAAAACTTCCAACAGCAGTAAGCTGACTTATTTTGGGCTGATTCAAGGTGTCGCGTACCAATAATCGAGTATTGAGTCGTTCGTCGCTAGCGGTTAGTTAGCCAAAATAAGCTTACAAGCTACGAATTTGTCATGCTCACATAAGCGTACAATACCCCGCTCCACTGCAAAGTGGAGGGTGGACAGAATGTTGGTATCTATAGACAGTGGGCGGTGATAGTGTGAAGCTCACGATGGGAGGTGTGTATGGCCATTGAAACCGAACTCAAGTTGCGTATTTCCCCTGAATACCTGAACACACTCAGGCGGCATCCCTTGTTCAAAACGCATCAGATGGATGCCCCTATCAATCGCAGACTGCACAATATCTATTTCGACACGCCGAACTTGCAACTCCATGCTCGTAAAATGGCATTGCGGCTGCGCCGTAGCCATGGGCAGTGGTTGCAAACATTAAAAGGCGGTGGCTCAGTCAAAGCGGGATTGCATCAACGGCATGAGTGGGAAATTCCTGTACCGACGGCCGCCCTAGACTTTTCTAGGCTAGAAACAGCCGTGTGGGATGAACAACTTCCACCCAATATACGCAGTGCACTCGCCCCTGTTTTTGTCACGGATTTTTATCGTTCTAGTCGCATACTGGACTGGCACGGCGCGAAAATTGAGCTATGTATCGACCATGGAGAAGTTAAAACGGCCGAACATAGCTTCGCTATTTGTGAAATCGAGTTGGAATTAAAATCTGGCAATCCACAACAACTATTTGAGTTAGCAATAGCGATACTGGAAATTGTGCCGTTTGAGTTGGAATTAATCAATAAAGCCGAGCGAGGCTATCACTTGATGTCAGGCCATATTGAACAGCCCACCAAAGGGGAGCGATTAGCTTTTGTACCCAGCAATCACCTGCCTGATGTTTTGCAAACCATAATTTGGTCAAGTATGTTGCACTTACAACGCAATATGCACGGCGCACTACACGGCGATGAGATCGAATATCTACACCAAATGCGCATCGCTTTGCGACGTTTGCGAGTGGCATTACACATGGCAAAAGCATTGCATCCAGATGATACTCTATCAAGTTTATCCCAAGAAATTGCCACTTTGGGGGCAGTGTTGGGAAAAATTCGTGAATGGGATGTTTTTATCACAGAACTCTCACAGGCCTCGCATCTCAACGAGCATCCCAATGTGCAGGTATTGTTAATACATTGTATGCATCGGCGTGCGGCGTGTTGCGCCGCATTGAATGGAAGGGGAAAAGCGCGCGCGTTACAGAATTTGCTATTACGTTTAGCGCATTGGATGAACGGTGCATATTGGCTTCAAGCCGCTGAGCACGCTCCTTCGTCTCATCACTTTGCTAACCAGTATTTAAAGCGACTGGCGAAACGTTATCAGCACACCGCAGCACATCTGGATCCGCACGATAGCGCAAGCTCGCACCCATTGCGCATTCAAGCCAAAAAACTACGTTATGCCAGCGAGTTTTTTGCCACCTTGTATAACAAGCACGATACCCATGCCTATTTGACCGCACTCGCTGAAGTACAAGACATACTCGGCCAAATCCACGATTTGGTCGTCGCCCATCACTTATTGGCAGACTTGGCAGCCGATCCCGCCTTGTCCACACATCAGTCTATCATCACTTCAGTGAATCATCAGCTGGATAAAAAGGCGATACACAAGCAAAAATCCTTACGCAAAAGTTTGCAGCATTTGGATAAACAGCCTGAGTTTTGGCGATAGGGACGAACAAACTTCTCCTCACTTAGCACAGTGTTCTTCCTCATTGGCTGCACCATCCTCGTATTCATTCCTAAATGAAAAGAAAAGATGAGGAAACTGTTTGCGCAATGCATCTTGTTCGCGCAATGTGAACCCATTATTGCCCATATTAATGTCGAGACCAGGCAGCTTGTTCAACGAAAGCGGCAATTTCATACGGGGATTTCCGCTAAGGGACAGCACCTGCAAATGCTTTAAGTTACCCACAAATGCTGGCAGCTCGGTAATGCGGTTGTAATGCAAGCCGAGATATCTTAATTCTTGCAGCGCAGCAACTTGAGGTGGCACGCTGTTTAGACCATTCCGTCCTAACTCCAACGACCTCAATGCGTGTAAGCGTGAAATGGCTTTGGGAAGCGGTTTGCTAGGTTTAGAAAGACCCGTACCATCAAGCGCATTTCGCCCATCCAATGCGCCATACAACACCAAACCCACCAGATTTTGTAATTGGCCTATGTTTTCAGGAATGCTCACATTCATGATGCAGCCATTCCCATTGTTGATGGTCAAAGACCTCAGCTTTTCCAGCTTGCCGATTTCAGAAGGTAATGCACTTAGGTTTTCCAAGCAAGATAAGTCCAATCTTTCCAAGTTGATCAAACTCCCCAGTTGAGGGGGGATACGATCCACATCTTTACGGCTCATGATCTTCAGCTCAGTAGCTTGTTCAGGCGCAAATAACGCCAATTCCAAGCTATCAAACGTTACTGCATACGCCCCACTTTGAAAACATAAGCACAAAAACCCCAAGCACCGCCAAACGTTCATTTGTGACCTCCTAAATTTATATCCCACTAATTTCAAAGACTCAGTGTAAAACATCATCGTCATACGATGATGTGAGATGAATGCGAAAAGTAAGGTGTTACGTACAAATAGTCGAGTATTGAGTCGTTAGTCGCTAGCGGTTAGTCGTTAGTTCGCCAGAGACAAACACAAGCATACCCTCATGAATATATTGCAAACAATTGTGTATGCGCTGCGCATATTTCGCTACTCAACTCACTAAAAGCTAACGACTGACAGCTTAATGAATTATCCATGACAATTTACAATCAGGCACTTAGCTAAGGATGTACAGATTTATGATGAATAAATAAGTTTTTCCCTAAATCAGCAACCAATCAATGGCTTAAGCAGATTGATCGTTTCGATCACGGGATTAGCGATCGAGCCTAAAGCGGTTGCAGCATCGGCAATGCCTTTGATACTGAGTTGATACCACGCAAGGTCGGGCGTTTCCTTATGGCTTTCGGCAATCAAGGTGTCGGCACGGCTCGCCATGATCTCAATGTGCTTAGCTTGATCGTTGGGGACGTTGTTATTCAGTGATTTAATATCATTAAGCAATTGTTCAAACAGTACGCGAACAGGCTCATCAGCTTGAGAAGTGCGCAGATTATTGAAACTATCTAGTATGGTTTTTGCGGCGACAACGGAACCGTTTATGGTACTGCCCGTTATCGTGACACTTTGACTGTTCATGGTTTTTCCCTCGACATAATCACCTGCAACTTGGATGACGTTGGCATTCGTTAAAATGATCCCCAAAATCTGCCCCAAGTCATACTCCGAACCCGATTCAGCGATATAGTTGTGTTCGCCTTTGCGAGCAAACGCTAAAATTTGCCGATACGGGGCTTTTTCTGCAACATTACCCAGTGGTGCGCGGCTTATACACGCTGACTGCGGCAGCGTTACCCATTCTTTGTAGTCCAAGTCCAGCCGACCCAAAATTTTCAACACTTCGTCATTTAACACTGCGAGGTAGTCTTTGGCTTCAGATCCCTTCACCCAAATCAATAATACGCGGTTGTGATAATCCACTTGCAACAACGCTTCGGCTAGGTAGGTATTGTGTTTGAGTAACACGCCACGTTGCCAAACAATCTCGTTCACAATCTCTTCATGTCGATTGACGATCAACTCAGGCAAAATATGGCGCGGCAAAAAGCCACGGAACACAAACTCAAAGGCTAACGCGCCTGATTTGCTAAAGGGAATATTACTCGGTTGATCGCTGGGTAATAATTCTGGAATAATCAAAGTATTGTGATCCTGTGGCAAAGGATAGCACAGCTTAAATTCCTGCATCGCATCCAAAATAAAACGGCAGCGATCCGTGGGGTAATCCAGTACATTGCCGTATTCATCTTGTATCGGCTTCGCACGTAACGCAGCAACTGCATCTTGCAAACTTAATCGGGCTTGCTGTTTATACATCAGGGTATAAACCCCGTGCGTCAACCAACGCGGATTCAGCACATATTCGTCTAAACACGCTAATTGTGGAAAATGCACCACCACGCCCAACTGGTCCAACACGCTTAAAAAAACATCCCGATTCAAGCCGCCTTCCGTGCCAATGCCACGCTGGGTGCAGATCGCAATAAATTCATCGTGTTTGATAAACGCATCGCGGCTGGCTTGCGTCTGTAAATCGGTCAATACCCAAAATTGTTCTTGGGTCAGCATCATGGGATTTTTTCCAACCTTGCGTAGCTGCTGACAAAAATCTTGCTTAAAGCTATCAAATTTCGCTTTGTAACTACCTTGCGCTTGGGTACAAGAAACGGGATAAAAATCAATCACATTGACGTATTTGCTTTTCAAGTATCCCATATCCAGACTGATCGAGGCTAAGTCCGCCTTATTCCCGACGATCATCACAGGGGCATCTTTGCCAAACCCTTTTATATGCTCCAACCAGTATTCAGCTTGCTCAGTGCTATTAATTTCACTGCGCGCATTGAGTACCAGCACATACAAACAGGACGCGCGCAAAAAGAATTGATGCGTAGCATGTGCCATGACCTGCCCACCGAAATCCCAAAAATGCGCTTTGAGGTCAGAATCAGGAATCGACCAATCGCGAATATCAATGCCGCAGGTCATCATTTCTTTACCCGCCACCACGGGTTCATCATGTAAAGCGCGTATCAAGGAAGTTTTGCCCGCTTCACCATAACCAATAAAAATCGCCCTTACACGGTTCAGTGGTTGGGTCGCAGTTTTATTCATCAAGCCTTTGAGGTAGGCATTGACGGCGGCAATACCTTGCGCTTCGATTTCCTTAGGAACCGCATTCCACATTTCTAGCAACGCGAGGTCGATAGGCTTGCCTTGCAGCCTATCTTCATACCAATCCAACCAAACCTCAAAACCCGCATTCAGGCTAAGCGCATCTGCTTGGAAATTACGCCACAATTTTTGCCAGCTTTCGGGTACGGTGGTTGACCATAATGGTGACTGTAATAACGCTGTTGCGTCCTTTGATGCTAATGCGCTTAAGTCTAGTTGAATTTCTTGGAAGAGCGCGACATCCGTGGAGGCGACAGCGGAAGAGGCGTAGGCGGCGTAGGCGGCTTGGGCAGCTGCATCGGCTTCAACGTCGGTGGCAGAGGAGGCTGCGGCTGCAGCGGCAGCGGCGTAAGCATAGGCGTAGGCGGCATCAGCGGCGGCATTGGCATCGGAAGTGGCTGTGTCGGAAATATACAAACCGCTTACCGAGAATGCGACGGTGGCAGAGTACGCACCCAGTACCGCCTTTAAATGTTTGGCTTGGTCTTGCTCCGCCCATAGCCAAAAGATCTTCCTTTGTTGGAAAGGTAACCATGATCTCTTCTGTATCGCCAACAACGGCAACACCCTCATTGCCGAGCGTACCGCAAAAGCCGCACAAAGCTCCCTAGAGACTCCTTGTAATTGCGCTTTAATTTCTGCTTTGGTTAGTCTGGGCATTCAACGCTCTCTCGTATCAGTTCAACATTGCGGCTAGGATAGTTCTGCAGCGTGGCATTGGGTGAAGCAGGTGGGCGGATTCTGATGATACGAAGCGGTTAGGCGTTGGCGAAGCGACCCAGAATTGCTTAAACCTGCTTGCGGGATAGTCATGTTGAAAATTTCTGGGGATTATTGCAAGTAATCAACTCGATTGCAATGCTCGTTGATCGAGGGTGGCAACGGGATTTTGTGTAAAGTTATCAGTCAAGCAAAGCTGTCCATTTTCACACTCGTGTGTTTTACCAGACACGGGGCACGCATTTGCACAGAACCACATACCTTATTTAACAGGATTCCTGTTCAACGCTTCCAACACTTTTAACGCCGCATACGCATCGTTCGCGGCGTACAGCAATTGCGCAGGGTTTAGTTCCTCTCTTGACCAGTTGGAGGTCGAAACGCTTTTCGATTTCGGAAACCGTTGCCCCAACACCAGAGCCACCGCCGCCCGCACGCCCATGTCTTTGTGATAACCGTCTCGGCGAAACACGGCATTCAAATCCACCAGTCCATTCAACGCCACGCCCAGCTTGGCATGAATATGTTTACGATCTGACTTCAGCCCAAATCCCACCTTAATCAACGCTTCCGATTCCAGCAATGCCACCAAAAATGGCAAGCCCGCTGCGTGATGGATTTGAAACAAAAACGCCTTGTGCGGCAACGCAAACTGTACCAAATGCGGCCCCGTGCTCACCTCGCCCGTGATGAATGTCGGCTTAGATTCCGTATCAAAACCCACGATGCCCGCCGCCATGATTTCATCCGTCGCCGCTGCGAATGCCTCAGTGGTGGTTGGTACAACAATCTCCGCCAAAGTCAGCCCGACAAAGGGCTCGAATAAGGCAATTTCGGGTTTAGTGGGGACGGGTGGTTTCATAATGTTTGCTCGACTTTTATTGCTTGAAGTTTTTCCACTAAACCACGTTCTTGAAAAACTCTGAAGATAATTTGTGAAAGCCTACTATTTTTGTCAGTAAGATAGATGTTGGAACAAGCGGTGATGAAATTTTTTCTTCCGATTTTAATGTTTTCGTTATCAATCAGGAAATTTTCCCAATTAAGATTCGTCATAATAAAACGCTTAAACTCAGCTCCAGTCAGCTGCTTGAGTGCATCTTCGTAGTTTTGTACGGTTGAATTACGCAATGCAGCTTCTTGGCGTTCATTCCCGTTGTTATTCTGGAAATACAACTCTGTTGTTTCAATGATAGTCAACGGTGGGCATTGCTCATCTCGCTTAGCGTTCAATTTTGCGATCACTCTAGGGTGAAGTAGCTGGTGACTATCGAAATCCCTTACGTCTATTTGTTTGTATTCTGGTCGGGTGTCAACAGACTTCAACCATGCGTCAAGCAATTGCTGAGCGAGAGTCGCATCACCCAATTTTTCAACTTTAAAGACAATGTTGCTAATAGTGCTGGCATTCAGCGTATTGGCTGAATCTAAAAACTCTCTAGCATTTTTTATAAGAACACTATTGCTGAGGTGCGCATTCCATAATACATTTTCGGAAAATGCCCTTGTTTTTGTAAACAACTCTCCATTAACTTCTTCTCGCTGATATTCCCCAAATAAAATTTTCAGTTTTTCCGTGTCAAGCAGTCCCGTTTGCAAGAATGACTGCATGATTTCTTCGTAGGCACCTGCACTACTTATGCCCAATTTCTTGAGAAATAAGTCCCACTCTAGCTCATTATCTGCGCGCTTAATTGTTCTATCCCCAAGCAAATGCCAGAGTTGGTTGAATGATTTTAAATATTCAAATGGTGGCGGGTTTTCAACTGCACGATAGTGACATGCGGTTAGCAATGTAGTGCTAGCTACCCAACGAGAGGTCGAAACACTGGGAAAATCTACTGTTGCATCAGCAATGCGTTTCATTGCTCTCAAAATGCGTTTGATAACACGAATGTTACGGATACCCAAAATCTCAACTGCTTTGCGCGCCTCCGCCAAGTATGGACTACTGTTTCCCTCTGCCGCAATGTCAAAAGACTCCCCCGCACTAGGATCAAGCACAACTTCTGCATCAATAACTTTTTCGTGTAAAGTTTCCCATATTGCCTTGTTTTCCTGCAACTTATCGGTATTTAGCAAGATAAGGAATCGCGTTTTGTGAGTCTCTGAATACTCGTCCAAAAAACCAAGAACCTCATCAATATCAAGCGATTTGTGCTTTCGTTCAAGATCGTCAATAACGATTAACCGCCCCTTAGTAAGCTGTGGTAACCATATCAAAGCAGAATTTTCGGCAGATACGCCAAAGAATTTATTTGCCATTCCTGCAATAAAATTACCACCTGTTTTCAGGAGTTTTTGAGCCGTAGCAGCATCTCTCAAATAGGCATTTTGCAGGATACGAAGTTTAAAATCGCCAATCGTCCTGACTCCAAACAGTGAAACGTAGATGGGCTGTTCACTTGCCTTTTTCTGCGCAAAAAGCTCTTTCTCCACGATTTCCCAAAGATAGGTCTTGCCTGTCCCCCATTTACCAGTCAATGCAATGACTTTGTGATCTTGATCTTGCAAAAGGGCAACAAGACTTGCCTTTACGCGTTTAAATGTTTCAGTCATTTTCATTGATCCATAAGTTTATGATGGGCAATCCCAATTGGTTTTTCGTGCAAATTCCGTTTAATGCTACCATTTGATCGGCTTTGAAGTGCAATTTGACAAGGAGAAATTTGCCATTTCAATGCCCGAAATCCTAGCACTGGATTCCGAATTTCGTCGGAATGATGATCGGAATGATGAATTGTACAAGTGCCACTCACCAATACAGCGGTCTTCCTCGCTTGCTTAAATGATTGTTTTTATGATGACATTCGTGATACAGATACCGCTTGCCAATTTTGGTGATTGAAAACTGACAAGATATGCAGTCCATATAGACACTTAAGTCGCCATGTATTTGATATCGGCTTGCAACACTGACGGCAAGCTTTAGGCACACGCACCACGTTAAAACTGAACTTAGTTTCTCAACTACAATCGAAGCGCGCTCGCCCTCTTGTGGCGACAATTCATATTTCTTAGAAAGTTAATCATGAAAAAACTGGCCTTACTCATCGCCTCCACTTTGTTATGTCAGGTCGCCTTTGCAGAAGATAATGCCACAGGCGAACAGTCTGACTGGAATGTCGTGCTAGGTGGCGGTATCGCATCAACCCCACGCTATGAGGGTTCTGCGACTAATCGCTTGCGCTTCATCCCCTTGATTAACGTCCAAAATGGTCATTTTTTCGCGGGTACAACACGCGGCATCGGCTATGACTTTTCCGATGACAAAAACTTGCAATATGGCTTACGTCTGACCTTAGCACCCTATCGTCGCCAAAATGCGGATGCACATTTGAACGGCATGGGTGATATTGGTACAACGGGCGAATTGGGTGGCTTTTTGAATGCGCGCTTCTCGCCTTGGTATGTCAATTCTGGCCTCGCCGCCAGCTCACATGGCACGCGTTTAGAGCTGGGGGTGGGTTATGAAACCCGTTTGTCCGCAGTCGATCAGCTACGCGCTGGCGTGGATGTGAACTGGGCAAATATCAAATATATGCAAACTTATTTTGGGGTAACGGCCGCACAAGCAGCAGCGTCGGGCGGCGTGTTGACGGCATTTAATGCGAGTTCTGGCCTGAAAGATTACACGGTCAAAGTGAACTGGACGCATAACTATTCCAAAACATGGTTTAGCAACGCGGGCATTTCGCTGAAACAACTGTCAGGTAGCGCGCAAAACAGCCCGCTGACTATGCGCCGTTCGGCGGACAGTGTGAGTTTTGTGGTGGGTTACCACTTCTAAGTACGTTCTTATTAGAGCCACGATAGCCAAGGCGCAACATCCGTTGCGCCTTTTTCAAGTAACCGTATTGCCTACTTCTTCCGCCTTAGTTGCTCGCTTTAAGCTGCCATGCCGAATGACATGCGACACATTTTGTTAAGGTGTCAGATGCCATTTTCAAGATTTCGGGGGCGGGTTTACCCGTTTCTGCCGCGATGGCGATGTCATCCATCGCGTGATGCACACTCATCCCTAACGACTTGAAATCCAAGGGCAATTTCGCCATCAACGCGGGATTGACATCGGCGGCACCCGCCATACCTGCGGCGCGTGCCGCTTTGGCTACTTGCTGCATATCGGCTTTATTAACACCCTCTAGTACGGACTGAGTGGCGGAAAGCAGTCCGCGCATTTCAGAAAGCACTAAATCACGCTCAGCAGCTTGCAATACGATGGCTGTTCTCCCATCTGTACCTGTTGTGGTATTGCCACGTACAAAAAACCACGCAAAAATTGCGACCGTAAGCACCCAAAGTACTAAAGCTGCCAATGCCAATTTATTTGCTTTCATAATTCATTTCCTTAAGAAGATATAACGAGGAAAAGAAAGATAGTTTAAATATATATGTTTGTATGTGCTAAAAATCACAAAGAGACCACAAAAGTCCCCCTTCATAAAATTGTAGGGCATTGCACACAATAGCTGCACGCATAAGCTGCCAAGTGCAGTGGCTTATGGCATAATCCCGCGCTCTTAAAAATGCACACTATTTATGAACGCGCAAACTCTTTACGACAAACTTTGGAATGCTCATGTGGTACGGCAAGATGCCGACGGCACGGCATTGATTTACATTGATCGTCATTTAGTCCATGAAGTGACGAGCCCACAAGCTTTTGAGGGGCTAAAGCTAGCGGGGCGCAAATTATGGCGCGTGGCTTCGATTATGGCGGTGGCAGATCATAACGTCCCCACCACTGGGCGCGAACAAGGGATTGCTGACCCGATTGCCCGCTTGCAAGTCGAAACACTGGATAAAAATTGCGCCGATTTTGGCGTGAACGAATTCAAAATGTCCGATGTGCGTCAAGGCATCGTGCATGTAGTTGGACCTGAACAAGGTGCGACACTCCCTGGCATGACCGTGGTATGTGGTGATTCCCATACCAGCACACACGGTGCATTTGCCGCATTGGCGCATGGTATCGGTACGTCCGAAGTCGAACACGTCATGGCGACACAATGCTTGGTGGCAAAAAAATCTAAAGCGATGTTGGTCAAAGTCAAAGGTACGTTGGGCAAAGGCGTGACCGCAAAAGATGTGGCTCTCGCCATTATCGGCAAAATCGGCACTGCAGGTGGCACAGGCTTTGCGATTGAATTTGCAGGCAGCGCGATTCGCGGCTTATCGATGGAAGGTCGCATGACCTTGTGCAATATGGCGATTGAAGGCGGCGCGCGTGCGGGCTTAGTGGCTGTGGATGACAATACCGTCAATTATTTAAAGGGCCTTCCTTACGCGCCGAAAGCTGACGTATGGGATCAAGCAGTAGCGTATTGGCATACCCTACACAGCGATGCGGGCGCGGTGTTTGAAGCAGTGGTGGAATTAGATGCGGCCGAAATCAAACCCCAAGTAACATGGGGAACATCGCCAGAAATGGTGGTTGCCGTAGACGGCTGTGTGCCGAATCCAGCCGACATGACTGACCCTGTGAAACGCGAAGGTGCGGAACGTGCTTTGCGCTATATGGGTTTGGAAGCCAATACACCCATCACCGAGATTCAAATCGACAAAGTGTTTATCGGTTCTTGCACCAATTCCCGCATCGAAGATTTGCGCGCAGCAGCAGTCGTAGCACAAGGCAAAACGGTGGCGAGCAATGTCAAATTAGCGTTGGTCGTACCAGGGTCAGGTTTGGTCAAAGCGCAAGCCGAAGCCGAAGGACTGGACAAAATTTTTATCGCGGCGGGTTTTGAATGGCGCGACGCAGGTTGCTCGATGTGTTTGGCGATGAACGATGATCGCCTCAATCCTGGCGAACGCTGCGCTTCGACTTCTAACCGCAATTTTGAAGGTCGCCAAGGTCAAGGTGGCCGCACGCATCTGGTCAGCCCAGCAATGGCAGCCGCCGCCGCGATTGCAGGTCATTTTGTTGACATCAGCAAGTTGTAAAAGGAATGAACATGGAAAAAATCACTTTCGTGCTGCTCGCTTTAGCCGTGTTAGCAGGTTGCAACACTGTTGAAGGCTTGGGCAAAGACATCCAACGTGGCGGTCAAAAATTAGAAAAGGCTGCCAAATAATGCGTAAATTTACCCAGTTGAATAGTGTGGTGATGCCCTTGGATCGCGCCAACGTCGATACCGACGCAATTATTCCGAAACAATTTTTGAAATCCATCAACCGTGCGGGTTTTGGGCCAAATGCCTTTGACGAATGGCGTTATCTGGATCACGGCGAACCTGGTATGGACAACAGCCAACGTCCGTTGAATATGGATTTTGTGCTGAACCAACCACGTTTCCAAGGCGCACAAATTTTGTTGGCACGTGAAAACTTCGGCTGCGGCTCGTCGCGTGAACACGCGCCGTGGGCATTAGAAGACTACGGTTTTCGCGTCATCATCGCGCCGAGCTTTGCCGATATTTTCTTCAACAATTGTTTTAAGAACGGGCTGCTGCCGATACGATTGGACGCGGAAAAAGTCGATACTTTGTTTAAATCCATTGCTGCGCAAGACGATTTCAAACTGACCGTAGATTTGGAAAATCAACGCATTGCCCTGCCTGATGGCACGGTTTACGCATTTGAAGTCGATGCCTTCCGCAAACATTGCTTGCTCAACGGCCTAGACGATATCGGTTTGACGCTGCAACATGTGGCAGAAATTCAAGCGTTTGAAGCCAAGCGTCATGCTGCACAACCTTGGTTGGTTGCATAAACCATGCGTTTAACCCTCGAAGAGCAACAGCAAATTAAAACCATCATCGCCGCGAACTTTGGCGAGGACGCGGAGATTTGGCTGTTCGGCTCGCGAGTGGATGATAAAAAACGCGGCGGGAATGTGGATTTGTATGTCGTGCCTCAGCATCAGGATGATCTTTTCCATAAGCGTGTCAATTGCTTAGGTCGGCTTGAAGATAGACTGCTTTACCCTGTTGATTTAGTCGTGCATGAAACGGGACGCGATTTGGCAGTTTATCGGATTGCGCAAAAAACAGGGGTGCGGTTATGAATGATGACCTATTAGTCTCACTGCATGAGAAAATTCGCCACTTGGAAAAAATGCGCCGTCATCTGGTGTATTCACAAGCAGAGGTGCAGACGTGGTGGAATGTCAACGCCCCTTTTGATGCAATCTCAGATGCGCATCTCACGTCATTAACCGCCTTTAAAGCGAGATTTGCTGAAATGCAGGATCATCTTGCGTCTGCAATGCGCTTGATTGCCAACGTCGAAAACGAAGATACGCGTATGTTCAGCTATGTGCTGAATTACATGGAGCAAATTGAGATTTTAGATAACATGGATGCGTGGCAAAAAGTGCGTCATTTGCGTAATGCCACCACGCATGATTATTCGGAGTCAGAGGCGATTAAGTCGCAACATTTCGAGGATTTGTTGCAAAGCACGCCTTATCTTTTAAACGTGTTTGATACGATCAAACAGTTTGTGTTAACGCATTACTCAGGAAAAATGAAATGAAAATCGCAGTTTTACCAGGGGACGGGATTGGTCCAGAAATCGTGGCGCAAGCCGTTAAAGTCATGGAAGCTTTACGTAGCGAGGGCTTGCAGATTGAAATGGAGTACGCGCACATTGGCGGCGCGGGCTATGATGCGGCGGGCGACCCACTGCCTGAGGCGACCTTGAAGCTGGCGCAGGAATCCGATGCGGTATTATTGGGTGCGGTCGGAGGTTATCAATACGACAACTTACCTCGCCCACAACGTCCTGAACAAGGCTTGTTGCGTATCCGCAAAGTATTGAATCTATTTGCCAATTTGCGTCCCGCCATGGTTTATCCTGAATTGGTGAGCGCGTCGAGCTTGAAACCTGAATTGGTGTCGGGCTTGGATATTTTAATTTTGCGCGAATTGACGGGCGATATTTATTTTGGTCAACCTCGCGGCATTCGCACGTTAGAAAACGGTGAACGTCAAGGTTTCGACACCATGCACTACAGCGAATCTGAAATCCGTCGTGTGGCGCATGTCGGTTTCCAAAGCGCAATGAAGCGCAGCAAAAAATTGTGTTCGGTAGATAAAGCCAACGTGTTGGACACCAGCATGTTCTGGCGCGAAATTGTCACTGAAGTCGGCAAGGAATATCCTGAAGTTGAGCTATCCCACATGTATGTGGATAACGCCGCGATGCAATTGGTGCGTGCACCGAAGCAGTTTGACGTGATTTTGACAGGCAATATTTTCGGCGACATTTTGTCGGACGAAGCATCCATGTTGACGGGTTCGATTGGTATGTTGCCTTCCGCATCGCTAGATGCGAATAACAAAGGTCTGTACGAACCTTGCCACGGCTCTGCCCCTGATATTGCAGGCAAGAATATCGCCAATCCATTGGCGACAATTTTGTCGGTCGCTATGATGATGCGCTACACTTTTGCGCGTGAAGACATAGCGCAACGTATCGAAAATGCTGTGCGCAAGACCTTGCAGCAAGGTTATCGCACAGGTGACATCGCCGAAGCAGGTATGGCGAAGATCGGCACGGCTGAAATGGGCGACGCGGTAGTGGCGGCGCTTTAAGCCTAGAAGAGATAAAACGAGGAGCGATAAGGGGAAGGGAGAAGGGTACAACCGCCCTCTCACCCAGCCAGCTTTGCTCCCCTCGCTACGCTCTCCCCACAAGAGGGCGAGCGGAGTTACAGAATTTTATTTGGAGATGTAGTGATGACTAAGCAATACGATGTGTGTATTTTGGGCGCAACAGGTGCTGTTGGCGAAGCGATGCTGGCTATTTTGGAACAACGTAAGTTTCCAGTGCGTAATTTGTATCCTTTGGCTTCTAGCCGTTCCGCAGGTTCAAAGGTGACCTTTAACGGTGAAGAATTGACTGTCATTGATGTGGATCAATTTGATTTTGCCAAAGCGCAAATTGGCTTGTTTTCTGCAGGTGGTAGCGTGTCCGAAAAATACGCACCTATCGCCGCCGCTGCGGGTTGCGTGGTGATTGATAACACCGCACATTTCCGTTATGACCGCGATATTCCGCTGGTTGTGCCTGAAGTCAACCCACATGCCATTGCACAATACAAAAATCGCGGTATCATCGCAAACCCTAACTGTTCTACGATCCAGATGCTAGTGGCGTTAAAGCCCATTCGTGATGCAGTCGGCATTTCACGCATTAATGTGGCAACGTATCAAGCAGTATCTGGTACAGGGAAAGAAGCTATTGACGAATTAGCAAATCAAACTCGCGCCCTGTTTAATTCACAAGAACCTGAAGTGGAAGTTTATCCAAAACGCATTGCGTTTAATGTGATTCCACAAATTGATGTCTTTATGGAAAATGGCTACACCAAAGAAGAAATGAAAATGGTGTGGGAAACCCAAAAGATTATGGAAGATGATCGTATTCAGGTGAATCCAACTGCGGTGCGTGTGCCTGTATTTTATGGACACTCTGAAGCGATTCATATTGAAACACTGAAAAAGATTACGGCTGATGAGGCACGTGCTTTACTGGAAAAAGCACCTGGCGTGATCGTGATGGATGAGCGTGAACCAGGTGGTTACCCCACCGCAATTGATGCAGCAGGCAATGATGCCACTTACGTTGGGCGGATACGCGAAGATATTTCTCACCCCATGGGCTTGAATTTATGGGTGGTCAGCGATAATGTACGCAAAGGTGCTGCATTGAATAGCGTTCAAATTGCTGAGATATTGATCGACAAGTACCTGTAATTTGGTAAGTATATGTAAAATGGGGCTGCTGAAATCTGGCCTCATGTAATGATTGTCTGTTTTGCAGATAATTCTGTGTTGTTATTTTAATCTTCGATAATTAGTTATGAAGGTGAAGGAGCTGTCGTGCAAAAATCACTGATGAAACTGTTGGGTGTGGCCGTATTAACTTGGTCATCGCAAATCTCCGCTGTAAGTATGGGCGGCATTAACGTTTCCTCCACTTTAGGGCAACCCCTTAAGGCCAGCATTCCGCTGGATTCAGTCACGGATACTGAGAAATCTGGTTTGGCCGCTCATCTTGCCTCGGCAGAAGCCTACAGAAGCGCGGGCTTAGAATACCCACTGGGTATCACTTTTAAATTTGAGATCGACGAGAGTACCCGTCATATCACGGTTAGTAGTAGCCAGTCCATTAACGTTCCCTTCGTCAGCTTACTGATAGAGCTTAGCTGGGCATCTGGCAAGCTAACTCGCGATTACACCTTTTTAATTGATCCTGCTGGTTACACCCCAGAACCCACCCCACTCCCTGCCGTTCAACCCATTGCGCCTGAAGCACAAGCAACTTCAAGCGTACAAGCCACTCCTATCGCGCCTGCTACGGTGGAAAGTCATCCCCTAAACACAGCGGAGACACCGATTCAACAAGTAGAAGCACCCGTTAAAACCAATGCGGGAACAATCAAAATACAACGCGGCGACACCCTGAGCAAAATCGCTGAACAGAACAAACCTGCTGAAGTCAGCTTAGATCGCATGATGGTGGCACTCTATCGTGCTAATGCCCAAAAATTTGTGGGTAAAAACATGAATCGCGTGAAGACAGGTACGATTTTACGTTTGCCTAGCCCACAAGAAGTGGACGGCGTATCAGCAACTGACGCACACAAAGTAATCCATGCTCAAGCCAGAGATTGGAATGCTTATCGCCAACAACTTGCAAGTAATGCCACCGTCAGCAGCCAATCTGACCATGCTCAACAATCAAGTACTGGCAAGCTGAATGCCAACGTGACGGACAAAACACCCGTTACCAACGATACCGCAAAGGAAGTATTAAAATTATCCAGTGGCAATACCCCAACTGACAAAACGACAACAGCTCAAGATAAGCAAAATGCTGCACAAGAAGATGCCATCGCGAAAAACAAGGCAGCCCAAGATGAACAGGCTCGTACCGCTTTAGCTGCTAAAAATGCCCAGGATGCACAACATCTTCTCGAATTAAAAACCCAAGCTGGCTTGTTAGCGCACAGTAGCATCTCCGCCACCAGTGAAGTGGCGAGTGCGGCCAGTGCTGTAGCGGGTGCCATGAGTGGTGCTGTCGCCTCAAGTGCGGTCATTTCTGCGGTTGTTATGAATCCAGTGTCGCTGGTTACTGAAATTGCCACTGCATCTAAACCAACTGCTGCGGCTAATGCTACTCGCCACGGACCCGTTATTATCAAACAAGGGAAACAACCTGAGACTTCTTTTGCCGATGATGCTTTGGCAACGCTGGCCACTGCTATGGAAGAGCCTTTATATCTTGCAGCTGGCGGAGCGATTTTATTAGTCATAGGTGGGCTGATTTTCGTACTCATTCGTCGAAAAAAACAAGGTATTGAAAGAAACGTTGAACCACCTGCACTTGCGACTGCATTTGATCAACCTACTCATGAAGAAGAGGAAATAGAAGATGGAGTCGAGGACAATTCTGTTGAAAATATTGGTGAAGCAACGGCACGCTTCTACCAAACACAAAATGCAGCCAGTTACCAACCCATCGTTCACGAAGAAGTAGAAGAAGACCCTATTGAAGAAGCGCGCTTATTCTTAAGTTTTGGTCGGGATGCACAAGCAGAAGACATTCTAAAAGACGCATTGAAAAAGTCGCCACACAATTACCAATTGCATTTAGAACTTTTGGGAATTTATGCTCAGCGTAAAGATGTTAATGCTTTTACCGCAATTGCCAAACAGGTTAAAGAAGCTGATGATGAGATCCTCTGGTCTCAAGCTGCTGCCTTAGGACGAAAAATTGACCCTAGCAACACGCTGTATTCAGATGGTAAGGCATCTTCCGTTGTTGCACCACTCCCCACACCGCCAGAGGTCGCACATTCGTTAGATTTTGATTTAGGTATTTCAACCAATAAAACCCATATTTCAAAACTTGAAGAGGCTGGGCAGTCGTTACCCGACCTCAAAGGAATGATGGACTTTGAATCAACCAAAACAGTTGCGTTCACAACACCTGCAGGCATAGATCTACATGTTGGCACAGCGGAACATCCGATTTTAACAGGCGAATTGGCAAATCTTGGTGATATGATTTACGACATCACCGCGAAACACCCAACGATTTCAGCGACGGGAACCACCACCTCAAATGGTGAGCTACCTAGCATGGATGACATGATGTTTGACGTGACCTCCGCACATCCAGCATTGGCCAGCGCGTCAACTGTGCAACCTACAGATGCGGTTAGTTCCATGGATGAACCGATGGCATTTCCAATGGATTTCACGCTCTCTGGCATGAAGTCGCCAACGACAACAGCACCTATCACTCCAGCTCCAGCCGCAGCAAAATCGGATATGCCATTTACAATGGACTTCGCTATGCCAGATTTAGCACCCGCAACCCCTAGTGCGCCAGTGCCGAAAGCAGCAGAGCCCACATCTCTCCCCTTCACCATAGATTTTGCAATGCCAGATGCGACACCTGCTGCATCGGTCGTCGCACCGCTCACCCCAACCAAACCGCCTGTCACCATTAATTTCGACTTGCCTGACTCCACACCTGCCATACCTGCCACATCTATTGCACCAACGGTCAACCTCGATTTTGGAGGTATTAACTTGGATATGGGGAGCAGTACAACCAGTACCCCTAGCATCACTGAAAGCACTTCCTTCCAAGAAGTGGCGAATAAACTCGACTTAGCTAAAGTTTATATCGAAATGGATGATGCCGCTGCGGCGCGTGAGTTCCTTGAAGAAGTGCTACGTGAGGGTAATACAGAACAAATTAGCACTGCGAAAGCCATGTTAAACAACCTCAGCTAATACCCACTTAAACGGCAGCCCACGCTGCCGTTTTTTATTTCATTCTACGTTTTGCCGTCCATGTTGACTTTCCACCCCGCCGCACAAATTCTCGCCTGGTGCTTACTGGTTGTGACAGTGCAACACCTTTCCCTGTCCAGCTTGCTATTGGTCACCCTACTGGTCGTTTTAGCCGCATTAAGCCTGTCTAGCCGAAAACTGCTGCAATTGATACGTCGTACCCGCTGGCTGATGCTTTCCTTGCTGCTGATTTATGGCTACAGCACACCTGGTCACGCTATTTTTACTGCACTAGCGCAATTTAGTCCCACTCAAGAAGGCATTCATGACGGCGTATTGCAGTTGGCACGCATATTAGTCGCCCTAGCAGGCTTGGCTATTTTGTTGGATAAATTACACCGTCAACACTGGATGGCAGGTCTCTACACCTTGCTCCTGCCACTGGCTTGGTTAGGACTGTCGCGTGAACGCTTCGCCGTGCGACTGGCATTGACCTTGCACTACGCCGAACTCGCCATGCTGCGCGGCGCACAACGCTGGCAAGATATTTTAAGCGGCTTGTCCGAACACAACGACGAAGTTGACACCCAAACACTCACCCTACCCGTCTATCGCTACACCTACGCAGACGGGTTGTTGTTGACCTTAGCCAGCTTATTACTCTGGCTGGCCCTCCAATGAGAATCGCACTGGGGGTGGAATACGACGGTGGCAATTATTGCGGCTGGCAAAGTCAGCCCAATGGCAACACCGTGCAAGACACCCTGCAACGGGCAATCGGTCAAATTGCGGGCGAATCAATTAGCATCATCGCCGCAGGGCGCACCGACACAGGGGTACACGCGCTAGAGCAAGTGATTCATTTTGACACCACCGCCACGCGCCCGCTGTCGGCATGGGTGCGTGGGGTCAATGCCTTGCTGCCCAAAGACATCGCCGTGCGTTGGGCGCATCCCGTTCCCGATGAATTTCACGCCCGCTTTTCCGCCCACGGACGTTGTTATCGCTATCTGCTACTCAACCGCCCTACCCGCCCTGCCCTGCAAACAGGTAAAGTCGGCTGGTTTCACACCCCACTCGACCTCACCGCCATGCGCGCCGCTGCCGCCCACTTAATCGGTGAACATGATTTCAGCGCGTTCCGTGCTGCTGAGTGTCAAGCCAAGTCACCAATCAAAACCCTGTATCAATTAGATATTTCCCAACAGAGCGATTTACTGGTGTTTGATTTACACGCCAACGCTTTCCTTCACCACCAAGTCCGCAACCTCATCGGCTGCTTGGTCTATGTCGGTAAGGGTAAACATTCACCCGATTGGATGATTACCGTATTAGAAAGTCGAAACCGCACTTTTGCCGCACCGACCTTTATGCCAGATGGGCTATATTTACGACAAATTCAATATGCTGCACACTGGGGATTACCCCTGCAAGCGTAAATTGGACTTAGTTAGACGAAAAATCAGCATCAAGGGAACCCGCAAGAATAGAGCATAGCCTCCATGTATTTTAAAGGAAAGCCGCTGCGATGATATTACATTGCCTATTTGGCAATTAGCTTCATCAGCGTGAAGGCACGAGGGTGGGCTTGTGAAATTTCATTCGGCATGTTTCTCGAACGCATCTAACGTAGTGATAAACATGCAGTTTTTTTGCTAAAAGGCACACCCATTCAAGACCACAAGGCTCTTATGCAGGGGGGGCTTTCAGGAGTGCCCAGTTGATTCAACGCTGCTTCGCAACCGATCTCGGACAAAAACAATATGGCCACGTAGTCCGTAAAATAAATCACCAAAAGCAGCAGGGATTTTGATTTTATTGACGGCATGTTCAATATGATTCAAGCGATGCAGCAGTTCGTCACGACGTTTTTCATCCAAGGGGACGCTGAATGCTTCTCGCTCCAGCTCCAGTAAGGTGCTGTACCACGGATAAATGCGGGATTGAATACGCCAGCGATATAAAACAGGTGCGATTCTCATCCCTGGAATCAATAATAAGACGATGGGTACCAACACCGCGATGATACGATTCATCAGGCTTGCTAGCCAAAAAGGGAAAGTGTCGTATAAAAAACTTT
The DNA here is from genome assembly GCA_028710565.1 of Gallionella sp. Lineage (GTDB taxonomy): Bacteria > Pseudomonadota > Gammaproteobacteria > Burkholderiales > Gallionellaceae > Gallionella. The sequence continues at coordinate 51,260 of JAQTTV010000020.1, forward strand.
TGCCAGATTGATAATAATTCAAGGCTTGTTCACTCAAGGGTATTTCATGCTGTAATGCGGCAGGAAATTCTCCCCGTTTTCTAAATAGTCCCGCACCGCCATGCACCTCTTTCGCGGCTTCCAGTAATAAATCGCTTAATGCGGGATGCAAATTTTTTCGGGCAATGAGTTCTACCGTCGGCGCAACCAAATAAGTATCTTCGTCGGGGAGATTTTTGCCAAAATCCAGTGATCCTTGTGGCAGGGTTAACTTATTTAGGTATTTGATTCTACGGGTATAAGCGTCAGCTTGGATGAAGCTAAATAGCCGAATATCAGGTGTATGCATGAGTGTGCGCATGACGTCACTTGAGACTGAATCCCCCATCAAAAACAGGGCATCGACACGATCATCCAGCAAGCTATTGATGAGATCGGCGGCAGGTGCATGGACAAATTTGGTCTTGCCGCCCACTTCGATTCCATTGGCTTTCAGCAATGCTAAGGACAAGCTATACGTCCCACTTCCTGCTTCGCCAATATCCAACCGCATGCCTTCAAAATCAGACAAGAGTGCTTTAATGTCGCCGCGATAGAAAATCATCAATGGCTGATAGGAAACACTGCCCAACGACACGAGGTTGCTAATATTGACACCCGTCAAATCACCACCTTGGACAAAACCAACATCCACATCTACTTTAGGATCAATCAGCTTAGCCAAGTTGTCACTTGAGCCATCAGAATAGACGATGTTGACCTTAATTCCCTGTTTTCCGAGTATCTTTTGGTATTTTTCAGCATTCTTGCGATACGCACTACCCACTTCTCCGCCCAACATGGTTAAGCTCGTGGGTGCGGCAGAATTGAAGAACAAGAACGCGCCTAATCCGAGAACGACACTGAGCATGACTAAACCAAACATCGATACGACGATCTTGGTACCAAGCAGCTGGTTTAGCTTGGCAATGACTCTCAACAAAAAATTTTTAGCGGAAACCAAAGCATTTCTCTCTCAATGAAAAACGCCGTATTCTGCTAATGAAAGTCAAAATCAGCGCGGTTGCAACAAAGCAATCAACGTTGTTCGATTACTTTTCAATGCAAGATCAAGTGGTTTTTCTCCTGTATTCAAAGTTGCCTCAGGATCAGCCCCCTTATCCAACAAGAACTGCACGACAGCAGGATGATTGTTACTCGTGGCTCTATGCAAAGCAGTTGAGCCATCTTCAGCGACCGCGTTGACATCCGCTCGCTTTTCAAGCAACAACGCAATCACCTCCAAATTTCCACGCCCAGCCGCTTGTTGTAGCGGGGTGAAGCCTTTGTGGCTACGCGCATTTATTTTGGCACCCTTTTCTAAGAGAAGCTGAGCGACTTTGACATATCCGTTATACGCAGCCCAATGCAGTGCTGTAAAGCCCATGCTATCTTCGTGATGAACATTTGCGCCAATTTTAAGGAGCAACGCAGCAAGTTTATCATTGCCGTGAGAGGCGCAAATAATCAGCGGAGTCCACAATCTCTCGTCACGTGCATTTACCCCTACCCCGACACTGAAATACATCACCATGACATCTCGCTGACCTTTTTCACAAGCCTTAAAAAAAGCAGGCGGCGCGTAGAGTTCGCCTTGAGACTCGCCATGCACCTTAACCGCTTTGGGTACACTCGCCCAAGGGTCTAAAGTATGTGTTTTGCGGATATTGATCATGCTTAAATAGGCAATCTCAACCGCCACTTCAGGCGGAAATCCTTTGCGATTTGATCGACTACTGACCAGTAAATCAGTGAAATAATGCTGAATATCAGGGCTATCCCACATTCGTACAATATTATTCATCACCCGACGATACTGCTTTTCCAAGGCGTGAGGGTACTTCTCTTCTCGGTTATCCAATAACTTTAGTAATCTAACATCCATAATAGGGTACCGTAATGTGGAACAACTAGGGATGGCATGTAATCCCAAGATCAGTCCATTAAATATCTATATAACCTAGCACTCAAAACAATAGTGCTGGATTATAAAGAGATGAATGGCGAAGTCAAAGCGTATAGCATTATACACGCAAGGGAATCCCACTATTATCTCGACTTTCATAGTGTCACGATGAATTATACAAACAAGCTAGGCACGAAATTTGCTTAGAAAAGCATACGGTTGATAATATGACAATTCAACCCTGTGCATTGGGAAGATACTCTTCCCAATATTTTTATCATTTTAAGAGATAGCAGAGAACACTATGGCCATTAAAGACATCAAGAATTTTTCCGATAAAGCGAGAACAGATGCTGAATTGAAAGCAAAACTCCTTGCCTGTCAAAAAGTACGTGAATTACTCACACTCGCCAGCGACAATGGGTTTCACTTTATTGAGGATGACATGTATCCACCCAATGAGCCACAATTTACGGCAGACCAACTGTCTGAACGCCTTATTAAAGCCTTATTGCGTGCTTAATCAAAATGGTAGGTCATCAAAAAAATCAGGGAGAAAACCGATGTTTCATCACCTACACAGGGGTTAAGTTACCATTCAAACTGGTCAATGAGCTGGAACCCCATGAGGTCGAAAATCGCAACACCTACTTACGTGGCTACTTCGATGAGCAGAATCGCATCACAGGATTCGACAAGCTCGCTTATGGTGAGATTGAACTCGTGCATCGTTATCAGTATCATGACAACGGACAGTTGAAATCAGCAGAAATTACCGATATTGATGGGGAAGTGACTTTATTGACATTTGATATGGCAGGTAAGTCGCTTTAAACTCAGTGGAAGCATGTAGATACAAGGGGTGAGCGTTAGTCGTTCATCCCCTTTTTTCTATTAAAATATCGTGTACAACGATTAAGGACTCTGTAACATGGTCAATATCAATTTAGCCACCGTCGATGATTTACCACATCTTGCTGATTTACTTACCGAGCTATTTCTCTTGGAAAGTGACTTTAAGCCTGATCGCGAGCAGCAATTACGCGGACTGCGCCTTATTCTAAATTACCCCACCATGGGTAAGCTATTTGTATTACGAGTACACGGCAAAGTTGCAGGTATGGCAAATGCACTTATCACCCTCAGCACGGCAGAAGGGGCGCGCGTATTGCTACTAGAAGATGTAATTGTAGGCCGCGAATATCGAGGTAACGGACTAGGACGACGACTCGTCGAGCATGTACTCGATTGGGCACATCAACAAGGCATGTCCCGTGTGACGTTGTTAGCAGACAAGGATAATCAAGCAGCATTAGACTTCTACCATAAACTTGGCTTTGCGCCTTCCAATATGAAAGTATTGCGCCATTCGTTGGTTTAATACCTGTTCTATTGTCGCAATCATGACAATTCTAACATTGTGTCCATTCCCTATTGTGATACATCCTCCGTCTTTATTGGCATTATGTGCAGGATAGCAATGTGGCACGTTGGTTGCTTTTACTACAGACATTCAAGCTGAGAATTGAGAAAGTTAAATGCCGAACCTGCCCTCCCCTACATCTCCACTTTCGGTGTTCGTTGGTTGCGCGACCTGCCCACATCGTGACTTGCTTGCAGCGGGAAAATGCGAGGCGGGCGATATTTGTTTGATGGCCCAAAGTGGTCGGCAGATAGATCGTTTTTTACGACGCAACCCGCAATTTGCTCAAAATTGCTTATCGGATGGCTTCTGGGAACGACGTGCCATTGCTGTACGTTATGCCCCGTTGGAAATCGTACGCCAGATGCCGCGCGACCCTGATGAAGTAGTAAGACGCGTGGTAGCGAGTCGATTACCCATCGAGGAGTTAGTCGGTTACCTTACGGACTCAGATCGTGAAGTCCGTATGACTGTGGCGGAAAGGATTGCCCCCGAACAACTTCATCACTTGCTGGATGACGACGATTATTTAGTGCGTTTGCAAGTCGCCAAACGGCTGCCGCAAGGGCAGTTGCGAGGCATGACCAACGATGATGATCGTGAAGTACGCAAAGAAGTGGCTAGGCGCTTGCCCCCCTTTGCATTGAATTTGATGCTGAAAGATCAAGACGCAGAGGTCAGACGTATCGTGGCAGCGCGCTTATTACCAGACGACGCGATAAAGCTATTGATGGACGTGGACTGGGTCGTTCGATTAGAAGCCGTTCAGCGCGCACCGATGGATGCGATCATAGCCTTATTGCATGATGAGGAATCAGATGTACGCACCGTAGTGCAGCAGCGGTTAGATGAATTTAGACAAGGGGAAAACACATGAGCATTTACACGCTGGACGAAGAGAAACTACACAATTTGACAGTAGAAATTGAAGCTATTTCGCCACGTCCACATCACAGTGCATTGTTAGGAATAGCCAATCGCATCCGTCCAGATTGCGATTTCAGTTACGCGCTGAATCGCGGGGGCTGGTATCGCCCTGGTGGGGTCATCACTGCAAAAGGAGAGCCTGTGATGGCGAATTTAGAAACATGGGCAAAAGCCGAACTCGCGGATTGTCATGGCGACATGGGCGAGCTGGTTGAACGCTATTTTGATACTGGCTTATTGGTAACGCGTCACACGGGGCGTACGCATTATTTCGTTGCAGCCTATGGAAAGGCTCCCGCAGATTTTATGCAGCTTGAAGTGGAAGAGCTGCAAGAAGTGCTGGATCGTCAGTTGATGGATGCCACCCGACCGCCAGAAGATTTACAAGAACTGCTTGAACCGATAGCCCCTGTGATATTAGATGCGCAAGCAGTCGCCGCACCTCGCTACCGTTTCCGTCGCTTACTCGATATGCGCCAAGTGATAGCACGTGTTTCTGTCACCGAAGGTGGTGGCTTGCCGCGTCTTTTGTATGAGTGGGGACACAGTAACACGCGAGGGCACTTTAGCGACCATTGGATCGTCGCACTGCGCGAATACCAAGACCGCTACCGCAACCCAGCTGTCTCCGCACAACTGGTCTCCCGTCACACCCGTGAATTGAAATCCTTCCAGTGGAACACCAGCTTGACGGGCGTTGCCCTGTCCGAACAACTGCGTGCCTTTGGTCGCGCGGCGGGTTACCCTGCCGCGTGGTACTTCCACCTCGTTGCAGGTACACTCACCCCCAGCAAAATAGCCTATAACTTGGCGCAAGATTTAGATAACGGATTCAGCTACTTAACCGACGCTGAAGTTGGCTTATTACGAGGATGGATCAGCGCACCATATTCAGTGTGACCCACTAACAACGTTATACTACCCACCCCCACCTGCACTCCCCTCGCCCCGTGGGAGAGGGCTGGGCGGAGAGGGCTTCACCCAAAATACGCCATACCCTGCCCGCTACGCCTCGCCCTTGCTATAATTCATTCCTTATTGGGCAACCAGCCCCAACACGGAATCGCACCATGCCCTACGGAACGCTATATTTACTGCCTTGCACCTTGGGTGATACGCCTGCTACGCAAGTCTTACCTCAACAGGTCATTGAGCTTGCTCGCACCTTGACCCATTTCGTGGTCGAACAACCAAAAACTGCACGACAATTTCTATCCGCACTCAAACCCGATCACCCGATCCAATCGCTACATTTTGCCAGCCTCAACGAACATACCTTGGCAAAAGACTTAGACGACTTGTTGCAACCGCTGTTGGCAGGACACGATGTGGGGATTATTTCTGAAGCGGGCTGCCCTGGCATTGCCGATCCAGGTGCGGATTTAGTCGCCCTCGCCCATCACAAAGGCATCCGTGTCGTACCGCTGGTGGGACCTTCCTCGATTTTGTTGGCGTTGATGGCATCAGGGCTCAATGGGCAATGTTTCGCCTTCCACGGCTACGTTCCCATCGAAGAGGCTGAACGTAAAAGAACGCTGCTCGCCCTAGAAGTCGAATCCGCCAAACGTCATCAAACGCAGTTATTTATCGAAACGCCCTACCGCAATGACAAGCTGTTTCAAGCCATACTCACCCACTGCCGCCCCAATACGCGCTTGTGCATCGCCACCGACATCACCTTAACCAGTGAACAAATCCATACGCACAGCATTGCACAATGGAAAAAGCTCCCCCCCCCCACTCTCAATATGCGTCCTAGCTTGTTTTTATTGCTGGCGGCTAAGTAATTCTAATTTCAGTTAAAAGCATAAATTAAAAATCTCATAAAGTGCACTGTATTTACTGTGGTGTATGGAATTAACGAAACATAATTATTTCTGTTTTTAAATAGAATTGGAATCAGTAGTGTCCGCCAATTTTGCCAATATGGTTGTATAACACCATGATATTGAATATGAAATAGCCTGTTAAGGGGTGTTACCGACTTGAATGTGAATTTTTTGAGAAACTGGCGTTTTTCCCGCACGGGTTCTCATCATGTATTCAGGCAAGTTAGTGTTCGCACAACTCATGGCGTATTTACCTTTGCACACCTTTCGCCGCTGTGTGCAGCGTTATCCGTCCAAATATCCCACCAAAACGTTCTCGCATCTCGATCAATTTCTCTGCCTAGCCTTCGCGCAATTGACGTACCGCGAAAGCCTGCGTGACATCGAAACCTGCTTGCGCGCCCATCAAACCAAGCTCTACCATTTAGGCATCCGTGGCAACATCGCCAAGAGCACTCTAGCCGATGCCAACGAGCAACGCGACTGCCGCATCTATACCCATCGCCTTTGAAAACCCCGAAAAATAGCAGACAATGTCCAGATGGAAATCAAACTGAGTGTAGAAATCAAAAAAGTCTTGGAAGCTCGTCACCGCGTGGAGCGGGATGGGCAGGTGCGCGACCGAATTAAGGCGGTGTTATTGAAGTCGGAGGGTTGGACAAATAGCGCGATTGCGCAAGTGTTGCGGATTAGCATTGACACGGTCAGGCAGCATTTGCAGGATTGGAGTGCAGCGGAG
>JAQTTV010000050.1 GCA_028710565.1 Gallionella sp.
CTATCTCCACATTGATACCGCACAAATCAATCTGGGTATGGATAAGTGGTATCTATTTGTGGCAATCGACCGCGCCACGCGTTATGTCTATGTCGAATTACACGATAACAAGCGCATGGAAACGGCGGCAGCATTTTTACAGCAAGCATTGAAACAATATCCATTTAAAATCAATAGAATACTGACTGACAATGGGATTGAATTTAGCTATAACCTGCTGGTGGAAGCCAAAAAACCCAAGGATAAAATTCATCCCTTTGTCGCCATTTGCCAAGCACAAACCATCGAACACCGCACCACGCTGGTCAAACACCCGTGGACTAATGGCATGGTCGAAGCCATGAACAAAAAAATCAAAGCCAACACCACCAAACGCTTTCATTACGACAACGTCACGGAGCTCAAAGAACACCTATACGCCTATATGTTGAACTACAACTTCAACCTAAAACTCCGTGCCATTGGGCGCATTCCCCCCTTTGAAGCTATACTCAACGCTTATCAAAAAACACCTGATATTTTTTACATCAACCCTAACCAGTTAATGGTGGGACTAAACAGCTAGCCAGTTAAATCAATTGGCGATTTCAAAGCATGTATTCCATGTCGTGTTAAGTGTATCGCTCATTTGCATGACTACCCATCAGTCAAGAGCCTACGTGAAATGAATCAAGGACGAGCTTAAAACTCAGTAAAGAGGGATGACTCTCGAATAAAAAAGTCATCTTGAATGTATGTTTCTCAAGACGGCTCAATTTAGCAATATTTAAGGGGGCATGGCGCAATTCTAGCTATCCAGTTAATATAAACGCCTGCGTGCAGTAATAAGTGCGCATCAGTATGATTTTATAATTAAATTTAAAGGGATTTATCATGGTTAAGACCAGCACACTAGGGAAGGTATGCCAAGCCAGTTTACTCGCTTTCACATTGGTTTTATCGTCGGTTTCGACCAGTGCTGTCGCAGCACCAGCAGCGGCAGAAACCATCTCCATCGCCAGTGCCATTAACAAAGCAGGTCGGCAACGTATGCTGTCCCAACGGATGGTTAAGGCATATTGCCTAATTCATTTAAAAATTAAAACCGAAGTCTCACAAAAGATTTTGCAAGACTCGATTGCACTATTTGATGCCCAATTAATGGAATTGCGTGCGGCAGCCACTAAACCCGCTTTGCAGCAAGCTTGGTCAGCTGAAAATGCTAACTGGGCGAAAATGCGCCCTGTTTTGTTGGAAACTCCTTCTGACGAAGGTGCGAGAAAACTACACGAATTGGATGAACCACTACTGGCATCAGCGCATAAATTGACGCAGTTGTTTGATGCTGAATCGGGTCAAAAGGCGGGCTATTGGATCAACGTGGCAGGTCGTCAACGGATGTTATCTCAACGGATTGCCAAATTTTATATGTTCAAGAAGATGGGCATGACAGGACCAGAAATTGATCAAGGACTTGCTCAAGCCAAAACGGAGTTTCTAACTGCACATGAAGCACTGATCGGAGGAGCGGCCAATAATCCACATATTCAGTCTGAGTTGCGATTAGTTAAAAACCAATGGAATTACCTGAATATTGCATTGACCAGTGATGATGATAACGATGAAGAACACAGAGGTAGCATAGAAAGCGTTGCCAATACTAGCGAACGCATTCTGGGTATTATGAACGAAGTAACTGAAATGTTTGAACAAGCCTATAGCAACTAGATCTGACTATCGGAGTGTATCGTCAAGTTGGGTTAGGTTCAGGGGGAGCGCATTTGAGGCTGTGAAAGTATTCGGAGTATTTTCCAATTCAGGTATGAGCCTGAAGCGAGTTTAATATAGGTGTTTTTGGGCGTGAGTTGATTTTGTTAAAAGTGGAGTTTAATGGATTGTTTGCGGGCGGTTCTGAGTTTGTTTTTCTAAAATGGTTTTGTGTAAAAAAGAGGTGCTTGTTCGCTCTTGTTTTTTGTTCATTCAGGCGCGACGTTTTTGTTTGGCAAAGCTGGTAAATAAATTCTGCTTGGCGCGTTGCATTTCTTGTGCTGCCGCTAAGTCTGTTTTGGACTTTGCCAGTGTCAGTAATGTGTCCAGTGCAATGCCGTTTTTGAGCGTCACCAAACCCTTTTTACTCAACAGCACCAAGCACTCCAATGGCGTCTTTACATCCTGGTGTTTATAGCGTTTGATGATTTTGCCTTTGGGGTTCGCGATCTCTGTGGCAAACATACACGGGCGATGCAGGTTGAGCCAGGGATTAAACGTCTCCTGATAGAAGGCATTGATCGGCTGGGCATATTGCTGCGGGATATGCTCGTAGCCCATATGCTTGCGCACCACACTGGCATTTTTGCTTTCCGCCAGCGCGTTATCATTGCTGTGACGCGAACGTGATTTGGTTTGTTCGATGCGCAATTTCTCAAGGATTTTAGCGACGGGTCTATTGATGTACTCCGAGCCATTGTCAGAATGGAAGCCAGTAATTACAAACGGAAATTGTTCGATAATCAATTCCAGCACGGGCAGCAAGAACGCCTCGCTAATGCCTTGCACACACGCCTCAACCTGCCACTGGCTCACCGCATCCACGCAAGTAATGTGATACACGCCTTTGATGCCATCCAGATCGCCTTGGTGAACCGTGTCTATGCGGATAAATCCTGCCCGTCCTTCTGGACGCGGCACTTTGCGCATCCCAATGGTATTACGCACGGGATGGGTCTTGTTGAACACCACGCGCAAGGCGCGATAACCCGTGCTGTGGCGCAGAACCTGCCCCCGCGAAGGCGGGGGTTGTACAAGTGCGAAACCGATAAATCCGCCAGCCGCTCATAGCGCGCGTCGTCATAAATCCGATACGCACGCTGCAACAGGTGCGCAATGGCAGGACCACACACGTCCTCATTGGCTTTGTCCATTTCAACCAGCAATGTGACATCAGCCGCTGTGTACTTGCGTGCAAAGGCGGTGGCAGGGGCGCGGTAGCGTTTGACCAGTGGAATAGCCGCCAAACGATTCGTCTGCCACTGTGCAACTTGTGCACGACTGTAGTGGCTGGTGACTTGCAGGTACTTCAACAGCACACCTTTTGCTCGCCTGCTCTGTCGGGGATAGTCAAAGCGTTTGAGCACCCGACTGATGTGTGCATAGCGTTCCTGCTCATCACCTGACGGGGTGAATTCAATCTCGGTGCAGCCGCTTAAAAACTGTTCCAGCTGCTCTATCGTGCCAAGCCGTGTTTCGTTCATGTTGATCATCATCCTGTAATGATCAACCCACTCCCATATTTCAACCTTAGTTTCTTCGCTTCAGGCTCATTCTTCCTTGGAAATACAGCAATCCTTCAGGCTCATACATCGTTGGATAAGGCTATAAGTGCGTGATGCTATAAGTGGGTGTTGACATATTTTTAGACTCCTCGAAAAAGCCGTCCTCCCGCGCAGGCGGGAATTTGGCTTATTGGTTTAATTGACGCTCACTTAAAGCGTTAAGGCTTTTCCTGAACAGATTCATCCTTAATAGGTTCTCTCTTTACAGATCCATTCTTAACAGCTTCATCTTTAACAGATTCATCGGTAATCGCCTTAAGTTCCTTGGTGTCGGCAATGAATTTGGCGGGCGTTTCACCTGCGGTTAAAACCATTGCGGGTGATCCTACCGTTCTGGAGTAAATCATTTGTGCAAAATCATCCTCGCTTCGCCAATTGTCTTTGAGTTCGGTAATGCCGACGTTGAATATCATCACCGCTGCGACTAAGAGCCCAACCTTGCGTCGATTGAGTCGGCTGGCTAAGCAGATATGGCGATAGACAATAAAACCCGTAATAAAGGGAAGCAAAACTAAGTTGGTCAAAACGGACACTAACTCGGCATCCAGCGCAAAGGCGATATAGCCATAAATATCGGTAATCAAGTATATCGACCCAAAACCCAATGTGGCAATGGTGGCATGCTTTATGATGTGAGGGTGCCCAACTTCAACGCGACTTAGCGCCGCCCAGAATCCGATCCAAGTGAAACCACTCCACCACGGCAGCATATCCAACATATCAATGATCAACATTTTGGGCTTTTGCTCAAAAGTGTAGTTGAGCCAGCGCACTAAAGCATATTCTAATAATATAAGTGATATGCCTAGAAATAAGCCCAAGGCTGGTCGTAACCAGGCTCGTTTGGGGATAGGCATTTCGCTTGTAACGACATAGTCAATGGGGCGAATACGGAAAGAAGTCTTACCTAAATGGATAATATCTTCAGCTGAAACCTGAGTAGATTGATGCAAATCTCGTTGTTGATTGATAGTCAGGGCAGGTGCATCACCCAATATATTCAATTGATACCCCCCTAGTTCAGCGGGTTGTATTTCCAAATGTCCAGGGGCAATGTACGGGTCATCGAGTATCACGTCGTTATGATAGCCGCGACCAATATTGAGGGGCCATGCATAAACAGGCTGGCGCGTCTTTACATCGCCGTGATGATTGAGTATTTCAATCCAAGCTAAATGTTTCATTTAAATGCTCCCATGTAGAACTCGACCATGCGCATACCATCTTCGTAGGAAAATCCATTTAGGAATAGATTGGATGCTAAAGCACGTTTTTCAGGACGTAATGTTACGATTTTGAGTCTGATGTCGTATAAGCCTTTAAATTTACGGTAGCTGCGTAAACAAATAGCGGCTTTTGCTTTGTGATTTTTAATCTGCACGATTGCATCTTTGCAGGCATATTTTCCATAATGTTCTTCAGGAACATCGAAGCTATCTTCATATTGCATTTCAAAAGAACGTTGCAATACCCGACTAAAGCGTATGGGGTCGAGCTTGTCCGTGCTGTATAAAGTGCTGGAAAAAAACATCCCCCCCAAGTCGATGCCCCCCTCAACAAAGACTTCTGAGCGTCCGTTGCAGGAGTAGCCATGTGAGGAATAGAGCAACTTATCTACTTTGCCGTTTCTTGCCCAGCAACGAATATAGGGGTCTGGAGAATCAGGTATGGCATAGCCGTTATCCATTTGAACGGGAAAGGGGTTTCTGGTCAGTCGCGCCACGATTGCCGCTGAATGTAACTTTAATTGACGGGCAATTTCTGGGCGAAATTGGGGAATCTTGATGGGGTTGGCGCGCCAACGTGCTAATAATTCTGACGCATACTGCGCAGGTACTAAGAATCCTCTTGATTCCCCCATAGAAGCGTCATTGACGCCAAATACTTCGCCATCTTCCGTGAGGACGGGTCCCCCACTCATTCCCGCGTTGATTGCCCCCGTGAAATGAATCATGTCATAAAAGGAATGATCACGAAGTCCGTTGTTGGTGCCTTCCACGATAGACTCTCCCAGATCATTCGGATTGCCAAGTGAAAATAATTTATCCCCCTTCTCAACGGGGCTGGTATGAAAACGTAAATAGGGTAAGTTGCTGCCTTTTCGTTGTAACAAAGCCAAATCATGCAGTACATCAATCGCGAGCAAGGTCAACGTGCCGTGGTCTTCTTTACTGGCGACATATTCCAAATCATAGGATTCAGGTTCGAGTGCGGCACGAGAAATAACGTGGTAGTTGGTGATGAGCAGTCCGTCTTCACTTACGTAAAAACCTGAACCTGTAGAGTTTTGTGACTGTGACCCCTTAAGCAGGGTTCTGATTTGCACGGCAGAATCTTTAACGGTTGCAAATATCGTTTTGCCGTTGAAACGTATCGGTTCTGTGGTTGATGCTGTGGGTAGGGGCGGTAAGGGGGTAGGTCGCGGCACGGCATAAACAGACAGTGCAAGACTGCCTAACATGAGTACCATTGCGGTTTGCCATATTCGCATCATTATTTTCTTTTCCAAGTTGCCTCCGCAAGGGTAGATACATAAAATTTACTGCATATTTTGACTGATAAAGTAGTTTGCTGCGTACCAAAATATCTAGCCATGTTATTGGTTTGAGCATTAAAGCAACTAACGTGCCATTGGTGTAAATTGTTATAGTGCATTGTGAATGACGAGTGCTGGTATTTTGTTGATCTGATGCCTATAGATTGATTAATACAATGATATTTAAGTGCTTATTTGCCGCTATATTGAAATATCAAATCAATTCTGGTGTGCATTCACCCAAGTGTGCCAGCTTTGACTTTAGTAATGCATCACGGTGAATCTGTATATGTGGCCGTCATTATTGGGAAGCTTGCGACTAAAAATTGCTTAGCATGAAGAGCGTGAGCACTCAGGGGTGACGTTGTCTTGCCGCTTCAAACAAACACACGGCTGCGGCTGCGGCAACGTTTAAGGATTCAACTTTTCCTGGCATGGGGATAATAAAATTTTGGTTGGCGAGTTGTTGTAGGGTAGGGGATAAGCCCGCGCCTTCATTGCCAAATAGTAAGGCCAATTTGCCGCTTAGGTCGCAGTCATATAAGCGAGTAGAGGCTTGCAAGCTACTTGCCAAGATGTTGCCATCAAACTGCTTGGCGATGTCCGTCAGATTCTGCTGTTCATAAATTTCTAGCACGAAGTGTCCCCCCATGGCAGCGCGCAGCACTTTGGGCGACCAAACATCCGCACATTCAGGAGATAAATACAGCGCGTCGCAGCCTGCGGCAGCGGCTGATCTGATGATAGAACCCAGATTGCCAGGGTCTTGGATATTCTCTAATAGCAACACGAATTGATTCTTCGGCAGCTTGGATTGCGGTAAAGCGATCAAACTGAGTAAACCCGTTGGGGTTTTTACGCTGGATAGTTCCGCGCAGAGTTTGTCGTCTAATTGGGTGATGGGCGTATCGCCCACCCGTTGCAGTAAGCTGATGATTTCTGCATCTTGCAAAGCGGCAGCATTAAGGATGATGTGCAAAGGTTGTTTGCCTGCATCTAAATAAGCAGACAGTAAGTGCGTGCCATCCAACAAAGTTTGTTGTGACTTATGACGCTGGCGTGCAGAGTCAATGAACTTAACCAGTTGCTTAAAGAATGGATTGTCGCGGGATTGGATCAGTTTCATGGTAAGTCCGCGCGTGTTTGATTAATGAAAAGTAACGCTTGATGTGATAAGTGTCTGATTGTAAATTGCCATGGATAAGTCATGAAGCTGTTAGTCTTTAGTTGACAGCGTAGATAAGCGCAGTGCATATGCAATTATTTGCAATATATTCATGTGGATATGCTTGTTTTTCTACCTGACCAGCTAATGACTAACAACTAACAACTCAACAACCATAACAAAATAGGGCAGGGTGATTTCCTGCCCCGTGCTTACTTAGTCATCGTGACGATCTCGGCGATCACGGTGGTCATGACGATCACCACGATCATCGCGACGTTCATAACCTTGATTGCCTTGTTGGCGTGGTTGAGGTACGTTTTGTCGGCTGCCGATAACAGCACCCGTTGCGCCACCGACGGCAGCACCCACGACGGCTCCCGTTGAGCCACCCACGCCATAACCGACGGCTGCACCAGCCGCAGCTCCGACACCACCACCCACCACTGGGTTCATATTGGGGTTTGCGCATGCTGCCAAAAGCAAGACTGCGACTAAACTTAATTTTTTCATATTATTTCCTCTTAATTTTAAGTGAACAAACTGACTCAAGATCAACCCGCTCATTCCTTTGCATTCTAGCGTGGTTGAGCAGCCTGTTAGTGATGGTGATGTCCGTTATCTTTATGTTTTTCATGATGTTCATGATCATTATGGTGCTTTTTGTCATGCTCACCTTGTCGGTGATTTTGTGCAGGTTGATGCTGAGTAGCTCCCAATGTCGACTGAGTTTGATAAGCGACAGGTTGCGCAACCACGGGTTGTGGTGCAGCGGGTGCATGTTGTTGTGGTGCTGCGGCAGCGGGTGTCGCTGCTGGCTTCGCCATTTGACTGCCGATGACGGCACCTGCTGTGCCGCCGACGGCTGCGCCAACCAAGGCACCTGTTTGCCCACCCATGTTATGACCGACCACCGCGCCCGCCAACCCGCCAACTACCCCTCCCACGACGGTACTTTGTTCTACTGCGTGTGCATTCATGCTCAGTGCTAACAATACTGCGACGATACCGAATTGCTTCATCATGATTCTCCTAAAGTTTAAGTTGATTTGCGTTGCCAAGTACGCAGATAGCGCGTGCTACAGACCCACGGGGTGTAAGTTTAGTTCCTTATCAGGATTGTCGGCAATCTGAATCGCGTGATATTCTCGCGCACTTTCCAAAATTCCTGCACTTAATTTATGTCTGTTGCTATTAAAACCGAATCTGAAATTGCCAAAATGCGTGTCGCGGGGCGATTAACCAGCGAAGTGTTGGATTATATCGCGCCGTTTGTACGTGCTGGCGTGACGACGAATGAGTTGGACAAACTTTGTCATGACTTAATCGTCAACGTGCAAAAAGGCATTCCAGCCCCCTTAAACTATGCCCCTGGTGGCCATAATCCCTATCCAAAATCCATTTGCACCTCGATCAATCATCAAATTTGTCATGGCGTGCCCAGTGACAAAATACTCAAAAATGGTGACATCGTAAACTTGGATATTACGGTGATTAAAGATGGCTACCATGGCGATAGCAGTCGCATGTTTATGATAGGGGAGCCGTCCATTCAGGCAAAGCGTCTCTGTGAAGTTACCTATCAATCACTTTGGCGAGCGATTCGTGTCGTGAAGCCAGGGGCGTACTTAGGCGACATTGGTCACGCGATTCAAGGTTATGTCGAGCCATTGGGTTATAGCGTGGTGCGCGAATTTTGTGGTCATGGCATCGGTCATCGTTTTCACGAAGAACCGCAAGTTTTGCATTATGGTCGCCCTAAAACAGGTTTGCGCCTCGAAGCAGGGATGATATTTACCATTGAACCCATGATAAATGCAGGAAAAGCAGCGATTAAACATCTTAATGATGGTTGGACAGTCGTCACCAAGGACCGCAGCTTATCTGCGCAATACGAACATACGATACTCGTGACATCCACGGGCTTTGAAGTGCTGACGGTTTCTGATGACACCCCTAGCCCTCCCTGAAGTCAACGCCCTGCGCGCAGCCCTGCGCCAAGATAGGCTAGCACTCGAACAGACCTTTCTGGTATCTGGTCATGCGCCACGTTTGCTGCGTAGTCATAGCAATCTCGTCGATCAGTATTTGCGCCAAATTTGGCAGCAATTAGCGATGCCCCAATCCCTAGCGTTAATCGCGGTGGGGGGCTATGGTCGAGGCGAGCTTTATCCCAAATCCGATATTGACTTGCTGATTTTGCTGGATGACGATCCTGATGAGGTGTTGCAATCTCAATTGCAACAACTCATTGGCGTGTTGTGGGATATCGGCATGGAAGTCGGTCACAGCATACGCACGATAGCTCAATGTATCAGCGAGTCATCTGATATTACCGTACAAACGAATTTATTAGAGGGCCGTTTGTTGGCAGGTAATGCAAAATTATTTAAAGCTTTAAATCAATCCATTCAACGCAATCTTGATCCTTGCGCCTTTTTTACCGCCAAACTTCAGGAGCAACAGCAGCGACATGCGCGTTTTGCCGAGGCGGATTTCAATCTAGAACCTAATCTCAAAGAAAGTCCTGGTGGGCTACGTGATTTGCAAACCATTACTTGGATCAGCCGCGCGGCAGGCTTGGGGACGCGTTGGAAAGATTTAGCACAACAAGGCTTAATGACTTTTTCCGAAGCGCGTTTGCTCAATCGTCACGACTCGCTGTTACAGATGTTGCGCATTCGCTTACATTACTTAGCTAAACGCCGCGAAGATCGCCTGTTGTTTGATTTCCAAACCCAGTTGGCGGAACAAATGGATATTGTCGCCTCGGACAATCGTCGTGCCAGTGAGCATCTGATGCAGCGATATTATCAAACACGCCGCGTCGTGCGCCAGTTCAATACCATTTTATTGCAAAATCTACGAGATCATTTGTTTGACCACTGTTTGTTGCCGCACAACTTAAATGATCGTTTCCGCTCTGTGGGAACGCTGCTTGAAATTCGCGATGAACATTTGTTTGAGCATACGCCAGCAGCGATTTTTGAGCTTTTCTCGTTAATGCAGCAGCATCCTGAACTGACCGATTTAAGTGCTATGACCCTGCGGGCGTTATGGCGTGCGCAACAGCATATCGACAATAACTTCCGTCGCAATCCCGCGCATCGTGCGAAATTTATGGCGATTTTGCGTGAATCGAACGGTTTAACGCATGCTTTGCGTCGCATGAATCAATACGGTATTTTGGGTGCGTATCTCCCTGTTTTTAGACGCATTGTGGGGCAGATGCAACATGATTTGTTCCATGTCTATACCGTCGATGAACATATTTTGATGGTGGTGCGCAATTTGCGCCGTTTTGAAATTGCCGAACATGCGCACGAAGTCCCGCTGTGCAATAAATTGATGGCGAAATTCGCCCGTCCTTATGTGTTGTATATCGCAGGGCTCTTTCACGATATTGCCAAAGGACGCGGCGGCGATCATGCAGAACTCGGCAAAAAAGATGCACGCCTGTTTTGCACCCATCACAAACTCAGCCGCGATGACACCGATTTGATTGTGTGGCTGGTGGGGGAGCATCTCACTTTGTCCGCGACTGCCCAAAAACAAGACTTATCCGACCCCGATGTGATCGCAAAATTTGGCAATAAAATCAAGAATGATCGTTATTTAGTCGCTTTATTTTTGCTGACGGTCGCAGATGTGCGCGGCACCAGCCCTAAAGTGTGGAATGCGTGGAAAGGCAAGTTGATGGAAGACTTGTTTTGGGCGACTCGACGTTATTTAAGCGATGGCAAATTCTCTAATCGGCTGGATGAAGTGCGTAAACAAGCCGATGCGGTCTTGGCGGAAAGTTATCACCTGCGTCACGATGCCTATACTTTGCTATGGGCGCAGCTCGATGACAACTATTTTATCGACCACGAGGCGCATGAAATTGCGTGGCATACCTACTTATTGGCCGACAAGGTCAATATCGTCACCCCCGTGGTCAAAACGCGACTGAGCTTGGTCGGCGAAGGTCTGCAAGTGCTGGTCTATTGCCAAGACCAGCGCGGGTTGTTTGCGCGTACCTGTGACTTCTTTGCGCGTATGCACTACAGCATCGTCGAAGCCAAGATGCACACCACCCAGCATGGTTATGCCTTAGGGAGTTTTCAGGTCATCGAAACTCAACGCGCGGATGTTAATTACGCCAATGAAATGAACTACATAGACCAAGAGTTGACGGAACATATCGCACATGAGAAACCGATTGTACTCGCCAGCTCAGGGCGACTCAGTCGCCAAGTCAAACACTTCCCGATTAACACCAAAGTGAACATCGAAAAGACCAGCCACGGTTTGTATATGCTCACGCTGGTGACAGGAGACCGCCCAGGCTTGTTGGCTCGTATCCCCCAAATTCTAAACAAATACAATGTGTTGTTGCATCGAGCAAAAATTAACACCTTGGGGCTACGGGCGGAAGATGTGTTTTGGATCAGCGGCGATACCTTGAATAATCCAGAGCAAACACGATTGCTATTAAGCGAATTACTGGAAAAGATTTAGATTGGTCGCTAGTTGGTAACCTCAGTTCGATCTAATTTTATTGCACAAATGGTAGCAAATCGGCATGGTTGATATTGAGGGAAGGTTTCTTTTTCTGATAGGAATAAGCGACCAGGCAGGCGATGGCATTGACGACGAAGTTTCTCAATGAACGGTGACGAGAGTGTTCAAGGTTGAAGGTGTTTTTCAATTGGTCGTTGATGGTTTCGATAATGCTGCGTTTGCGCAGGATCAACTTGTCAAATGCGACTATGACTTTGGGTTTCATGTTCTTTTTCAGGGTGGTAATCAATTCCACGTTTTGTTTCGCCAATAGCTCGGTGAGTTTTTGGGAAACATAGCCTCTATCGCCAAACAACTTACCAATCAGTCTCTTAGCTAATTTTGGCACGGGTGTGTGGTCATCCACATTGCCCCGCGTGAGACAGAAAGACAGGATTTCTCCGCAATCATTGACCATAAAATGCAGCTTGAAGCCATAAAACCAGCCCGTGGAACTCTTGGCTCGTCCAGCCTGTTCTTTAAAGGTTTTATGCCGAGGAATACGGATGTTTTCACAGACCCGCAATGGCGTGGAATCCACAAAAGCAATTCCGCGACTTTGACCACAGCGGCTTTGCATAAAAGCCGCCAAGGGTTCAAGGATCTCTGACATCAGCTCCACAAAACGGTTATAGCTCGGTAAGTTGGGAAATTCACCTTTAAGGTTCTGCGCCAGATGCTTGGTGTAGAACCATTTCAGCGTACGATAGCCGCTGGTTTGGTACAACACCACAATCGTGATGATCTCACTTTCGCATAGCATCTTCGGCGTATTGCGCTTACAACGCCCATTCAGCAAGCGTGTCCGCTGCCATTCGGGGATAAAAACAGCACAAAAATCATCAATATCGCAAAATAGTTTGTGTAAAATCATCGCTGCAGCCTTTCTCTGAAGATCACGGGAGGTTAGAAACCCTATTCTTTCAGATTCTTAAGGCTGCTGCTTGTTTTGGTCGAACTGAGGTTAACTTAGGTCTCTTCAATGCTATTGTCGCTCGGTTCACCCGACATAGGGACGCTGCCGAAAAGAATTTGTACATAGAAAAGCCCAGAGCTATTGAATTCGGGCTACTTTGCGGAAATAGCATGAATGCGTTTGCTTACGCGTCCCCTGCGCAATCTACACCAGAGTTTGATTTTATTGGAATCAACACTGGTGTAATATTTACATTCATATACCCATCGCCTTTGAAAACCCCGAAAAATAGCAGACAATGTCCAGATGGAAATCAAACTGAGTGTAGAAATCAAAAAAGTCTTGGAAGCTCGTCACCGCGTGGAGCGGGATGGGCGGGTGCGCGACCGAATTAAGGCGGTGTTATTGAAGTCTGAGGGATGGACAAATAGCG
>JAQTTV010000066.1 GCA_028710565.1 Gallionella sp.
ACAACTGATTTATAAAAAGGAGGGCAACAGTGTCGATAGCATCCATTTTTTTCTGTGCGTTAATTGTTTTGCTTATTTTCTCTTTTGGGATGAGTGTGCGTGATTCTATAAAGAAGCGCGAGGATGGGTGGCCAGCAATCACGTTGATTGTGGCATTGATCAGTATTGCTTACCCGCTTATCCATATTGCTGTGATCAAAAGCGACTATCATATAAACCAAAGTTGTTCACCGGTTGATAGTCCAAAAATGGAGTTATCTATGCTGCATCATGCGGCTAGTCAGCATGTCAAAACACTGGATGGCTACATGATAACTGGCGTTGGCACTTTTTATTTTCTGGGCAATGGTGAAAGTGGTAAAAACCGAAAAGTTTCTACCTATTATGCGTATAAACATGGTGGTGCCGCCTACTTTTCGAGTTACCGGAAATACAGTAGCAATGCGTCCACTCATTTGAAGGGGCTTGAGCGTCTTGCTCGTCAGTGCGTAATGAATGGTTATCATCCGGCTTGCGAAAAGATGGTCAATGCTTTCACCTATACACCGGGTTGGGTGCCTATCCTTCCTGAAAGCAAGCCAAAGCTTTTTATCAATGCGGGAAAGCCACTTTTAATTACAAGCTTGGCACATGCAAACCAGACAGATTTCAAGAAAATCCATTAAGGAGTATCACCAATGCTTACATCCAAATAAGGATTAACGCAATGACAAAAGTAGTTCTACAGCGCCATTTTTCACTGTATCCGGGTATGGCTGTTCGCGCCCATGCGGATCATCTAACGCTGGCGTCGGTGGATGAAATCAAAACGCTACAGAAATCTGGCTGGATGCCGGTCGGTTCTGTAGAGTTTTGCCTAGCAGCTATGATTCATCAGGAAGTGGACCCGTCCTTTGTATCCAGCTATCCAAAACCATTGCAGGGTTTCTTACACAGAAAGATTTGGCTGGATACCGTGGCAGGCGTCATAGCGAATGGCCGTAGAGTTTTTGTGAAGCCTTCTCGTCGTCAAAAACTGTTTACCGGTTTTGTCTGGCCGGATGAAGACGGACAGGAAATCGCCTTAAAAGATTTGCAGGAACTGGAAGTGCTCTGGTGCTCTGAACCCGTCAATTTTGTTCAAGAATGGCGGTTTTATGTCATGAACGGGGAAGTGCTTGGCGCGGGTCGCTACGATGATAGCGATGAGGAAGTACCCGACATGGAGGCCCGGCTACATCGCGCAGCCAGGGAAATGGTGAAGCAGTACCGCGACGCACCGGCAGGATACAGTATTGACATAGGGGTGCTGGATACGGGTCAGGTGGCTTTGGTCGAGGTCAATGACGGATGGGGTTCATTGGGATTTTACAAGGGTTCCTGTTCTTTGTCGGAATATTTCAATCTTCTAGTTGCGAGATGGGATGAAATAGTCGGGCCATTTGTTGCAGAGGATGATCTGGTCATCAATCTTCGTGCGCTTGCCAGCGAGCAGAACGATGACCTTTCTCTGGCTGATGAAGCGGCTGACGAAATTCAGCAGCTTCGGAAGAAAATAAAGTTGCTGGAGAGCTATATAGGACAGCCTGATTCTGGTGGTCGAATTGGAAAATAGATGGGAATTATTTAATAGGGGAATAACATGGGCTTTTACAACAAAGACACTGAGTTTACCGTAGCAGATAGCGAAGCGGCGGCGGAGATTTTGCATTATCTGGGTTTTTCGGTTGAGGTGTCACTGGAGCCTTTCGTTGACCGAAGAAGAGATCATGTTGCGCGAATCATCCGTGCGGCGTTTGAAGTAGCCGCCGTCTCCGCGACGAGCGCACTTGGCGTTCAGACGCCGCCATCCAAACCCAAGGAAAAGCGGGTTAATCTTAACGATAAAAAACATACAGAGGCCGTACAGAAGGTACAGATTGCGGTGGCGTCATTGCAAGCTGCCGACCAAAATCCGTCTTATCGTGAGGTTAATCGTTGGCTGAAAGATCATGGTTACTCCATTGTTAATTATAGGGTATGGAAAAAAATCGGATGGGAACTCTCTAGGCTTGGTTCAACAAATAATAATAATATCGAATCAATGGATGAATTGATGGCTTCTTTATATTCAAATTAAGGACAACATTATGAGTGAATTTGCAGTGCGCTGGCGGCTTGGCGGCTTGAAAGACTTTAATGAGCGCATGTCTCTTTGGCATATATCTTCTGACGGTGATACAAATACGCTTTGCGGAATCAT
This sequence comes from Gallionella sp., assembly GCA_028710565.1. Taxonomy (GTDB): domain Bacteria; phylum Pseudomonadota; class Gammaproteobacteria; order Burkholderiales; family Gallionellaceae; genus Gallionella. The sequence continues at coordinate 2,222 of JAQTTV010000066.1, forward strand.
GGTGCCAGTAATCTACCAGAAGTCAACCATCATGAGGGCTATCTGGAGACGGTAACTTGCAAGAAATGTCAAAAGTTGATGGCTGCCAGAGCCGGATCATCCAGTGAATGATTTATCTTTTTTCGCATGGCTATGGCTGATTATTCCGGCGGCTGTCGTTTTGCTGATGGCCTGGGTTGTTTTTCTGGAATTGCGGCATGTTTTTTATCTTTTCCGTAATCGTTATTTTAAGGAGAAAAAATTGACTTATCGTTTCCCTGCATCTGATTTTATATTGAGAGACTGGCTGGCACTGGATCGCACGATTCTTGCCAACGAGCGAACACTCTTGTCTTTTACGCGCACTGCACTGGTGTTGATTCTCGCTGGTATGACACTTATCCGCTTTTTCGGGGCGCATAAATGGGCTTATCTGGGATATGCAGCATTGTGTGCCGGTGTAGTCCTCTGGATGGGCGGGTTTCGTGTCTATCACAAAAAGAAGCGGGATTACGCACACGCTTTAGAAAATAACGGGGGTATGGAATGAAGCATCATCCCTATGATGATTGTGAGCGTGAGAAAATGGTATTACGGGACTGGCTGGCAATGGACCGTACTATTTTTGCGGCTACCCGTACATTTAACGACTACTTGAAAATATTTATGACAGCCATTCTTGCGACGATGGCTTTCCTGATTATTTTTCATGGTGATTTATGGGATGTTTTGCTGTATCTGGGATTTTTTGTCGCTGCTATTCTCCTGATGGCGGGGGTGCTGGTTTTTGCTCAAGCATATCGTCATCACAGGCATTTGCACTCATGAACAGATTGCATATTGATAGGCATCGTGAGCAGTTTCATCGCTACAACAGCGTGATCTTCAAAGATCGTTTAGCTCTGGATCGTACAGCGGCAGCGAATAAGCGCACATTATACGCTTTTA
>JAQTTV010000021.1 GCA_028710565.1 Gallionella sp.
AGCGCTCAGTGATCCGGCCGAGTCAAGAATACGGCTTGCAGTCGCGCCACGTAAGCACTTTTATCAATTCAAACAACAGTTTGGAGTGAAAACCGCCGGATTCCGTCCGAATCCCGGCCGACCCTCTTGTAGTCCCGCACCAGCTCAACCAGCACCGCATCGGGCACCGCAGCCCAGTCGGGTTCGGCAGGAAAAACGAACTGGATTTGTCTGGCGATGGGCAGTTTTGCAAAACCCGCCCGCAGCGCGTCGCCCTCCGGACTCATGGCTTTATATCCTTATCTGCCGGGTGCGGGGGCGGAGTCTGTGGCACTTCAGCCGATTTTTTCGGCAAAACCACACCCTGTTTTATCTGCGCAAATTGCGAATGGTCTTTCTCGCCCGTCACCATGACTTTTGCATGCGCCCAATCGCCCAGGTAGAGCGAAGTCATAAATTCAGGCATTAAATCCCGGAAGCCGAAAAAAGGTGTAAAGAGGATGACCACCGTAAAAACGGCCAGTGAGGACAATAGTTTTAGCATGTGAATTCTTTCAGAACAGCGTTATTGCCTGAACCTGAAACGAAATGCCGGACTAAAAAGGGTTAAGGCTGAACAACCCTGATTTTAGAAGCTTCTTCGCAACACCCGTTGAGCATTCTCAGACGACGGGTAGTCTGCCCGCGCCCCGCTCATAAAGGCGTTCGGCCATCTCCGGGTTTCCCGCCTGAGCGTAGACAGAGGACATACGAGAGAGAACCTCCCTTTCATCGGTATACGGGATCCCCAGAATATGGCCGAATGCCTTCATCTGACGCCAATAGATCGCCCATGCCTCGCCCCTGTTACCGACTTCTCGATAATGCCACAGCAGATCGTCCAGACAGGCCAGTGTCTCCAGATGCCAGGGGCCCAGCTCGCGTTCAAGTTCCACGAGCGTGTTTAACAGATCAAGCTCATTTTTCGGGGCAGGCACCCCTACTGGCTTATCCTGTTTATCACACGAGACTGTTTCTTGCACGTAATCAATTCCCCGTGCGGGTCGTCGCATGTAAAAGACAAGACACGCGGCCGCTATAGCCAGACTGATCGTTACGCGGATCAGTGAGTTGATTTCATCCTCGCTCAATATTTCGCCCTCTCCTCGTGAGAACACAGCCCTCGACGCCCCGCGCCCGAAAAGCCTGATCAGCGTTGTTGCTTCCGAATAAATCGCGCCGCCTGTTCTTCATCCTCGCCGACCATTTTTATTTCCCGGCCTTTGGGTGTAACCAGCCAGTAATAGTCAGATGAGCCACCCCCATCGAAGTATTTATGCTTCGACACGACCAGATGGTTTGCATACTTTCCCCGACCTATGACCAGCACATCATTTGCGTCCGTAATGTAATGCTCTTTGCCGCTTGCCATGTCCAGCACGTGCAAGGCATTGGATACCGCCCATGCGGCACTCAGAAAATACAACTGCTTGCCGTCCGCAGAAAATATCCAGTTGTTGAATTGCGTGAGTGTTTTTTCGGGGACTTCATCATGATGCGTCGCCAATAGACGACGTACCTGCTTGCCGGAAAGATCGGAAATCCAGAGTTCTCTCTCCAGCGCCTCGCTATCCGGAGCCTTCTGGCGCGTGGTTCGCCCGAATACCACCGTCTGCCCATCCGGCGAAAGCAGCGGATTGCTGTCGGCATGCAGGGAAGTCAATTGCCGTGAAATGCCATCATCCCCGACATAAAAAATATCCCCCCCCTGCTCGCGCACGGAAGCAGCATTCGCAGCACCCGCAAACATCAAAACCAGAAGCATTAAAACTAACTTCATACACCCTCCGTCAAATTTGTGAATAGTAGTAATTCTGTCACCTCATATTTGATTGCTCGCTAGCGGTTATTGCAACTACTACCCGAGCAATTATTATCTCTGCGGTAATCAGCATTGCGACGGGCATTATCATGAGATTGTGCATCTCTTAGCGCCTCGCGGGATTTCTCAGCGTTGATCTCCCAAATGCTGGGGACTCTTTGGGCTTGGCGCTGCTCTTCCGCTGCTCGCGCGCTTTCAGCAGCTTTTACTCGATATCTTGCATCAGCTTCTGCGTCTTGTTCCCTTTGAATCTCAGCGTTTCGCGCCTCACGTTTTTTATCTAACTCACGTTCTATCTGAGCGTTATACTCATCCGCCTGAAGTGCAGTAAACCCTCTGTCACTTTTGATCGTCACGTCCGCACCTTTTTCGATCAGGAGTTTCTCAATAGCCTTGGATGGATGCAGAGAAGAGGTGGCATAGTGTAAAGGTGTCCACCCACCGCTGTTTTGAGCATTTATATCTGCGCCGTTGGAAACCAGCAGCCTGACAATTTCCTCCTGCCCTCTCTCTGCTGCAATATGTAGGCGAGTATTGCCATACTTATCCCTGACGTTGAAATCTGGAACTGCGCCGGATGCCAAGAATTTTTTCGCCTGAGTCGTATCACCTGAATCCAGTGCATGGAAAACAAGATTGTCTCTTGCAATTATGAAAGTCTGATTATGCGGTTCCAACGAAATTGCTTTTTGATAATCGGCAAGTTGACCATCCAAATCTTTCACGAAGGACTTCGCGCTCGCTCGGTCTTCGTAATAAGTCGCAGTTAGCGGGGACAGCCTGATTGCTTCGCTCGCATCCTCAACCCAGCCCTTGTCATCATTTAACCAGCCTTTTGCCTTCCCCCTCGCACTATACGCTTCTGCAAATTGAGGATCCAACTCAATCGCTCGGGTGTATTCAGCTATTGCCCCCTGATAATCATTGGATTCACGTTTAGTGCGGCCACTTTGGAAGGAAGCATAGGCCTGCGGATGAGCGTTTTTTTCTTCTGTTAGCGCAACTTGCCTTCGTGCATTATGAAGACTCTCCCAAATATCTTGCTTGCCCGGATCCAGTGAGGCGGCCATTTGATAATCTTGCAGCGCACCCTGCCAGTCATCCAGCCAGCTTTTTGAGTCTCCTCGAATTTTAAAATACAGGGCTGATTTCGGATTTAACTCAATGCCACGGCTAAAATCAGCCACCGCACCTCGATAATCATGGGCTTGATACTTATTGCTTCCACTCTGCAAAAAGGCATAGGCTTGCGGATGCGCCTTTTCCTCTTCCGCCAGCGCAATATCCAAACTCAGTGTTTTCGTTGCGCCATCCAACTCGTTTTTGTAGTCCTGTTCGCCCGGCACAAGCGAAACCGCCATTTTCAAATCAGCAACCCTGCCTGAAAAATCTTTCAAGTTATACTTCGCGGTAGCTCTGCTGGCATAGGCATCGGCGTTCTTTGGATCCAGCATAATTGCCTGATTAACATCCTCAAGCCACCCCTTGTCATCGCCTAACAAACCCTTAACTTTCCCCCTCAGCAAATAGTAAACCGATTGTTTGGAATCCAACTCAATCGCCTTATTGATCAAAGTGATAGCTCCCAAATAATCCTTGCTCTTAGTTTTATTGACTGCATCCCGCGCCAACTCCACCCCCCCTCATCTGCACCTTTTCTTCCGGTGTTAGTGAGCTGCCGAAAACCTGATCGAAAATACCGGCCTGTGCGACAGGTGTGATACACAAAGACAGCCCAACCATCATCCTCAATATGACTCGCTGCATGTCAAATCCCCTTTATAAAAACTTCCCGGTCAGTCCGGGTGCTATTCAATTAACTGATGTTACGCAGTAACATCAGTCGTGCATCAAAATCAACTTCGCCGGGGGCAGCCCGGCTGCTGGTTACTTTCTTTTGCGTTGCCAAAAGAAAGTAACCCAAGAAAAGGCAACCCCGGTGCGCCATCCCGTCGGCCTGCCAGTGGCAGGCAGGCGGGATTCCCTCGACAGTCAGCAAACAACGGGGCTGCGGAACTCGCACGATCCGCTACGCGTTCACGTGCTCAAACAGTCCTCGCCGAACCCCACCGTTGTTTGCTGGCTGTCTTCGGCGGCGCACAGGGGCTTTACGGCGGAAGTTCCAGGGTTATCCCTCAAACAACTTATTAACCCTTGTTTTTGAAGCTTGTGCGTAACATCAGTCAATTAAATGAAAAACTATCAATAAGGTTTTTGTCCGACATAATTTCCCGCAGGTTTGTATTGGCATACCCAGACCTGGCTGTTGTCACGACAGACCGCCACGGCGCAACCGACTGATGTCGTGTTCTTCCAGACCACCTGGGTATAATGCCCGCACACCTTGCCTTCGGCACAACGGTTGTCGGCGTAGTTGTAATCGCTTTTCTCGCTGCTCCAGCTATTGACGACCTGGGTTGAGGAAACATCCTGCTTGGGGCCGTTTGACCATGGCCCTGCCCAATACAAGTTCTCGCCAAGATGCCCGGGTGAATGTTGCATGCGACATTGACGGGTGTTCTTTAAATTATCCGCCCACTCCTGAGCAGAAGCCTCCAGCATATCCGAATAAGCAATGTCGGGAACCCCCACCTGCGCACGCCAACGATTATGCGCGGCGACCATTTCAGTCTGAGAGGCATTTAACTCGTTAGTTGAACCTCCCGGCTTAACAGCGCGACTACGAAGCTCTAAGAACGCGCGAAGAGCACTGTCATTCCCTTTACTTGAACTACCTGACGTAGCTGCATTACCACCTTCACCCTCAGATGAATTATTCAACGGATCAGCACTCCAGCCAGACAGTGGTAAACCCAATGCAATCATCAGTAATATTCTTTTCAAGATGCCGTCCTCACAAGTTATTAGCCTTTTTATAATTCACAACCTACCCGTCAGTCTCTGCCAAAACGAGAAAGTAACAGGCTCCAGCAAAGGTTAATCCCCACCCTCCAGTACCAGTTAATCCGAAAACTAGTATGGCACCGAATAGCCACTTGTCTCCACCCGGTACACATAACGATGGCGATAGCCGTGCCATTCCGCAGCCACCAACGCTACCCGACAAACCATATTGGCTGACACCTTGCACTCGGTCAGCTTTACCGCCTGAACACTTCCCGGCTCGAAGTCCGGTGCATAAACGGGCGTAATGCCCGCACCCCACGGTTCGGCAAGTGCATTTCCTGCGAACAGGCTGATTCCGAAACCCAATATTGAACATATCTTGGACAAACGCTCCACACGATCCTCAATCAATATTCCGATTTCCTTCCCTTCCCCTTGTTCTCTACTTTGTGCGGCAAATACTCCGAGAAAGCGGATATCCAGCGCCTTGACTTAACTGGATTCCCGCCTGCGCGGGATAACCAGCGACTTGCCAGCTTGCGGGCTTAGTCGAATGGCTAGTCGTTTCATCAATGACAAAACCGAATAATTCAGCATCTTCTTAACACTTCATCTTTCCGATTCAATAGCTCGCCATTACTTAATCTCAGTCACTCTCCTGGCGCTTCACAAACTCCATCGCCTGCGCTTCCTTCTCGCCGATTGCCATCACCTCCTTGCCTTCGGGCGTTATCAGAAAGTAGCAACCAGATTTTCCAGCCGAATCTTCGTGACACATATCCTCAATCACAAGATGCTCGGCATAGCGTCCGCGATGAATGACAATTACGATGTTTGAACCCGTAATAAATTTTTGCTTTCCTGTAGCCAGGTTAAGCACATGCAGGGCATCCCGCTCCATCCATGCTTCACTGAGGAAATACAGTCGATCGCCCGCCACAGAAAACGCCAGAGAGTTGAACTGAGCCAGGTTGGCTTCGACATCATCATCCACCATACGCGTTTTCAGCAATCGCTTGGCGTTCTTGCCCGTAACATCCACCACCCATATCTCATTACCCCGAAATAGCTCATAATCTCGTTCGTGCTTGGGTCTGATATGCAGATAGGCTACCTTTTTACCATCCGGTGACAGCACGGCCCCTCCATTATTCTTACCCGTCGTGATCCGGTGCGACTGCCCGTCATCGCCGACATAGAATATATCGCCTTCCCGTGCATGTATCGAATTCGGCTTGCTCTCCTGCGCTTTGACCTTGATCTCCTCCTGCGCATCCACACTGGAAAGCGGCGCATCGTTAATCAGCCAGGTGGCATAAATCTCGCTGATTTTCCATTTCTTGCCGCTGTATTTACCTGGAAAGTCTCGCATGAAACGCAAGAAGGTGCGGTAATCCTCAGGCGTGGACTGTTCAAGAATCGGCGTGATTTTTTTGCCTTGCCACTTGCCGTGGCTGACCTTTTCTTTCATTTTCGTGGTGAATTCAACCACCTCATGCCCAGCCACAACCATTGCGCCCAATGCTTCGTTCTCATCGCTGTCATCTTTGGCCGCAAGGACTTGCTCCAGCGTGCTGATGGGTTTTCCGTCGTTATTCAGAAAAGTGATGCCATTGACATACAAATCTAACAGCAGACCGTGATAGATATCCGCAGGCAACAACACCGGCAACTCGACCACGCCCTCCTGAGTAATGTCATCTAGTTTCGATCCTGCTTCCGCACGCACCCAACTATCCTGCTCATGCACCGCTTCGACTTCGATGCGCCCGGCGACAGCGAGCCCGCCAGCCTTTTCTCGTGCATACAGATTGCCGTGCGCGGCTAAAGCGATGCCGTGCTTGCTGCCGCAATTGATGCGCATCCGTTCAGGTTTTTCTGGCGGCCCCTTCAGTTCGGCGATGGTACACATCAACCTTTGCTCAATCTGTGCGCTTTCCGCAAAGGCCGGGAATGCCATCAACCCCGGCAGCACAATTAGGATACCGCGCCACATCAAGATGCTACGAACGGCGAAAATCATCTGCCACCCCCATCAGTTCATTAAAATAAATATACAGTCAACACACCCAAGCAAATTATGGGCATCCGATTTGGCGATTCTGCCGCGCTTTCCTGCTGGCTTACCCACTGAAGGTTCAACCTTAGTCCCCCTTTGAACAAGTCAGGCCACTTGAGAAACATGCATATCCCCCAGCCTCACATCGCGCCATTGCTTCCCCCTTGGCTTCGGCTTCTGAGTACCCCGTACCATAATATGTTCTATCTGTGTGTATGTAACAGCCCCATTTCTTACCCGCCTTTTCGCCCCGCCTAAAACTGGCAACCTCTTGTTTCAACATTTGAATTTCAATCCTCATCTCGTGAAGCTCACTCTCCACTTCCTCCAGCGTGCTGGCGATTGCTGCACCTGGGAAAAGCCCAATGACAAGTAATGTAAGCAAAATTTTCTTCATGTGTACTCCCGATAGTAATAATTCATCAGTTCAATTACAAAGTACAACGCCAGATAGGTTGAATAGTTGCCAAGCTAACGGGCATGGCATGTTGCCACCCCTGATAATAAAACACACCATGCCCATTTCCCTCACCCCAACCCTCTCCCGGAGGGCGAGGGGGCAAACGTACGCTACGCGCGTTTCACGTTAAGGAAGCACTGATTTATTCGCGTCTCCTAGAACCTTAACGCACTACAAACAAATTCTATTCACACTTTTCCGTCCTGCTTTGACTTAAGAGTAGCCAATATAATCAGCACAAAATAATGCACAGTCAGTCGATGGTTACGGCTGGCAGCAAGCCATCCTCACCTTCACGGTGTTCCACCTCGACATGCCGCCAATCACCATCACGTTTCTCTGAAAATCCCCATATCCCCGAACTGCCGTATTCCGCCATCACGCGAATCTTTAACCGGGTCTTGGCATACACAGCTACACTCGCAATAGGTATCAGGGGCTCCGCACAACATGTCGAACTGATGAATACAGCAGCGAACGAGAAAATAAATATTTGTACGTATCTCATTGAATTAAAAATTTTAATTTTTAAAAGTCAATCCCACCAATTAAACAAAGCCTCACCCATCGTCTTTGGTTTCCAGAATTCAATTTCACTTTCAGGCATATAGGGCAGATCCGGCAGCAATTGAAACTCCGCGTCCAGTTCCGCTTTGCTCAGAACATTAATTCCATAAAACGCTTTCAACTTCGCCGCGATCTCGGCGCAGTCCACGAAAACATATCCCACATCACTGCAAACTGCCCAGTACCCATCGCAGGAGCAAAGCAGGTAGCGTTTTGCATTCTCCTGATAATCGAATCGCCCCGTGTATTCAACGTAGGAGTAGTTCGTAGAGGTTACCTTGGAGTCTCGTACCTCCCCCACCCGGTATCCGATCGCAGAACCAATCGCCTGCGCTATATGCGGGAATGAAACCCATTTCGACTTACCGACCTTGTATGGATTCAACCGATCCATCACTTCCTGATGGGCCATATCGACGGCGTACCAGCAAGAACCGGCACATGGTTCAGGCGATGGATTCCATGCCACCAGGAAATGCAGCGATAATTCTTTATCGGGTGCGAATTCCTCCACTCGAACCGATATTCGGTTGTCCAGCATCGTGACCTGATAACGCTCAGGAGCGGACTCTTGCTGAGAATGCAGGCGCGAGTTCAGTTGACCGGAGTCTTCCGTACCTATCATCACCAGCTTGCCAACCGACTCCCACTCCCACGCCTCCAATCCCTCGCCCGAATTCCCCTGTCCCGGTATTTTCAAGTCATCCCACTTGCAGTAGAACACCAGGTGTTCCAGCTTTGTTAACGAGATACCTTTGAGCAACACCGCAACGCAAGCTTCGACGCTCATTCCCCACGGAAGCTCTGGAACAACAGGGCGTATCGAAATATGTAAAGCATCGACATCCCCTGCATCAGCTTCGATGCCAAAAGACAAGGTCCCGATGGGCGTTTCAAGCGAGGTGTTTTTACTGACGTGACGATTCAATTTATTCTCCTGCAAAACGAATCGTGTTCAACATCTCCAGACTGTAGCCATCAACAGGGTTTGTATCCGCGTCAGCAGGCAGCTTGCGTGCATAAGACAAGGCTTCCTGAGAGAACCAAAGCACCTCGTCTTCACTTAACTCATCGCCAAACACCAGCACAGCGCCCGGCACCTGTTTGGCCATTTCGAGAAAACTGCCGCGCACCGATGGTGAGAAGAGGAACAGCCAGCTGATACGGCCCGAAATCGAATATGCATGGAACTGCACGTAATGCTTCCCAAAGGATAAGTCGCTGTAAATGCCCCAGACCGCGACTCTTCCGGTCGCCTCATCTCTGGGCAGGCCGTCGTCTTCCTCAAAAGCTTTCAGCTCCTCATCTGGCGGAAAAAGAAAGGTCAAACAAACCGAGCTGTCAGCTTTACCTTCCTCACGCTCAATATCCTGCATGATCTGTTTCGGCTCGTTTTCAAGCGCGCGCCACAACTTGGCCTTGCTATCCTCATCCAGATGCTCGCTCACCGACCGCACCAACTGCTCAGCATTGGCTCGCGGCGCAAATATTTCAAAAGACGCTATTAGGGGCATAAATCTCCTCCCTGCTTACTGAACGACAGGCGGCAATGATTTACTGTTTTTTCAGCACGGCAGCGATAACTTCAGCGAAAGGCTGCAAGTTGGTCGCGACCACCTCCTTGTAATTTTTCACAGCCGTCACTTCGTAGCGGCTTCCTTTATGCAGATTTCCGCCCAATACGGCTATCGCTGACCAGGCAATATCCGTCGCCGAGGAGCCCTTTTCTTCAACCCCGGCGGCAATGTCGCCGGGCAGGTTTATCACATGTTTAAACGGGATCATGTTGATCCTGATCGTACCGTTGCCCAGTTGGATTCCCTCGTTATGCCCCGCGCTGAAGAACACGTTGATATGCCCCTCCTTGATCGACAGACGCGCTGAATGTGCCAGATTGGCTTCGACAGTTGAACCTCCGAAAAGCGAATGGTTCGTTTGTCCGCTGCCCTGAAATTCGGCAAAATCCAGCGAAAGATCAACATCGATTACCGGCACGTTACCCAATGTTTCGGATAAATCAGTAAACTTCACATTCTGCAAAATCCCCGTGGGCAGCCCTGTCTGTTTGGCCGCTGCCGCGATATAGTCGCCGCTCACTTCCGGCGATTTGGTAGTGGCCACCACCTCCTTGAAATTCGCATCGGCCAACAATTTCTCCGGCGCCAATACCTCATAGCCCTGGCTGGTAAAGGCGGCCTTGAGATCGGCATAAAATTTATCGGCAATGGCCTGCACATCCTCAGGCGTAACGCCCAGCAGCTTGTAATTCGCCTCGACGCCTACGGTTGTTCTGTTGCCAAAAGAGGCCAAACCGCCGGAATGAGAAGCGCCGCCGGACGTATCAGTCAGCACGGTGACATGTACCTTGCCCAGCGCGACCTGTTTACCTGTGCCGGACTGATCCTGAATCACCTTGTCCAGTGCCGAATCATTATCGACAACTTGTTTGAGCAGCGCGGCACGCTCGGTTTTCGCTTCGAGTAAAACCGGCTTCGGCGGCTCCGGCTCACGGTTAAAGAGCCCGGCCATTGCCGGGGTCGACAAAAACATACTTAAAATCAACAGGGTTTTGACGCTTGCTCGTTCCATTTCATAATCTCCGGTTAATAAATATTGACTATCGAACCAATCTCAATTCAGGCGGCTCATTCCTGTGACTCCGTTGTAATCAACTAATCCCACCAATTGAACATTAAAAAAGCAGTTGTCCGCAGATTGCACAGATTAAAAACTGATTAAACAAAAGGTTACAAAAAAACTTATGACGACACGTCAGGTAAAAGCGCCAAGACCCTTATTTACCCGCAGCTGCCTGCGGCAATCTCGCAGCGCAATACGCACAGGCGCGCTCCCATTCACTCCTGGACGAAAAGTGCGACGCGGGCATGAGGATCAGCCCCGTCTCGGAAAACACCAGCAGCATATCGCCGGAAACTTGCCACCTCGTCATCTTTGACCATGCAATAAATCGCCAGGCGCTTTCATTACGCAGATCAATACCCGCCTCGCTGATCGTGCCGGAAAAATGTTCGCGGCAATTCGGACTTAGCGCCCCTTCCTGCCCTTTTTTCGTTTCCAGACCGAACCATATCCAGAAAATCCCGAGTAGCGACATCAGCAGCCCCGGCATGTAAACATCGGAATCCCGAAATAGTGACACAACGCCGCCGCTCAGAAATATCAGGCCCGGAAACAACAAGAATTCCCATTTCATTTTCCACCGCAGCAGCAACAGGATCTCGCCGAGCAGCAGCACCGCCATTCCCACTACATCAAAATGAGAATCCCGCACCAGCAACCAGATGCCCGCGATTAAACTCATCCCGCCTGACATCAACAGGATTTTCCATAAGGGCGTGTTAGAAGGCATCGCCATTTGCATGGCCTGAATATACTCATCTCTGCTCGAACTACCGGCAAAGTGGATCGGCTCTCCATGGGTCAACAACCATTCGTCTTCCGGCATCAACTGATCGGCAAACCAATACGGCACCGACCCGCCGCTCGCTTCCACCACGTATACATAGCAGTAGCGAATCCAATGCCATTCCACTTTCAATATCGCACGCGCCTTGTCCGGCTTGCCGCGCAGCCGCACCAGCGTGCCTACCGTGAGATGCGGAGCGGGAATATCATCGGTGCCCGGCTCACGCGGCCAGCGGCTTTCGGCCTTGGGGTAGCGTTTCCACCAAGGCGATTTTTGAGGTTTACCCAAGGGCATTTAATACTTTCGATGTTTTGTTTGGGTCGTGCGCTTAGTCATTGAAGTGATACTTGGCTGACACCAGATGCTCATCACGAAATTCCAATTTGCAGATAAATCTGCCCATGGAGCGGGGATCGTGGATAAAAGCCCTGGGTTCATTGGGCACATAGACCAAACGCAAATCCTGCTGTAATACCCGTTCCTTGACCTCTGCGGCTGATAATCCGCCTGGCAAGGCACCACAAAAAGATTCCATGTGTGAACCACCCACGATGAACGGCCATATACCCACGTAAACAAACGCGCCCAGCAGCGCGACCAGCGAAAATATGAAAATATTTTTTTTAAATTTATTCGCCGAATGCGGTAACTTTGCAGCGCACAATGCACAGGCGCGCGCCCACTCGGCACGTGAGGAAAAGTGCGATACGGGTAATATATACGTTGCCTTGAGCGACGATATGAGCAATATTCCACCGCCAGTTTTCCAGCTCTTCACTTCAGTCCATGGCATATGAATCCCGCTATGGCTATCGATTCCATTTTCACTGATCGTGCCGGATTGATGCTTGCCTAACGACGGTTCTTTATCGCAGGCCGATTTCCACACCGAGCGTTGATAGCCATAGAAAAACAAAATAATTGCGATAAGACTCAACAGCATAATAATTCCGGGGAGACTAAACAATTCCATCGATTCTGGAACAAAGCCAAAAAAATCGGCATTTATTATCCACCAGCCTCCCCAAGCGATCAAAATGACAGCCGCCCACATGAATGCTCTTTTCCAGAAAGGCTCATTCAATCCCCTGGATCGAAAATATTCATCCCGCGTCAGCGTGCCTGAAAACCTGATTGCTTGAGTTTGATTTGGTTCTGTGTCTTCATTCATTTAAACATCTCCTATAAGCAAATATTGCTTGCTGAACGAATATCCATTCATTTCGCGCATTAATTTTCATACTTCCAGACATCGCTTTTAAGGTGCTATCAATCCCACCAGTTGAACAGTGCCTCGCCCATCGTCTGCGGCCTCCAGTATTTCAAATCGGAAATGGAAGGGTGAATCGCGGCAATTTCCGGCGTTAATTCAAACTCCGCCTCCAGTTCCGCTTTGCTCATCACATTGATTCCATAAAATTCTTTCAACTTCGCCGCGATCTCGGCGCAGTCCACGAAATCAGATCCCACATCCTTGCAAACTGCCCAGTTCCCCTCGTAGGAACACAGCAGGTAGCGTTTTGCATTTTCCTGATGATCGAATCGGCCTGTGAACTCAACGTAGGAGAAATTCGGGGTGACTTCAGGTTTATGTATCGGCCCCACTCGATAGTAAAGTGCAGCACCAATCTTCTGCGCAATGTGTGGAAACGCGTACCACGAATCTTCGTTTGGATTTAACGACTCCATCAATGCCTGATGGGACATTTCGACGGCGTACCAACAAGAACAGGAGCTTGGTTCAGGTGACGGATTCCAGGCCACCATAAAGTGCAGTGACAACATTTTTCCGGCTGCAAATTTTCCGAGGCGAACCGATATCGCGTTGTCCGTCATTGCAACCGAAATATTTTCACAGGTAGATTGGCCTTGATAATTCAGGCGCTCGTTAAGCCGATCCGAAACTTCCGTGCCTATCATCACCAGCTTGCCATCGGATTCCCATTCCCAAGCCTCTAATGCCCCCCCGGAGTTCGCCATCCCCTGCTGTTTCAAGTCATCCCACTGACAGTAAAACTCCAGATTTTCAAACGCCGAACACGACAACCCTTCGAACAACACCGCCGCACAGCCTTCGACACTCATTCCCCACGGCATCTCGCGATTAACAGGGTGTATCGAAACACGGAAATCATCAACCTCTCCTAGATCAGCCTTGATGCCAAAAGACAATCTTCCGAGGGGTGTTTCCAACGAGATGTTCTTATTGCCTGGCGGACTCAATGTGATTTCCTTGAAAACGGTTCTTGCTCTCTTCAATGCGTTAGAAAACCTGCTAACCCAACCTGGCTATCCCGGGGGAAAAGCTAATCCCATCAGTTGAACAGCGCCTCACCCATTGTCTGCGGTTTCCAGTATTTAAGATCCTTTTCTCTCATATAGGGCAGATTCGGCAGCAGTTGAAACTCCGCGTCCAGTTCCGCTTTGCTCAGGACATTAATTCCCCTTAATTCTTTCAACTTCGCTGCGATCTCGGCGCAGTCCACGAAATGGAGCTTGTTACCGCGCTCATTAGGACTGCAAACTGCCCAGTACCCGTCATAAGAACACAGCAGGGAGCGTTTGGCGTTCTCCTGATGATCGAATCGGCCCGTGTATTCAACATAGGAGTAATTCGGGGTATCCATAGATATGTGTATCTCCCCCACCCGATACCAAAGTGCAGCACCCACCTCCTGCGCTATGGACGAGAAGGTGTACCATTCGGATTCAATGACCTTGTATAGCCCGACCTGGTAAGGGGTTAACAGCTTCACCACTTCCTTGTGGGCCATATCGACGGCGTACCAGCAAGAACACTCCCAAGGTTCAGGCGCCGGGTTCCATGCCACCAAAAAGTGCAAGGATAACGCTTGATTGGACGCTTGTTTTTCCACATGAACCGAAATTTTATTGTCGTTCATCGCAACAGAATAATTTTCGGGGGTGAATGCCTGTTGAGGATTCAGGCGCGAGTTCAACCGCTCGGAATCTTCAGTGCCTATCATCACCAGCTTGCCATCAGACTCCCATTCCCACGCCTCCAATCCCTCGCCTGAATTTCCCTGCCCCGGTACTTTCAAATCATCCCATTGACAGTAAAACACCAGATTCTCAAGCGCCGTGCTCGGCAGCCCTTCCAGCAACACCGCCGCACAGCCTTCGACACTCATTCCCCACGGCAGCTCGCGATCAACAGGGCTTATCGAAATATGCAAAGCATCGACATCCCCTGCATCAGCCTCGATGCCAAAAGATAAGATCCCGATAGGTGTTTCCATCGATGTGTCTTTACTGGCTGACGATTCAACTTTTTCTCCTGCAAAACGGATCGTGTTCAATATCTCCAGACTGAGGCCATCAACACGGTTTGTATCCGCGTCGACAGGCAGGTTGCGTGCATAAGGCAAGGCCTCCTGAGAGAACCAAAGCACCTTGTCTTCACTTAACTCATCGCCAAACACCAGCGTAGCGCCAGGCACCTGTTTGGCCATTTCGATGAAACTGCCGCGCACCGATGGTGAGTAGAGGAACAGCTCGCTGATACTGCCCGCAAGCGAAGCTGCATGAAACTGCACGTAATGCTTCCCAAAGTATAAGGAGCTGAAAATGCACCCGACCGCGACTCTTCCGGTCGCCTCATCTCTGGGCAGGCCATCGTCTTCCTCAAAAGCTTTCAACTCCTCATCGGGCGGGAAAAGAAAGGTCAGACAAACGAAGCCATCACCTTCTTCAATCGGTTCGTATTCAGCACGATCAATGTTCCGCATGAGCTGTTCCGGCCCACTCTCAAGCGCGAGCCGCAATCGGGACTTATCTTCCTCAACCAAATGCTCGATCACCGACCGCACCAACTGCTCAGCATTGGCTCGCGGCGCTATTATTTCAAAAGACGTGATTCGACTCATCCGATGTCTCCTTTAATCCGCCACGGCAGCGCATCAGTCATGCAATCGATGTCGTCGTGGCTGTCCCGGCGGCGCCGGTTACCGAACGAGATTATCGACATCGTATTGATTGACCGCCTTGCTGCTGACTTCGGAGAAATAGCGCAGCGTGGCCACAATCTGATAGGCAGGAATGCCGTCTTCATAGGGCAAAAAGTAATCCAGCACCAAGCTGTCTGGGCTTTCTTTCGGCACGGATGCTCTCACCAGAATGACATTGTCATTGATCTCATTGGCCAGGGAAATTTTTCCCGGGCTTGCCTCCGGCTTATTAAAACCGAATACCTTGTAATAATGCAGAAGCTTGTGCGTTTCATCGAGACGAACCAGCACATTTACGCCACTTCCGAGCTGAATCGACAGCCCGTTTTTTTCAAACTGACTGGTTTTAAGAAATGAACGCCTGAATAATTGCTCCAGGGTCGCCTGTGACATATCGCTTTCCGCAATCAACACAGGCTCAACATGATTGACGCAGTCCGGCTTGTCACCCGCGATCGCGCCGTTACATGCACAGATGAACAGCAGGCCTGAAATCCATTTTTTATACATGAAATTCTCCTCGACAGTTTATTTCAAAAAATCACCGGGTCATCCGCTCTGGCGTATCAGCCATGCGTGCCGCGATGGCTCAAAATGGCCGTTGTCCGACCCAGTTTCCCGCCGGTTCGTACTGACAGACCCAAACCTGATGATTGCTGTCGCACACGGCCACCGCACACCCCACCGAAGTGGTTTTTTTCCAGACGACTTGCGTGTAATGGCCGCACACCTTTCCTTCCGCGCAAGTATTATTCGCTTCGTTGAAATTCACCTTTTCACCAGCCCAGCTATCGACAACCTGTTTGGGCGTGACATTCTGGATCACGCCATTTGACCAGGCGCTTGCCCAATACAGGTTTTCGCCATATTTTCCGGAGGAGTGACGCATATTGCACTGATTGGTGTTCTTTAAATGGATCGCCCACATCTGTGCGGACACAGCCAAAGCGGGTGAATAGGACAACCCCGCCACACCCACCTGATTGCGCCAGTTATTATGGGCCGAGACGATTTCAACGGGATCGAACTCAACGCATGAGGCGGCAGAACTTGCCAGCAAACCTGCCAGAAACAACACGGTGCATTTCATATATTTTCCTTTTTAATTCGAGCACGGCTTTGCCGCCGAACAGCGCCGCCGGGATTTGATAAAATGTCTGGCCTGTTCTTCGCTCTTGCCGACCATGTCCCGCCCTTCCGGCGTGACCTGCAAGAAATAATCGTATGAGCCCGCCCGTTTGAAATACTTGTGCCTCTGCACCACCGTTAAAACTCATCACGACCACACGGCCTTGAACGGATGACTTTTTACTAACGGGTTAATTCAGGTGAACTTTACAACGGCCGGTTATACACTCAGACTCGATACGCTCTTGATCAGGGTGCCACAACACGACGGCACCAAAAATCTTCACAATGTTCCGGATTTTTAACCGGGCTTGCCGAAAAAAACAATATTTAGTTGCCATACATCCCGCTTTCTGGTATTAAAGCGCACTTATTTTTTTCACGTTGGAGAAGTGCAATGTCGCAATTATCACTAAATCCCATCGCCCCTTATCAGGCGCAACCAGATGAGGTCTATATGAACCTGCAACAGCGCGATCATTTTCGCCAGGTGCTACAGCAAATCAAGTCGGGGCTGGGTGAAGACATCGATCGTACTGTACATACCATGCAGGACGAGGCTACGGTGTTTGCTGACCCGAATGACCGGGCAACACAAGAATCCGACATCAGCCTGGAACTGCGTAACCGCGACCGAGAACGCAAGCTGATCAAGAAAATTGATGAAATGCTGGGCAAGATTAATGCCGATGAATACGGCTACTGCGAGAATTGCGGGATTGAAATCGGCCTGGGGCGCCTGGAAGCTCGTCCGACGGCCACAAAATGCATAGATTGCAAATCGCTGGATGAAATCCGCGAAAAACAGATGGCAAAGTAATTCAGCTCAACAAAAAACCCCGCCTCGGCGGGTGGGGTTTAATGTATTGATTAATTAAGAAAAATTAACACTGAGTTCTCAATTACCACCGCAAGCGAAGAAGCCCTAAATAAACAGGGCTTCCGGGAGATACAACGCTCGCCTTAAGCTGGCAACACTCTGATTATTCCCACTCAATAATCAATTAGCCACTAATCACATTGAAAATTAAAGGAATTTTTTATTTTTCTATTTCGATACCATGAAAAATACCATGGCCCATTTACATATGAGCATCTCTACGGCCCAGCCCCTCAGCTATAAAAGCCAGCACGAGCGAATTGAGACTAACACCCTCCGCTTTTGCTCGTTCAGCAAGTTTGGAATGGATTGTTTTGGGCAATCGCGCAACAAAGCGACCTGACGCAGTCGGCAAGGTGTCAGAACGATATACCGGTTCCGGTATTGCTTTGCCAGCATCTATGCGAGCGGACACCCAGGATTCAAAAGCATCACGACCATTGGAAACTGCCTCCGCCTCGGTTTCACCATCCGACATACAACCCGGCAAGTCAGGAAAGGTAATTAGATACCCACCTCCCTCCTCAGTAGGCAATGGACAGACAATATGAGCGTATGTTTCGAACGGAAATTTGGGAACCGCCTTAGCAATTTTCTTAACTGAAATTTTACTCATGATTGCAATTCCTTAACACTATCTACCAAATTCAAAAATTGTCGGATATAAACAGGTTTAATAGGCCTATGGGCTGGCACCGACACATCACTCTCTACACCCGGATGGCTGAATACATGGTGACTACCACCGTGATTTCGACATTCAAGTCCAATTTGGGCTGCAACTGATATCAATTCTTCAATCCGCCAGTCACGAGGATTGTTGCGCATCGCTTCAAGAATTTTTGTTCGCTTATTCATGCTTAGATAGTATCTCATGCGATACTATAAAACCAGAGATATTCAAATATTCCTTACCTTTGCTTCAGTTTCGCCGCGATATCCTTGATCACGATGTGGATGATCGTCCGTAAACAGCGAGACTCTCCCGCAAAAATGGGTGCAAGGTCAGCGCGCTGCTTGAGAGATGCGTTCTCTGCCTCGAATTCCTGATAGATTTCTTCCGCCTTGTCCAGAATGTGATTGCACAGCTTATCCAACAAACGCTCTGCGGTTGGCTTCTTGATGCTTAGGGCATCAGCAGCTTCGATGAGCAGCGCTCGGTCAACATCTACAATGAACTGCTTGCCCAATATAGGCCACGCCATCTCTGTCAGGTTTGGCCAGCCTTTCTTGTCGTAGGCTAGTGTCTCATAGCAGGCCGTGCTCAGGATGTCGTAGTGTGGAGCCAGTTCGATGCCCTCCGGGCCGACCAGAAAACTCAGGTTTTTCAGGTGCGCGTCAGTATTGCCGACCAGCACGTTGAACACCAGCCAGCTGAAAAGCCGGGTACGCGCGGCAATATTGCCCCGACACTGGTTTGCCAGGGCCGCCAGGCTGGCCAGGCTACCCTGACTGTATTTGAAGCTGCGATCAAGTCCCAGCAACTGGCAGGCATCAATGACATGCCGACGTTGCCAACCATGCGCATCTCGAACACGGTCGAAACGGTCGATGATATACACGGGCGCAGGAACATAGCGGCGATGAACATCAGGAACGTTCAACCCGGCCCGCTTGGCCAACCGCATCACGAACCACTCATTAATAACAGAATGCGGATAGTCAGCATCCGGGTGATCAGGCTTGATGATATGCGTCGAGGGTGTCGCACCTGCAGGCTCGAAAAGCGCCCCATCCTGCAATACGACTGCCAACTTGTGTTGCGCCCCCGCCAGCGACATGCGCTTTTTTGCACCATGCGTGAGTGGCACTCGGGGTAGTGCAAGTATCCGTTCGTTAAGCTCGACATCCGACAAGGGGAGCAGTGCTTCCTCCATTTGATTTTGAGCATCAGGCGCAAGCAGGGTGAGCGAGCCGGCAGACTCGGCACCATAGTAGCCCAGCAACCCAAATGCATCCGCAGCATCGATGCGGGCATCGCCGGCCAGCAATCTTCTTTGATGCTCTTCGGGCAGCAGGTTGTCGAAATACCACTGCACGGGACGCTTTGATGACAGATCGAGCAGCGGCGCTTGTTGCAACGGCAGGGATGGACTCAGGCCGAAGTGTTGTTGGTCGTTGAGCCAGGCGCTGTCGTACTTGAAAGACCAGATCCCATTTTCGTCCCGCAACGTGCCAATCGGACCGCTATTGAGGGAAACCAGCAAGGTGCGCTCGCTCATGGTTTATTCTTTTGGTTCTGCTCATTAATTTGCAGCGCGATGCCATCCGGTACATCAAGATAGACGCGAATACCCAAACCTTTCATGGCTTGGAAGAGCTTACCCCATTGCACAGACTCATTCCCTTTCTCGACCTTGCCGAGAAAGTTTTCGCTAAGACCGATACTACCTGCCGTGTCGTCCTGACGAAGCCCTTGAGCCTTTCGGGTAGCCCGGATAATCTTGCCGACATCAGACGCACTGCGGAGTGGTATTTGCATTTTAATCCCCTTGTTTGTGAGGATTATTGCATATCTTGGGAGTTTTGCGTGGAAATCCGCAAGGTCGCGCAGATTTATTCGTTCGCGCAGGAATAAAATGTAAAATCCTTACGAATGAAGGGATTCTTACTCCCTGGGAAAATCATCAATAAAGCTTGGGCCGCAGGTGCGGCAGCATGTAATTTATTCTTTTTTGTGGCACGCATAACGTTATTGCGCCATTTTATTTGGCGCGCAACAGCCAAATTACGCCACACAACAGCTTTATATGGCGCGATGTATAAAAATCGCGCCATATCGTTACACTTTATCGAAAGTTTAGTTCAAAACCTGGTACGAATACGTGTTGATCATTGATCATGTCATATACCGCTCGATTATTCCATCTGAACGGATTACTCAATACTTCGCTCCCACCAACCTCGCCAGCGCCCCTCGTACAAAACTGTCTTGCGGATAAGCATCCAGCAACTTCCGAACTCGCAATAAAGTTTGCTCGGCACTTCCCGCCACCCTCGCAGCTCTCATGCTCGAATCGAATGCAGCCATCACCTCACCTGCCGTAACCTCGTATCCCCTGCCCGCCAGTATCCAGCGTAACGACAGCAATCCAACTTCAATCGCGAATAGCGGCTGGGTTTCAATGAAATCCAACGCCGCGCGATTCAGAGTACGGTGATCAACCGGCGACTGCCTGGCCAGCTTGATCGCCAAATCATACAACCCCGCATCCTTGGCAGCGGCGAACCACTTACCTTCCTGGCCGGGCGTACTGGCCACCAGATCGCTGAGAATATCGGCGGGTGATTTGTGCGGATATTTTTTGCAAATAGCGCGGAACGTGGACAGGTAGGTCGTTCCTTGATTGGCTGCTATCGCATAGCGCTGATAGGCTTCATCCGCCATACCTGATGAGAGCAATATCTCCTCACAGGCTTGAGCGATGCTTTCCGGATTGTTATTCAGGCCATGCGACGTTTCCGCATAGCGCAAGGCTTCGGCTTTCTTGCCTTGGGCAATCAGTGCCTTGACACCCCATTGCCGGTCATACCACCAAACAAACGGTGCCTTTTCGAGCAAGGCCAATAATTGATCGTAATACCCGGCTCGAAGAAGCGCGGAGAAACACATATAAGTCCCATGAAAGAAGCCGGAACTTTCCTTACTGCCAGACCAGACCTGTTCTACAACACCCATTAAGCGATCTGCCCATATGGCTGCCAGCTCAGGTGTGACGCATAGCTCACCCCAATAGTCGCCCAGACTTTCGATGTAAGGAACCTGGTCAGCGGCATGGGCTTCATACAAGCGCTCCAGCCATTTTGCACGCAGAGTTTTTTCGACATTCGCGC
Organism: Gallionella sp.; assembly: GCA_028710565.1. Taxonomy (GTDB): domain Bacteria; phylum Pseudomonadota; class Gammaproteobacteria; order Burkholderiales; family Gallionellaceae; genus Gallionella. Next base: position 21,011 of record JAQTTV010000021.1, read on the forward strand.
GGGCGATAATGGGTACCAGATCAGCGATGGCCCGATTGACAGCGCTACCGATGGCACCCGAGGAACTATCAATATTCTGCAAGGCTGGTGAGACTTTTTCCAAAAACAGCACAGCTCCCTCGGCTGCCAGCACAGGCTCTTTCCGGGCGACTTTTTTAATCTCGGCAACCGCTTCCTTGATGCGAGTAATGGCAGGTTGAGAGCGCCAACCAAAGGCACCTCGACGAAATCGCGGCGCGAATTCCCAGCTATGCTTTTCGGCAGTAATTTTCATGATTTTTTCCATAAGCCAGCCTCCACCAGTCGCCGCACCAAGGCACCTCGCTTAATGTGTCGCGCCATGAAGCACTGCATGGCGTGCTTCCACTCAACTCCTGAAGAGCAGAGTTTGTAAGCCTCGGCCAGATCAACTACGGCCCGGCTGACCTCGTCATAGGCCGATGCAATACCTCGTTCCGCTTTCTTATCCAGCATCTGCCAGCAGAGATCAAAGTTCGCAGCCAGTGTGCGCAGATACGCATCACGTTGGGCTTGCTGTTCTGCCTTGAGCTTGATACGTTGTTCGGCTTCGCAGTGCCGACGCACACTTCCAGCCGACCCGGCGAGTTCCCGCAGATTCGCAACGGTACGCAGGACGTTGGCTGTCACGCGTGTTGCGGAATTTTCCCTCTGCCACGTCAAAAAACGCGATTTCAATTGACGCTCGGCCCGGTTAGACTGGCCGGAAAGCAGTAGCTTGAGTGCCTGGCGGCTGTCATCGGCAGGCAACCCTGCAATCCACACATCCATTTGTCTGTCCGTATCATCCGACCCCGCATCAATTTCAGTATCACCATTGGCGGCAGCGGCAACCAGATCAGGATCAACTTCCAGGAAACCGAGCAAAGCCTGCTGGGCTGCCGTCAGTCGTGACAACCCCAGGGGCGGAGGTGGTTCGCTCTCGCGCTCCTCTACTTCGCCGATTGTTACCCCGGCCAACCAGCCCAAATATAATGAACGCAAATCGCCGCGCAACAATTCGTCCCGCAACGCGACCAGTCGCCCCATCCAGCCACGACCATCATCCTCGCAGAAGCGGTCATAATTTTCACTTTCGTTGAGGTTCCACGAGATAATCCAGTGCGATTCACTGCGACCAATGTAGATCGAAGACTCGGTCGCAAAGGCATTGAGTGTTGCGCTATCGAAAGTTTCACACGGCACACGCACCATAAAACAGCAGACACTCATGTCTGTAGTATAGACATGCGCATCGAAATAGCGCCGCATCCAGTCATCCGGATCAGCCTTGAGGCCACCCCAGTGGTACTCATTGACAAAGCTGGTCGGTGTAATGGATGCCCGCGAGGAACAAGCGCGCAATTCGGCCATTTGCACAGGCGTTAACGGCTGATCAATGGCAACAAATTCGTAATATTGATATTCACTCATCCTGGCTCACTTTATCTCCAATGGTGTGACATCAAGCTCAAGCACATTCTGCTCAATCGTGTCTGTATCCATCACGCGATGCAGATAGGCGTAAGCCACTCGCCATTGCTGCTGCCCGCAGAGCAAGGTGACGGTCTTGTCGTTCAGACGAATGATACGGCCACTGCGTTGCTGCTGGTTTCGATCAACAAAACCCACCGCATCGCCGATGGCCACCTCGTTGCGACCCAGACCTTGTCGCGGTTGTTCACGAATTTGTACATCCGTGCCATCCAGATTGATGGCAGCATAGGCAATCAGCCAGCGTCGGCCATCATCCTGATCCAGAATAACAACCTGTTTCCGGCGAAGTTCAAGAACTTTTCCACGACGTAAGGTATTGGCTTGAGCATCGAAATATTCAATGGCCAGCCCAATCTGCAACCGGGCATGAATCGCCTGCACCCAACGCGGCTCATCCAGCACCCTGTCGATGGCAGCCCGCATACGGTAAAGCTCAAAGGCAGAGGCCTGATTCAGCGATTTAAGGACATCCGAAAAATCCATGGCAATACGATCCTATAATTTAAAAGCAGTCGCTCTGATCAATGAACACTCCCACTGATAGCTGCTGCTTGAAGACCCACATTCATTCCTTAATGCCCATCAATGTAAAATCGTCGGCATCTCGTCATCGTCCTTCCTGGGCAGCAGATGCGAAAGTCGGCCTTTCACTTCCGAGTAATAGCGGAATTCAACCACGCCAATTGTCCGCTTCTTCTTGGAAATTCCCTTGGGCTTGATTTGCGGTTGCGCGACCCACACACCGCGCCTTGTTTCCAACGTAAGCATGCACACGTCTATCGCGTAAGGCGAGGCGCCGATGCTTCCATATTTATCAAGGATCGCGTTCATCTGCCGTATTTTATCTGACCGCAGTGACCATGCTTCCGTGATGGTAAACACAAAATCAGCATCCAAGGCCAAGGCCGCTGACTGTATCGCCAGCGCAGAGTGATCTTTGTCATTGATGCTTCCCGACTGAATCATCACTGGGATGATTTGCTTGCTGGTCAGATTGCCAACGAAGGCGAGCGCTTGAAGCTTTTCGCCGACCTCCAGAAAGTCGCGCGCTTTGTCGATCAGCGAACCAATAATATCCATGTACGCTTGCGGTGGAGTGCTGATGGGTGCCTCAATCATTTTTTCCTCAATATTTGCCACCGGTCGCGAAAACTGGCTCTTCACTACACATCACGAAAGCTTGGACAACCGCGCCAGTACTGACGGATCAAATTCCCGATTGTTCAATAATTCATTGATCGAAGACGGTCGAGACTTGAGTGCATCAGCTACGAACCCTCTTCGTTCATCAATAACGGTGAGCACTTTTTCTTGCAAAAATACTCGCTCCTCATTGGTCAGTCGTTCATCACCGATTACCCTGGAGATCGCTTCCGGTAAATCCGTACTCATTCGCGATAAGACACTACGAACAAGTCGAGGCGCGACACCCGCTTCATAGGCCATTGCATCCCAATGCGCCCCTTCCACCCATCCCGGCTTATTCTCTCCTGCGATAGACATCGCCATCGTCTGTCTTGGCAGATACGCCTCCACGCAAAGCATGTCGTAAAACGGCGCTACTGCCGCTTTTTGTCCACGCATCAAGAAGGCAATATTTTTTGCGTGTGTATCCAGATTACCGATTAAATAGTTAAAGGCAATCCAATGAACAACGGCATTGGCCGCTACGATTGGACGCTCGATGAAGGTGCCTCTGAGAACCTTGAACAGGTGATGCAGCCCCAAGCCACCTTCGCTCTCATATTTTTTCGACGGTGGCACACCCAATGTTTGGCACAGGTCTATCTGGTGAATCCGTCTGAATGCCCTGCCTACCCCTTTCTCGGCACATTTTTCTAATGGCTCACGGTCAAACCGCTCAATGACATAAAGTGGTTCTGGAAGGTGCAGCAATCCGACTGCGGGAACTGAAACTTTCAGCTCATAAGCCAGGCGCATGCAGAAAAATTCGTTGGCTGGGCAATACGGGAAGTCCGCACTGGCATTCTCCGGTTTGACGATATGGGTCGAGGGTGCAGAACCCTCAGGTAGGAACAGCGCACCATCGGTGTCAATACGCAGCCCGAGTTTTTCCTGAGCACCTGCCAGGGACATGCGGATTTCATCCCATGATGCCATCAGAGGGAGATTGCGCGCCCTGGAGGTCTCAATTTTTTCCTGAAGTGCCTCTTGTGAAAGTGGAATCAGAATTTCCTCTGTCGCGGCAGTGTATCCTTCTGGCGTCAGCGAAAGCGCCCCCGCAGTGTCCTGTCCATGTCGGATCAGTAGCGCCCACGTATCCCGAGGATCGATTCTGTCCCGTGATGCGATCAGATCTCGCAGCCGACCTTCGGGCAACAGGTTCTCGAAGAACCACTCGACCGTCCTGGCATTCGCGGTATCTTCGAACGCTCGGGTGGAGATCGGAAAAATCGGCGAAAGTGCATAATCCTTCCACTCAGTCGAGTAGTCAAATTTCCACTGTCCCTGCTTAATTTCAAGGGTTCCAACCGGAATCCCATTGGCCGAGACGATCAAAGCACTCATGTAGTTTCACCCGGCAGCCTCAGCCTGATATCAATGCCAAAGCGACTACAGACGGACAAAACCTTCCCGATCTGGGCTGTCGATTTTCCTTGCTCCAAGCCGTTGAGAAATGGCAGACTGACATTGCACAGCGCTGCGGCATCGCGTTGAGTCAAGCCAGACTCCTTGCGAACAGCCCGAAGGGTATCTCCTAATTCGCTGACAGAAGTAACACCGACTTCCCTTTGCGCCATAGCCACCACCATAAAGATAAACGATCGTTGAATTTTACTTTGCACTAACCCTCAATGCAATAAAAAATCAACGATCGTTTATTATAGATGGCGCTATCTGACTCTTGGCGGGTTTTACAGGAAACCATTTTTCGATCTCCCTCAAACTCTTTTTCCCGAAATTGCGAATACGAAAAAGCTCGTTTCTTCGATAAAGCTCGACAACTTTCTCTACTGTCGCCAACCCTTCTTCATGGAGAAGGCGCAATGTTCTCGGAGTAAGCTTGACGAACGGGTCAATGCTTTCATGCATTCGTTTGTTTCGGTGGAATCGCTCTATTCTATCTTTGACATTGTCACCCGACATTTGAAACGCGCGACCGATGGCAGCATAGGATTGGCCCGTTTCCCGAGCCGCGACGATTTCCTGATCCCGTTTGCGGCGAACCTCTCGTTCCGTCGTTATTTGATCGCACAGACCATACATGATTACGTCTTCCCCCCACACACTCCAACCAGTTAGACAAACTCAAAAAATAATTTTTATTTCGAGAGCTGTCTGCCGATCATCGACACCACGTTCGAGCCATGATAAGCCTTGTGAGCCTCCGTCAGTCCAACGGAACGTTTAATCAGATCACCAAACGATCCAGACTTCTGTTCTGCCACCACAAGCCTTGCGATGTCATCCCTGATGTACTCAGGTTGTTGAGCGATGATGTTTGCTATTCGCTCAGGGCGTTCCAATCCTTCCAGTAGTTTGTCCATATTTTCTTCTTGCTTAGTTGGTATGCCATGCTATCGGGTCAACAGTGCGTGTTCTGATGAAAACCGTCTTCATTATGCTCGTGCAAAGCTCCTTCAGGAATTAACGGAATCTGGTTAAGAGCTACGGATGTCGTTTATCAACTGAGCCGATACATCCATCCAGAAACCCGTCATTCGGTGTAGTTTGTATTTCTGTTGCACGATGAGAATTATAGACCGATGAAACCGGTTGTTCCATCAATTCGGCATTCGACGAATCAATCCCTCAAACTCTTCAATCGGCACGGGTTTGCTAAACAAATAGCCCTGGTACGCGTGACAGCCATTACGTTCGAGGAAGTCACGCTGTGCCTCGGTTTCCACTCCTTCTGCAATCACTTCCATTCCCAGACTGTTGCCCATGCTGATGATGGTCTGCACGATCACTGCATCAGTGGGTTTTATGCCAATATTATGCACGAAAGACAGATCAATTTTCAGTTGATCAAGCGGAAGTTGTGTCAAGTAAGACAGGGATGAATAGCCTGTGCCAAAGTCGTCCATGGAGAAACGCACGCCGACTTCCTTGAGGTCGCGCATCTTGACGACAGCGTCATTGATGTTGTTTAGCACCACGCTCTCGGTCAGTTCGAGCTTGAGCCGGGCCGGATCGGCACCAGTCTTTTTAAGGGTTGCACGCACTTGTTCGACGAAGTCCGGTTGGTGGAATTGCCGCGCGCTCACGTTGACGGCAAGTTGCAGTTCACATGCCAACGGGTTTGCTTCCCATGCCTTGATCTGGGCGCAAGCGGCTTCCAACACCCATTGCCCGATGGGCAGAATCAGCCCGGTATCTTCCGCCAGGGAGATGAAGTCCAGCGGCGAGACCAGGCCGCGTTTGGGATGCAGCCAACGCAGCAATGCTTCAGCACCGATGGGCTGATTAGCGGCATTCATCTGTATCTGGAAGAAAAGTTTGAATTGCTGCAGGGAAAGTGAGTGGCGCAAGTCGGTTTCAAGCACAGCACGGGCTTCGAGCGATGCCTGCATGTCCGGATCGAAGAAACGAAGGGTGTTGCGGCCAGAGGTCTTAGCCTGATACATTGCGGTATCGGCGTGCTTGAACACGTCATCCATGCCAATCTCGTTGTCACGGAACAAACTGATGCCAATACTGGCGGAGCTGTAGTGTTCAAACCCCTGAAGATTGAAGGGCCGGTTAAGGGAGGCAAGAACCGTCTCTCCAATATCCTGGGCTTGTGCTACCGCTTGCTGGGTATCTTCGTTCAGTTCCTCAAGAACGACGACGAACTCGTCGCCACCCATTCGGGCGACCGTATCACTGTTGCGCACGCAATCCTGGAGACGTTTGGCGACCTCAATCAGCAGCAGATCACCGATGTTGTGACCCTTGGTATCGTTAAGTGCCTTGAAGTTGTCCAGATCAATAAACAAGATTGCGCCATGGTTCTTGTGGCGTGCGCTGTGGGCCAGCACACGCTGCACGCGATCCCGCAACAGGCTACGGTTGGGCAGGCCGGTTAGAGAATCATAAAAGGCGAGTTGCTCAATATGAACCGCCTGCGCTTTAAGCTTAGTGATGTCCTCCACTATGACCAGCAGATCTTCTTCTTCTTCTTCTTCTTCTGCAAGCCGGATTCCAGTGATGGTGAGGCGCAGCCATTTTTCGCCCAGCGCAGCATCAATGCCACGCAAGGCCATCCCGCTGGTGAGGACAGTTTGTGCCTGTTGGTGCAGATTGAGTAACGGCAGGATGTCTTCAAGTTCGCGCCCGGAAACATCTTCTCCGTTCTTCAGTCCGAACATCTCGCGGAAGGAGCGGTTGACACTCCGTACCTTGAGTGTATCGTTCACCACGATCAGCCCCGCAGGAAGGCTCGCAATGATATCCTCGGCGTAGCGCTTGAGGCCAAGAATAGTATCCCGATCAGTCTGCATATAGGTGTCGAGGGCAAGCCCCATATCCAGCATGACGATCTTGATCAAAGCCTGGCAGGTGGCGACAAAAGCCTCGGGGTCTTCCCCGAGCTGCTGCCAGAGTTCGGGGAGCAATCCTGCCAGGTACTTGCTGTAAGCGCCGAGGTACCACTTGGGTTCGAGCCCGATGTGCTGATGAACAACGCCTACCCGCAAGCGGTGGAGAATGTATTCGGAGCCGTAGTCGCCCGCAGTCAGGCTGTCAAAATATGACATCTGGGTTCGCTTCAGACGCTCAAGGGAGGGCGTATCCGGAATGAAACGGCGGGTTTCCTCGAACTTGAGCATGTGGGCGTAAAAGTCGTCCACGAAGCGCCGCGACACATTTTGCAGACGCGCGTGCAGCTCCGTGAGCAAGCTGACATCGGTTTCGTCGAACTTCAGGAACTCCTTGCGCCGAGCGATTTCTTGCGCGTCGATCCTGATCGCCCGAGCCAGCGCGGCGACGGCCTCGTCCGAGAGATTCACAGTCCGACTCCCGCTATAGAGCCGCAGACGGCGATGGGGATGTCAGGCTTGCTTGCTTGCTTGCTTGCGCAATATTTTTTCCACGGCACACCCAACCTTTATTTATTTTTGTTCACGTTTTATGCCAGACTCCGGTGTACCCACTTCACCGGTTGCTCTCTTTACTTACGAACCCGTATGATTGTAGCACTTTGCTATGTCCTAGGCTTTCACCCACAACTGACACCCACGACTGATGCAGGTCGCGCCTTGGGGAAAGTCCTCTGCCCATTCTGGATTGTCGTCATCCAGCATTTCTGCGGGATTCTGGCGTTTTGCTAATTTAGCCATATCGTTTCACCTCTCGACTGTTGGAAAGTATGGATAAAAACGCGGCGACGACATCCAATTTATACCCGCGTCTAAACCATCACCCTTTGTAGAACTGAAAATTATTCTTGCCCGACTGCTTGGCACGATACATCGCCCCATCAGCGCAGCTCAACAACTTTTCCATCTCGGCGGCATGTTCGGGATAGAGGCTAATGCCAATACTGGCCGTCACTGTTACCGAATATCCCCCCAAGTCATAAGGTTCTGCAAGACATAGTAGCCCCTTGTTGACGGCGGTCTCCACATCCGCAATGCCGCCAATATTCAGCAGCAAAATAGTAAATTCATCGCCACCCAGGCGCGCCACCGTATCACCGCCGCGCACACAGGATTTCAGACGCTCTGCGACTGCGCATAACAAACGGTCTCCGGCAGCGTGCCCATGCGTGTCGTTCACCTCCTTGAACCCGTCCAGATCCAGAAACACCAGTGCAAATTGGGTAGCGGCACGCTGTGCCTGCACGATAGACTGTCCTACCCGATCCAAAAACAGTGCCCGGTTAGGTAATCCGGTCAGGGCATCGTGCTGCGCCAGATGTTGAATCTCGCGCTCCAATGCTTTTTGCTGGGAAATATCCTGTTGAATCGCCAGAAAATTTGCCACCTCGCCGCGCTCATCAAGAATGGGTGAGATGTTCTGGATAATGGTATAGAGCGAGCCATCCTTGCGCCGTTCCACCACTTCACCGCGCCACGCCTGGCCGGACAGGATGATCTGCCACATGTCGCGCCAGAACGCCTTGTCATGCTGCCCTGAACTGAACAGGTGCGGGGTATGGCCGATTATTTCTCCGCTGCCGTAGCCGCTGAACCGGCTCAGCGCTTCGTTGTGCCAGATTATTTTTCCGTCGCGCGTGGTAATGACCATGGCATTCGCCGCATGTTTCACCGCCAGGCTCAACATGCGCAACTCCTGCCGCCTCTTGGCCATGCGCATCGCGACGGTAATGTGATGGGCCATGCCGGTCAACTTCCGGATGACAACCTCATCAAATGCCTCGCGGTTTGCCGAATACAACGCCAGTACGCCGTTCACCTCATCCATCACTCCCAGCGGAAGCGCCAGCACATCGTACATGCCATAATGCTCGGCACGCTCGCGCCAGGGCGCAAAACCCGGCGCGTCCACAGCAAACGAACAGGGATGATCCTGGGAAATTGCCCGCCCCACCGGGCCGCGCCCTTCCGGCGTATCATCCCAACGCACGTTGATCCCTTCCAGATACGCCGTTTCCCCGCTGGCTGCAATCATACTGACCGTTCCGTCGGCTTCCTTGATGCCAATCCAGACCAGTTTGAACTCGAACAGTTCGGCAATCTGCCGGCAAATTTCCGCCGTCAGCGGAGTCTTGTCCATGTCCCGCAAGATCAGCCGGTCAAGCTCTTGCGAAAAGCGCTCGGCTGCCAGCAACTCGCGCCGCCGGTTACGTTGCCCGAGCAGTTTCAGTTCGCGCCGCATAATCGGCACCAGACGCGCCAGGCTGTGCAGGCAGATAATATCCCGTGCGCCCGCGCGCATCGCACCAACGACTTGGTCATGTTCGCTGTTATCCAAATAGGCCAGCAGCGGGATGTCCAGCCCCCTCGCGCGCAGCAGACTGACAATCTGATCAAGCTGACTATGGCAAACCGGTGAACATTCAATTTTCTGGTGTTGGCCGGTACGGGCTTCGGTACGGCGCTCAAGCACGCCACGGCGGGCTGGTGAGCATTTAATGATCAGCACGTCCCAATGATCCGTGAGCCTCTTCTCCAAATCGTCCAGCGTATCTATACCTTGATGATGGAAATCAAAGCCGCCTTGACTCAGTTCATTTAGCAACTGGCTGGCAATTTCATCCGGAATTCGGACCAATAACATGCGTAAAGGAGTGGACATAAATTACCTCACGGGTAGCTGAAACGCATAACCCAAACAGCTCTCAGGTACGACAGGAGGATTGGGTGAAGGGCCAGAGGTCGCGCCGCATGGTGCTTGCGTGTGGGGACGTCAGGCTTGCTTGCTTGCTTGCTTGCGCAATATTTTTTCCACGATATGTCCCAACTTTTATTTATTCTTGTTCACGTTTTGCGCCAGACTCTGATATGACATCTTCTTCTCTGGCGGTTCTCTTTCTCACGGGCTCATGCGATTACACAGCGGCGGCGTACCGAAGGTTTCGCAAAATACCCGGTACAGATCCCGCTCCGCCCAGCGCCACCCTTCGCTGACCAGACGAAACCGCACCCGCGCGGCACCATCTGCAAGATAGTTATAAAGTAACACATTATCGCTACTGCCGCGCAGGTGATCCCCCAGTCGCTTGCGCAAATCTCCAGTCGAGCCGATATACACTACGCTGTGCGGCCCCGACGGCGCGCCTTTCTCAAACCATCCTGCTTTTACTTCACTAGCGGGCGAACCCAACGCCGCCCGGATTTCGTACACACCCGGCTGGGCCGGAACCGTAGTTCGCAGCACTTGATAAGTCAACGGTAGCAGTGCGGTAAACCCCTCGGTCGCCGCCAAATAATTCATGCGCTGGCTGCGACTCCGAAAATCGGGAATCGCCAAGTCGTGCCGGATGTTGGCCACCGTGCGCCGCAACAAACGAAGGCCATATTCACACTCAAGGATGGCGACGATGGCACCATCCGTCAGCGGCTCCCGCAATTCCTCTTGGAGCATCCATACTTTTTCCATTTTAATCACATGATCCACGAAATGGCAATGAACCTGCCGAGGCTTCGGAAAAAGTCCGCCCATCGGTACCGTTTCGCCGTTCGGCAGTGCGATGGACAATACGCGCACCAATCGGGAAATCCGGCCCGGATCTGCCACCACGGAAAGATTCGACTCCAATCGCAGCCGGGCGGAAATCTCCGCCTGGGTCAGCGGTAAGAGCGCCAAAGCCTGCCCGGAACGCAGATATGCCGCTTGCGATACCAGCACTGCCTGCATCAGTGCGTGAGTGAGCCGGTTTCGGGTATTGATGAGGCGCAACCTGCGCAATACGCCCGCGAGTTCCGCAGGGAAGTCCGGGCGAGACATCATGAGGCTCACACCCTCTTCATCGAACCGGTATTCCCGCACGTAACTGTCGCAGTGGTAGAGAAACATCAGCCCCCTGCTCGCCCCAGTGCCGGGATACAAGTTTTTCATATCGTGTATCTTCCCCAGAACCGGGGAGGCTTGGGTTTGAGGGGCTTCGCCCGCATCATGCTCCACCTGCGCGCCTTCCAATTGACTCACGGTCACCCAGGGGCGCAGGGCGTCGAACCCGGTGGATGACTCCACTTGGGTTACGAGACGATCGAAAGTCCGTAGCGGCAACTCCAGAAAGCGGGCGAGTACGATTTTGCCGAGCAGTCCGGCATCAATTTTTTTATTGTTATAGTGCTGCAATCGTTATTACGCCGATAAGTGTTTTTTAACATATCGCGGATTCACAACGAAATGCACTAAATTAAGTTACCTCTGGCAAAGTTTTTCACCTTCCGCGATTGCCGAGAAAACATCTTCCAAGCCCTCTCTTACCATTTCAGCCAATTTGATGATTTCTTCCGGTGCAGATTGACTGGCAATATTGCAAATCAACATAAGTAATTCCTTCATCATTTTCAAGTTCTTCACAAACTCCAAACTCATCGCCTCATCAATGTAAAACAGGAGTGTGTCTGAATTTGGGAAGCTAAAATCATTGACGACAGCGTCTCTCAATACAGCCCATGCACTTTGCAGGTCTGAAAGCGCAGTTTTGTTATAGTCAGTAGGTTCTTTGGAAAATCCCATATTAGCTAACCGTTCAAAGGCGAAAGAATCAGAATATCGATTATGGCCGCCAAAAATCAGGCAATTGTTATCCCATGATCACTACTGTCCGGAGATGCGAAGTTATGCACAGGATAACTCACTGAATATAAATTATTAAATGACATATTTTTCCGTAGACGATTTCAACTTGCGTCAAAATCCAGACTTTTGTCAGGGGTTTAAAAATGCACGCAGGAAAATTGGTATTTGCTCAACTGATGGCACATCTGCCACTGCACACATTTCATCAGTGTGTAGCAAAATATCCAAGTCGATATCCAACACTCAAATTCTCGCATCTCGATCAATTTCTTTGCATGGCCTTCGCGCAACTGACATACCGCGAGAGCTTGCGCGACATCGAAATCTGTCTGCGCGCTCACCAATTCAAGCTCTATCACCTAGGCATTCGTGGCAACATCGCAAAGAGCACACTGGCCGACGCCAACGAATCTCGCGACTGGCGTATTTTTCAGGATTTTGCGCTGAGCCTAATCCAGACCGCCAGAACACTTTACGCCAGCGACCACTTTGCGGTCGAGTTGGATCAAACCGTTTACGCACTCGACACCACGACCATCGACCTGTGCTTGAGCGTCTTTCCTTGGGCGCGCTTTCGCCAAGCCAAAGCCGCCGTCAAGATGCAGACGTTACTCGACCTGCGCGGCAATATTCCGACCTTCATTTACATCAGCGATGGCAAGATGCACGAGATCAATGTGCTCGACATCTTAATGCCCGAAGCTGGCAGCTTTTACATCATGGATCGCGGCTTTACCGACTTCTCCCGCTGGTTCGTCTTGCATCAGGCACAAGCGTTCTTTATCATTCGTGGCAAATCCAATCTGCAGTTTCGCCGCATCTACTCCCGCACCGTGGACAAATCTACTGGTCTGCGTTGCGATCAAACCATTGCCTTGACCTCGGTCAAGGCCAGCAAGGCTTACCCGCAACACTTGCGCCGCATCAGGTTCTACGATGCCGAACACAACAAATATCTGGTCTTTTTGACCAACAACTTCGACTTGCCTGCGCTGACCATCGCCCAGCTTTACCGCTGTCGCTGGCAGGTCGAACTGTTCTTCAAATGGATCAAACAGCATCTTCGCATCAAAAAGTTCTACGGCACCACCGAGAATGCGGTCAAAACGCAAATCTGGATCGCGATCAGCGTTTATGTGCTGGTCGCTATCGTGAAAAAACGCCTCCAAACCGAAGCTTCACTTTACACAATTCTACAAATTTTAAGCCTGACGCTTTTCGAAAAAACACCAATAAATCAAGTTGTTACAAATATTAAAAGACAAATCACCAAATCTAAAAATGATAACCAATTGAATCTATTCGATTAAATCTCCGGACACTAATGTCCCATGATAATTTTTCTCAACCAAGTTTTTTAGTTTCGCGCTGGGATGAAAAGTGACCACGCGCCGCGCAGAGATGGGAATTTCTTCGCCAGTTTTGGGATTACGACCGGGGCGTTGCTGCTTGTCGCGCAACTGAAAGTTACCGAAGCTGGATAATTTAACCTCTTCGCTCTGTTCAAGCTTGACGCGAATCTCCTCGAAAAACGCTTCCACCATATCCTTGGCTTCACGCTTGTTCAGGCCAACTTTTTCAAATAACAAATCCGCGAGTTCTGCTTTAGTCAATGTCATGCTTTTCCCTATATATACAAATCACCCACCAAATCAAGCAGGCCAGACAGCGGGTGGTCTTCGTCGTCACCGTCGGCGACCAGCAGGAATTTCATCAGGTTCGTCATACGTGTGTAGCTTTGCGCCATTATATCAAATGCATGCCAGGAAGATTGAATGGCTAGCATATCGAACAGAGTGTGTGATGCGTGCATGACTAGTCTTTTATTTTTCGATAAAGCTTATTCCATTCATCGTATTCCCGATACGTCATCACCTTATGCACGAAGACTTTTTAAACCTGCACCTTACGATAGCCAATAAGCACTGGAACTCACAAAAGCAGTTTACTTTGGTGGTGAGCATCGTTCAAGAATGCGTTTCCAGCCATTTCTGGCGGCGACGGCCTCCCGAAGAATATCGACATACTCATCACCTTGAACCCGTTTGTCGGGCGGCATCGATGCTTCGGCAAGTTCTGACAACAGCCTGATACGCGCTAAACGGGTTTCGCCCAACTCAAGAATTCGGCTGTAAGCTTCGCAGGCATACGCGAAGGTTTCACGTTTTGCATAATCGATTTCGAGCAACCACTCGCGACGACGGCTTTCAGACAGTCCGACCATTTCTCGTTTGCAGTTATGGAAGATGTGGGCCGCTTCGTGAATCACGTAATCATCGAACGGATCATTGTTGCCAAAATACTTCATGGAGACATAGCAGGTCGTCTCTTCGCTCAAGCCCAGAAGTCCTGACGCGGTGTCATTGAGCAGTTTTGCATCCAAACTTGCAAGGTAAAGGTTTGCCAGTTCCCATGCCGTATGGAGCCATCTCGTCTTTTCAAGGGTGACGATTATCGTTGTCGGCGTGAGAAATACGACCGAATGCTCAAGCATATCGAGAATGATCGTTTGCTCGACCTGTGGAAACAGCCCTCTCACCATAGGCGCAAATTTCGCACGCGCATTTATGTCCAAACCGGAATTATGACATTCAGGCACAGAAACCTGGTCGGCCAGTGTAGAAACTTCCGAAATAAGCGCACACCGGAGTGCGGCACTGCCGCTTTTCGCCCGAGCCACGAACGTGCCACCAGACCATATCTCAAATGAGCTGTCGTACTCACCGCTGGTGAGAAAGCGTTCAATTTCAGTTCGTTGCTGGATATTCATCGTTTTGATGCTGGACTAAACGATACGTTGTTGTCAGCTCTTAAGGGCGGAATCGTGATGCGGCTGACACTTTATCCATTTGTCTTTGCACGGCTGTGCTGATGAAGTCGGCAAACGGCTTGATATTCCCATTCACACTGGCTTGTTCAAGCGCGGTCATGTAGCCGTCTCGATCTTCGACATGGATGACCGTCCACGGGTATCCGCCAGATGCGAGCATCGCATTCATCAAAAACCGCGCCATGCGTCCGTTGCCATCCCCATAAGGGTGAATATAGACGAAGATAAAATGGCCTAGCACTGCGCGGACTGCCGCTTGTGGCTCCTTCGAGATCAAGTCGAAAAAAACCGGCATGGCATCTCGCACTGATTCATAGGAGGGCGGAACATGCCGGGCATAGCGAATGAATACCGGCCAGGAACGATAGCCGGCGAGATGTTTAGCTTCGAGGATACCGCTCATGACGGAAGGCTCGAAGAGTTTTCGATACCAGTCATGATGGTCGCGCCGAATCACCTCGCCAGGCTCACTCCGTTCCAGAATACTCGACAAACTCTTGCGAACCTCAACAAATGCCTGATGGTAGCCTTTGGCTGCCAGCGCGTTGCGGTCATTCTTGTCGTCGCTATTTTCTTCAGGATTCCATTTGCCGGATGCAATCTTGGCGATCAGCGCTTCCGTCACACGATAGCCCTCGATTGACAACGAATGATAGGCATCTTCGACATGCCGGTCATCAACGTCCGCGATGTAGGACTCGACATCATCCGGCACTCCCGGTGCCGGCGGGAATGCGCTAATCACCTCCTCCCGCATCGACTCCCACATCAGCCTGATTCGAATCGCACACGCTGATTCCGCTCGCGCCAGGGTCGGCAATGATACAAGTGAAACCTGAAAGGGATCGCTCTCAGTGACCGCATAACCCGCATCACGCATGGTTCGAACGATACGATCACTCTCATTGGCGCGACCCATTGCGCGCATCGCACCGGCGATTCGTCCGGCGACGACCGAGTTACCGCCTTCGAGCAGCTTGACCAGAATCTCGGATGCATCCGAGATCTGCGATAGCGCGATCTGCGCATCAATCGGGTTCGTCGCGAAGAAGGTCGGTGACACACGTACCAGCGATGCCGGTAACGAGAGCAGACGAATCCCGTCCTTGACGACAATATCCGCCCCGGAGGCAAAGTCCTTTGAACGGTAATCAAAAAGACCTGTCTCGAATTTGAGTGTGAGATTGTTGTTCGATCCGGTTTTGGTGTGGATCATCAGCTGACGAGGGATCGTTGTGTTGCCGGCGTGCCTTTGTAGAGAGGCTTCGGGCGACAGGTACCAGTCGTTGCCGAACCGGACGCTGCAGTATCCGGTAACGAATTCATGGAAAGACGCATACCACGCCGTTGACTCCCCTGTCTTCTCTGCCGGATTGGAAATGATATACCAACCCTTGATGACTTCCTTGATAAAGCCTGCCGCAACCAGTCGATCACGATGAACACGACTGAAGTCTTTACTCTGAAATACGTGCAGCCCCCGATCTTGCTCGATTTTCAAGAGTTTCAACGACTCTGCCAGCTTTTCATTTGGGGTGGACATAATATTCCTTGGCAAGTTTATTGCGCATTACTATAGCACGTCTATATTGCTTTTCAATAGCACGTTTAATCCGCTTCTCTATGGCAAGTTTATTGCGCTGTGCTGGGGATTGGGTTGACCGGTTCTGCCCCCCATACATTAGGCAACAGAAAATTTTTCGGCGGCTGTTCGGAGTAAAGAGTACACAAATAGCATGTTCTCAGGTACTTTGACTTGGTTTTGCACCAAGCTTAAATGCAGACTGCCGACTTAAACGCAAAAAGTATCATTCCTGATAATAGGAATTATCAGGAATGATACTTGGCTTGGCTCAATACGGATAAAGCAACAGCACGTCACATAGCATCAAGATCAACTTCCGAAGTACGCAAGAAAGCGGTTATTCACGGACTGATTAAATTAGAGATTCCTGCATCGACTCAGTGCCAGAGGATATCCGACAACACAACAGGAGAAACCGGTCAAGTATTCCAGAGAGTGTGGCTAATATTCTCTCTGCATGGCGGGAAGAGGCAGCTTTAAATCTACCTTTTGAAAGACAAAAACCGAGGAAATCTCAGTACGAGGGGCTTTCATGCGATAATGAGCCGCATTTTTAGCCCATTTTGGTTCATTCAAAACTATGTCCCATCGCAATCGTTCCGGCAACAATCCTAAACGACGCGTTATTGCACCTGAGCTTGTAACACAGGAGTACATGGATCGCCTCATGTTAGAAGTGCGCTATATTGGTAGCGGACATCACAAAAGGAATCCTGCTGACTACCACTTTGATCGAGCTAATCCGAGGCCAACAAAATCGTTGTGTGATGCCAACAGGGTGATTACCCTTGTGGAGGCTCAAGATCTGATAAAAAGTGGTATCTCAAAAAAAATGTTTAGCAGCTTTCAGGAAGATGGATTGCCAAAGTACATCTGGAGCGTTTCAGATGTCGGCGAAGTGTTTGAAGCAAAAACTCACCCTAATACTCTTGGAATGTACCATGGCTACCCTTTAGAAGATGAAGACGATATGTCTGACTACATTTCTAAAATTTGGAGTACGAGATGAATAGACCACTAAAAATTTCTGTGGGTTGGGAGCTTCTAAACGAAGGGAGCGCAGAAGAGCACAGTTGTTTTGCTGCCGTTGGTATACAGGCAAACAACATCTGGCTCACCGAGGGTAGAGACGCGTTGGCTAACCGGTTACGGCAAGCACCCTTACTGTCTGCCTACCATCTCGCAGAATGGTTTGCATGGAACTGGTGGCGACTCCGTTGGGAACCACGTGCTGCCACAATGGAATGGCGGCTTGCACACAAGCTGTCAAACATTGGCGGTGGTTATGTTTGGCCAAATATAACTATATTCTCTGATGGTGAGCGCACTGCTTTGATCTCTAGGCCTTCTAAGGAAAAATCGGAGTCTCCTTTTCGTTATATTGCCGATTCGGCAGTTGTCATGCCATCATCCGACTACGAGTCGGAAATCGACTCTTTTATAGAGCAAGTATTAGGTCGACTTGAGTCTGAAGAAGTTAAAGAAACAAATCTTTCAAAGTTGTGGGCAGAAATATGCGCTGAAAGAAAAGATCCCGAGTTGTCACAGATACGTAAACTCGAAGCATTGATGGGACGAGATCCTGAGGAAGTCGAAGGTAGCCTCATTTCGCGTTTAATATCAGATGCAAATATCCTAAGTGTGAGTGGTATTGAAGAGCTTGTTGCAAATTACTTGCACTTGCCTGGCCAACAACTTCCATCAGCGACAGAACTAACCAATATTGCAAAAAAGGTTGGATTTTGTGCTTCGACAAACAATATGGTGACTTTGGCACGGAACACTGAGCAACAGCACAGTCAGATACCAGCGTGGAAAATCGGTGCCGATACAGCACAAGCACTCAGGGAACAAGAAAAGCTTGGTGATGGACAAATTACAAACAAACTATTGGCACAGATGTTGGCAGTTGATCCTAAGTTTCTCACACAAGATAAATCCTCGTCGTCTGATGTGTCGTATTTTCTTGAGAATCAGAACGATGAAAGTCGAATAGTGCTGCGGCCAAAATGGCCTTCAGGTCGACGTTTTGAATTGGCGCGCCTACTTGGTGATCGACTGATGAGTAATGGTAAATATTTTTTTCCTGCTACTCGCGCTTATACCTACCGACAGAAAGCCCAACGATCATTTGCTGCCGAATTACTTAGTCCATTTGACACACTAATGGAAATGCTTCAAGGGGACTATTCCGAAGAAAACTTGAGTGATGTTGCAGAGTATTTTCAAGTGTCTCAATTGACCATTAGAACACAGTTGGTAAATCACAAGATTCTTGAGCGTGAAGACCTCGAACTAGAACTTGCTGCGGCCTAGTTTAGTCTTCCCAAGTGATGCTATATTGACTTGCAGATGATCGCGCCATGCCTCACTTCACAGAAGACACATCTTATTAGCGTCGGCTGTGAGCCGAATAAAGAGGCGTTCAGCGAGTTCGACTGACCTGCCGGAACGTCTCGATTGTCGTCAGACAGGTATCGAGTAGGAGGCCCCCCGTCGCCCTCTCACAGCACCGGACGTACGGATCACGTATCCGGCGCTTTCTGTCAGCGTCAAACCTCGTCAGTTTTCAGCATTTGAGCTCATTTCGTGCATCGTGTCGCTTGGCGACCATTGGACCTCGACCATCTTCCAAACTTCCGGTTCTTCCAGTAATAGGTCGTAGGCCATCAGTCTCCAGAGACTTCTGTCCTTCCCGCTCAGAGATCACGCGTGACTATCCAAATTGCGGTTTTCTGTATCAGTGTGTCAACTGCGAACAGTAGCCAACTTGACGCAATGCTTTTTCATTCCACTGAAAATCGCCTCTGCGAGATCCATAGGGAAGTTGTCGGGCAACAGTTTGCTCACGTCAGTAATCACAGCCTCTGTTGACCCAATAATTTCTTCAATCAATTGTTCTGCCGCCGCAGCCCCAAGCCCGACTTGTTGCGCCTGGGCAATCCAGTGCCGTCGCTGGATTTTCTCGATCAGGTAGTAATTAGTGCTTCCCCGCACCGCCATGGCGAGCTTGGCTTTCTGCGGCGGAATTTGATTCTTTCCTTTTCCTATGACGGGATGAGCAGAAAGCACGTCATAGATGGGTGTGGCGCGGTAGCGGCCCCTTGCCTGATGAGCAATACTGAAGTTTTTTCCGTGACCATCAGTGGCAGCAAGCACCCAAAAAATGAGCTGAGTCTTGAAGAAGTTCCTCCGGTCCTGTTCAGAATGCTCCGACCCGAGAAGCAGCTCCATGATCTGAGCAATGCCAGGTCCGCCGTCTGACTGGTATTTGCGTAGGGGTGACATACCCGTTGCCTGACACATATCTTCCTGAGGAAGACGGATAATCCAACTACCATCGTTGGATGGTGTTCGGTCGAATCGCTCGACAACAAGCGTTTTCTGGTCCTCGAAGTGTTCAATTTCGCACCGCGTTATGGGAATTCCGTAGGCACTCACAATTTTCGAGCACAGCCATTCGTTTTCAACCGAGGTGCGCATATCGGCCTGCATATGGCCGATCAGACCTAAGGGCAGTTTGAAAATGTGCGTTGTCGGGGTACTTCCATGAGGCCGGCACCATTGCCCCTTATGGCGCAACAAGGCGGTTTTTTCCTGCGCACCCGCGATGGAAAGCCTCAGATCCTCGTCGTGATCAGGTTGCCCCAAGGCTTGAGCCGACGTGGTATTGCGTAGTCGTTGAGCAATCCGCGCTGTGTTCAACACCTCGCCCCTGATTTCATACACATCCGCCGGCGTCTCATCTTCGGGAAGAAGTTGTATTGCGCCAACGCAGTCACGGCCCAGCTTCGCCAGCAGCGGGAAGGGATCAATGCCCCCTGTTTGATGACGCATAGCCAAGCGACGGCGAATAGTGTCGTTGTCGGGCAGGAGATTGTCGAAATAGTCAGTAACGATCTGCCCCTGGTAAGGCGCATTGCCCGGCAGGAAGGGCAGCGATAAGGATAACGGGCGGGCCTGTTCATCCGTTAGCCAATCATCGAAGTAGCGAAGTCGTTCGCCTTGTCGGGTGATCTCCCAGTACCCCACCGGGATGCCGTTCATCCAGACGTTCAACTTTTTTGTCGTTGAGCGGCGTCCCATGATTACCAATTTTCCTGTGTGATGGAAATAATGCGCTCCGGTTTTATAGCCGCTGACGGTTTCTTTTTCTGAATCGTTTCTGCGCTGGCTGTTTGGCCGATCTTCTGATTCGAGGGTTTATAAGCAGGAATATTCTCGCCGACGGCAACAGGTGGGGTGAGACTCTTGCTCGTAACGGGAGCGGCCTGGTCCAGAGAGATTTCAACACCCAATATGCGCAGCACCATGAAAAACCTGTCAAGCGTGGCTGTCGCCGCATTGGCTTCAAAGTAGGCATAACTTTGCTGAGTGACTCCCAACTTTTCGGCCATGACAGCCTGAGTGAGCCCTCGCGCCTTGCGAAACCCCTTGAGCATTAAGGGCAGCTGGCTGAGGGTCTTAATGGAATAGTTCACTTTTTCCTCCGTTATGAACTTTGCAAAAATACAAATCGGGGGCTGTAAAGATAATTTACAGCCCTGTATTTGTATATTACATTTACATAGTGACGCTTGTAAACAATATTTACAGTCTGTGCTTGGTATTTTTTGGAATTATTGGCCGGTTTCGATTTAAACAGCTGGAGTATTTGGGGGGCGGGTTTAATACGCGGTTGATCGACAAAGCCAGCGCAACAACAAATGCGCTGGCTTTGAATGGTTGGCTGTCAAACAGCATCCACTATACGGGGGATTGCAGACGAAGGTGTCTAGCGACTCGGGGGCGATTCAAATTCCATCTCTTCCGCAAAGGTCGCCAGACTTGTTGGACACTTCGGAATATTGTGAGGATTACTGCGTCCAGGCTGACTGACTCGAAAAAGCCTACCGGCGTTCGAAATTTCGTTGCAAAAGGGTCAATCAGGCGCTAGATCATCGAATTATCGTTATGCTCAGTCTCGCTGCCAAATGCATCCCGAGTTATAGCTTCGATACAGTCAAGAACATCGTTAGGCAGGTGAAAGAACTGCTTGCGCCTGTTCTCCGAGAGTTTTCCCTGATTGGACTGAATCATGCGAATAAGGGCTGAGATATCCTTGTTCGGCAGGTCGAATTGGGCCCCAATCTGCTGAAAAGCAATGTCATAGCCGACGAGCCACGCCAGCTCACGCGGGATTTCCTCCTGCACTGCTTTCTGGATCATGGTATGGAGGAATGTCACCTCGCGATCGAAGTTGATGTAGCGGTAGCTCCGGCCATTCGCCGCTTCCGTGACGATTGGAGTGATGTCGCCGCGTGTATAGCTCCACAGACGCGTGACTGGTTTGGAGAAGCCAGACAGCACGGAGAGGTAGTCCGGAATGTTCTTGAGCATCACAGCAGACACCGGCACTACAACCCCGTTCTCTCTTGCGTGTGCTCGGGCCAGGGCATGGTGTATCAGGAAGCGGTGCAGCCTGCCGTTGCCATCCATGAATGGATGCAGGTACACGAAGCCAAAGCCACTCGCAGCCGCTTTTAGTAGCGGGTTCCGGCAACGGGTCCCGTTGATGAAAGCTTCCAATCCCTTCATGGCTATCCGCATGTCATCCGGTGCCGGCGGAAAAAACGTTACGCGCCCCGTGCTATCTTCGAGCCAGTTCTGCCGGGTTCGATATGAGGCTTCCTGGCTATATACATCGCGAACCACAAGGTTTTGCAGTTCAACCAGCCAATCTTCAGTGACGAGTTCGGTATCGCTGGCGTGCTGCAGAAGCTGTACGAAGCGCTCCTGCTTATCGGCGTTAGGCGTTTCCCGCTCAATGGCGAAGTTGCTCCTGGTCTCAGACAGGTAAAGGTAGCTCAGCGCGCGTTCGTACAGTGCAGGGTCAGTGACCGATGCCAAGGCACTGTCAGCTTCGGCAAGCAGGTCTGCGAATGGAGGGGTAGTCGGTACGGATGCGAGTTGCACGGTCGGACAGAAGTCGCGCGTACCCAGGGCGTTGTCCCGCACCCTGAACTTGGGACTGTTCACAGGCTCATCGGCCACAACATAATGATCGGCAGGAAATAGGTCGACGTAGCCACCCGTCGATACTGCGTCGACTGGCAGGGATTGACCCGTCAGCCATTCCCACAGGAAACAGATGCGCCTGATGTGTGCACCGGTCGGCGTGGCCGCGAGCCGTTCTACCAGCTCGTTCGGAGCAAGATGCTCGAACACGGCATCAATTACTTCCAGGTTGACACCCTCGTGCCGTAGCGCGAACTCAAGATGACCGGTGATACTGTCATCAATGGCAACACCGCGAGGGAAGAGCACTCGCGTCGCTGAGTCAATTCGCTTGTTGACAGCACCGGTAATCGCGGCTGGGCGTTCGAGCTGGCGAACCTGTAGACCAAGCAGTTGGATTAGGTAGGCGTATCCGACGGGAATCATGCGACCTCGAAATTTCGTTACTCGTATCGAAATGTTATCACAAAGCAAGGCCTTTTCTCTGCATCATTCGAAAATTTGTTACTTCGTTGACGAGTAAATAGTATTCCCACTTTATGCTGTATGGCGAAGTAAAAGCTTGAATCACCCCTGATTGACTAGAAACCTTCGTCTGCTATCCGCCATATAGTGGACGCTGACGATAGAACCTGAATACTTCCGCTTATGTTAAGGGTTGTCGGATAGCTGCCCTTCAACACCGGGCTGTCAGGATACAACAAAACGCTGTGGGCAGGTGTCGGACAAGCCCCGAGGGACGAAACCGCGTGATGTTACCGCTGTCGGTCAGAGTCGACAACGGACTATGGGGATTTGAATGTTTACTCTGCCGCTAGTCAGGATGAGTGCGTCGTTTTGGTGGCAATATCACGACTTAGATCCCACGTATCGAGGCGACCAGCCATGCTTTTCAGTTGAGATAACGCGCAGTAGTCCGCATTTTTACCGTACACAACAACAGCCTCCCGTACCGGTGTTGACCGATGTGGATTTTTGTATCGATTGACGCGTATGTTCATGGCAAACCTCTGAGCGGTGGTGGCGCACGGATTCGCGGCTGACGCAGCAGCGTCTCTATGACGATCATCGCGGCTCCGCAGTCAGGACAGACGAAAGTCGGCTGAACTCGTTCAGCCGACACGGTTTCGTCCTTTGCTGGCACAGGAACAACATGCAGTAACTCACGGGCTCTCGCCAGATTCTCACTTCGCCCGGCGTTGGCGATCAACCCGTAGTGACGGATGCGATGAAAGCCCCCAGGCAGCACATGCAACAGAAAGCGGCGCATGAACTCGTCGCTACTGAGCGTCATGGTCTTGTAGCGCGTCGCACCCTGGGCTCGGTAGTCTTTCCAGTTGAAGGTCACACCGCGCTCATCTAGCGAGATCAGTCGCGAATTGGCAATCGCCACCCGATGCGTGTAACGCGACAGATACGCCAGCACTGCGGCCGGTCCGGCGAACGGGCGTTTGGCATACACCACCCATTCGCACTTTCGTAGCGACGCGAGCCAGTCGGCAAAGGCTGTCGCATCAGCCAGCGGCAGATGATCACCGAAGAACTGGAGTTGACCTATGCGATGTGCCAGCTCAAGCTCTTCCAGGAAGCGCCGCCTGAACAACCGCGACAACACCCGAACCGACAGGAAGAAGCCCGGCTTGCAGGCGATCCAGCGTTCACCATCAAAGGACAGTCCGCCACCCGGAACGATGCCATGCACATGCGGATGATGCGTCAGCGCCGAACCCCAAGTGTGCAACACCAGCGTCGCGCCGATCCGTGCGCCCAGATGTTTGGGATCGGCAGCGATGGTGCGCAGCGTTTCAGCAGCCACCTCAAACAGCAGTCGATAGATCACGGACTTGTTGGTGTAGGCGATCTCGCTGATCGGCGCGGGTAAGGTGAACACCACGTGGTAATAATCTACCGGTAGTAGCTCAGTTTGCCGGGCTTCCAGCCAGCGCTTGGCAGCACGAGCCTGACACTTGGGGCAATGTCGGTTACGGCAAGAGTTGTAGGATATTTCGTGATGATCACACGCGGGACAGTGCAACACATGTCCACCCAGCGCCGCGCTGCGGCACTGTTCGATGGCCGACATGACCTTGAGTTGCCCCAGACTCAAGTGGGATTGTTGAGTCTGCCGCCACGCCGGACCGTGGGCGCGAAAAATATCCGCGACCTCCAGTGCGGGACGCACCATGATCGTGAACTACCTTTGAGCTATACCGGCGGCAGACCATCCAGCGGGCTGACCACCTCGCGCAGAATCTTGGTTGCCACCTGAGTATAGAGCGCGGTGGACTCCAGTTTCTTATGCCCGAGCAGCACCTGAATCACCCTGATATCCACCTTCTGTTCCAGCAAGTGGGTGGCAAAACTGTGACGCAGCGTATGCATCGAGACACGCTTGTCTATCTGCGCGATTTTAGCGGCCGCATGAATGACTCGACTCAACTGTCTTGCAGTGAGGGGATCAGCGGGGTCTTGGCCCGGAAACAGCCAGCCGCCGTTCAGCATCCAACCATTGGCACGTGCGGTACGCCACCAGCTACGCAGGTTCTCCAGTAACACCGGGGAGAGCATCGCGTAGCGATCCTTACTGCCTTTGCCCTGCTCGATGCGCAGCGCCATGCGCTGGCTATCGATGTCGCTGACCTTCAGTGCCACGACCTCACTGACGCGCAGTCCCGCGCCGTAGGCCACCGCCAAGGCAGTCTGGTTTCTCAGACTTCCGGCTGCACCGATCAGGCGAGCCACTTCTTCCGGACTTAACACCACTGGAATCTTGCGCGGGGTATGCACCGGATGCATATGTCTCATCAACTCCGGATGATCGAGGGTGCTATCGAAAAAGAACTTCAGTCCGGTAATCGTCACATTGAGTGAGAGCGGCGAGATACCCTGATCGACCAGATGCAATTGGTAACGTCGTAAATCTTCGACGGTTGCGGTGTCGGGCGATCGTCCTAGCCAGTGATAAAACCGGTTGACGGTACGGAGATAACCGCTCTGAGTCTTGGGGGAGAGTTTGCGCATCCGCATTTCATCGAGAAAGCGTTGGCGCAACGGAGAAATCATTTCAATCGTTGAGTTCATGATCCTGCTCCTTGTCGAAAAACGAGGCGGATTGCCTCACCTCTCAATATGGGGAACAGATTCTTTCAGTCAACCAACGACACACGTAAAACCAACCTCAGGCGTAGGATCGGAGCGCCCATACCGCGAAGCGGTTTAGTCCGAGGCCGATTAGACGGCCTCAAAGCCTCCGGCGAATGGCCGTTCCGTCTCGCTTGATGGATGCCAATCACTGCACAATCTGAGCTCTATCAGTTAACGGTCGTTCACATAACGACACTACTTGTAATACTTCAGGTAGCTGTTTTCAGTTGAAATCAGTGGCAGGTTTGTGTTCGTAACAGATGGTGTGTTTGGTTTCGTAGTGGATGGCGGAGTTCGTTGGAATCGGCATAAAAAGTGCAAAAAAAACCAGCGCAACAACAAATGCGCTGGTTTTGAATGGTTGGCACTGCGACCTACGATCAGGCTGCAAGACGCAGTGCTAGCGGCACCTTGTTTCGCACATCTGGCGTTACTTCTTTGCCAGTCAAAAAAACATGGTACACGTCACAGGCCAGACTAAAATTTGCTGGCCACTTTTTCAAAAAACACTTTCATTTCGACAGATAGCGACATGATGAATCTCCTTACAGACCCAGCATCCGAATGATCGGACGACTAAGGGTGTAACCGGTGATGCAGCAAGCCAAAAATACGACTAACATAATGATCTCCTTGGGTTAATTGATAAGGAAGCCAAAAAGAGGCTTCACCAAGTCTGCAAAAAACTTGGTGAAGCCCCCTCTTGGCTATTAACCAACAAGGGGATTCATCGTGACCCTATCCTCAAAAATCGAGGATGGGACTCGTTGCTACCTGTCCTGCGCCACCCTCACCTCTGCGACCTTACTGCGCCGCTTTGGTTTGAGCTTTGCTTCAAACCCAAAACGTTTCCACGTTTCGGGATCAATGGCCAGCGGCGTTACACGCCCTGACCTTATATTGACGAATTGGCCGTGATGCGTGAGCTGCCCGTAACGGAATAGCTCCCACAACAGATTACATGCCGCATTCGCCATCGTGTCGTTGATGAACAGGGACTGCTTTTCCAACGCTTCAGCCAAACTGCAACTGGGCGTATCGTCCTTATCGTCTAACGACCCGTCGATGATGTCTGGATAGAGGTCTGCAACGTGAGGCAAACGACTTTCCCGTTTGCAGCTCGCCCCGAAGACCTCGCCCAATACCACCTGTCCATCATGCTCACGATTGCCAATATCCAGGTAGTAGGCTGATGAATACACACTGCGTTTGAGCGCCTTGAGTATCGCTGCCCTGCCCTTCCTGTTATCGACGCAACCGATCACGATGTCCGGATTGGAAAACTGCGTATCGTCAGTGACTTTCGCGGCTTCAGCTACCCATCCCGTTTGCATCAACATATTGCAGCGGTTGACCAGTATTTCAGCCTTCGACTGCCCGACATCGGAGAGCCAAAAATTCTGCCGCCCCACGTTGGTTTTAGACACCGTGTCTGGATCGATAACAATGACATCCAAACCTGCCGGATGCCCTAGCTCGATCATGGCAAGATGAATGTTGGCCAGCCGTCGCAAGACGTGCGAGCCAGTGCCACCCGCTCCGACCAACACCACCTTTACCGCCCGCGTGAGCAGGCGTGAATCTATGTTATGGATCATGTGTTTCCTTCCCGCCCTTACGGGCTTTCAAATGGAAGTGGCAAAAACACCCCGTTCGCACAGAGGCGAAAAGATGCTGTCACCTCTGGCTTATCTAAATTTCCAATGACTCCGGCGATTTTTGTCTCGCCTCGGTCATCCTGATTGTCTTCCCTGGAAAAAAAAGCATCGTGCAGTCCATGTGAGTGCAGATCCATCACCCTATGTTCGCCCTCCTCCAGTGTGGGCAGGTTGACTTCGATATGATCGGTTCCGACTGAACGCTCTTCGAGCATCAGCAGCTTCCACGAGTCCGTCCGTTGATTCCAGACACCCCATGCCGCACACTCATTTGGACTACGAACTCTGGCTTGCTCGATGAACTGAGCGACCATCGCCTTGGGCAGTTTGCCAAAACCGAATCGCAACTCCTCGTAAATCACCCCGTATGGAACCGGGATGCGCAAAGGGAGTGAAACCGGAATGCGCGCATACAGCCACGCGCGGCAAACTTCCAGCCAGACACCGTTTTCGGCCATCAAAATTCGATTGCCCGGCGTGTCCAGTTCTTCCAGTTCAGCGTAGCGTGGCACCATCACCGTGGGCATCACGCTTTGCAGCGCAACATCACGGCTATCCACGCTTCACCGTCCTTTCAAATGCCTGACCAAGCGTCTCGCCTGACGACACCAATGATTTAGTCGGAAATGCTCGACCTTTCATCAACGCACGCCAGAGAGCGAATATCCCGCCGCGATACTTGGTCAGCGCACCTTTTTCATGCTGGTTAGGATGGGTGAAGTAGCTCCTGAAAAACGCTTCTTCCCACGCCTCCGTACTGAACTTCATCGCGCCTTTCGGCGTTTCGATATTCCCGGTACAGATATGTCCACCCTTCCACACGTTGAGATAGGGAGAAACAAAGAGTGGCGTGCCTGATGTTGGGCGCTCGTTGCCTTTTACGGCGAACACATACCAATGTCCCTTGCCGATGATGAACACCAGCCTGGGATGATCGGTTGTTGCGCTTACATCTTGCCCAAGCTCATCGTTTTTGAACCACACCTGTCGCTTTTGAGGTTTGCAATACCACACGAGGTGGTCGCTCCCTTTGGCGAGGACGTGATCCCCCAGCAACTCTGCCGGCGCGTAATCCTCCGGCACGAGCGTTTGCATCATCTTCATGAGGCCCGTCTTGGAAACCGGCGTGCCCGCCTCGATGGTTGCCCCGCCCTCTTTGCTTATTTTTACGTCATGCACTGAAGCAAATACGGTCTGTCCGTGGCGTTCCCTGTACAACAAAATCGCGCTGGACATCTCGTACACCCTCTGTGTGCTTGATATACATGCTGCTGGAACTTGCATGATGTCTTCCTCCTATTGAACATCGCCGATGCAACGCATCAGGCGATCCAGTTGTGTGTAGAGCGCAAAGCCTTTCTCCATTTCGGTTTTCCATTTCAGAAATGACCGCTTGTCGAGTTTGACTTCTGCAATTCCGTACATGTCGGTGTATTCGCCATCGCCGGTGCTTTGATAAAAATCATCCAGCACACGTCCAAGCATGTCGTCCCCGGCTCCCATATAACAGGAGAAAAAGGCAGACTCACCGTAGTAGTTGTTGGAATAAGGCAATCGGACATCCTGGTCTATCAAGTCCAGGATGGACAAGATGACCTTAGCCGTTTCACCCGCTTCGTCCGTACCGGACGCGATGCGTTGAATCACATCGCGTTCCAATATTTCTCCTGTTAAGAGGTAGTCTGGAAATGAAGCTAAAAACTGACTGGGCATCAAGCTGCCTTCATCAATCTCGTCCTCATCACCAAACGCGCCCCGCTCTTGCTCGAAATCTTCATCACTGTCCGTCCCATACCAATACAGGTATGAGGCGTGATGAAATGCCACTTGCGGCGTAAACGCCGTGAACGTCCGGTATCCGGCCAACTCTGCATAATTGATCGCAGTTCGACCGAGCCCCGGATACTCCGCTTCCAACCTCTCGACTTTCGCTTTGACGTTGATGTATGGCGTTGCTTGCTGTGACTGAATTCCGATTAACAGAAGATCCTTTTCAGGCTTCTGTTCGTAGTCCAGATCGAACGCATCATGATCCAGCGCAGCCAGAAGCTCGAAGCTGTCCAGCACCTGAATATCTGCGCAGTGCCTGGAAGCCCATACAGATAATGATTGACTGACGATGTCGCGCGCTGTCGTTTTGCTGTTGATAACAAGTTCATCATCCCCAACCAGCTCGGCACACAACTTGGCAGCCTGCAACCATTTCCTGTCATTCTCTTCATGCACCGAGCGAAATGGTACGTTCTGAGAAATGAAGGGCAGCGTCAGAAAACAAGTGGCAACGCCCCCGTAGGAGGCAGCAACAGGTCTTCCTTTCGTGCATTTTTTGACGAATGCACGAGTTGAACCAATGCTATTACGCATGCTTGCTCCTCTTGAAAAGCAGGCGGGACTATCACTAGCCCTGCCCGCCTGATTGGGAAGTCACCCTTTGATAAGGCTTTTAACCTTGCTCTCACTGATGACTCCATGATTTACCCCTTCGTTCCCACGCCCTTTTTGAACGTGTAGATCAGGTTGTCGCCCCTCTTTTCCGGCCCCTCAATGGAAGCAGAGACCAGTTCAGGGTAAGCGGCTGCATAAACATCGCGGACGTCTTCAAGCGACAAACTTTTCCCAGGATCAGGAAGCGTCATGCCGCCATACGAAAATGAGCGAGTCAGGGTTGTAGTTTGGATAGCCATTTCGTCATCCTCCCCTTAATCCCACAAGGCTTTGGCATCTGGTGCCGCCGCAAGTGTGCAAGCTTCTGTAGAAATCGGTGATGTGGGCGCGGTGCAGCTTGCGCCCCCTTCATCATCGTCCTCGTCACCCGAACCTGCTTCCTCATCAGTGATCGGTGCGGATGTTTTATTGGCCGGCTTGGCGATGGACTTCTTCGCTTTGTCAGCAGCTTCCTTTTGTGCAGCTTCCAGAATCGCTTCTGTCGCGGCCAGTTGCTCGGACAAGTTTTGACGCTTGTTCGCATAGCTCGCCAAGATTCCAGCGAATCCCTCATCCAGCTCAGCGGCAGTGCCGGTGAGTGTCAGCGGGGTATCGAGGATGTTGCCTTCTTTGCCGCCTTTCGGAATGACAGTCACCGTAATGGTGCCATCCGTGTTTGCGGCCAGAGAGACAGTCATGCTAGCCAAGGTGGCCAGCAAAGTTTGAAGTGCAGTAAACATGGTAAATCTCCTTTTTGAAATAAAAAGGGACACCATGCCCTTGCGGGGAAGTGTCCCCGGTTGGGTTGTTAAGCAGTGAACTGCAAAGCCTTTGGAATCTTGCCTTCGTAAACGAAGCCTTTGACCGCCAGGAGTGCTTTAATCATCTCGTCCTTTTTGCCGCCGATTGCTTTAGCGTATTTCTCGCCAAGCGCGGCCCTCAGTCCGAGTTCTTCCGCAATGACCTCTATCTCGCTTTTGGTGAGCAATTCAAGGAACTCTGCGTTCAGTTTCCAGTGTTTTACCAAATCCACCTGCATGAATTTGAGCATTTCCGGCAGATGCGATTTCTCGATGCTGTCCGTGATTGAAATTACGATCCCAGACAGCATTTGAGCGCGCACTGTGTCGTTCGCATTCGCAACCATCGCAGCCGCATCACCGACATTACTGACGGGTGGCTTTTGCGATGTTAGCGATTCAAAACCGGTTGCCAGTTTTGTAGATGACACATTCGTCCCTCCGCGCGTCATCATTACACCGATGAGCACGCACAAGTTCTTATGTGGATCTGCGAATAATTCTTTCTTCAACGCCTTACGCCAGATGCCGATCCGATACTCCACGACACGCTGAGTGTCCTGAACAGAGGTCATGGCAGATTTTGGTGTGGTTGTGGATTTCTCCGCCCCCTTCCCAGTCGCCGCCTTCAAATCAGCCGATTTAGCCGTTGTTGGAACAGTCGTCGGATTTTCAGCCGATTTCTTTTCCGCCAACAAATGTTCACCGACTTTCCTTGTGTGACATGAGGAATCGAAGCATTGCGATTCATATACGTTACCCACTTTGCCGGGTACCGCACTGATTGCCGCGCCGTATGACTTGCAACTACGGCAAGCTGCTGCTTGTTCTGCACCAACGCCTGTCGCACCTTCTGCGACCAACTTGATGACTGTGTTGTTCTCGCCCGGGCGGACGATGACAACGCAAGGATAGTTTTCTGCCAGGGACTGCTTCTTGGCTTCCAACACGTCCTCAGTCTTCTTGTTGAAACACTCGCTGTTTGTGCAATGCCCCGCAGATACCGCCTCGGCAAACAATGCTTGTTGGTTCCCACTGTTGTGATGACAGCTTGCACAGTCTGTTTTATCGAAAATTGCTAAGGACATCGCCTGGGAAATTTCTTCCAAACCCGCTTTGAATATAGCGACAGTCGGAAGCGATGGCCGTGAAAGTAAATTGGCAATCACCTTCTCCTGTCTATCCTTCGGTGTGGCCGCCAGCAATTCGGCATGACCCAGTTGGATCCTGCGTTCATTCAGGGCAGTCATCACAGACAGGCTACAGTTCATCAGCGCAAGACGCTTATCCAGCGTTTTGCGTGTCCAACCCAGACGATTGGCTGCTTCGTCACGGTTGCCTTCACAACGACCAAGAATTCTGGCTGCTGCGGCGGCTTCTTCGGTTGGACTCATGTTGGCGCGCTGAATGTTCTCAATCAGAGCCAGTTCATCGGCCTCTTCCGAGGTGATGTTTTTCACAAGGACGGGGATTTCGTAATTGTCACCATGCACATTCTTAGCTGCACGCCAACGACGCTCACCGGCAACAATTTCAAACCAGTCTTCAACCGGCCGAATCAATATTGGTTGAATCACTCCCTTTGCAGAGACCGACGCTTCCATTTCGGCCATTTCGACTGGATCAAAATAAGCACGGGGATTTCTCCCCTGACGGATGTTGCTCACACGCATGTGTGAAATGTTTTGTTGCTGCATGTTGTGTCTCCTTAAAAAAGCAAGGGGACACAAACCCTGACGGGGAAGTGTCCCCGTATGGGTTGGTTAATTAGCTGCTACACCCAACATTGGGAGTAGTAACGATCAGAGCGAGCTTTGATTTCCTTCCATCGCTCTTGCTGCATTCGATGTGCTTCTTCTTCGTCGCCTTTGTACATCCAAACGCCACCCGTTAAACGAGCATCACCATGTCCATCGCACAAAACCTTCCATCCGGTCGGCGTTAAAAATCGAACGCCTTCGGAGGACGTGTGCATGATTTCTGTTTTGACTTCATTGCTCATGGCACAC
Source organism: Gallionella sp. (assembly GCA_028710565.1). Classification (GTDB taxonomy): domain Bacteria; phylum Pseudomonadota; class Gammaproteobacteria; order Burkholderiales; family Gallionellaceae; genus Gallionella. The sequence goes on from JAQTTV010000021.1 coordinate 53,113, forward strand.
CGCCCCTGCTTTCGCAGCTTCAGCGCCTGCTTTGAGTATTTTGTTCGCCGCTGAAAACACCCGTGCCGCGCTCTTCTTGCCGAACTCATCGGATCGCTCCTTTGAACCCAGCCAGCCTTGAATGTAGCCGCGACTTTCTTCAAGCCCCGGCAATCCAAGTGTTGCGCAACACAAATACGCCACCGATTCAGCTTCAGCCTCTTTGATGTCTCGTGGCAACACGTTGCCGTCTGCCATCTGTGTCTCCTTCGAGTGCATCAGACAGTGAGCC
>JAQTTV010000022.1 GCA_028710565.1 Gallionella sp.
AAGTATCGTCTCTGGTTGCTCTATCTTCATACCATTGGACGCTACCGCCAATAACTCAGTGTGTCAAACGGATATATGAATTATTGTCACTACCTATAAAATGGGTGTACCAAGCGGATAGGCATGGGTACAAGATAGCTATCACAGTGACTACAAGGATGCACCGAGTGATGGTCGTGCTTGGGAGGTCGCACGCGACGATGTGCGTGTGTTGCGCGGCGGCTCGTGGGGCTACGATCCACGGAATGTGCGCGCTGCGTTTCGCTACGACGCCTATGTGTCGCATCGGAGCGACAACTTTGGCTTCCGTCTCGCCAGGACGCTCCCGTAGCGGTACGCGTAGGGAGCTTATGGTTTGGACTTTTACCCCTTTACCCCTAAAAGCCGTGAAAAGTAAAAGGTGAAATGAGAAACGTGGCGCATGATTCCCCTCGCCCGTTTACGGGAGAGGGGTAGGGGAGAGGGTGGGGTTTGGGGGCGCAGCCCCCAAGGTTTTTGTGGGTGCGAATTCATTCGCACGGTTTTGAATTTCGTCACAGTCCCAAAACGTGCGAATTTGTCGCACCCACAATCGGCGTTGGGTGAGGGGGAACGGGGGCGCAGCACCCACATCTGAATTGCATCAAGCATATTATCTGCTGCATCAAGGTTTGCTTCGGCGACATTAAGCCATAATGCCAAAAGATCCGCTTCTGCTGATTTGGTAAAACGGATATTGAGCATTACGCAGCAACCTTGCGCGCCTGTAAAATTTGCCGACCTTGCTGCTTCAGGCTTTCAAAATCCACTTCCGTTGTCTGCCCATTTTTCGCATCCATTAAGCCTTTGGCAATATCCTGCCGCAAGCTATCGAGCTGGGCTGTTTTCACCTGTTCGTAAGCCTCAAACAGACGCAACGCCTCACGGATAACTTCACTTGCAGAGCCATACATGCCTGATTCAACACGCTGACGAACACGCGCTTCTAATTCAAAAGGTAAAGAGACATTGATCGACATGGCACATTCCCCTAAATAAGCAATGTGTTAAGTATGGCAGTTTATGTCATAAATTGCCATACACGAAGCATGGGTGTGTTGCACGCGCCCTTACTTTGGATGCAATTCACGGCGCGGCGCACCCTCTCCCCCAGCCCCTCTCCCACAAGTGGGCGAGGGGAGTTGCGGCCTCTTAATTTACGCGCCGCGATTCAGCATAGCTTTGATATTTGCCAGTCTGTCCAATCCTTCACTTTTGGTGACGGTGGTGACGGCTTCTTTGTGCGCGCCTGCATAGACTAATTCGCTCACGGGCATTTCGTCTAGGAAGCGGCTGGGTTCGCAGGCGCGCCAGTCTTTGCCGAGTTTGCGGCGGTTGCAGTAGCTGATTTGCAAGCTGCGTTCGGCGCGGGTGATGCCGACGTACATCAAGCGGCGTTCTTCTTCGATGCCGCGTTCGTCGCTGTCGCGGAAGGGCAAAATGTCTTCCTCCGCGCCGATGATAAACACATGTGGGAATTCCAAGCCTTTGGCGGCGTGTAAGGTGGAAAGTGCGACCGCATCGGGTTCTTCGTCTTTGCCGTCCAGCATGGTAATCAGGGCGATGGTTTGCACCATGTCAAGTAAGTTTTTGCCATCCGCTTCGGATTTGCGTTTTAGCCAGTCGATAAAGTCGCTGACATTTTTCCATTTCGCTTCCGCTTGGCGCGCTTCTTGGCTATCGTATAACCACGTTTCATAGGCGATGGCGCGCAGCAACTCGTCCAGCAATTCGCTACACGATTCGATTTCAGCACGGTCTTGCAAGCGGTTGATAAAACGACAGAAAGTCATCAAATCGGCATATTGCGCGGGTGGTAGCTGGTGTTCGATGTGGGTTTCAAATGCGGCTTCAAACAAGCTGATATGACGTGTGCCCGCATAGCTACCCAGTTTTTCCAGTGTGACGTTGCCGATGCCACGCTTGGGCGTGGTGATGGCGCGGATAAAGGCGGGATCATCGTCTGGATTGGCGATCAGGCGCAGGTAGGCGATGATGTCTTTGATTTCGGCGCGGTCAAAAAACGAGGTGCCGCCGCTGACGGTGTAAGGCACGCGCTGATCCCGCAAATGGGTTTCAATCACTCGCGACAAGTGGTTACTGCGGTACAAAATGGCGTAATCGGAAAATTGAGTGCGGTGTTCAAATTTGTGCGACATCAGCCGCATCACCACCGATTCCGCCTCGTTGTCGTCATCGCGTGCGGCGTAAATCCGTATCGGGTCGCCGATGCCGTGGTCGCTCCAGAGTTTTTTCTCGAATACTTTGGTGTTGCGGTTAATCAACTGGTTGGCGACGGTCAAAATGCGCTGCGAGGAACGGTAGTTTTGTTCTAATTTGATGACCTTCAGATTGGCGAAGTCGTGGCGTAATTGGTGCAGATTTTCCACGCTCGCCCCGCGCCACGCGTAAATCGCTTGATCGTCATCGCCCACTGCCGTAAACGCTGCGCGCTGTCCCGCCAGTAGTTTGGTTAATTGGTATTGGCAAGCGTTGGTGTCTTGATATTCGTCGATCAGCAAATAGTGCAGCCGTTTTTGCCAGCGCAACAAGGCTTCAGGATGTTCGTTAAATAAGCGCACGGGCAGGTGAATCAAGTCATCAAAATCTACGGCTTGATAGGCTTTTAAGGTTTCCTGATAACGGGCGTAAATGCGGGCATTGAGCAGGGTTTCGTTATCTTCTGCATTCAAAATCGCCACGTCGGGCGAGATAAAATCGGATTTCCAGTTGGACAATTGGCTTTGCAAGGCACGCAACATTTGCTTGTCATCGGCGTTGCTCAGTTCAGCCAAAATTTTCGCGCTGTCGCTGCTATCAAAAATCGAAAATTTGGGTTTGTAGCCTAATAATTTCGCTTCTGAACGCAAAATGGTCATGCCCAGCGAGTGAAAGGTGCTGACGATCAGGTCTTTACTTTGGTTGCCTGGCAACAAGGTTGCCACCCGTTCGCGCATTTCATTGGCGGCTTTATTGGTGAAGGTAATCGCGGCGATATTGCGCGCTTGATAGCCGCAACGTTCGATGAGATAGCTGATTTTGTGCGTGATGACGCGGGTTTTGCCGCTGCCTGCCCCTGCTAAAACCAACAGGGGGCCGTCTAAGTAGCGCGCCGCTTCGCGCTGTGCTTCGTTGAGTTTGCTTAACATTTATTTAAATTCAATAGGTTGGGTATTTCTAATGCTGTGATAATCCATAGTTAAAAAAGTGTTACCCTTAATCGCACTTCTCTTTTATAATCGCGACACTTTTTGCTAGGCTACCCGTTAATCATACAGATGAAGACAATATCACTTTTACTCGCTTTATGCTTTTGCTCTGGGCTGGCTCACGCCGATAATGGTATGCAATTACAGCTTTCCGCTCAAATTTCCTCTCCCGCTTTAAAAATCCCAACGTTGAACTCCCCGCTTTTATCCGCTGATGAAAGTGTGAAACCGAGTTTGCTAGTCGCGGATAGCTTGCTGAGTGCGTCGGAAAAAGATACCTTGAGCAAGATGATTGATTATGCCTTGAGTTTGTCGCATACGCGCTATAAGTACAGCGGTGTGAGTGAACTGACGGGGTTTGATTGCAGCGGATTCGTTAGCCATGTGTTTGGTGAGACTTTGGGGATTAAGTTGCCGCATAGCGCGAAAAGCATTTGGACAGAAGGTGAAAAAGTCACGGTTAATCAACTTAACCCTGGCGACTTGGTATTTTTCAACACCTTGCGTCGTAAACTCTCGCATATTGGAATTTACTTAGGCAATGGTCGTTTTATTCATGCTGCCTCACATGGTGGCGTGCGCGTCGATAGTTTGCACACCGCTTACTGGGAACCACGTTGGAATGGTGCACGCCGCATAACCGCATTCAATTAGTCTTTGTAGATTGAAAAGTCGTTGAGAAAGGTCTGGCGAGAGTCAGACCTTTTGTTTTGCGCAAACTTTGGGTGTTGGAAACTCTAAATGCTGAAGAGAGCGGTGGTTTTACCCTTCTCCCTTCACTCTTCTTCCGTCCCTGTTTATTGACGGTTGTTCGCCGCGCTTTCTAGCGCACTTGCTAACTGAAATACCGACATGGCATAAAAATCACTGTTGTTATAGCGCGTGATGACATCAAAATTCTTAAATCCCAACCAGTATTCTTGATGATCCGCCAGCGTAAACGTCATTAAGCGCGCGGTGCGATCAAATGCCACAGGTTCGCTCGAGCGAACGCCTTGTGATGCCCAGTTCACCATGTTTTGTATCGCCTTAGGATCATCTTTAGGGATAAAATTTGCACTGATTTGTGCGGGGAGAGCGATGGCTTCATTGGCTTGCCAGCCATATTGTTGCAGATAGTTCGCCACACTGCCGATGGCATCTTCAGGCTCGTTGCGTAAATCCGTCACCCGATTGCTGTTGAAATCGACCGCATGTTTACGGTAACTGCTGGGCATAAATTGTGGAATGCCAATCGCCCCCGCGTAGGAACCCAGTGGCTCTAAATAATCAAACCGTTGTTCGCGTGCTAATAACAGGAAATTTTCCAGTTCGCTACGGAAAAATGGCGCGCGCTTGGGGTAATCAAATGCCAATGTGGTTAAGGCATCGACCACACGGTATTTCCCCATATTTTTGCCGTAAGACGTTTCCACCCCGATAATCGCCAAAATTACTGACTGCGGCACACCGTATTGTTGTTCTGCCCGCTGAAATATAGCACGGTGAGTTTGCCAAAAAACCAGCCCCGCTTGAACCCGTTGCGGATTGACAAATACGGCACGATATTCTCCCCAAGGCTTTTTGGTGGCAGGCAGCGTAATCGCATCAATAATGCTGGGTTTGTGTTGGGCGGCATCAAATACAGCGGTCAGTTCGGCACGATTGAATTGATGTTTGCTGACCATTTCGTCAATAAAAGCTGGAATCCCTGGGAGGTTGGCAGCGTGCGCGCTCAGACTGAATAAACCAACGCAAGCGGAAAAGAGGTAAGTACGTTTTTTCATCGGGTTATTTATCCTATATCTTAAAGAAGGTCGAAAAAGGTGGAAAGCGAAAGTAATTCTTAATTCAAATTATCTTACCATCGTCATACCGACTTTCGTCGGTATGACGGGCAAGGTGGGTACATGAATTGTTAAGTTGAGAATTGCTGGGAAAGAGAGCATCAAGTGACTTCATTCAAAGGGTTAAAACACATTGGGGGTCGAATGCCAAATTCTCTGGTGTGAGATTCCCGTCACAATAACCGCGAGGATTACAGATCACGCGTGTGCCGTTCACCTCATAGTCAAAAGTGTCATGGGTATGTCCGTGTATCCACAGTCGGCTATAGCCCAGCAAATAATCCAGCGGTGAGGCAAAACAGGCTGATAGTAATTGTTTGCTATAGCGGGCAGCAACCGATTGGGCTGAAGGTAAATGGTGGGTAACCACCACGGTTGCGCCCTCGAAAGGCTCGTGTTGTAGCTTATGCGTCAACCAAGCGACATCCTGAATATGTAATTCGACTGAGTCTTGAGGCGTAAAAATTTGATTGCCATACCGAATGACCTGAAAGTCACGCAAACCACATCCTCCCACCTGTAATGCCAGTGGACGTTCAGCTTCGCCAAATAATCGAAAATCAGTCCACAGCGTCGCGCCCAAGAATCTCACCCCGCAAATAATCGCTTCTTGACGATTGAGTACATGCACGTTGTAAGCACGTCCCGCCATCGCCATTTGTTGACGCTCGGTTTCAATATCCGAACGGTAATACTCATGGTTGCCAGGCACAAAGACGATTGCTTTGTCTGGCCATGTCTGCCTTGCCCATTTGATGCCACGGATACCCTGAGAAATATCCCCTGCTAATACAATCACCTCAGCATCGGTGGGTTCAGGCGTGTAGGGCGCATATTCGACATGTAAATCGCTGAGAATTTGAATTTTCATGGTTGATTATGTTGTGTTGCATCGTGAGAGGGAAGGGGAGTCATGCTAGTCGCACCTTAGAAAATATTCCTGCGGCAGCGCGGTGCCTAAGGTTTGTAATGTGCGCCAAATTTCAGTAATCGTCGGATGGGTGGATTGATCCAATATACTGGCGGTTTGTTTCAACTGAGCCTGATAACGCGCATGGTTAGTACATTGCTTTAAGGCAGCGAGCAAAATTTCACGCGGCGGGATCAGTAGTTCCTGAAAATAGGGCAAATTTTGTGCCAGCAATAAGCCCGCAGGATCAAAATCCACAAAGGCGAAAACAGGCAGTTTCAATGCCTGCAATATAGTAATCAGATGATTTTGTTGATAAACAAAGCTACCGCGAAAAACCACCAACGGATTTGCCCCCGCAGCGGCAAGATCAAAATTCACTTGATGAACGCGCTCAAAGGCTTCCCAGTTTTCTACCACCAGCACCGTTTGATGTGCGCAACATTGCGACACCCATCGCCCGTCTATATCCAGATTGCAACCTTGGGGTAAAAAAAAACGCTGCCCATTCAGCAATAAAGGCTGATTGGGCAAAGACTTAATCGCCACACGATGGTCACGCACGGCGGCGGTGCTGAGTTTTTCATTGCTGCCGAACGCCAAACTTTCCGTGCGGCTGAGTCCATCCCATTGCGAGGGTAACGTGGTTTTGGCATCAATTCCCGCTGTTTTTTCGAGTAGGCTTGCAATCTCGGCTTTGTCTTGCGCGGTGAAAGTAAACGCCGTGCCGTGTACCTGTCCGATATGGTATTCCCGCGAAAATTCCGCCAGCATTTTGCTACGCGTAAAACGGCTTTCATCGCTTTGGCAAATTTTCAATAAACGGGAGATTAAGGTTTTTTCCATAGCACAATGTCCCTCACCACGATATTGCCGTCATGCGGATGACGAACGGGGGCAACGTTGCGTTGCACCTCCAACCGCCGCACAACTTCTTCCCGATGTTGGCGCAACATTTGCACCGCGTGCAGGGTATATAACAACCACGCTTCATCATCCAATGCCGCAAAACGGGTGGTTTGTCGCTTCCAATCCAAGGCGGATAAAGGTGCGGCGGCGAGTTGGGCGGCTTGTAAATACTGCTGAAAAGCCTGTTGCACGGGTTTGGCTTGCAACACTTGCACCAAGGGGGCTTCATGCGTCACAAAGCGACTGCCCGCGCTGCGTTCGCGCACAAAATGCGGCGGTGCAGGCGGCAAACTGGCGGCAACCTCGATCAAGGCTTCGCGTGTGGCATTGGTGGCAAGATCAGGGTGCGCGTGAATCGTCCTATTCCCAACGCACCCCGCCCAATCGGGTAAATGCGGCAAGGCTTCTACCTCTGGCAAGGTAAAATCAGGATTGCGTTTGAGGAAATGCGCAAAATTGCGTAACCGCCGTGCTTCGGGTGCAACTTCTCGTAAGCGATACAAATACTTGCGCAGCGTCTGGGTAATGTCCAACAAGTTCGCCCGCCATTCGGGCAGTTTGGCAAGGAGCTGGCGTTGATAAATCGCGGCAAGTTGCGTCAGTAAAGTGGAACTATTCAGCAATTCCAACAGTGCGGCATCGGTCTGCAATAGCGACAACGCCTCCCCCAGTTTTTCAGCTTGCTTGATGTAATACTCATTTTGCCGTTGTTTTTCCGCCAGTGTGTTGACGTTGGCAAAGCGGTTATCCGTCAGGGTGCGCAGCAGCAACAAATGCTCGCTGATGCTTTCCCCCAACTCAAACACCCCTGAATCAAAGTCCCCTTCGTAGTTATCACGATCTTCAGGACGATTTTCATGGCTGGCTTTTAAACACTCATCGGCTAATTTCTTTAAGCGTTCAATTTGATCGGCAAAATTGCTGCTCACGGCGTAATTGCGTTGCCGCTGTGACACTTCATCCAGATGACGACTCAAACTCGGCGACAGACGAAATTCATCCTGCAAATACGGAATCAATGCCCGATGCTGTTGCAACTCACTGATGGCGCGATGATTTTCTTCGCTGCGCGTGAGCGTGTCGTGATGATACGCGTCGGCAATCAGTAATCTGTGCTTGTGCAATACCGCAAGATAGCTTGCAATCCCTTCAGCACTGGTCGCGGTATTCGGATTCAAAATAGCCCACCTGTTTGTGGCGTGTCGGTTTCTTCCACTTCGCGCACTTCGCCATATTCCATCAAAAATTCAATGACTTGCTGGATATATTCGATTTTACCCGTCACGCAGTAAATTTCCCGTTCGGGATTCACCAAGTTGAGATAACCGCTACTTTTAAATTTTTCCAATAGTTTACCCAAGCGGCGGCGATCCGTGCTGTCGGTAATAGAGGCTTGATTGGCAAGCGATTGCAATTCATTGCGAAAACTGGGATTGCCATCAATGACGGTCATCATCTGGTTCACTTCAATCAGCGCGCCCGCCACCAATAGCTCATCGCGCTGCATGGTGCGCATCAGCAAATCCAGAAAACCAACCAAGGGGCGCAAGTTGTGTTTTATATCCTTAAACGTCGCTTTCGCCGCTTTTTTCTCCTCGCTATTGATGTCGATATGCGCACAGAAAAACGCCCCGCCATGTCGGGTGGTGGATAATTTCAAACCGATTTTAGCTAAATAATCATCCACTTCGGCAAAATTCTGTCCGTCGCTTAGATAATGAAAGGCATCGTGATCGGTATAAGCGCAAATAAATTTGCCCGCCAACAGGTCGGGTATCAATTGTTTAAACATGCTCAAGCTCCCCTGTTAAATCAATGCACACTTCGGCGAGGCGGCGATCAGATTCAACGGTAAAGCGATGTTGAAACAACGCCAAAGTTTCAGGATCAGGATCGGGGAACGCCGACACCAGCGTGATGTTGTTGCGGTGCAGCAATTCCAACAAGGCGGGGACATTGCCACTATCCAAATCCTTTAATTCGTCCAATGCCCAAACGATATTCACGGGTGCTTGGCGGCGGATGCGATTGATAAAAGCCACAAAAATCGTCACCAACACCAGATAGGATAAGCCGTTGGAGGACACAGCTTCCAAATCCGAGGCTTTGCGGAAACGCCGCAGATTGCCGTTTTCGGTCACTTCACCGCGTATTTGAATCAGGGATTTTAAATCCGCACGGATGCCTGCTTTGACATCCCAATGTGCCAACAACCTGCCCAAGGTTTCTGCAAATTCACTGGGCGGCAGCTCGTTGGACAGCCCGTCCAACCAAGTGCGATTGGCTTCCGCCATTTCCCGAATCGCATCCCAGTATTTCAATTCCTTGATGGTCGAATCAACCGCCACGCTAACGTGAGTGATGCTTTCAAACAGCATACTGGTATCCAAGTTGCTTTGTAGCTCACGGTTAAATTGCTGCACTTTGCGGTGAAAACTTTCCATCTCTTGATAAAACGACACAATGCTGCCCGCGATGGTTTTGGCTTCGGTGAGTAAAAGGCGCTGATATTGCTGATGTTCCGCGCTAAACCAGCGTTTGAACAGCGGCAACCACGAGCGGTCTGGCGACATCGCCAATTCGTGTCGATGGTTTTGCAAATAATCAAAAGGCGCGGTGTTGGGATGCTGATTAAACGGCTTGGTCAACGTCGCAATATGTTCCTTAATGTTTTTTTCTAACTCCGCCACTTTTTTCAATTGTGCGTTGGTGCGCTCGGTCAAACTGTCCAGCGTCCATGTTGGGTCATATACGGGCGTGGGCAGCTCAGGATACGCAAGCAAGCCATCTAGATGTTTTTGCACGGATTTTTGTTGGGCTTCCAGTGCGTTGAGTTCTTTGGTTAAACGTGCAATCTCGTGATTGAAATCCTGCTGGCTTTTTTTCCATTCACTATCCAAGCGTTGGATGGCAAGTTTATGCTGTTGCTCTTCATCACGATGTTGCGCGGCGGTTTTAAGGTATAGCCCGTGATTCGGCCAATCATTTTCACACCAATTTTGCCAACGGCTGACGGCTTCGCGGTCTTGGCGAATCAGCGACAAAGTTTCATTCAACGCTTTTATTTCGCCCTCAATGCGGTTTAATTGCGCCGTGTCCACGCCATTGTGTTGCAAAGCCGCATCGCATTCTTGGTCGTATTCGCGGAGTTTGGCATCCAACTTGCTTTTGGCTGTTGCTTGTTGCGCATCCAAATTGCGCAAATTGGCATCGCGTCGCGCAAGCAAGTTTTTGCGCGAGATTTGGTAGCTTTGTTGACGTTCGTCGTTGGCACGTTTGATTGCTACATCCAACTGTTTTAAAGCCTGTTTTTGGATTTCAAGCTGTTGCGCGGCAGCCGCCTTCGCCTGATCGGCTTGGACTTTTGCTTGATTTTTACTGTGTTCGACTTGACGCTTGGCTTCTTTAACTTCGTTTTCAATCTGCTGCACATGATTTTGTGCGCGCTGTACTTGCTGGTCTTGGGCAAGCCGAGCCGCATCTGCTTCTTGACGTTTGTTCTCCAGCTTCAACAACTGCTCTTCATCCGCTTTCAGCTTTGCCTGCGCGGTTTTCAAGCGCGCTTCTGCCTGTCCAATTTCCCGCAATGCGTCTTGTTGATTCGCCAAAGGATGCGCTTCCAACTTATCCAAATTCAGCCGCAATCCGTACAAACTGGCATTATTTTCCAACACACTGGGGGTTAAATCTTTGCGCTCAAAAATATCGTGGCGGATGACTTTGGCAATATCCAATGTCCAGTCTGGGTGCGCATGGCGCAAATAATGCAGCAATGTCCCCGCTTCGGGCGCGTAAAATTTTTGAATTTCGGCGAGGTTTGCTTGCGCCTTTTCAACCGCAACTTGTGCCGAATTTACACTCCGCTCTTGATTGTCAAAGGCTTGCTTGGCTTGGCGATATGTCGTATTTAACGCAGCTTGTTGTTGGCTATGCACCTCTTTTTCTTGGCGCGCTTTATCCAACTGTTCACGCTTTTCTTCCCAGCGTGCGGTGACGGCAGGATCAGGCAAGGCATTTTTGGCGATATATTCACATTGCCCATAATTTTCATGGGCAGCATCAACCGCTTTTTGTAACGGCTGATGTGCCACCGCATTGTGTGCGGTGATTTCATTTTCAGTGTGCTGAAAATCCGCTTCCAAGCCCTGTACGGCTTTTTCATTTTCGGCAGCAATCGTGGTGCGTAGCACTTGTAAATCGTCACGCAGATTACCGAAAATATCCCGCTCGTTTTGTTTTAGCTCATGGTAACGATTGGAAATATCGGCTTGCTCGCCCAATAAAGCGGCTTTGCGCTTTTGCGATGATTCAAAGTCATCTTTGAATTGTGCCTCACGCGCAACCTGCTCTGCTTTTTGCGCCATGCCGTTGCGTTCATATTCATCGTGCTGATGCTGCAATTGTTCGGCTTTTTTCTCGTCAAACTCTGCTTCCTTGCGGGCATCTGTTTGGGCTTGAGATAGGCTGCTGCGTTCGCTGTTGTACGCGCTCAATGCTCGATTAGCATGGGTTTCAACGGTATTTTTTTCGTGACTGACTTCACGATAAGTTTCATCCAGATAGCCTTGCAAACTTAGATATTGCGCCCGAATGCCCCCCAATACTTGCTCCGCAGCTTGCCATTGCTGATCGGTTTCATCCGCCGCTTCCATCGTGGGGGCGAGTGCCATCACCTCACGATAGGCGCGGTAATGACGGGGCCAGTCTTCGATTTTGCTGCGATCCCCCGACAGCGACACGCTGCCTTCTTGCTCAGAAATGCAATCCACCACCATGCTTTGCAAATCTTCAAAGTTGGTTTTGCGCTTAAACATCCCGCTGACGATTTTTTCAATTTGTCCCAAGGGGCGGCTAGAAGAGGTGCAAGCATAGTCCGCGACTAGATTTTGCAATGCTTTTTGTCGATCACGCCCCCCGTTGGCAATGCCTTGAATAATCCCCTTGTATTCCTTGAGGTTGGTAATTTGTTCGCTACATTGCAAGCCACGCATTTTGAGGTGTTTCACCAAATTGGCGGATTCGACTAATTCATCGCCGACTGTGACAAATTGCCCCAACGCAAAACCGTGCCGCACAAAACGGTAGCGCAAGTTTTCTGCACTGGGGTCGGCATAAATCGCTACCAGACGTTTTTGTCCCGCTGGGCGTTGGTATTCAAAAACGATATAGGACGTGGCATTCGGCAGGTAATAGTCGATAAAGGATTTTTTGTTGCCCTCTTTGGTGACAATGCGATTGGCACTTTCCCCATAAAACAAGGGCAACAATTGCAGCATCGACGTTTTGCCGCGCCCATTACGCCCCGTTAACACCGCGCCGCCCTCCAAGGGCAATTCCACTACCTTCCCTGCACTCAACGAGTCGATGAGTATTAGTCGTAGTAAGCGGAAATCATTCGGCGTAGTGGTAAGGGAAAGATCGCTTGGTGTGTCCTGTAACATATTGTCCTTTGAAATAAATGCTTCGGCTCTGCACCTAGAATAGTGGTCGTCAGTTCAAATAACGCGTTGCGGGCGCATTTTTTCTGAATTTTACCGTAATTCTAGTGATTCGCCTTTGCACTGTCGAAAGGCCATGCGGGAGCGTGTTCATAACCAACCATTCACTCGTAAGTAAAAGTATCTATGTTTTTTAATGTCAGGTGTTTTTTGCAAGGTACTTGCCCTAGTACAAAATTTCACGTTTAATTCTATCCGCAACATGACGTGAATCTAATCCCTAAACCTATTTGAGGACTTAATAATGAATAAAATGCGTATTGCAGTATTGTTGTCATGTATGTTGTTTTCATTTTCAACTTCTGCCTTTGCGGAGGATGCTCTGGCTAAAAAATTCTCCGACAGCCAACTTATTGAGATGTTTAAAGGTGAGGGCTATAGCTCGGTAGAGCAAGTAAAGGACGGGGTGATTCGTGTCAAAATTGAAAGTAGAAATTTTGTTATCTTCAATAAGTTTGATGGCGATCTTCAACTTTATTATGTGGTCGGAGGAGCCAAAATTTCTTTTGAAACGATAAATGAATGGAATAGATCCAAGCGTCTTTCACGAGCTTACTTAGATTCGGACAATGATCCTGCTTTAGAAGCCGATTTATTAGCTGATGCAGGTATTACTCAAGGGCAAGTGATGGCATTCTTTAATGTATTTAAAATGTCAGTGAATGCATATCGTGATTTTCTCATTGAAAGGAATCAAAAATAGTTGTACTCGTTATATCTAGTGAGTGGCAGTGAAATTGAGAAATGATTGTTTTCTTGGTTTCATTGCACTTGCTTGAGATGCCCCTCTCTTCCGTTGTCTCGGATTATTTGTATATTGCCAGTGTAATACGACAATTCATACATTAACTCTCCTTAATCACTCTACAGCGTTTGGAAAGACTGCTGCTAACATTAGGTTGCAGGTACAGGTCTGAGCCGATTTTTTAAAATCTCCCTTTATGATTTAAGTTTGAAAATGATGACTTTTGGAGCATCTGTTGGTCGCTTGCTTATGTTGAAGAGACTTTTTAGGTGGTTCGATATAGTCATTTTTATGCGACAATGCGCGCCGAATATACAAAGCGCGCTTCATATATCAATCGCGTACCATCGAACATCGGATTAACCGTTACAATTTCAGGATTAAGTTGTGTTTTTAGAGAATCTTAAGCAGTTGCTCGCCGTCGATATGCTCGCCGTCGATTATGTTATTCGTACACGCCTCAGCTCCGAGGTGGTTTTGGTGAATCAAGTCGCTGAATATATTATTAATAGCGGTGGAAAACGGTTGCGTCCTGCTTTAGTCGTCTTGTCGGCGAATGCGTTTGGCTATCAGGGAAAGTTTCATCACGACTTAGCTGCGGTGGTGGAGTTTATTCATACTGCCACCTTGCTACATGATGATGTTGTGGATGAATCTGACTTACGTCGGGGTAGGGCGACTGCCAGCGCATTGTTTGGCAATGCTGCCAGCGTGTTAGTCGGGGACTTTTTGTATTCGCGGGCATTTCAAATGATGGTGGAAGTCGGAGAGATGCGCGTGATGCAAACCTTAGCAGATGCGACCAATGTCATTGCAGAGGGTGAAGTCTTGCAATTGTTGAATTGCCATGATGCCGATGTCGAGATTGCGAACTATATGCGCGTCATTCATTGCAAAACGGCAAAATTATTTGAAGCTGCGATGCGCCTAGGGGCGATTTTAGGCAAAGCGTCTGCCATAGATGAAGCCGCTGCGGCAAAGTACGGCATACACTTAGGCACCGCGTTTCAGCTGATTGATGACGTGTTAGATTACTCGGCGAATGAGCAAGAAACAGGTAAACATTTAGGCGATGATTTGGCGGAAGGTAAACCGACTTTGCCACTGATTTATGCGATGCAGCATGGTTCAGCTGAGCAAGTGGCGGTGGTGCGGAATGCCATTGAGCAAGGGGATGTGAGTAAGTTTGCGGATGTGCTGGAAATTATTCGCCACACTGGCGCGTTGGACTTTACACGTCAACAAGCGCAACTCGAAGCGGAAATGGCGTGTGCCGCCATTGCTCATCTTGCTGATTCAGCTTATAAAAATAGCCTGTTGTCCCTCGCGCAATTTGCGGTATCTCGGAAATTCTAATCTCGGTGGTTGATGCGTGAGTTACGCAATGCAACACTTGCTGCATTAACAATAGGTTAAATTTTACCGTCATTAGGCTATCCGCTTTTGAGGGTAATACCCTGCTCATTTTTACATAATCGAATGATCCCTCTTGCTCAACACCTAGGCGCACTCCTCGCCCAACATGCCATGATGCTCACGACTGCGGAATCTTGCACGGGCGGGGGCGTTGCACAGGCGGTGACAGACATCGCGGGAAGTTCACGTTGGTTTGAGCGCGGCTTTGTGACTTACACCAATACCGCGAAAATCGAGATGTTAGGAGTATCACCAGACACATTAATGCAATATGGTGCTGTGAGCGAAGCGACGGTGCGCGAGATGGTGGTGGGGGCGTTGACACACAGTCACGCCCAGATTGCCCTCGCGGTCAGTGGGATTGCAGGACCAGGCGGCGGTTCCCCTGAGAAACCTGTCGGCACGGTGTGGTTTGCATGGGGAATGGAAAATGAAGCCATCGTCACCCAATGTCACCACCTTCAAGGTGATCGTGCCACGATACGCCAACAGTCCGTTGACCTGGCTTTGCAAGGTGCAATGGAGCTGTTGAATCGTAAGATAGTTACATGTTAGGTTGTTAGGTGACCTATGTCTGAATTGTTTCAGTGAGATAAACCGAGATTCATGTCTAAACTCTCGCTGTTTAATACGATACTGTATGTACGCAACTATTCCTCTAATTGCTGGAAGAGCAAATCAGATTGCGTGTGCAAACACCACCAATTAATCAGTGTGATTTCTGCTGTTTTCCCGTTATTCCATAAATTTCTCGCACCGACTGCGCCACCTGCTGCTGGTGTGTGATATAAGACCGCAAAACGGGGCGGCGTGAGGTACGTTTGCCCTTTGGATTTAATGAATTGGAATAAAGATGAAAACAGATGTGATTATTATTGGTTCAGGCGCGGCGGGCTTGATGTGTGCGATGCAAGCGGGCTTGCGGGGTCGGTCGGTGGTGTTGCTGGATCACTCGAAAAAGCTGGCGGAAAAAATCCGCATTTCGGGCGGCGGCAATTGCAATTTCACCAATCTGGACATTAAGCCTGATAATTACTTGTCCAGTAATCCGCACTTTTGCCGCTCGGCCTTGGCGCGCTATACGCCGCAACATTTCATCGCCTTACTGTACAAGCACAACATAGCTTTCCATGAAAAAACCTTGGGGCAGTTGTTTTGCGATGAAGGCTCGGAAGCCATTATCACCATGCTGCGTGACGAATGTACCGAAGTCGGCGTAAAGCGTTTTATGAATTGCGAGCCGCAAGTCATCAAACATAATCCAGAAAGCAAAACTGCGCGTTTTCAAGTCAGCACCTCACGCGGGGATTTTGAATCTGCGTCTCTGGTGATCGCCACAGGCGGGCTGTCCATTCCCAAAACAGGCGCAACCCCTTACGGCTATCACGTCGCTGAACAATTCGGTGTGCCAATCACCAAGCTCAAAGCAGGCTTAGTGCCGCTGACCTGTGCCCCTGATGATTGGAAGCCTTACGCCGATTTAACAGGCGTGTCGTTTGATGCCATCGTGACCACGGGCAAGCAATCTTTCCGCGAAAACGTGCTGGTGACGCATCGTGGTTTTAGCGGCCCCGCGATTTTGCAGGCTTCTTCTTATTGGCAACCTGGCGAAACGTTGCACATCAATTTGCTGCCCGACTTGGATATGTTGGCAGTCTTGACCGAACAGCGCGCCAGCAAAAAGCTGTTGAGCAATTTCTTGGTGCAATGGCTACCGAAAAACTTCACCGATGTGTGGTGCGAACAACAAGTGGATAACAAACCGCTCAACCAATACAACGACAAACAACGCGCTGCCATCGCCGCAAAATTGCACGACTGGCAAGTCGTTCCCAGCGGCACCATGGGCTACACCAAAGCGGAAGTGACGTGCGGCGGAGTTGACACCCACGCGCTGTCCTCCAAAACCATGGAATGCAACGAAGTAGAAGGACTATTCTTTATCGGCGAAGTGCTCGATGTGACAGGCCAATTAGGCGGCTACAACTTCCAATGGGCATGGGCATCAGGGTTTGTGGCGGGGATGGCGGCGTAGTTAGGGTAGGGTAGATAAGCGCAGTGCATCCACCATTTTCTCGTGAATTCAGCTGGATGCGCGCAGCTTATCCACCCTACGTCACTGGGCAACCAAGCTGCCCAGAATACAAAGTCACGGCGGTGCAAGTCATGCCCGCCAGCAAGTTATCCAACTGGAAAACCGAACACGCGCAGTTGAATCTGTAGCAACGGAAGCCGCGCAGCATGAGGCGGAATAACACTTAAGGCATCATTGTGATTGTTTGTGTAGAATAGACCTGCTGCTTGAAAGCATTTTCCACACAAAATTTCGTTTGAAAAACGCCTGACTCGCAGCTTCCCTTTAATTTTAAGCTAAGGTTTAAACATGAAAAAAATCACTGCAATTTTACTGTTCTCGATGATGGCAGCACCTGCTTTTGCGGCAAATAATGAAGGTTTTTATGTGGGTGGCACATTGGGTAACGGCAGGTTGGGCTTTACCAGTAATGTGGCATTGAGCAAAGCGTCTGATTTCGTCTATGGTGGTCTGTTCGGCTATCGTTATAACCAAAATCTGGCGGTTGAAGCTCAGTTTACTGGGGTGGGCAAATCTACTACCGTTACGGGCGCGACGCTAAAAGGCGATGCGTTTAGCTTGGTGGCTGTTGGTATTTTGCCCGTCAGTTCGAGCGTTGAATTGTTTGGTAAATTAGGTGCTTCCAGCACAAAAATAACGGCTGCGGGCTTTACTACCCAAGGCGAAACTCGCACAGGTGTGACATTGGGTATTGGCGGACAATATAGTGTGTCACCCAGCATCGCAATTCGTGCGGGTTGGGATGGCTATCCCGAGGCGGTCTCCAATGCTGGGGTAAAAACTTTTGGGTATGCGAGTGTTTTTTCAGTCGGGGCGATATTTAAGTTCTAATAAATATCCGCTGTTCTTTGAAACTCCCGAAAACTGAAAAGATTCAGGGGTAAGCATCATCCCTCGACTTTTAATAAGCTGCTCACGATCTCGCAGTAAGATTGTGAGCAGGTTCTAAGTTGTCATCGTTTTCCCCCATCAAATATGAACTCATCTCAAATAATCGCCATTTTCGGCGGCTACGCGGACATGGTGGCGGTCAGCTTGGCCCAGCGCGGGGTTGCCGTCACTGCGCATGGAATGCACCCGACTAACTAACGACTAACAGGAGAAGTACATCATGCGTAAGTTACTGATTTTATTTGTCACTATCTGGCTAACAGGTTGTGGGTATAACGATTTTCAACTCAAAGATGAGCAAGTGAAGGCTGCTTGGAGCGAGGTGTTGAATCAATATAAACGTCGTGCGGATTTGGTGCCGAATTTGGTGAGTGTGGTGCAGGGCTATGCACAACATGAGCAAGCGGTGTTTATTGGGGTGTCGGCGGCACGTGCCAGTGTGGGCAATATCCAAGCCACGCCTGAGCTGATTAACGATCCCGCTGCTTTTGCCAAGTTCCAAGAAGCGCAAGGGCAAATGACTTCGGCGTTAAGTCGCTTGATGGTGGTGGTGGAAAAATACCCAGAACTCAAGGCAGACAAGGGTTTCCGCGATTTGCAAGCGCAGTTGGAAGGTACGGAAAATCGCATCACCGTCGCCCGCAATCGCTATATCCAATCGGTGCAGGATTACAACGTGCTGGCGCGCAGCTTCCCCACCAATTTGACCGCGAAGATGTTTGATTACACCGTCAAACCTTCCTTTACCGTGGAAAATGAAAAAGCTATTTCCGACGCGCCCAAGGTAGATTTCACTCCTGCCCCTGCCGTTCAGGGGAAATAGCATGAAAGCCCGCTGGTGGTGGCTGCTGGGTTTGCTGTTTATGCTCTCGGCTTATGCCGAAGTTGCCGTTCCTGAATTAAAACAGCGTGTCACAGACTTAACCGCCACCTTAAATGTGGCACAAATCCAAACGCTAGAAACCAAGTTGGCGGATTTTGAAGGTAAAAAGGGTTCGCAGATTGGCGTGCTGATTATCCCCACCACTAAGCCTGAAACCATAGAGCAATACAGCATCCGTGTGGTCGAGAAGTGGAAACTGGGACGTAAAGGCGTGGATGATGGCGTGTTGTTGTTGGTTGCCAAAAACGACCGCAAGCTGCGTATTGAGGTCGGACGGGGGCTAGAAGGTGCGCTGAATGATGCCACGGCAAAACGCATTATTGCCGAAATCATTACGCCTGCTTTTAAACAAGGGGATTTTGCGGGTGGGATTGCAGCGGGGACGGATAGCATTATTAAGGTGGTGAATGGAGAGGTGCTACCTCCACCGCCAAAAATTGAACATTACATCCCTGAACAAACGCCGCCGAACCCCATTGTACTCATTATACTGGGGCTGACATTACTTGCTTTCGTGATTTTTTTTATTTCTCAGGTAACCCAATCTAGCACGCCCGCATTGAATGGTGTGAGCATTGGTGGAGTGGACAAGCCCAAGCAGCAAGAAAAAGATTATTCCAAACAGAGTTGGCTTTATGTTTTGCTTGAAGTTCTGAAAGTTGTCATTGCGGTGAGTGATAGTCGTTCAGGTGGCGGTGGTGGCGGTGGTTTCAGTGGTGGCGGATCTTCGGGGAGTTGGTAATGAACATAAAGCGCATTTTTCAACATCTCATGTACCGTCGCGCCACCATGATGCGGCTGTTTCCCTCCACCACGCTGGATTCGATTGAAAACGCCGTGCGTGTTGCCGAAACCCAGCATTTGGGACAAATCCGTTTTGCCATTGAAGCTGCATTGACCTTGTCCGCGTTGTTAGCAGATCAATCTTCCTCTTCCCGTGCTTTAGATGTCTTTGCGCAATTACGGGTGTGGGATACCGAGCGCAATAACGGCGTGCTGATTTACCTCTTGTTGGCGGATCGCAAAGTCGAAATCGTCGCGGATCGCGGCATACACGCCAAATTGGGCGACGCGACTTGGGCGAGCATTTGCCGTGCCATGGAAAGTCATTTCCGCAACGGCAATTTTGAACAAGGTGCCTTGGCAGGCGTGAAACAAGTCGCCGCGTATTTGACCGCGCATTACCCACAAGTGGGCGATGAATCGAATGAATTGCCTGATCGCCCCGTACTGATGCCTTAATTTATTACTATCATCCCTCTGTCATGAAAACGCGTTGGTATTTGCTATTGATTTGGTTTCTTATGGATTCGGCATTCGCCGAAGTCGCTGAACCTGCTCAAACAGGATGGATTGCGGCGATATTCTTTTTGGTATCGGCAGGGATTGCTATATTGCTCTTTAGGATGTTGATTCGACTTGCTAAACGCGCGAAAGGCAAGGCGGACGGCAATGATAACCATTGGAGCAGTGCAAGTCATGACCTCGACATGAACACGACTAGCGATAGTACGAGCCACGACAATAGCTTTAGTGGCGGCGGCGGGGATTTCGGTGGGGGCGGTGCTTCCAGTGATTGAGCATCCATTTTATTTGAATATATGAACTTATGAATACAAGCATTTTAGCAGGTGATATTGGCGGGACTAAAACCCGCTTGGCAATCGTCAACGTCCAAGGGACAGCCGTGAGCACTCAACGCGAGGTGAGTTATCCCAGCGCGAATTACGCACAATTCGATGATTTATTGGCGGATTTTCTCTCGCAGGGAGAAATGCCGCGTCGCGTGGGTTTGGGCATTGCGGGGCCGATACAAGGTCGCGTGGTGAATACCACCAATTTGCCGTGGCGTATTGATGCCGATGCGTTGCAAGCGCGTTTTGGCTTTGAACGCTGCGCCTTGTTAAACGATTTGGAAGCGACCGCGTGCGGCTTGCCTGCATTGGGCCAGGCGGATTGGCTGGTGTTGCAAGCGGGTTCTCCCCAAGCCAGCGGCAATGCGGCGGTGATTGCAGCGGGAACAGGATTGGGCGAGGCAGGGCTGTTTTGGGATGGTCAACAACATCGTCCCTTTGCCACCGAAGGCGGCCACACCAGTTTTAGTCCAGACAATGAAGTCGAGCGCGCCTTACTGGTTTACCTGCAAGCCCAATTTGGTCATGTGAGTTGGGAACGCGTGGTGTCGGGTATGGGCATCGTCAGTTTGTATCAGTTTTTCCGTGCTTATCGCCAAGTGGCGGAGCCGCATTGGTTGAGAGATGCGATGGCTCAAGGCGATGCCGCAGCGGCGATTTCTCAAGCGGGCTTGGCGGAAACCGATGCGATTTGCATGGAGACTTTGCGCACCTTTGCCCGATTGTATGGCGCAGAAGCGGGCAATCTGGCATTGAAAACCATGAGTCGCGGTGGGCTGTATATCGGCGGTGGCATTGCACCCAAAATTTTACCTTTGTTGCAAAGTGGATTGTTTATGCAAGGATTTTTGCATAAGGGGCGTATGCGTCCCTTGCTAGAAGCCATGCCTGTCAAGGTGATTCTGAATGATAGAACGGCGTTATTTGGCGCGGCATTGGCAGCGGTGTAGCGCTCTCCTCTTTCCATAGGTATCCATCAACTTTGTTCCCTCCCTCTAGCAGGGGGAGGGTTAGGGTGGGGGTGGAATTTCATTTAAAAACAAAAGTTTTTGTATTTGTAGGGACTCGTTGCTCGCGCTCGTGAGTAAATGCAATTCGCGCCTACGGCGCACCCTCTCCCCCAACTCCTCTCCCGCGAGCGGGCGAGGGGTGTTAATGGTGAATTGCGCAGTCACCTCTTTGCCTGCCTGATTTACCTCCTCAGTCTATTCTGGTCATAATTATCCTAATTTCGTCCTCTCAGTCCGCACGGGAAGCCTGTCACGCCTTATAATCCGTCCCTGATATTTTTGCCAACTTTGTTTATTGGGAGCTTTTGTTATGCCGCATAATTTGTTCAACACGCATCAATCCTTCGCACTTTCTGGAGGTCAATCAGGTGCTTTCTATTCTTTGCCCGCGCTGGAAGCGGCTGGCATCGGCAAAATTTCCCGTTTACCTGTTTCGATTCGCATTGTGTTAGAAGCCGTATTGCGCAACTACGACGACAAAAAAATCTCCGAAGCGCATATTCGTCAATTGGCGAATTGGCAGCCGAATGCGGCACGCACGGAGGAAATCCCTTTTGTGGTGGCGCGGATTGTGTTGCAAGACTTTACGGGCGTGCCATTATTGGCAGACTTGGCTGCGATGCGTGATGCAGCGGCTCATTTAGGCAAAGATCCTAAAATCATTGAGCCGCTGGTGCCTGTGAATTTGGTGGTCGATCACTCGGTGCAAATCGACAGCTACAACAATCCCGATGCGTTGAAAATCAACATGGAATTGGAATTTGAACGCAACACCGAACGCTACAAATTTATGAAGTGGGGGATGCAAGCCTTTGATACTTTTAAGGTTGTGCCACCTGGCATTGGTATCGTGCATCAAGTCAACTTGGAATACTTGGCGCGTGGTGTGCAAAGCAAAAACGGCGTTTACTATCCCGATACGTTAGTTGGCACGGATTCCCACACCACCATGATTAACGGCATTGGCGTGGTTGGCTGGGGTGTAGGCGGAATTGAAGCGGAAGCGGGCATGTTGGGGCAACCTGTGTACTTCCTGACACCTGACGTAGTTGGGGTGAATTTGACAGGTAAACTGCGCGAAGGTGTGACCGCAACCGATTTGGTATTGACCGTTACAGAATTGCTGCGCAAACATAAAGTAGTGGGTAAATTCGTAGAGTTCTTCGGTGAAGGTGCGGCAGCATTGACCCTACCTGACCGCGCCACCATCGCCAATATGGCACCTGAATACGGCGCGACCATGGGCTTCTTCCCCGTCGATGATGTGACGGTCAACTTTATGCGTAATACAGGGCGTACCGATGCAGAAGTCGCTGCATTTGAGGCCTATTTCAAAGCGCAAAATCTGTTCGGCATCCCGCAAGCGGGCGACATCGACTACACCAGCGTGGTGGAATTGGATTTATCCAGCATCTTCCCTTCCTTGGCGGGGCCAAAACGCCCGCAAGATCGCATCCCACTGAATAGCATGAAGGAAACCTTCAGCACCTTATTCAGCAAGCCCGTTGCTGAAAATGGCTTTAACCAAGCGGCTGAAAAGTTGGCGCAACGCTATCCTACAGGTCAAGGCGAACTAGCGATAGGCAATGCCGATGTGTTGATTGCGGCGATTACCTCTTGCACCAATACCTCCAACCCCAGCGTGATGCTGGCAGCGGGTCTGTTGGCACAAAAAGCCGTGGAAAAAGGCTTGACCGTGCAACCACATATCAAAACGTCTTTGGCACCTGGCTCGCGTGTCGTGACCACGTATTTGCGCAATGCGGGGTTATTGGATGGCTTGGCAAAACTGGGTTTCAGCGTGGCCGCTTATGGCTGTACCACCTGTATCGGCAATGCGGGTCCGTTGCGTGAAGACATCGACAAAACCATTACCGATAATAACTTGATTTGTGCTGCCGTATTGTCGGGCAATCGCAACTTTGAAGCACGTATCCATCCCAATTTGAAAGCCAACTTCTTGGCATCCCCACCGTTGGTGGTGGCTTACGCCATCGCGGGCAAGATGAATATCAATTTGGACACCGATGCCTTGGGCAACGACCAAAACGGCAACCCTGTATATTTGAAAGACATTTGGCCGACCAACGAAGAAATCCAAGCGGTCAGCAAATTTGCCACTGACCCAGCGGTTTACCGCGAGTTGTACAGCGATTTGACCAAAGACTTGCCGCTGTGGAATGGCATCCCTGCACCCATTGGCAACCAGTACCAATGGGACGATTCCACCTACATCGCACGTCCGCCGTTTTTTGATGCTCCCCCTCTCCTCAATCCTCTCCCGAAAATTCCCTCACCTCAATCCTCTCCCACAAGCGGGCGAGGAGGCGAACGAGAAAATCACTTGTTAATTCCTGCGGGCGAGGAGGCGAACGGCTCGCTGCGCGAGGCAAAACCCTTTAACGGCAACATTAAAGGTGCGAAGGCCTTGGCATTGTTGGGCGATTCTGTGACCACCGATCATATCAGCCCCGCAGGCAGCTTCAAATCCACCACGCCCGCAGGCAAATATCTGTTGAGCAAAGGCGTGGCGTTGAAAGACTTCAACAGCTACGGCGCACGTCGCGGCAACCATGAAGTCATGATGCGCGGCACCTTCGCCAACGTGCGTATCAAAAACTTGATGTTGCCAGCCAATGCCGACGGCAGCCGCACCGAAGGCGGTTACACCCTGTACAACGGCGAACAAGTAGCGATTTACGATGCCGCCATGGCGCACATTTCAGCGGGTACGCCTACGGTAATTTTTGCGGGCGAAGAATACGGCACAGGTTCCAGCCGCGACTGGGCAGCCAAAGGCACGCAGTTGTTGGGTGTAAAAGCCGTGATCGCCAAGTCCTACGAACGTATCCACCGCAGCAACTTGGTTGGCATGGGCGTATTGCCACTGCAATTTATCGGTGACACCTCGGCCGCCAGCTTAGGCTTAATCGGCAACGAAACCTTCGACATCAACGGCATCGACGAAGCCCTCAAGCCACAACAAAATGTGTTGTTGACCATCCACCGCGCCGACGGCAGCAGCCAACAAGTCGAACTATTGTTGCGCATCGACACCCCGATAGAAGTCGATTACTACCGTCACGGCGGGATTCTGCCTTATGTGCTGCGCGAGTTAGTAGCTAACGCGTAGTTTTTTGGGTTGAATAAGAAACGCCTCACTGGAAACAGTGGGGCGTTTCTTTATTAGGAAAGACGAAATATAGCCACGAAAAATTCGCATAGAATTTCTGCCTAAAAGTGCTAAGTAATTTTGTTTGCGTTGGTTTTCGATTGAGCATAGAATCATTAAGGTTATTGCAAGCATGTTAAAAAACTTATTGATTTACAAACTTTTAAAGGAGTGTTTGATCATGAGAATTTTTTTTGTTTTAATCCTGTTAGCGTTTGCACTGGGTGGTTGTGGTACCAAAATAGTCAAAAATGATTTTTCGTTTAGCCCAGGTGACAACATGGCCATTGCGGTTTTTTCTGTTACGCATGATAAAAAACCTGGTACACGAAATGCTGTAGCACATTTTTACGTTGTAGATAAATCTAATGGTAATTATCAGGTATTGGAATCACAATCGGATGCAGTAATTTGGAAGTTTGGTGATAGTGAATTTCCTGATCAATATGGTCGTCTAATGTCAATACTTTTACCTGCGAGTTCTTATGTCTTGAGTTCTTGGTTGATAGATAATGGCACAGGAATGCAAATAACACCCAGAACTAAACCTGAAAAACTCCCCTTTGAATTGCATGCGGGAGAAGTCAAGTATATGGGAAACTTACATGCAAATTTAGATACTGGAGAGAATTTTCTAGGTATATCAATCACCTCTTCAGGGCATCCAGAAATTAAGAATGAAGCTGAACGAGACATACCATTGTTTGAGAAGAAATACCCCCAATTCAAGGGGAAAGTTGTTGTGGACTTGTTAAAGTTAGGCTTATGGACTCCAGCTTCTGAGGTTGGAAGCCATATAAACTTAAACATGATTCCCGTTCAAAAATAACCCATCAGGCAGATTCGCATCAGCAATCTGCATTAAATAATTCCCTCTCTAACGCCCCTCTCCCACAAGTGGGCGAGCGGTGTCGAATCGGTATAAACGCACACCCCAGTCAAATTGCGTTTAAGATTAGCCCTTGCATCCAAAGAATAAGCGACTGAGTGTGATGCAAATATCCGTAGCTTCCCTTGCGCCTTGAAAAGCGCGTCCAACAGGAGATAAATCATGACGATTTCAGATGAACTACAAGGTACGATAGACCAAATGGTGCAGCGCGGCAAAGGCATATTGGCGGCAGATGAGAGTCAGCCTACCATTGCCAAACGCTTTGCTGCGATTGGGGTGGAGGCGACGGAGGAGCATTGTCGCACTTACCGCAGCTTGTTGTTTGCAGCACCTGGTATTGAGGAATACATCAGCGGCGTGATTGAATTCGATGACACCCTCGCGCAGGTCGATGATGCGGGTATTGCGTTGCCGATGGTATTGGCGCAGCGCGGCATTGTGCCAGGGGTAAAGGTCGATAAGGGTAAAGGGGCGTTGGCACTGTCGCCCAACGATTCCATTACTTACGGTTTGGATGGGCTGGCGGAACGCTTGGCGCACTATAAAAATCAAGGCGCGCGCTTTGCCAAGTGGCGAGAAGTGTATGCGATTGGTGATCGCTTTCCTTCGGCACTGGGCATCACCGCCAATGCCGAAATGTTGGCGCGTTATGCAGCCGTTTGTCAGGAGCAGGGCATCGTCCCTATCGTCGAGCCAGAGGTGCTGATCGACGGTAATCACAGCATGGCGCGCTGTGCCGAAGTGACTGAAGCGGTGCAAAAAGAGATTTTTCACGCGCTGCACCGCCATCATGTGGTGCTGGAACACATCATCCTCAAGCCCAATATGGTGCTACCAGGCAAAGATCATCCCGTGCGCGCCAGTGCCGAAGCCATCGCGACTGCCACGCTGCAAGTCTTTCGTCGCACCGTTCCCATGGCCGTGCCGAGTATCAATTTTCTGTCGGGCGGCTTAAGTCCAGAAGCCGCAACCGCCAACCTCAACGCCATGAATATTGCTATGCCAATTGCGCCTTGGCTGCTGTCATTTTCTTATGGTCGCGCCTTGCAAGAGACTGTGTTACAAGCATGGCAAGGCAAAGCTGAAAACCTCGCCGCCGCCCAACAAGCGTTGTTAAAACGCGCAAGATTGAATGGCGCAGCGCAACGGGGTGAGTATTCATCGGCGATGGAGTGATGTTTTGTTGAGTGACTTGTTCGGTCGGATGCGTGGGCGCGTGTTTTGCAGCAGCTTGTTAAGGTAAAATCAGTCACAAATCATTTTATCTTCTTCGTGTGCTGCATCGTGCCCACGAATTAATCTCTATCTACATGAATCAAAATCAAAAAATAGCCATTATCGGCGGCGGTTACGCGGGCATGGCGGCGGCGGCAACTTTGGCACAGCGTGGCATCGCCGTCACGGTGTTTGAAAGTGCTAAGCAACTTGGCGGGCGGGCGCGGGGCGTGAACTATCAAGACACGGAACTGGATAACGGTCAGCATTTGTTATTGGGCTGTTATCGCGAAACCTTGCGCTTGATAGAATTGGTCGGTGGCAATATCGAGCAGGATTTTGTACGCTTCCCGCTGCAATTGGAACTGCATGGACAGTTTTCTTTAAAAGCTCCGAATTTGCCCGCGCCGCTGCATTTGTTGGTGGCGTTTGTGCAGGCGCAAGGGCTGTCGTGGGCGGATCGCTTGAAGGCGGCGGGGTTTATGCTGCGCTTGCAGCTGGCGAAATTTCGTTTGGATAGATTGCAACGTGGCATGACCGATTGCACCGTGGCGGAACTGATGGTGCGTTATGGTCAAACGGGTGAGCTAACTTTGAAGCTGTGGGAACCGTTGTGCATCGCCGCTTTGAATACGCCGATTGCACAGGCTTCGGCGCAAGTCATGCTCAACGTGCTGCGCGATTCGCTCAATCAAACTCGCGCCGACAGTGATATGTTGCTGCCGCACCTGAATTTCACAGCGCTGTTTCCGCAACGCGCCGCGCAATATGTGGAGGCGCAGGGCGGAAAAGTGCATCTCGCGTGTGGTGTGGAAACCTTGCGCTGCGTAGAAAATGGTTTTGAACTCACCACGCCGCAAGGCATTGAAACCTTTGATAAAGTCATCTGTGCGACTTCACCTACGGCAGCAGAACGCTTATTGCGCGGCATGGTGGGTGCGAATTCATTCGCACAGCATGCAGTACGAATAAATTCGTACCCACAGGATATGGACAGCACCATCGCCATCCTTGCCGCCCTGCCGCAACAACCGATTTACACCGTGTATTTGCAATATCCCGCCGACTGCCGCTTACCCACGCCGATGTTGGGCTTGCATCAGTGCACGAGCCAATGGCTGTTCGACAAAGGACAAATCGCGGGGCAACACGGTTTAATCGCCTCGGTGATTAGCGCGGAAGGGCTGCACCAAGACCTCACGCAAGACCAACTCGCACAAGCCGTCGCCGCCGAACTTCAACAAAAATTCGCCTTCCCCGATGCCCCCGTTTGGTACAAAGTCATCGCCGAAAAACGCGCTACTTTCTCCTGCAACGCCTACCTCGTCCGCCCCGACCAACGCACCAGCGTGCTGAATCTATGGCTGGCGGGCGATTACACCGCAGGCGATTATCCCGCCACGTTGGAGGGTGCTGTGATGAGTGGGGTCAAGTGTGCTGCGGAAATTTTGTAGGTCGGGTTAGGTGCTTGCACCGTAACCCGACAATGTATCGCGATGGTTGTCGGGTTACGCGATAAAGTCGCTAACCCGACCTACGTTCATACGTTGCATTCCCTCCTTTAATCCGCTACATTGCACACCATAATTTGCCTACTTTTTAGGAGTATGTTATGTATGCCGAAAAACTATCCGTTTCCCTATCGGCGGGATTAGTCGGATTTATTGAGCAATATCGCACCACTTACGCGCTCAAAAGCCGTTCGCAAGTCATTGGTGCGGCATTAGAATTGCTGCGTCAGCGGGAATTAGAAACCGCGTATCTTGCCGCCAGCCAAGAAGTCGATGCGGATTGGGAGCAAACTACGGCGGATGGGTTGAATCATGAAACGTGGTGAGATTTGGTTTGCCGAGTTAAGCCCCACACGGGGTTCAGAAATCGCCAAATGCCGCCCTGTGTTGATCGTCAGCAACGATGCCAACAACCGCGCGCCAGCACCGTCACCATCCTGCCGCTGACTTCCAACGTGGCAAAAGTCTATCCATTTGAAGTCCTGCTCCCCGCCGCCGAATCAGGCTTGCCCAAAGACTCCAAAATCCAAGCCCAACAAATCCGCACCATCACCAAAGAACGCATCACGGGCAACGCGGTCGGGTGCGTGCAAAAAACAACGCTACAATTGGTTGACGCGGCGATTCGGTTGCATTTAGGGGTGTAATTGCCTACGGCCCAATGCGCTCAACTACTCTTTCTGAAAAGCCATTCGGCTGCGTCGTGCTGAGTGGTAAACTTGCACCCGATGTAGGCTGCGGGTGAGCTTGCGAACCACAGTATGATTCCAGATTGAAAGCTGGGGTTCTTGCTACACCCCAGCCTACCTGCTACGCGCAGGCTTTATCGTAGCCGATAGATGAAGCACCGCGTATTTTGCTAGGTGATTTTCACGTCTCACTCCCATCACAATCACCACTCACTAACTAACCATTAAGTGTTGAATATGACAACCGATAAAAATAGAGTACACATAGAATATCTTGCAGATTCTATGTTTGGAAATCCTGAAGAGATTTTTCCTAAGGCATTAAAAAATGCTAGATCGTCAAAGATTGATGAATTGAGAAAAACACACCCCAATCTTCTGATTATTTGCCCTGCGCCTAAAGATTGGAACGATTTTGACTGGAAAACTCGCTTGCAAATTCAATGTTATTTGGATGACGAAGAAAGCGATGGATTTGTAAAAATTTTGTTTGCAGAACAGAGCACATTAACACCAAGCAAGGATGTTCTGGATGGGCTTTTCAAGGATGGATTTAGTACGTCATTCCCGATAGAAAAAAATGGAATCTCTTATATTTCGAGTATGGAGACATATGATATTTACGAAAAAATTAAGCAGAAACTTGATGTTGATGCGGTCAGGCATGTAGCAGAGGATTTGCATGATGCGGGCTACAACTTCATACAATATCACCCAAATGGTAATACTCTCCGTTTGCAGAATTCTGAGGGATTCAATTACTCGCTTATGAGGGGTAAAACATTCGCAGAAACCAAATCACAAGCACAGAAGATTTTTGAGGTTGATTTACAAAACATTTCTGATCTAAATTTTAACTTCAAAGATCAAATAGGAATTTCAAACGCTCTTCGATTCAAGTTTAACGATCCTAAAGACCTGTTTCCATATGATGTCAACATACTGGTTGGCTCTAATGGCACGGGAAAATCCTTCTTGATGCAGGAAATGATTAAAGATTTACTTGGAAAGAATGAAGAAGACCATTATGGTTTTCTGAACAAATCAAACTCTAACATCAATTGCTTAATTGCTGTTTCGTACAGTCCATTTGAAAACTATCCCGCAGACAGCAAGGATTCACGACTGATTTACAAGCACTTTGGTTTTTCAAAAGAAAGCGTGAACACATTTTCCCTTGCTGGAGGAAAAGAAGACGCTGCAAGAAATCTGGTTCAATGCCTGATAGATGATAAGGATTATGGAGACACAAAAAATTGGCTTGCAAAACTTCAAACAATGGAGAGTACCCTTAAGATTGAGAAAAATAGCGATAAATTTGGGATCAATTTTGATTATGTTGCGGTAGAAGTGAAGAGTAGCGTCGATGTTGAGGATTTTTTCGTCGAAAAAAAGTGCGACACGAAATGGCATTTTAAACACGAGGAACATCTTTACATTGTGCTGAGTTCAGACTCCACTGACAGCTTAAATGACAAGACTATTAAGCAACATTTAATTTCTTCAAGCGGTGTTGTTTTTCTAAAGAACAAGGCAAAAACTGAAGTAGATCCTCCAGTAGAGTATGAGTTGGTTTCCTTAAGTTCGGGTCAAAAAATATATTCTCAAATTATCATCTGCATTCTCGGTGCTATTGAACGCAATAGTCTGATTTTTTTAGATGAGCCAGAGCTTTTCCTACACCCTGCGCTCGAAATAACACTCATTGGAATGTTGAAAGAAGTTCTCAGAATCACAGACTCCAAAGCAATAGTCGCTACACACTCGGTCGTTACTGTCCGTGAGATTCCACGAGCCTGTGTTCATGTCCTTGCAAAAGAAGGCAACAGTATCTTCGTAAACAGGCCCCCTTTTGAAACTTTTGGTGGTGATATTCAAAGGATTGCTTCCTATGTGTTTGGATCCGAGGCTGTCTCTAATCCGTATGAAAAATGGTTAGCGGAAAAACGAAAAGAATTTACCCCAGAAGAGTTGATTGAAAAATTGGGTAATGACATTACAGAAGAATTGATGGTTAAAATTTATGCCACGAAGGGTAAATAGTCGTGATCTCATTAAAACCAAAATTGCCAGATAATTTCAAACATGAAGATTTTATTCAAAAGGTAGTGGAGGAACGACAAAAGCAAGACAAATTCAAGCAGGTAACAGCTGCTTGGAAATCCTGTGTGGAGCTTTACATTAAAAAAGGGGGAAACCCAGAAGTTGTAAAACCCGAACCAGCAATTCAAAAAGTCAAAGAGACAATCCTAGGCTTGTACTCAAGAACAGATCCGTCAAATGCAACGGTTCAGGGAGTTATCATCCCCCTTAGAGAGGATGGACGGCTGCTTCAGTTTTGCCCTTTATGTGGCGAGGCAGGAACACCGAATACACTCGATCATTACCTTCCTAAGAGTAAATATCCTGAATTTGCAATTTTGCCTCACAACCTAATTCCAGCCTGTGATATATGCCAAGGGAAAAAGTCTAACGAAACTCTAGATAAAAATAATCAACGTTGCTTCTTGCACCCCTATTTTGATAGTGTCGAGAAGCAATTGATTCAGCTAGATATTGGTACACCGTTTGATGCGCCGCGAACATTTGATATTGTTCCACACAGTAAATTGACTGGTAAGGAAAAAAATCTTGTTCAAAGACACATTGATGGATTAAACATAAACGATAGATTCAAAAACTTTTTTGCTTCAGAACATAGAAAATTGATACGGCTTGTAACAGAAGAACTGCCGAAAACAGGCATGTCAGTCAAAATATTTGTTAAGTTTTGCAAAGATATGAATGCAGAGATAACAAGGGGCAAAAATTCCTTGTTAAAAAAAGAAAGTAACTCATTAAACTCTTGGAGTCACATTTTTTATCATGGCGTTCTAAACAATGAAGCTTTTATGTTTTATTTGGAAAGCATAACAACTAAGCAAGGAAGAGGGGAGGTGGCACAAATTGAGCCTGAAATTGTGGCTAAATTTAAAGCTACGGCTGGAAATAACTGGGAAACGGAAATCAATAACGTATTGAAAGAATGGTTAAAAATCCCTCGTCTTCCTCATAGCTATTTAAACTCCAATCGCATTCCCTCTATCCTTGTTTCAGCTTCCCCCCTTATCCTATGTCAATAAAAACCTTCCCCAACAGCCCCTACCGTCTCCATCAACCCTTTGAACCTGCTGGCGATCAGCCGACGGCGATTGCGCAGTTGATTGAGGGGATTAACGACGGGTTGGCGTTTCAGACTTTGTTGGGTGTGACGGGGTCGGGCAAGACGTTTACGATGGCGAATGTGATTGCGCGGACGGGGCGGCCTGCGATGGTGATGGCACCGAATAAGACTTTGGCGGCACAGTTGTATTCGGAAATGCGGGAGTTTTTCCCTGAAAATGCAGTGGAATACTTTGTTTCTTACTACGATTATTACCAGCCCGAAGCCTACGTGCCGTCGCGGGATATGTTTATCGAAAAGGATTCGAGCATCAACGAGCAAATCGAGCAGATGCGGCTGTCGGCGACCAAGGCGATTTTGGAGCGGCAGGATTGCATTATCGTGGCGACGGTGTCGGCGATTTACGGCATTGGCGATCCCGTGGATTATCACGGCATGATTTTGCATTTGCGGGCACAGGAAAAAACCAGCCAGCGCGATATGATTAAACGCTTGATTGATATGCAATATGAGCGCAATGAGCTGGATTTTTCACGCGGCAAGTTTCGGGTGCGCGGGGATGTGATTGATATTTTCCCAGCTGAAAGCAACGAATTCGCGCTGCGTGTGACCTTATTTGATGACGAGGTGGAAACCCTCGCGCTGTTCGACCCGCTGACGGGGCATATTTTGCAGAAAATGCCGCGCTACACGGTGTATCCCTCCAGTCATTACGTGACTCCTCGCAGCACGGTGTTGGGCGCGATTGAAACCATTAAGACCGAACTTGCGTCCCGTATTGCGTTTTACCAACGTGAAAATCAATTGGTGGAAGCGCAGCGTATTGAACAGCGCACGCGGCATGATTTGGAAATGCTAAATGAAATCGGTTTTTGCAAAGGTATTGAAAACTATTCGCGGCATTTGTCGGGACGACCCGAAGGGGCTGCGCCACCGACGTTGCTGGACTATCTGCCGCCCGATGCGCTGATGTTTCTGGATGAAAGCCACGTGATGATTCCGCAAATCGGCGGAATGTACAAAGGTGACCGCGCCCGCAAAGAAAACTTGGTCAATTACGGTTTTCGGCTGCCGTCAGCGATGGATAACCGCCCGCTGCGCTTTGATGAATTTGAAGGGATGATGCGCCAAAGTGTGTTTATTTCCGCCACGCCTGCGGTGTATGAAGCCGAACACGCGGGACAAGTGGTGGAGCAAGTGGTGCGCCCGACAGGGCTGATTGATCCCGTGATCGAAGTGCGTC
Source organism: Gallionella sp. (assembly GCA_028710565.1). Lineage (GTDB taxonomy): Bacteria > Pseudomonadota > Gammaproteobacteria > Burkholderiales > Gallionellaceae > Gallionella. Next base: position 32,930 of record JAQTTV010000022.1, read on the forward strand.
CCGCTGTCAATCAAGTGGATGATTTGATGTCTGAAATTCACTTGCGTATCAAAGCGGGTGAGCGCGTTTTGGTGACCACCTTGACCAAACGTATGTCGGAGGATTTGACCGATTATCTTTCCGAACATGGCATCAAAGTGCGCTATTTGCATTCTGACATCGAAACCGTGGAGCGCGTGGAAATCATCCGCGATTTGCGCCTGGGGATGTTCGATGTGCTGATTGGGATTAACTTGCTGCGCGAAGGCTTGGACATTCCCGAAGTGTCGCTGGTGGCGATTTTGGATGCCGACAAAGAAGGTTTTTTGCGCTCCGAACGTTCGCTGATTCAAACCATCGGACGTGCCGCCCGCCATTTACACGGCAAAGCCTTGTTGTATGGCGACAAAATTACCCGCTCGATGCAGGCGGCAATTAGCGAAACGGATCGTCGCCGCGAAAAACAAATCGCCCACAACCTCGCCCACGGCATCACCCCTGTTGGTGTGCAAAAACGCATCAAAGATATTATTGAAGGCGGATATGAGTCCGATGTGGCGCGCAATGATCTCAAAATCGCGCAAAGCAAGGCGAAATACTTAGCCATGAGCGAGAAAGAAATCTCCAAAGAAATCACCAAACTGGAAAAATCCATGTTGGAAGCCGCCAAGAATCTGGAGTTTGAAAAAGCCAGCGAATTCCGTGATCAATTACGCAAGCTTAGGGAAAATGTATTGTTGGGGTAAGGTTGTTCTACCTTAGGCGGATGCAATCATCCCTACGGTGTACCCTCTCCCCCTGCCCCTCTCCCACAAGTGGGCGAGGGGAGTCTGGGTTCAAATCCAGACATTCGGATATTGTTGTTTTTGAATAAAAAGTTTAATGCACCCTTATTCCAAAAATGATTGAAAGTTGTGTAGATACCTATGCCTTGCAGGGAGGGGTTGATTTGGCTATTTGAAGTGCACCGTTTCAACCCCCATCCCAGCCTTCCCCCTGCCAGGGGGAAGGTGTAGGTTAGCACGGTGCGATTTAGGGCTTAATGCGGTTAGTATTCTAAGTGTAAGCGAACCGCATATACCTTTATGGGCCCTCGATCTGCGTTATAGGCTGGATTTTGGATATGTTGATAATCGGTCGTCAACCAAGCCCCACGGCATAAGTTGAAACTGTAATAGCCTTCGACGATGGTTTCGGGTTGATAGCGCAAGCCTTTATCGCCAATAAAGAAGGAAATGCCGCCTGCTTCAAGAAATTGCCGACGCTCAGTGGAAAGTGTGTTGCGCATCAAGGCGATGCCTGCGCCATCCTCACTGCGTCCCCAAACGTTGCCTTTGAGGGTAAGTCCTGTCGCTATCGAGCCATCGACTTCGGTAAACGCCAAGGTTTCTGTTCGTCCATCTGCTTGCATGGCACGCAAGAAATAGCCGACACCCTCACTCATTTCCTGTTCCACGTTGATGCCTAGACCGTACTTGATTTTTTCTGTGCCACGAACGGCCAATAGCGCGTCAGGGCCTGTGTATTGCCCTGGATGTCCTTTTAACCAAGTGAGCGCATCATTGAAACTCGCCATTTTGGCTCGATTACGCCATCCCAGCATTCTGACTTTTCCAGGGTGACCTTGCCATTGATGTGCATATTCAATTTCAATTTGGTCGCCATAGTGATTACCCAAGGCATAATCGGTGGCCAACCCATTAGGATCTTTCGGTCCTGACATACGTCCGAAACGCAATACCCAATCCTGTTGATACCATTCTGCGGCAAAACCAAATCCGAAGCCGCGTGCATCTGCGGCATAGTCATAGGAGGAATAGGTCCACGCTCCCCAGTTCATATACTGGGTATGCGGATCTTTGGCGTATAGATTGGGATCGAACACATCAAGGGTCGAGAAATTACCCACCGTTAAGACGAAACGATTTTTATCGACCATGGTCGCCAGTTGGTTTTGGTTCGCGTCAACTTGCTGGGAGTCACCCCCTTGATTCCAAGTTTGGCGCAAAAATAGGCGTTGACGATACAGTGTGGGGTTCGTACCTGCGGCGCGCGTAATTTCACCATTGGTAAAGCCACCCAGTCCGACTAAGTTAGTCGAGAATGGCACGCCCTGAGAAATTTCTGGATTGAAATATATTTCCCCATTATCCCAAGGACGAAATCCAAAATAGCCCGTCGTGGTGAAGGTGTACATCTTCTCCGCACCCGAAATAATGCTGTTGGGACCAGAGTAGGCGGCTGAATAAGCAGGATGCTTTTGCCAGTTATAGGTAAGTTGTAGTCTAGCGGTATTTTCCTCTATGAGAGGCGCAGTGTCGGCCTGACAACTAAACGAAAAAGATAAGCCCAGCAATAGCATGGACAGGCGCGAGACGGGGAAGCCTCCTCCACGAGAGGCGGCAGATTGCAGTTTCATGATTGACATCCTTTAGTTATTGTTCTTAATTTTTATTTCTTGGCCAAAGAAATATACAATACAGGCCGCTAGGTTTATTGTTATAAATTATACAATAACATGTTAAAACAATAACCTAGATTATTGCATCTCAGGAATAGCGGTCAATCAACCTTTCCAGAGCAACATCGTTCACACGCGGTTTCAAAGTGCGTGAAGATGCATAAAACGGATTGCAATTACTGCTGCTCGTACCCTCTTCGCGCTTCATCCGCAAATTTAGGGAATAACATAGGTAATAGCAATAAGGTAAAAATCGTACCTGACACAATCCCGCCCACAATCACCACTGCAAACGGACGTTGTGTTTCAGAGCCTGCCCCATGGGACAGCGCGGCGGGCAACAACCCTAAACCAGCCATCAAGGCAGTCATCAGGATGGCGCGCAAACGAGTCACTGCACCATCCAGCACGGCTTCGATCACTGATTTGCCTTTCATGATTTCAAGCATAAATTCTTCGACCATGATGACACCGTTTTGCACAGAAATCCCTGCCACTGCGATAAAACCAACCGCAGCGGAGACGGACATGTGCAATCCTGCCAAGCCTAAGCCCGCGAATCCACCGATAAAAGTAAAGGGCACCATCAGCAGCACCAGCACCGCTTTGCTCGTGGAACGGAATGCCCAGAACAACAGTACGAAAATCAGCATCACTGAAATAGGGACAATGATTTTTAAACGAGCTACCGCACGTTGTTGATTCTCGAACTGACCGCCCCATGTTATTTCATACCCTGGTGGCAGTTTCACTTGTTCATTCACTTTTGCCATGGCTTCTTCGACGAACCCACCTTGGTCTCGATTGACTAAGTTAGCCTTGACTGCCACTAAGCGTCCCCCATTTTCCCGACTAATCCGCCCCGCACCCTGCTTGACCTGAATATCTGCAATAGAGCCTAAAGGAATCGTAGGTGTCGTATCGACAGGGGCGTCGTCCGCAGTTGGATGATTTTGATCTGATGGAGGTAGGGGGGGTAAATTGATTGGCAAATCCGCCACATCATCTACCGCATCACGGAAACCACTACTTAATCGTAAGGTCACATCAAATCGTCTATCTCCTTCATAAAAAACATTGACGCCATCGCCCGCCAGCGCGGTTTGTATGGTGCTGTTGACATCGGCTACGTTGAGACCATAGCGCGCCATTTGTTCACGATTCAAAATGATATTTAACTCAGTTTGACCGCCAATTTTAATTGCCGCGACATCAGTAGCACCTTTAATACTGCGCAATACATCTGCAATTTGTTCACTTTTATCTTCCAGAATTTCCAAATCTGGACCATAAATTTTGACTGCAATTTCTCCTTTTACGCCCGACAAAGCTTCCTCCAAATTATCTTGGATTACTTGTGAGAAATTGGTTGGCACCCCTGGCATTTTATGTATCTCGGCCTCCATGGCGGCAATAAGGCTTTCCTTATCATGGAATTGTGGTCGCCAAGTGCTTTTGTTATTTAAATCTGCCATAACCTCCAAATTATTAAAGCCCTTGGGATCCGTTCCATCATCAGGTCGCCCTACTTGGGTAATGACGTTATTCACTTCGGGATAGGACGTTAATATCGTGCGAACGCGTTGTTCCACTTCTTTGGTTTTTTCAAGTGCGGTAGCGGGTGGTAAAGTAATGGTGAGCCAGATATTGCCCTCATCCAACTTTGGCAAAAACTCACTGCCCAAGCGAGGTGAGAGGAGCAAGGTGATTACTAGCAATCCAACGGAGAAGCTTACGACCCAACGACGTTTATCTTGCGACCACATTAACAAGCGCAGGTAGCTGACTTGTAGTGAGTGCATCCAATCGCTATGTTTTTCAGCGAGGTCACCGTTCTTGATGGCATAGCTCATGAGCACGGGTATTAAGGTCAGCGTTAACAGCACTGCACCTAATAGTGCGAAAGTTAACGTAAATGCCATAGGGGAAAAAATTTTCCCTTCCACGCGCTGAAACGTGAAAATGGGCATGAACGCTAAAATAATGATGCCTTTAGAAAAGAGAATCGGTGTACCCAATTCAATGGCAGTTTTTTTCAACGCATGAATGCGCCAAGGATAATGTCCTTGTTGTGGGAATCTTTCTGGATTGGCGGTTGCCAATCTCACCATCAGAGCTTCAACCAGCACCACTGCACTGTCGATAATAATCCCAAAATCCACCCCCCCTAGTGAAATCAGGTTGGCGGATACGCCACGCAAATCCATCAAAATAAAGGCGAATAATAGCGACAAGGGGATGACCGTGGCGACTGCCAGTGCAGCCTGCCAACTACGTAGGAATACGATCAGAATGGCCACCACGAGTAGGGCACCCACTAACAGATTTTCAACTACCGTGTGAACCGTGTGGTCAACCAGTAGCGTGCGATCATAATATGGAACGAGCCGAACCCCTTCTGGGAGTTTATGATCGAGATCTTCAATTTCTTTTTTGAGCTTACCAACTACAGTCGTGGCATTTTGACCTTTGGTCATCTGCACAATACCTTGCACGACGTTGCCGTGCTCGTTAAATGCAACCATCCCCGATAAAGGGCGTGGACCAATGGCTACTTCAGCTACATCGCTGACTAAGATCCCCCGCCCTTGGCGAGTCTCAATTACCACACGACCAATATCATCTAAACTTTGAAAGAGACCAATGCCACGAATGACCAATGCCTCATCCCCGCGCCGCATCACACCGCCGCCACTATTGGCACTGTTTGAAGTTAATACTTTGGCGACCTGATCTATCGTCACGTTATACTTGCGCAATAAATAGGGTTTAATGCGTACTTGATACTCTTTAACTTCCCCACCAAAACCGATTACATCTGCAATTCCAGGCACCGTACGCAATGCAGGGCGTATGACCCAGTCTTGTAGTGCGCGCACTTCTCTTGCGGGCATGGTGGCGGGTGCTTCGATTACATAGCGAAAAACCTCACCTACCGCATTCGTGAGTGGCGCGATGCTGGCATTGATGCCAGGCGGGAGGTTTACATTTTGTAATTTTTCTAAGGTTTGTTGGCGGGCAAAGTAGTCATCCGTACCGTCTAAAAATGTCAGGATAACAATAGACAAGCCCATGATAGAAACAGAACGTAATTGTGTCATTCTCGCGACACCGCTCATTTCACGTTCAATCGGTAATGTAATGGCTCGTTCCACTTCCTCAGGGGCAAGCCCAAGGGCTTGTGTCACCACCTGTACTTGGACATCCTGCACGTCAGGTGAGGCTTCGATAGGCAGATTGCTCCATGCGACTGAACCTGCTAACACAAGAGCCGCTGTAGCGATCAGAACAAAGACGCGCTGTTGCAGCGCAAAAGTAATAAGTTTTTCTAGCATATCAAATAACGCCAGCTAGTTCTGAGTTCAACAACAACGCGCCTGTTGTGACGACACGTTCATTGATGCGTAATCCTGTCTTGACGAAACTGTATTCTCGTCCTTGTATGCTGAGTGTCACCCTGCGTCGTTGAAATACGCCAGGTGATAACTCAACGAAAAGGTAGCTGGAGACCCCTTGGGTAAAGATAGCTGAATTCGGTACTCTAGGTAATTCAGAGGCTCGCTCAGAAATTGGGGTGACACGCGCAAACATTTCAGCTTTCAATTTGTTTGGCTTGTCGTTGACTAATTCACAGCGTACTTGGATACGTCGAGTCTGTGGATCCAGCACATCCGCAATGACCGTTACTTTGCTATCAAAGAACTCGTTAGGATAGGCATCCACTTCGACCCGCATGGTTTGCCCAATTTTCACTTTATCGAGATATTGTTCAGGCAAATCTACGATGACCCATAAGTTTTTTGGATCGGTAATGACGAAAAGGGGATGCGTTGCATCTGGACGAACTTCTGTACCCGCATTTACTTGACGTTCACTCACAACTCCAGAAATAGGGGAGCGTAAAATAAAATGCCGATCAACCCCATTGAGTCCTAGATTTTGCAATCGTGCTCTTGTTCGTTCCGCCTCTGCTTGAGCTTGTTGGAGATCCGCATTTGCGGTATCCAGTTCACGTTGCGCAATACCTTTGCTTTTAATGAGCAACAAGTCACGTTCATATACTTGTTCTCGATTCGCTAAATCTGCTTCTGCCTTAGCAAGCTCAGCTTCAGCTGTAGCAAACTCAGGTGAATCAATTTCTACCAAAGGTGCACCCGCTTTGACGAACTGGCCTAGCTCGGCAATAATGTTTGTGACTCGACCTGCCAATGGCGTATAGATATCCGCAGTGTGATTGTCATCGTAATCGAGACGCGCATTTAACGAGTCAATCGCTGGCTCAGGAAAGGCTTCGGCGACTTGCACCTTCAGAAAGGCTAACTGGGGCGCGGTATAGGGATAAGTGATGGTGTCTGACTTCGCTGCTTTAACTGGCTCCGCCGTGGCAGGGGGTGGCGCAGTTAGGGTAACATAGGCCTTCCAGCCCAAAAAACCGCCCACAACCAATAAAGGTACAGCGATTAACCAACTCTTCTTTGTTGTTATTGTAATCATTGAATTGACTCTCCAGAAACAGGTACAGATACGACATTTGAAACAGCTGGCGACAAAGCAGGTACGGATACCTCATCACCATTTGGACGATTCCACCATCCCCCACCTAATGCTTGATACAAGGCAGCCGTATCACCTAATCGATTGGTTTGCGCTTGAATCAAATTGATTTCAGACAATTGATAAGTTTGCTCAGCCGCAAGTTGAGTCTGATAGTTTACCTGACCGAGTTGATACTGTTGACGCGTTAATGCGAGTGCACGTTGCGCGGCCTGCGTAGACTTGTTCGCAGCATAAAGTGCGTCAGCATCTGATTGAATAGTGTATAGCGCATTTGCTACATCTTGCAAAGCGACCATGACGGTGTTGCGATATTGCGCATCAGCTTGGATAACAGCCTGTTGCGCAGCGCGTGATTTTGCTTTTAAGGTGCCACCATCAAAAATCGTGGCGGCGACATTGCCCGCTACGTTGAAAAATCCGCCTCCATGCTTGAACATCCAGTCTGGCGAGGTCGCCATCCCCCCTATGCCAGCTACTAATGCGAATTGCGGAAAGCGACTGGCCTCCGCGACCCCAGCCTGAGCGTTGGCAACATGAAGTTGAGCTTCAGCAGCTCGCACATCGGGACGTTGCTCTACCAGCTTAGAGGGCAAAGTTAAAGGGAGTTCTTGAGGTAGCTGTAGATCGTCCAACTCAAACCTCTCGCTTAACTCCGCATTAGGAGCTTCCCCTGCTAAAGTGCGCAACAGGTTGCGCGTCAGTTCTAGTTGTCTTTGTAATGGAATTAAGGCTTGCTCAGCAATCGCTAAGGCGGACTCTTGCACTGCAACTTCCATCCCCGAGGTATAGCCTAATTTAAACTGGGTGTTCTGGATGCTCAGATACTCTTGATTAACCTGAACCACCTTTTCTGCAGCGGATATCTGTGCTCGCAATGAAGCCTCCTGCAGGGCTGCGGCAACGACATTATTGGTCAAGCTAAGATAGGCCGCTTCTAATTGTAGTTTTTGTACTTCAATCTGTGCCTCTGCAGATTCCATCATGCGCCGATTTAAGCCAAACACATCTGGCACATAGCCCACCGTCAATTGCGCGACATGAAAGCTGTAGTATGCAGGTGCATTAAACACGGGACCGTTAGGATTGTTATAGACTTGAATATTCCGACCATTTGCTTGTACACCTGGCGAGTTCCCTCCCATATTCCCCGCTAATTTATTACGCGAAGGGCTATAGTTTACGCCAACTGTCGGGTAGAAAAATCCCTGTTGCGCATTGGCATATTCTTGTGCTTGGTTTAAAGCGGCTTGAGCTGATTCAATCGAAGGATTGTTTTTAAGGGCGCGCTGGATCAATGAATTGAGCTGTGGAGAGCGAAAAAGCGTCCACCAGTCATGAGGAATATCTAGTGCAGTATTAAAGTGTTGTGACTCACCCAAGTGTCCTGATGTGGTGATGGTCTTTTCTGGGGATGCGGTGTTGACATACCGATCACTCAGCGGGGCTTTGGGGCGATTAAAGTCCGTTCCAACCGCGCAACCCGTCAGCGTCGCCAACATCATCCAAGTGGATACTGATAATTTGAAGTTTTTTGTTCGTGCAATAGCCACTGAGATGGGATCCTAGATTTCAATAAATAACAAGCCAAACTTACATAATCAACTATTTAGATTGTCAACCAATACAGCCATCACGGTTCGTTTTGGTAATGTTTCTTGATTTTAACCGCATCTCATTGCAATCACAAACCTAATTTAATTTTATAAATTCAGAATATCTACTGCCTCTCGTGATATCCATAGATATTCTTCTAGCGAAAATTATTGTTTCATTGCAAAATGAAAACTTGCGGTCTTGAGTCCAAGATTGATTTACGATAATTTACTTTAAAAGCCATGCGAATATTCCTTGTTGAAGATGATCCTGTTTTGGTCGATGGACTGATGCGTATTTTAGGGCAGTACAAACATGCTATGACACATGAAAGCAATGGATTGAGAGCGGACGAAATTTTGTCAACGCAGGAGTTTGATCTTGTTATTTTGGATATGGGATTACCTGGCTTGGACGGGAGCGAAATTTTGCGTCGCTTGCGATATCGTAATAACCAAACTCCCGTACTGATTCTAACCGCGCATGACAAGGTAAGTGATCGTGTAGCTGGTTTAGATTTGGGTGCAGACGATTACTTGACCAAGCCTTTTGATTTAACAGAGCTGGAGGCGCGTATTCGAGCTTTATTGCGGCGAGGACACTCAGCGAGTGGTGCAAATTTACGCATAGGTGATTTACAGCTCGATACGATAGGGCACCGCGCCACATTGCTCGGCACGACCTTGGAGTTGTCTTCTCGAGAAATTAGTGTACTGGAAATTTTAATGCTGCGAGCTGGGCGTATTGTTAGCAAAGAGCAAATAAGCCAACAACTTTCTAGTCTTAATGAGGAAATTAGCAATAATGCCATTGAAGTTTACGTACATCGTTTACGTAAGAAGCTTGAAATAGGCCACATCGATATCCGTACTTTACGAGGATTAGGGTACTTGCTCGAAAAAACGGAAACGATATGACCCCTTCGCCATCAACGCTTCGTCGTCAACTGATATTGTGGCTCACGGCTCCGCTTGTATCTTTATGGCTGATTAGCAGCGCAATTGATTATAACGTTGCGTTTAAAGCTGCAAATCATGCTTACGATCAAACTCTATTAAGTAAACTATTTGGCCTCTCTAAGCAGGTTGTGGTCGAAAATGGGCATCTGACTGTCAAACTTCCACCAGAAGCCTTGGCAATTTTGAGATCTGCGGATCAAGATAAAATTTATTTTCAAGTGTGGAATAGGTCTGAGCAGTTTATTTTTGGCTATATTGATTTGCCAATGCCAATCCCAATGACGATAAACACAATCACGCAAAATATACCGTCGTATCGAGATGAAACATATCGGGGAGAGAGTATTCGTATTATTTCAGTAGGCACACAAATTAAGGGGCGTGATGTGTTAATACAGCTTGCTCGCACAACAAAAAGACGCGAGGAAACCATCGCCGAAATGTTGATGAATATGGTTATTCCGCAAATTATACTGGTTTTAATGGCTATATTCTCAGTATGGTATGCTGTTGGCCGTAGCTTAACCCCGTTGATGCAAATTCGTGATGAAATCCTTCATCGGTCACATTTAGATTTGAGTCCAGTTTCCCAAATTCAAGTACCCTTGGAAATTCAGCCATTGATCCAAGGATTCAATGAGTTGATCGCAAGATTAGGTAAGCTGCTAAATGCACAGCAGCGTTTTGTTGCAGATGCTGCACATCAGCTACGCACGCCACTTGCTGGATTGAAAGCTCAGGCTGAATTGGCTTTACGTTTAGAGAATCCAGCAGAAATTCGTCATTCCTTGCAGCAAATACACACTGCGGCCAAGCAAGCCAATCATTTGATCCAACAATTGTTAGTGCTCGCCAGAGCTGAGCCTGAGGCTCAGCAAGATAGTTTGATGAGAGCATTCGATTTGGCAGAGCTGGCTAAGAAAATTACGATGACATGGGTACCTCGCGCCCTTCACAAAAAAATAGATCTGGGATTTGAAGGGGTTGACGCAAGTGCCACAGTGCATGGCAATGCTACGCTCATTGGTGAATTACTTAACAATCTTATTGATAATGCCTTGCGCTATACGCCTGAAAATGGTGTTGTAACCGTACGTATTGTTTCTCTGCTAGATGACCTCATCTTAGAAGTAGAGGACAATGGAACGGGTATTCCGTTTGAAATGCACGATCTTGTCTTTGATCGCTTTTTCCGTATATTAGGCAGCAATCAAGAGGGGTGCGGCTTAGGGCTTGCTATCGTTAGAGAAATTGCGCATGGACACGATACGGATGTACAGCTTTTGTTGGGTAGAAACAATCAAGGCACCCTGATGAGAGTGCCCTTTAAGCGTATAAAATCCGAATTTAACCCGCTTAACACACAAACTCTCAAACAATAGTGGTCGCAAGTTCGTTTAATCATGTCAGTTTCCTTTTACAGTGGAATTCGGTGTATTCGCTTATTAGTTTGTTTTTACCTTTGCTTTAACGCCATGATTAAGCTATGATTTTAACACCGTGCACAGCGTTAATTACATGGATTTATATCGGGGCAGCGGACGTGCCGCTGCGTGGTATCGCTTGACAATTTTGTTGTTATTAAGCGTAATTGAAACAGAGGTGACGTGATGAAAAAAATGAAGAAACTTTTACCTTGGGCATTGGCATTGGGTATGGCAAACGTGGTATTTGCAGCTGATTTTCATCCCCCGATGCGTGGTGCGCCAGATTTGCGCGTAGGCGGTGGGAGTCGGGCTGTGACCATGCAAATTGCAAAAATCAATTTGTACGCGCCTAAATCTGCTGGGCTTACCATGACGGAAAGTCCTATTTTGTATTGGCACCTTTCTAAAGCACTTCTTGTACCTGTTGAAATTCAGTTGATTACGACTGGGAGCGATAAACCCGTATTGACGGTTTCGATGTCAACTGTGGCAGCAGGTGTGCATAAATTTAATTTAGCAGAATATGGCGTTAAGCTACAAACGGGGGTAGATTACCGCTGGCAAACGACCATTATTTGGGATGCGACGCAGCGTGCTAAAGATACCGTGAATAGTGCGGCCATCCAATACGCGCTTCCTGCCTCGAATGTGGTTTCGAGCGGGTCTCGTCCGCGTGAGTTGGTTGAACAAGGTTTTGCTTATGATGGTATCGCATCCATTTCGGCACAAATCGAAGCAAACCCCAGCAATACAGCCTTACGCGAGGAAAGAGCTGCTTTATTAGAGCAAATCGGACAAACAGATGCGGCGAAAGCGGATCGCACTAAGTAAGCGTGCTTTAATCCGTTAAGTGAGGAAGAGAGGAGAGGTAAGGGAAGGACCAAATATCTCTTCCTTGTTAGAATAGAAGTTTTTTGCCCTTTACCCTGCGCTTTCCCCCCTTGTCCGTACAAAAAGCCATCCCATTGATTGGAGATGGCTTTTTTACTGAGCGAGTGTGGGATTGTCGTCATAGTCATCGACTTGAAAAACAGTGATAGGCTGTTCTTTACCTTTGAGCTGAATGGAGCCAACCAAGTGGGTGCGATAACGGTTATTGAGACAGTGTAAAGTTCGTTCTCCGATCAAAATACGGCAGGCTTCATGGTCTTCTACCCCTTTGTAGCTTTCTAAGCGTGAAGCGACATTCACCGTGTCGCCGATGACGGTATATTCCACCCGTTGTGCACTGCCCAAAGTGCCCGCTGCGAGTTGACCAGTAAAAATACCAATACGCATCCCCAGTGGCGGCGCGTCAGGGTGTTCGGCATTCATTTTCTCAATGGCGGCGCGCATGGCTAAGGCACAATCCACGGCGGAAGTGGCATCACGGGCGATTTCGGCTTCTGTGGTGCGGGGAATTGGGACACCAAACAATGCCATGACGGCATCGCCTATGTATTTGTTAATCATACCGTGATGTACCAGTACGATTTGTGACATGACCTCCATATAGCTATTGAGCCAGTCAAATAAAGCAGGGGGATCTAACTTTTCGGAGATGGTGGTAAACCCTCGGATATCTGTGAACATCACTGTCGCAGTGATTTGCTGTGGACGTGGGCGGTGACCATCCAAAAATTGATCCCGTTCACGCCACATGGCTTCAGCCACATCATTGGAAACATGACTTGAGAAAATTTGCATCAACTGCTTGCGTTGATTTCTCTCTTGTCCAGACAAATACGCAACGGTTGTACTGGCTGAAACAACCCAACCTAATAACGCTGGTAGTATGGGTATCCACCAGTTGTAGCTTATACTGACGAAAGTGAGCGTGCCCAAGCCGACAATACCCAGCACAACAGTAGTGCCAAATAGCCAAAGTGACCGCATTCTAAAACCGATGAGTGCACTCAGCGTACATGCCAACCAAAGTAGCAAACCTTCATCACGTTCTGACAAACTATGAACATGACGCTCTCCCTTGAGTGCCATTTCGATCAATTGATTGACGATTTGAGCATGAAGTTCAAACCCCGCAATACGTTGATGTATACCTGTTCCGCCACTATATGGCGTATAGAAATGATCGTTCAGGCTTTTGGCTGTGGTACCGATAATGACAATTTTGCCTTTTATAGCATTAGCAGGCACTTTGCCATCCAATACATCCGAAAAAGTATAAATTGGCAATCGAGACGGCATCGTGCGATAGTCAATTAAAAACTGATAGCCTGCCGCATCTTCATCCACGTATCCTCCCTCATTAGACTCGAAAGGGGGCAACGTCGTGTTGCCAATTTTGACGAAATCAGGATTTTTGTCATCACCTTGTAGATTGATGCCATATTGTTCCAAATATCGTAGTGCGACGACCAAAGCAAAGGCATAACTGGTTTCTTTGCCGTCATCCATAAATAATGCCCCGCGTCGTATTACGCCGCCCGCATCATCAGTGAGATCATTGAACCCTACTTGATCCGTCCCTTTCAATTCAGGAGGAGGGGGGACGCGCAGACTACTGGATTTGCCAAATTTACTAATCCAAATGATATTGCGATGTTTGCGTAATATTTCGGAGAGTTGTTCCTGTCCAGGTGCCACAGAAATGTCACGATACTTGTCAACACCAATGACCTGAGCCCCACCGTCTTCCAGGCGTTGTAGGATCGTGGAGAGAGTGCCATCTGGCACGGGAAATCCCCAGCGACGCAAGTCATCTTCCGTTTGGTCTACGAGTATGATGCGTGAATCAGCAGACTGTGTTGTACGGGAGCGTAAAGTCCAGTCGTATACCATCAAATCCAGCGACTCCAATGTGCCAACTTGTTTCAATCCCAAAATTACTAAAAAAATAATCTGCCCCAATAAGATAGTTATCAATAAAGGTTGATTAAATTTATGCAACAAAGTACGAAGGGAAACCATGGTGTACATCCTGACTAATAGTTGATGCTGGTGATTAGTAATATGGGCATGCTTTTCGAATTACAAAATAGTATGCAGCATATTGCCACTTCCATTGCAATTTGCTTGTTCGCATGAATATTAACCGAGATTTTCCATTAGGAATAATTCATGACAAATAAAAAGGGTGGTGAACTTGACTTGAAAATTGGCATCCCATAGGGTTTTTTACGTTCACTGTTGAATTGACAGTGCAAAATTCAAGATCGATTTTTGGCTTTGCGAATGCGCAAAAAAATGACTTACAACTAGAAGTTGTAAGTCATTTTTTTTGTTTGGTCGGGGCGAGAGGATTTGAACCTCCGACCACATGCACCCCATGCATGTACGCTACCAGGCTGCGCTACGCCCCGAAAAGGAGCGGCATTATAGCAGAGCAAAAAAATTCTGCAGCGGGTTTTTTAGATTAGCAAAATTAGTTCATAACTGACCTGAATTGTCTGTTTATAAAATGTATATTGATATTTTGGATTGGAATAATGGCTATATTTAGTTCGAGCAGCGCAAACTTTGATAGTAACTTTAGATAAAAAATCGCTGTACACACACTTAAACATGTATATTTTTAAGCGGCATTGCTATGATGTGACTGGTGTTTAGACTGCGGCAATCTTGGGATACTGGCAAATCCCTCGTAATCTATGACTTTGTGTAGATTTGAAAGAGGCACCACATCAGATTGGGAGCGTGTTGAATATCGATTTAATGGCTTGCAGATATTGCCCGTACTTTAATAATTGTTTGTTTAATAAGGATATAAATAATGCGTTACATTATCTTAGGACTGCTGTTTATTTGTCAGAGCGTTTTTGCTTTGGATACTTCTGAATCTGCACAAACACGTTATGGGCAACTGGAAGTTAAAGTAAACGATAAAGGTCAACGAGAACTACGACTGGATACGCGGGTGTTGTATGTTGAAGCGGGCTATTTTGGTATGTATAAAATTATTCCCTTGGGTGAAGCGGATGTGATTCTGGTTAAGAAAACCCCTAGCACTGCTGCCCCCGCTGAGTTTTTCTTCATTACTTTGTTGGATGGCACGGTACCAATGACTTCAGAGTCATTTGTTGCGGGTGAAAAAGCACTACGCCCAGTGGTTGATGAAAATAAAATAGTGGTTAATTTGGGATTGCGTCAAGGAAATTTGGAGATCGCTACTTATCAAGCAGGTAAGGTGTCGGTGGCAAAGACTGCAGTTGTGGGCAAAAAAGCAAAAGAAGAGTATTGCGATTATCTGTATCAACAAATTTATCGCCCTTTTGCACAAGGAAAACAGTGCGCTGGCGTGCCTGAAGAAACCGTGTTGGCGGAAGGTGAGGCACCAGCAGAGGTTTATCGTCGCTTGATGGATAACGATCCACGCTTGGATGAAGTACAATTTCAAAGGTTGGCAAAGACTTCTTGCTTGCTGGGAAAAACTGTTCAGTATTCCGCATTCCAAAAGCAAGTTTGTGGTTGGTAAGTTTCGCTTAGTTTCTTAATGGAAGGTGTTGCGATGAAAAAATTATGGATAGGTATATTGGTGGCACCCTTGCTCGTGTCACATGCTGTATGGGCGGCCGATTCTGGTCAGGCTGTTGGCGATTCTGTACAAGCAGGGAAGAAAGCCGCAGAGAGCGGTGGTCGTCCCGTGCAGGTAATAAAAAAGGCAAATAGCGCGCGTGGATCGGCTCAATCTGTGAGCAACGCGATGGGAAGTACGGGACGGGTTATTTCTGGGACATCGGCGATTCCTTTGTCAGTGGGTGCGGTGGTACTCAGTGCGGGTGCTACGATGAGTGCGGGTGCCGCGCAGGGCTCAACTCAAACAGTCGCAGCCCCCATCGGCACGCCTTTGGCCATTACCAGTGAAACGATTACCGTGATGCCACCTAATCAGGCTTTGCAGAAAAAACCTGATACGCAACTGGAAGGTAAGCCAGACAAATAGGAAAAAGGGTAAGGGTGCAACGAAGTGACGTTTCTACGTTTCACCACGCTGCGAAGCAGCGCACCACCTTTCACGGTGAGAGCTGGTATTACCCTTTTTCCTTCCTTATTCACCCTTCACCCTAAAGTTTGAGTTATTTTGACAAGGAGAGCTGCATCATGCGATATTTTTTAAAAGGTATGCTGGCGATGGTGTGGGCGATGCTCATGGTGTTGCCAGTGCAAGCCAATAGCAGTCAAGCAGGCGGGGAGACGCATTTTAGCGGGGAACAAATTGCCGCCTTCGCTAAAAAAGTAGAGCGCACCTTGGCAAGTAAAGGGGCGTATGTGGCGATCTTAGCGCGTATGGGGAGACCCGCTGCTGAGTTGCCTGAAGGGATGCACTACACCCATGTGGCTTTCGCCGTGTATTCGCAAATTACCACCGCAGATGGGCGCAATGTGCCTGGTTATGCGATTTACAATCTTTATCAAAATGACGATCAGCCCGATACCAGCTCTTTGGTGAGAGACTTTCCTGTTGATTTCTTTAATGGCGTGGCAGTGTTGGAAGCAGGGGTGTTGATTCCTTCCATCGAATTGCAAAAGCGTTTGCTCGACGTGATTCGCTCTCCGACCTATCAGGCTTTGCACGAGCCTAGTTATTCGCTGATAGCGAACCCGTACAACTTAGGCAAGCAAAATTGCACCGAGCATACGTTAGATGTGATTAACGCGGCGATTTATGAAACCAGTGACATTCGCGTGATTAAAGCCAATGAAACCGCTTTTTTCAAAGCGCAGCGCGTCAATGTCAGTCCGCTTAAACTGTTTTTCGGTTCCGTATTTAGCGCGCAAATTTCCACCGCTGATCAAACAGGCACGCCTGTGACCGCGACATTTGAAACCATTACCCAGTATTTGCAGCAATACGACCAAGGCTCAGAAGTGATGACGTTGTTACCAGACGCGCCCGTCGAGCAAGTCGAAATCCCCGCTGTACAGCCGTAACCAGCTCCCTCTCCCGCTTGTGGGAGAGGGGATTAAAGCAGTATTTTTCATGTTTTCACCGTTTCACCAAAGGATCGTTCTCGTTGTTCGGATATATTTTTGATAGGAGAAGATGATGTCAACAGGTTTAGTGATTGCATTGTTATGTGCCCTGACAGGTATTTTGTATGGGGTGTTTGCTATACGCTGGATACTGGCGCAGCCGACGGGGAACGAGAAAATGCGGGAGATTGCCGCTGCGATTCAAGAGGGCGCGTCGGCGTATCTCAATCGTCAATACGCGGCGATTGCCATGGTGGGGGCGGTGTTGTTAGTCGCTATTCTGGTTGCTTTAGATGGCAAAACTGCAATGGGCTTTTTATTGGGCGCATTGTTGTCAGGCATGGCGGGGTTTATCGGCATGAACGTCTCCGTGCGCGCCAATATCCGCACCGCAGAAGCTGCGCGCATTAGCTTAAATACCGCACTCAATGTCTCGTTCAAGGGCGGAGCGATTACAGGGATGTTTGTGGTTGGGCTGGGTTTGTTGGGCGTGGCGGGATATTACGCTTTGTTGGTGGCTATGGGTTCATCGCAAGCGGAAGCCACTCGCGCCTTAATCGGGCTGGCATTCGGCGGTTCGTTGATCTCCATCTTTGCGCGATTGGGCGGCGGCATTTTCACTAAAGGTGCGGATGTTGGCGCGGATTTAGTGGGTAAAGTGGAAGCAGGTATTCCTGAAGATGATCCGCGCAATCCTGCGGTCATTGCCGACAACGTGGGCGATAACGTCGGCGATTGTGCAGGTATGGCAGCGGATTTGTTTGAAACCTATGCCGTCACGCTGATTGCGACTATGTTGCTCGGCGGTTTGCTGCTGGCGAATGTCGGTGAAAATGCCGTGTTGTATCCGCTGGTTTTGGGTGGATTTTCCATTATCGCTTCGATTGTTGGCACTTGGTTTGTCAAAGCCCGCCCCAATGGCAAGATCATGAATGCGTTGTATCGTGGTTTGGCGGTGGCTGGCGGCTTGGCTCTGGTGGCGTTTTACCCCATCACGCGTTGGATGTTTGGTGACGGCGTGTTGATGAACGACGGTACATTCATCAGCAGCATGGCGTTGTATGGCACGACCGTGATTGGCTTGGTGCTGACCGCCGCTTTGGTATGGATTACCGAGTATTACACTGCGACCGAATTTGCCCCTGTGCGCCATATCGCAGAAGCTTCGACCACGGGGCACGGCACTAACATTATTGCAGGCTTAGGCGTGTCGATGAAAGCCACCGCAGCACCCGTGTTGGCAGTGTGTGCGGCCATTTGGGGTGCGCAGGAATTGGCGGGTTTGTATGGTATTGCCATTGCCGCCACCTCCATGTTGTCCATGGCGGGCATTATCGTGGCGTTGGATGCGTATGGTCCAATCACCGATAATGCGGGCGGTATTGCCGAAATGGCACATTTGCCTGACGAAGTGCGGGTCATCACTGACGCGCTAGATGCGGTAGGTAACACCACCAAAGCCGTCACCAAAGGTTATGCCATCGGTTCGGCAGGGTTGGCAGCCTTGGTGTTGTTCGCCGACTATACTCACGCGCTTTCCGCCAGTGGCAAGGTATTGAACTTCGACTTATCCAATCATCTGGTCATCATCGGTTTGTTTATCGGCGGCATGGTGCCGTATTTGTTCGCCGCGATGGGCATGGAAGCGGTGGGGCGCGCAGCAGGTGCGGTGGTGGTGGAAGTGCGCCGCCAGTTCCGCGACATCCCTGGCATCATGGCAGGGACTGCAAAACCAGAGTATGGCACTTGCGTCAGTATGTTGACCAAGGCCGCGATTAGAGAAATGATCGTCCCATCTTTGTTGCCCGTTGCTGTGCCTGTGGTGGTTGGGTTGACGTTGGGCGCGCAAGCTTTGGGTGGGGTGTTGGTCGGTACCATCGTCACGGGGATTTTTGTGGCGATTTCGATGACCACAGGCGGCGGCGCGTGGGATAACGCCAAGAAATACATCGAAGAAGGTCACTACGGCGGCAAAGGTTCCGAAACGCACAAAGCTGCTGTAACGGGCGATACCGTCGGCGATCCCTACAAAGACACCGCAGGTCCAGCGATTAACCCATTGATTAAAATCATCAATATTGTTGCATTGTTGATTGTGCCACTACTGTAGATCGGTTCTATCTTATCTACCCAAAGAAACTGACATCCTCTCGCCATCACTAGGTGAGAGGGTAGCGGGTTCACTTTCCTTGCTTCGACTCGCGCGCGGATAATCAACCGCACCAAACTATTTCAAAAATGCGTTAATCACCCCGCCAAAAGCCGAAATAACCAGCATGGCGAAAAGAGCGAAAATCGAAAACATAAACCAACCGATAAATGAGCCGATAGACTTATCTTTGCTCTTGTCCAGCACCATGACCAATATTGCCACGCACAGCAGTACCACTTCCGCGCTACCGTAATATAGCCACCACTTACCCAGCCAACCCAGCGATTGATACCACGTAGAAAAAGACCAAGGTGTTGCCGAGGCTGAACCCAGAAAGTGCGCAAAAAATGCCAGTGCCCAATCGCTTAGCCACCACAACAGGGATAACATCCCAAGTATCCAAGAAAATGTGATGATGCCAAAGGCGAGCATTTTCAATGCTCTGAATATCGGATGGGGTTTGCCATCCACGAACTCCGCCAGTATCCCCACCCCAACGATGCCAAACAACCAGAAATACCAAAGTTCTTTAATCCAGCTAATGTAATGTATCCAATCCGACATCGAGGTTGACTCCGTAGTTAAGTTTAAGTGTGCCATGAAGATATGGCGGAGGAGTCTGGTTAAGTCTGTGGCGGCTGGTGTGTGGGTCAATAAGCGAAGCAGACTGCATCAATTATGTATAGTGCGAAATAGCGATTGCGCACTATGCGTGCTCAACCTATTGAAAAATTTACGAAAATATAATTTAAAACGGTCAGTCGTATTTGTGAATCTAATCGAACTAACCGACGATCAAGCCGCAATCATTTCCAATTCGACACCGCGATCTAGTTGATTGCGATACAAGTCTACGACAGGAAAAGACAAATCGTAATCCCCCCAAACCAATTCACCATATTCAATCCGAAACGCCACAAAACGGGCAGGTTCAAGAAAAGCACGAATATCAGGGTGACGTGAGCGAGTTAAAAACGTCTTAAAATCAACCGTCTGCACCGTGTTGTCATCAAAAGACAAGCGCAGCGCGTAATCCCCTACCTGTTGTGCCGCTGTGATATTGATCGTCGCAGGAATCATTTCAACCTCTTGGTACAAACCCGTAGCCTGTATGCAATACAGGGTTTATCAGGAAAATATCGTATTTCGTTTCACTGCATACGGGCTACTTGCTGCAACGGTAGGTTGGGTTGAGCATAGCGAAGCCCAACAAATTCACGCGGTAAACGTTGGGCTTCGTGCCTCAGCCCAACCTTGTATGATTGAATTTGCTGAAATGCAGTATAAAAGAGAAGTAAAAGTTTTACGTTTCACAGGGAAGGCCGTCCCAACCTGAGGACTGGTTTTTAACCAGAGCCTGTTCGTAGATTGGCC
>JAQTTV010000023.1 GCA_028710565.1 Gallionella sp.
GGGTATCTGCGTGAATGTAGCTGCACCAACTTATCGCGAGCTATACGATGCCCAGTGGGATTATCATCCTCACCTTTTTGCATATAACCACTTGCGAAAAGCGGGTGTACCAAGCGGATAGGCAAGGCTTCGACCATGCCATTAGTCCAAGGATGTTTAACCAGCGTAGTGCGATGTTCGATAGTTTGTGCTTGGCAAACGGCGACAAAGGGATGTACTTTGTTCTTATCCTTGGGTTTTTTGGCTTCCACCAGCAGGTTGTAGCTAAACTCAATCCCATTGTCAGTCAGTATTGTATTGATTTTAAATGGATATTGTTTCAATGCTTGCTGTAAAAATGCTGACGCCGTTTCCATGCGCTTGTTATCGTGTAATTCGACATAGACATAACGCGTGGCGCGGTCGATTGCCACAAATAGATACCACTTATCCATACCCAGATTGATTTGTGCGGTATCAATGTGGAGATAGCCAGGTCCATATTTTTTAAAGGTTTTATACTCACCTTTTTCTTCGGGCGGCAATAAATCCACCAAACGACTGATGTGGTGACGTTGTAAACAGCGGTGCAAATTAGAGCGGGTCAGCACGGGGATCAGCGGCAACAGCAGGTCGAACAGGTCGTCCAAGGGCAGCAAAGTCTTGCGCCGCGTCTCGACAATCACGGTTTCGTCCAGTTCAGACAACACACTGCCTTGACCTAGTTTCGCCCCGCATTTTTGATCCTCCACCGAATCCCGATGCTTCCACTTCAGCACGGTTTTGGGGTTGATCCCGTACTGCTCGGATAACTCAAGCAAGCTCGCTTCAGACGCTTGTATTTTTGCTCGCACAACGTGCGTAGTCGTGGCTGTGCCGTGTAATACTTGTCCCATCTCTTTTCCTCTTTAAGTTCGGTATATAATACACCACTTAATGATGGGACTAAACAACTACTGAGCAAAAAATTATTGATGAGCTACATGCAAAAATTGTGGAATTAACTTCTGCGAGAGGTGATGATCTTTTGAGTGTTGCTAAAGCCACGTCCAATTTTGATGACAAGCTTAATTTTCTCATACTTGCAAACAAAACCAACCCTGCCTCTACCGACATACTTATTGAGCTAGGAAAAGTACAACGCTCTCTTTCACGCTACTCAGACGCAATTTATTCGCTTTGTAAAGCACGCAATCTCTCTCCAAGTAATCACCTTGTTCTTCGTGAACTTGGTGTGACATATAGCAAATCTGGGCAAATTCTCTAGGCAGTTGAAGCCTTGCGTGAAGCTGTACGTATAGAACCAAAAGACAAAGAAGCGTGGAGCAATCTTGGAGGTGCTTACAGAAGGATTGGCATGGAAAAATCACCTTCAAGTTTTGACAGAATTGCACTGGGTCAAGCGCGTACATGCTATGAAGAAGCGCATTCTATTGATAGATTTGATCTTTACGCTGCATTGAATTTGTCAAGGCTCGAACTTTTACTTTCAAAATGGGATTTTTCAAAAATAGAAACGGCCAAGAAAGGCTTTGCTAAATATACAACTTTGTGCCAGTTTGCCGTTGCAGATAGTCCTGATGATTATTGGCGAAAATTTGACCTTATGGATTCCTTGCTATTTTCTGGATGCTTTGAAGAAGCTATTGTTATTTGCGATACAGCCATTTCATCAACTCCAAAAGAAGAAAGAAACGACATTTTAACTAGCGTAGTTAAGCCCATTACAGATCTCATAGCAATTGGCCTTCTAGATGACGACACCTTGAGTTATGCCAAACGTATAGAACAGAAACTGAAGGAGGCGATAGCCAATGCCAATTCTCATTAACCTCTGAGACATTTTGCGCAAAGAACCGTACTTGATCTCTCAAGCTTGTTATTTGTTCGCAGAGATACCACTACTATTTAACTATAGGATAAAACGAAAACCATGGACAACCAACCTTCCAGTCGCGACATTCCGCCACAGAACCATGATGGATTCGAAGATGAATACGACAGCACTTACGACGCTCTCAATGCTTTAGCTAAAAATTTGGCTACAAGGGCGACACTCATAGTGAATTGGTATCTTAATCACAAAAGATGGCCGCGTCGCTTCTCGCGTCTGTTGAGAGCCGCATCCATAACACTTGCGGTTCTAGGGGGACTTGCTCCGCTTCAAGGGCAGGAGAAAGGAGTCGACCATTTGGGATATATTCTTATTGCCTTGGCTGGTGCTTCTCTTTTGGTGGATCGTTATTTTGGATACTCTACTTCTTGGATGAGGTATATGAGTACACAGATGGCATTGCAACGTGCATTAGATAATTTCCAGTTGGCATGGACGCTATGGCGCATCCAAATCAGGAACAAGACACCATCGACAGGCGTGGTATCGCTCACATCTGAACAGCAGGCCGCAGGTATTTTATTGCTCACAACATTCCAGCAGCAAATTTCCGATCTAGTGGATAAGGAATTTCAAACTTGGATTATCCAGTTTCAGGAACAATTAACAGCCCTACAAGCGGCCGTTGACAAGGATAAAAAGGAAGCTCGCCCTGGAAATCTGGTGGTTAGCTTCCATGCTCAAACAGCAATTACAGGACAGTCTGAAGTGTATTTGAATAATCAGATGGTTAGAAAAACAGATACGAACGGCGTGATCCTAACGGGTTTGCTGCCTGGGAGTCACCTAATTTCGATCAAGGCTAATAACGGTACTTTGCTTGGAAATGGAACAGCAGTGGTAGAAGCAGGACAAACTAGTGAAAAAAATATTGAATTAAAAAGTAATGGCTTAAGTTAACCCTCAAGGCGAACTCTCCATTGCATTCCGCCATTTTTCCATCACCTACCCTCAAAACAAAGGAAAAAAGCATGCCATTTGTGTCAATATTCTTTGGAATCATTATCAAAATGTTTCACAAAGAACACAATCCGCCTCATTTTCACGCTGAATATCAAGGTCAAAGAGGGATGTTTGATTTTGGCTCAGTCGCAATCTCTCGTTGAGTTATATGCCCAAAGGGTTTTAAAGTCTAGTTCAAGGAGAAAAACACAATGAAATCAGTGGACTTTAAGGAATGGCTATCAGGGATGGATCGTCTCAGTCGAGGGCAGCGGGAGGCGGTGATCGCTGAGATGGCGGGTCAGGTTGAGCTAGAGCTTGGCGTGAAGGTGATCGAGGCCAGTGTGGGGGACACGCCAAGCTGTCCGCATTGCCAAAGTCAAAAGCTGCATCGTTGGGGACATGACAGTGGCTTGCAGCGTTATCGTTGCTGTGGTTGTGCGCGCACCTTCAACGCCTTAACCGACACGCCGTTGGCACGTTTACACTACAGGGAAAAATGGATTAAGTATCAACAAGCTATGCTGGATGGCTTGAGCATCCGCGACGCGGCGAAAGCGTGTGGCATTGCCAAAAACACCAGTCTGCAATGGCGACACCGTTTTTTGCGTACCGCCGCCGCCCAAAAACCTGCCAAAATGACGGGCATTGTGGAGGCGGACGAGACTTTTTTCCTTGAATCGAAAAAAGGCCAGCGCAATATAGACCGCAAAGCCCGCAAACGGGGCGGCACCGCCAGTAAACGCGGGCTGTCCGCTGAACAAATTCCCGTGCTGGTGGTGCGCGACCGTCATGGCGAAACCGCTGACTTTATCTTGGGCAAGGTCGATGCCGAACAGGTGAAACAGGTGCTAAAACCCCTGTTAAATCAAGACACTTTGCTGTGTACCGATGGCGCGCTGGTCTATAAAGCCGTCGCCAAACAAGAACATATCACCCATCGCCCCGTCAATCTCGCCGCAGGCAAACGCGTGATCGGCGGTGTTTATCACGTCCAAAACGTCAATGCCTATCACAGCAGACTCAAAAAATGGATGGGTAAATTTAACGGCGTAGCCACCCACTACCTCGCAAACTATCTCGGCTGGCATCGAATGAAGGATCGTTTCGGAGAAAATACTTCACCAGCAGATTGGTTGGCCAACGCAATTAACAGAACAGGACAGTTTCAACAGCGATGTGCGACATAGCCTTATTTTTACACCCCCTACTTCACACAATCCACAAAGTAGTGCTTCTCACCGTCCACCATTTCGGCGACTAAGCCATGCACATCGGTTTCAAACCCTGGGAATTTTTGGTTGAAATCGCGGGCGAATTTGACGTAATCGACAATGGTTTTGTTGAAAATCTCGCCTGGGATCAACAGTGGAATGCCGGGGGGATAAGGTGTCAGCAACACCGCCGTGATGCGCCCTTCCAAGTTATCAATTTCCACGCGTTCGATTTCGTCATGCGCCATTTTGGCAAACGCATCAGACGGCTTCATCGCAGGCTGCATATCGGACAAATACATTTCCGTGGTCATGCGCGCCACGTTGTGGTGGGTATAGGTGTCGTGAATTTGTTGACATAAGTCGCGCAACCCGACACGCTCATAGCGCGGATGCGCAGCAATAAACTCAGGCAAAATCCGCCATAATGGCTGATTCTTATCGTAATCATCTTTAAATTGCTGCAACGCAGTCAATAGGGTATTCCAACGCCCTTTGGTGATACCAATGGTAAACATGATAAAGAACGAATACAGCCCGCATTTTTCCACGATCACACCGTGTTCTGCGAGATATTTGGTGACCATTGCCGCAGGAATGCCGCTTTCCGCAAAGCCGCCATCCACGTCCAAACCTGGGGTGATGATGGTGGCTTTGATGGGATCTAGCATATTGAAGCCTTGGGCTAAATTTCCAAAGCCATGCCATTTATCATCCGCACTTAACACCCAATCTTCTCGCGCACCAATACCCTCTTCCGCAATGCTATTGGGCCCCCAGACTTTAAACCACCAGTCTTGTCCAAACTCTTCATCGACTTTGAACATCGCACGGCGGAAATCCAAGGCTTCGGCGATGGATTCCTCCACCAACGCCGTACCCCCTGGGGCTTCCATCATGGCCGCCGCCACGTCGCACGAGGCGATGATGGCGTATTGCGGGCTGGTGGAGGTGTGCATCAAGTAAGCTTCGTTGAAAATATGCTTATTCAACTTCCGCGTTTGCGGTTCACGCACCAAAATTTGCGATGCTTGCGATAAGCCTGCCAGCAATTTATGTGTGGATTGAGTCGCAAAAATCATCGACTCCTTAGCAATCGGACGATCTTTGCCAATAGCGTGCATGTCTTTGTAGAAATCATGGAACGCCGCGTGCGGCAACCAAGCCTCGTCGAAATGCAGCGTGTCGATGCGCCCATCCAACATTTCTTTCAACATTTCCACGTTATACACCACCCCGTCATAGGTACTTTGCGTGATGGTCAAAATGCGTGGCTTTTTGGTTTTGTCTTTGATAAACGGATTGGCGTTGATTTTGCGCTGTATGCTTTCCGCTTCAAATTCAGATTTAGGAATCGGGCCAATAATGCCGTAATGATTGCGCGTCGGCGTGAGGAACACAGGCACGGCACCCGTCATCATAATCGCGTGCAAAATAGACTTATGGCAGTTGCGATCCACCACCACGATGTCGTCAGGCGCGACGGTCGAGTGCCACACGATCTTGTTGGAAGTCGAAGTGCCGTTCGTCACAAAGAACAAATGGTCAGCATTAAAAATCCGCGCAGCATTGCGCTCGGAAGCCGCTACTGGCCCCGTGTGATCTAACAATTGTCCTAATTCTTCTACCGCATTGCACACGTCGGCACGCAGCATATTTTCACCAAAAAATTGATGGAACATTTGCCCGACAGGTGATTTCAAAAAGGCTACGCCACCCGAATGCCCAGGGCAATGCCAAGAATATGAACCATCTTGTGCATAATGCAGCAAGGCACGGAAAAATGGTGGTGGCAATGAATCGAGATAAGATTTGGCTTCTCGGATAATATGGCGCGCCACAAATTCTGGTGTATCTTCGTGCATGTGAATAAAACCATGCAGCTCACGCAAAATATTATTGGGAATATGCCGTGAGGTGCGCGTTTCGCCATATAAATAAATGGGAATATCCGCATTTTTAAAGCGAATTTCTTCTACAAAGGCACGTAAATTACGCAGAGCGTGATCGGTTTCTTCTTTGCTGCCCGCGCCAAATTCCTCATCGTCAATCGACAACAAAAAGGCCGAAGCGCGACTTTGTTGTTGCGCAAACGAAGTCAAGTCTCCATAACTGGTGACCCCTAATACTTCCATCCCTTCTTTCTCCAGCGCATCAGCAAGGGCACGTATGCCCAGCCCACTGGCATTTTCAGAGCGAAAATCTTCATCAATAATGACAATCGGAAAACGAAATTTCATTGCTTACTCCCAAGGAGAAAAAAGGGGGCTACCCCTAAAAAGGCGCGGATTGTCTCAGATTTATCCGCTTGTGTGGGACAAGTTTTCCCACTTTACCGCTTACGATAATCGCCTGCCGCCACACACACCCTGTGGCACACAATCATAACAAAGTCGATTTAGCACCATGTGACGATGATATTAAATGTCGGCTTTTGATTATCTTGCCATCAAAGCCCACAAAAGTCGGTAAAATCCGCACTTCACACTATATGATGCGTTTCAGCCTATCATCAAGACCATGAGAAAACTATGAAAATTCACGAATATCAAGGCAAAGAAATTTTGCGTCAGTTTGGCGTGCCAACTCCGCGTGGCAAACCGTGTTTTAGCGTCGATGAGGCGGTTGCTGTTGCGACCGAATTAGGCGGTAACGTTTGGGTGGTGAAAGCGCAGATACACGCAGGCGGACGCGGCAAGGGCGGCGGCGTGAAAGTGGCACGCTCCTTGGACGAAGTGCGCAGCGCGGCACAACAAATTTTGGGTATGCAGCTCGTCACGCATCAAACGGGCGCAGCAGGTCAAACCGTGCGCCGCTTGTTAGTGGAAGAAGGCGCGCACATCGTCAAAGAATTTTATTTAGGCATGGTCGTGGATCGCAGTTCACAACGCGTGGCGTTGTTGGCGAGTAGCGAAGGCGGCATGGAAATCGAAGAAGTCGCCGCGCATCAACCTGAAAAAATCCACACCGTGCGCATTGATCCCTTGACGGGCTTAACCGACGCAGAAGGTGCGCAAGTGGCGCGCGACATTGGTTTGCCTGAATCGGCCGTGGCAGAAACGGTGACAATTTTGCAAGGGCTGTACCGTGCCTTCGTGGAAAAAGATGCCATGTTGGCGGAAATCAATCCGTTGATTTTGACGGGCGATGGACGTGTCGTCGCCTTGGATGCTAAGTTTAATTTCGATAGCAACGCGCTGTATCGCCATCCCGAAGTGGTCGCTTACCGCGATTTGGATGAAGAAGATCCTGCCGAAGTCGAAGCCTCGGCATTTGACCTGAGCTACATTTCCTTGGACGGCGACATTGGCTGCTTGGTCAATGGCGCGGGCTTGGCGATGGCAACCATGGACATCATCAAACTCTACGGCGGCAGTCCTGCCAACTTCCTCGACGTGGGCGGCGGTGCGACGACCGAAAAAGTGACGGAAGCCTTTAAGTTGATGTTGAAAAATCCGAATCTCAAAGCGATTTTGGTCAACATTTTCGGCGGCATTATGAAGTGTGACGTGATTGCGGAAGGCGTGGTCGCTGCGGCGCGTCAAGTGCATTTAACCGTGCCATTGGTGGTGCGGCTGGAAGGCACGAATGTCGCGTTAGGTAAGCAGATTCTGGCGGATTCAGGTTTGCCGATTATTTCTGGCGATGAGATGGCGGATGCCGCTCAAAAAGTCGTCGCAGCAGCGAGAGGTGTGTAATGTCTATTTTGATTGATAAAAATACCCGCGTCATGACCCAAGGCATGACGGGCAAAGTCGGGCAGTTTCATACCGTGAATTGCCAAGCCTACGCCAATGGCAAAAACTGTTTCGTGGCGGGCGTGACTCCCAAAAAAGGCGGGCAGTCTTTTGAAGGGATTCCCATTTACAACAGCGTGTTAGAAGCCAAACAGCAATCAGGCGCGACGGTGTCGGTGATTTATGTGCCACCTCCCTTTGCGGCAGCGGCGATTGATGAAGCTGTGGAAGCGGATTTGGATTTAGTGATTTGCATTACCGAAGGCATTCCCGTCCACGATATGCTGCGCACGCGCCAAAAAATGCAAGGCAAGCGCACGATTTTGATCGGGCCGAATTGCCCAGGCTTGATTACCCCTGACGAAATCAAAATCGGCATCATGCCAGGGCATATCCATAAAAAAGGTCGCATCGGCGTGGTGTCGCGTTCGGGCACATTGACTTACGAAGCGGTGGGGCAATTGTCTGCGCTGGGCATGGGGCAATCCTCTTGCGTCGGCATCGGCGGTGACCCGATCAATGGGCTAAAACATATCGACGTGATGCGGCTGTTTAACGACGATCCCGACACGGATGCCGTGATTATGGTTGGCGAAATCGGTGGTTCAGACGAAGAAGAATGTGCGCGCTGGATGAAAGACAATATGCGCAAACCCGTGGTCGGCTTTATCGCCGGTGTGACGGCTCCCGCAGGCAAACGCATGGGACACGCAGGCGCGATTATTTCGGGCGGTCAAGGTGGTGCGGAAACCAAGCTCGCCGTGATGGAAGAAGCGGGCATACACATCACCCGCAACCCAGCAGAAATGGGACGGCTAATGCAGAAAATCTTGAAGTCCAGCTAAGGAGGCACTGATTAAATCTTCCGTTCGTGGTGAGCTTGTCGAACCATGAACAGAAGATTTAACGAAATCAAATAATTAAATCCGCTCACCCTTCGACCATTCGATAAACTCACGGCTCAGGGCGAACGAATTTAATCAGCGTCTCCCTAATTCTCTGCCCTCAGCACCCCAGCACTTATCCCCTCGCCCGCCTGCGGGAGAGGGGCGGGGGAGAGGGAAAATCTCACTCACACCACCATGACCACTCCCTCACACACCGACGAAGATGACGACGAACTCCCTTCGGCGTTGAAATTACCCACAGGCTCCAAAAACTACATCACCCCGCATGGGCAACGCAAACTCTTTGCCGAGCTGGAACAATTGTGGAAAGTGGAGCGTCCCGTCGTGGTCAACACCATCACGTGGGCTGCATCCAACGGCGACCGCTCGGAAAATGGCGACTATATCTACGGCAAAAGACGGCTGCGCGAAATTGACCGCCGCATCCGCTTCTTGCGCCGCCGCTTGGATTTAAGCGAAGTGGTTGATCCAGCACAACGCCGTCACTGCGACCAAGTCTTTTTTGGCGCGACCGTGACCGTCTGCAACGACCAAGGCGAAGAACTGACCTATAGCATCGTGGGCGTGGATGAAGCCGATGTCGCACGCGGCCACATCAGCTGGGTCTCGCCGCTTGCCATGGCACTGCTCAAACAGCGCGAAGGCGATGTCGCCAGCCTGCGCACCCCGACGGGCTTGATTGAGTTAGAAATTGTGCAGATTGTGTATTGCGAGGTGGTGTAAAAAGGGAAAGGTGAAGGGCTAAGCCCACGCGGATACCAAACTCCCCTCGCCCGTTTACGGGAGAGGGGGCTGGGGGAGAGGGTGCGTCGCGCCCAAAAAATTCAAAATCGTGCGAATCTGTCGCACCCACAAAAACCTTGAGGGCTGTGGGATGGGGGTTGAATGGTTCGTTACAAATGAACGTTTCTACCCCCACCCTAACCCTCCCCCTGCAAGGGTGAGGGGACAAAACCTTGGGGGCTGCGCCCAAAACCCGCGCCCTCTCCCCTGCCTGCTTCGCACCCCTCGCTACGCTCTCCCCGCACGCGGGCGAGGGAGTGTGATGCGCCACGTTTCTCATTTCACCTTTCACTTTTCACAGCTTTTAAGGGTAAAAGTCCAAACCATAAGCTCCCTACGCATACGCTACGGGAGCGTCCTGGCGAGACGGAAACCAATGACGTCGCTCCGATCCGTCGCAGTGCTGTTGAAGCGATTCGCAGCGCGCACAATCTGTGGAATGCTGAACCACGAGCCGCCACGCAACACACGCCGTTCCGTCGCGCCACTCCAAACACTCCCGTCTGTGGGCGCGCCGTTATAGTCGCTATGATAGCTGTCCTGCACCCATTCCCAGACATTACCGATCATGTCATGCAAGCCAAAACCATTGGCAGGGAAGCTGCCTACAGGGGCGGAATTTACCCATTTATCTCGACCTTGCGCCAATCCACCCCAACCTGCATCTACACCGTAGTTGGCGTATTCGTGGCTGGCTTCCTGCCCCCACGGATACATGCTGTTGCTCCCCGCCCGCGCGGCGTATTCCCATTCGGCTTCGCTCGGTAAACGATAGGTTTTTCCTGTCTGCGCATTGAGCTTTTGAATAAAGGTTTGTACATCATCCCAGCTGACTTTCTCGACGGGGCAAGTGTCGCCGCAATCCTTAAAATGACTGGGATTGCTACCCATCACCGCTTGCCATTGCGCTTGGGTTACTTCGTTTTTGCCTAGCTCAAAGCCACGGAGCTGTACCTTGTGCGGTGGGGTTTCATCCGATTCGCACGAACCATCTCTGCCATGCGCACAACCCATCATAAAATTGCCCGCAGGCAGACTGAGCATGGTGATGCCAAACTTTTCGGTCCGTTCGGTGATTGGAGTGGAATCTATATGAGAGGCGATAACGGGTTCAGCAGCACGTGGTTTGGTCGGCTTAGGCGCATAAACAGGTTTTGGCTTCGGCGTAGTTTGCGCCGCACGCTCACGCGCTTCGGCTTCCTGTTGCTTCTGATATTTGCTATCTAAACTCGCCCCCGCGACGCAGCACCATAAACAGCCCACCAATCCTAACCACGCTGGTTTCATTTTTTGCATTCCTTGCTCAATTTCTGTAGCTGAATCATGGCTTTTTGATTGCCCGCTTGCGCGGATTGCAGATACCACGGACACGCCTGAGCATAGTTTTTCGCTTCGCCCAATATGCCCATTTCATAGCTCAAACCCAACAAACGCATGGCTTCGCTGTCCAGCGGAGCGAATTCCCCACTCGCCAACTGTTGCGCGGCGGTTTGCCATTGTTTTTCGTCATCGCCATTCAACACCTCTTTGGCGTGTTGAATCGCCGCCAAGCGTTTTGCTTCCTTCACTTTCGCTTCATCCACCACGGGGACAACGGGGGTTTCAATCACCGTTGTGCCCACTTGCGTGGAATCAGGAGAAAACCACAGCATCGCGACCAATACCAACACGCCCACCGCCGCGAATGCGAGTATTTTCTGAATAGGCAATTTGCTGACGTTTGGTGATTCAACCGACTGTTCTGGCACAGGTTTTGGCTTGGGATCGACGATGCGGTGCGTGGGCTGGGGAGTTTTGGGTGGCGGCGTTTCCACCTGAACAGGTTTTGCACTGGGCGGCAGCAGCTCTAGCCTGTCCCATAGACGCACAAAATTCAGCGCATCTTTGTTCGCGTAACAATTTGAAATCAACGCGTCTTGGGCGGTTTCAAGTTCGCTCAGGTCTAGCTTGGCTTTGGCGATGATGCGCATCGCCTCGTTCAGAATCTCGTGGGTAATGCGATCTTCTTTGGCGAGGTCATACAAATACGGACGAATTTTATCGGCGCGTTCCTTACGGCTGTCTCGTCCACTTTTGGCAAGAATCAGCTCGCCGTTTTCGTCTTTCAGGAAGCGTTTGGGGACTTGGGTAGGATTGTCCGCCGTTACTTTTTCGCGCACATAGTGAAACAATTCCCCCAAGGTCACCAGCCCGCTGCTGTCTCGGTCGGCCGCGCCGCGCAGTCCTTCAATCAGATGTTTGGTGAATAAGCTGTAGCCGCCTTCGGCGCGATCGAGTGCCACTTGGTCATTGGAAGCCGCCGCGATTAAACACGTGCCCATGACTTTGTCATTCAGGGTTTGCAACTGGGAGCTTAAATCGCCTTTGAACACCTGCCCCGCCGTGCCGCTGTAGCAGCAATCCAGCAAGATGACGACTTTTTTGCAATAGTGGCGGCTAATCCAACGGTAAATTTCTTCAAAGGAAACCGCCGTGGCTTCCAGATAATCCGCCTCGGTGTCGGCGGTGGCGAGATACAAGTCGTTGTTTTTGTTGTTGGGCAAGCCGTGCCCTGAGTAATACAACAACACGAGGTCATCTTTGCCTGCCGCTTTGAGGATTTTAATCAACGACCGTTTGATTTCGCCACTGGATTTATTGACCAGCAGCGTGATGTCGGTAAACAGCCCGCGCCCTTCGGCTTTCAACTCCGCCGCCAAGCCTGTCACATCTTGCGGCGGGGACGTGAGGGCACCCAGTTCGGCTTCGGGAGTAAATTGGCTATTGCCAATCAGCACGGCGTAGTTGGTCATGGTTTATTGCAGCTGTTCCAACAATGCTTTGATTTCTTGGCTGTTTTTGTTTTTGGCATTGATTTTAAACACCGTACCATCGGGCTGAGTGATTTCTAACTCCAACGACGATTCCCGAAACAACAGCTTCTCAATAAAGCCCACCAGCACCTTTCCCGCATCCGACCCCACAAAACTCAGTGCCATCATCCCCATGGCAACCAACACACCCTTGCCGTTTTCAACGGGCTGCGAGGGCAAAGTTGCCGCAATCTCGGTTTCCGCGTTCAGCGTGTCACACAGTTCACGCGTGATGACCTGCAAATCCTCATCATCCATTTTGTCGCTGGATAAGCGTAGCGTAATGCCCATTTTGTCTCTCCCTGATTATTTTTTGGATGCGCCCTGCGCAAGTGTTAAGCATACCCGATTTCGTTGTGTTCGACGGAAAGCACCCGCTCTAAACGTGGAAAAAGGGAGGAATCCTTAACCCTCCTGCCGCCACAAATACGCGCCTATCCCCACGCCCAGCGCGCTTAACGCCAGCACATAGTAAGCGGGGGCAAGGGGGCTAAGCGGGACGAGCAAGCTGACCAGCACGGGGGTGAGTCCACCGAAAACTGCATAGGCGACGTTGTAGGAGAACGATAAGCCTGAGAAGCGCACCACAGGTGGAAAGGCGAGTACGGCGGCACTGGGTATCACACCAATGACCCCCACAAAAAAACCACACAGCGCGTACCAACCGTAGATGCTTTCAGGCGCGACGGTCATTTGTTGATACAGCAACAACGATGATGCGCCCAATGCCACGCAGCCCACCATCATCACGCGCCCCGCACCCAAGCGATCCGCCAGCGCACCGAATACCACACAACCCAAAGTCAAAAACAAGGTGGCGATGCTATTCGCTTGCAAGGTCGTGGCAGCCGAAATGCCGTGCAATTTTTGCAGCAAAGTGGGCGTCATTAAGATCATCACCACAATCGCCGCCGACAACAGCCAAGTCATCAACATGGTCAGTATCACCGCAGGGCGATGGGCGCGAATCACGGTTTTCAACGGCAGTTCATCCGCCAAGGTTTGCCGCGCCTGCATTTCTTTGAACACGGGCGTTTCGTGCAACCATTGACGTAACCACACCGACACCAACCCAAAAACACCGCCGATGATAAAGGGCACACGCCATCCCGTGCTTAACAGCTCGACGGGGGTATAGCTCGTATTGATATACGTTGCCACCAAGGAACCGAGCAAAATCCCCCCCGTCAGCCCCGCCGTTAACGTGCCGCAGGCAAAACCGACATGCCGCGCAGGCACATGCTCCGCCACGAACACCCACGCCCCTGGGACTTCGCCGCCAATCGCAGCACCTTGCAAAATACGCAAGGCCAATAACGCCAGTGGCGCGTAAATACCGATGTCAGCGTAAGTGGGCAGTAAACCGATGGTGAGGGTCGGTACGGACATCAAGAAAATACTGAGGGTGAACATCTTTTTGCGCCCCAGCAGATCCCCGAAATGCGCCATCACAATGCCCCCCAAGGGACGCGCCAAATAACCTGCTGCAAAAATACCAAAAGTTTGGAATTGGCGTAGCCACTCTGGCATATCGGGTGGGAAGAACAGTTTGCCGATGGTGACGGCAAAAAACACGAAAATAATAAAGTCGTAAAACTCTAACGCGCCACCTAAGGCAGCCAATGAGAGCGTGCGAAAATCTTTGCGAGTAAGAGAAGACATACGGTTCCTTGAAAAATACAACTGACGAAGTACTTCAAATTATAGGCGATAGCCGCCCGATTTAAGGACTAATATCTGATACGCAGGACATCAAAGACGGGTATTTGTGTAGAATTGAACGGCAAATACATACTGCAAATTGCCTTAGTTGCATCATATCGTGTTCGCTTGCCACCTCGTCTCAGCCCCCTCATTGCGATTACATTAGGAACTCAGCATGGACTTTTTACAGTTAATTTATAGCCAGTTAGAACGCATGGCAGTCTACCCTTGGTTTTCTATTGCCGAGACGCAAATCAACTTGCTCAGGTTATTCGGCTTAATCGTCATTGTGTTCATCGTTTGGCGAGTCAGTGTCGTATTTGAAAAAA
Source organism: Gallionella sp. (assembly GCA_028710565.1). Taxonomy (GTDB): domain Bacteria; phylum Pseudomonadota; class Gammaproteobacteria; order Burkholderiales; family Gallionellaceae; genus Gallionella. Next base: position 14,343 of record JAQTTV010000023.1, read on the forward strand.
CCTTACGGCATATTGGGCTTGAGCAAAATCAAGTAACCACGCCTGGCTGGTACGCCTTAAGCCGCATCAGTCATTATGTCATCTGGATTCTTGGCGTGGTCATCGGACTGAGCTATTTGGGTTTCAATATGGCGAGTTTTGCGGTCATCGGCGGGGCTATTGGTGTGGGCGTGGGCTTTGGGCTACAAAACATCATCAGCAACTTTGTCTCTGGCATCATCATCTTGATCGAAAAAATCATCAAGATCGACGATATGGTGGATTTGCAATCAGGGGTGATGGGGCGCGTCACCGAAATCAACTTGCGCTATACCCGCGTGACGACCTCTGATTCGATTGATATCATTGTCCCGAATTCAGAATTTATCACTGGACGCGTCATCAACTGGACATTAGGCGAGCGGACGCGCCGCTTGCATATTCCGTTTGGGGTGGCTTATGGGGTAGATAAAATGCTTGTGAAAGAAGCCGCGATTGCAGCGGCAATCAGTGTGGCAGGTGCCGATCAGCCGCCTGAACGCGAGCCTGACGTATGGTTGGTTCGCTTCGGAGACAGCAGCTTGGACTTTGAACTGGTGGTTTGGGTTGGGCCAGAACAGATTGCCTCACCGAAAAGAACCGAAGCGCAATACTTATGGGCGATCGAAGATGAGCTCAAAAAACGGCACATCGAGATCCCTTTCCCACAACGCGATTTGCATATTCGCTCAGGGACACTGGCGGTGACCGTCAACCAAGCCAACGAAACCAAACCCGCTTAAGAACCTGTTACGATCTTACTGCGAGGCCGTGATCGAGGCTCATGCGCTGCTCGAAATTCTCATTTACACCCGTAAACTGCGGTTTCTGCACTGCTCTTCACCCCGCTTACGACCTCTCGCGACAGATCGTAAACAGGTTCTAAGTGGCACTCAGTCAACATCACCATCGACATAAAACCATCGCCCGTCTTCGCGTACAAAGCGGCTGAGTTCATGTAAACGCTGCGCCCTACCCTGCACTTTATAGCGCGCGACGAATGCTACCGTAGCATGTTCCGCATCTTGCTGTTGATGAGTCTGCACGTCTAACCCCAACCATTTAGTGGGCAACTCCGCCGCCAAATTCAACACCACAGGACGCGTGCTGCGATGCCAAGTTGACAGCAAATAAACCTCATTCATCAAGGTATAAGCGGTATAACGCGAACGCATCAACACCTCAGCCGTCGGCGCAATTGCCTGACCATCAATATACAGCCCGCAACAAGCTGCGTAATGTTTGGGGTTACCACAAGGGCAGAATATATTTTTCATATTGGCACTCGGCCATAGATTGAATTTGACCTTAACATCCCGTCGAGAGCAACGCGACGCGCTCTGACAAAACGAGTTCACGTAGTGTCAGAGCGAGTAATCAACGAAGAGAGAATTACCGCCGATAAGCAAAATATTGCATAGAGCCATCTTGATTCTTCCATTCAAAAACCAAATTACCATCCTCTACTTTCGCCACACCGTTGTTCCACGTTTTGAGCGAACCGACGAAATGCACCTCATTTTTGACCACTTGGTAACGTCCAGCATCCACACCATTCATTTGATAAGTGCCATTCGGCAATAGATTGATCGTACCTTTGCTCCAGCTCGGCGCGATACACCAATACAATCCTGCCAAACTATTCGCGACAGAAACCTTGCTATTCTCTTGGCTAGCATTAGCAGCGTGCGCCGACCATGCACTACTGCAAAACAACAATACGATGATGGTTCCCAAAATTTTGGTTTTCATGGCAATGCTCCTCTGTGAGTGGACGAAATCCTCCGCACACAAAGAACGCTGACGGAGGGGAAATCCATTGCGGATTTCTCAGCACATTTTATACGGACTGGGTGATAAAAACATACGTGCATAAATTTGAATATTCAATAACGCGGATCAATCGACATTTTCATTGCCCCGCACACAAATTTTCACATGGCACGCCATCGCCATTCCCATCCAAGCGTTTTACGCCACATTGATTGAGGTAGTATTTCGCCTCTTCGCAGCTGGTCATTTGGTTGCAATATTTTTTGTTACCGCAGGACATACCAAGGGGCGTGGCAGGGAGAATGGCGGAGGCGGGTTCTGCGTAGGGGTGTGTTTTACGCCATTCCCACGGGGGAGTCGGATTACTCAATGCCCATAAGCCTCGCGGAACGGATTGGGCTTCTTTTTGCAGTGCGATCAGGACTTGGTTGTTGTGGAAATGTGAGTATTCCCACGCCATGCCGAGCCGAATTTGTTCGGCGTTGACATCTAAACCCGCGACGTTAAGGTGCGCCACCATACGTCCGTATTGATCCATCGTTTGACTCACCACTTGCACCGATTTGCCCATGACCAAGTCGGACAAGGACTTTTTGGACGTTTCGCCAAAGGGTTGGGATTTTTCAGGCGCATCGATTTCGGCGAGGCGGATGCTGAGTGTGCCAGTCCCTTGTTTAACCAGCACGGTATCGCCATCCAGCACGGTCAAAATTTGCGTGGTAAACGTTTCGGCTTGAACAGAATAAGCACAAAGCAATAGCATGATTGCAGCTACGAATGGGTTTGCACCCACAGTCATTTTTAAATCCATAGCAGTACGCTCCTGATAATTGCCATACACAACAAGGCGTAGCCCGCCGCCAGCACATCGTCGAACATCACGCCTAAGCCGCCTTTGAGGTGTTGGTCGAAATAACGTATGGGTTGTGGTTTTACGATGTCAAAAAAACGAAACAAGGTAAATGCTAGCAATGACCATTCCCAGCCTTCAGGCGTAAAAAACAGCACCAACAACATTGCCACAATTTCGTCCCACACCATGCCGCCGTCATCGGGCGAATTCAATGCCCGTCCCGTGATGTCACATACCCACACGCCAATGGCAAATGCCCAGATCAAGGCCAGCAAAAATAGTGCGTCGGATAAGCGCGGAGCCAGGAACCAATACATCGGGAACGCCACCAGCGTGCCAAAGGTGCCAGGGGCTTTACGCGCCAAGCCACTGCCGAATCCAAAGGATAGAAAATGCGCGGGATGGCTTAAAATAAATCGCCAATCCGCTCGAATCATCTCCTCATTTGAAGTGATCATACCCATTGTTCCCCCCCGTTATTATCTTTCCCGCCGCATCGCGCACCACACAGCCCTGCCCTGCCACAATATGCCCAATTCGCGTCACAGGCACGCCTACTTTTCTGGCTCTATGCACCACGTCCGCATGATGATGGATCGGCGCAGTAAAACACAACTCATAATCATCCCCACCCGACAATACGCAGTGCTGCAATAACGCCGCGTGACTCCCCTCTCCTGCGGGAGAGGGGCAGGGGGTGAGGGCGCAGGGAGTGAGTGACCGCAACGTCTCCGACACAGGAATCAAAGCAAGCTCCACCGTCGCACCGACTTGCGAAGCCTCCAAAATATGCGCTAAATCCCCCAACAGTCCATCAGAAATATCCAGCGCACTATTTGCAATCCCGCGCAAAGCCAAGCCCAAAGCCACACGCGGTTGTGGCTGATGTAATGCGGGTGAAACGGCGGCAAATTCTGCCTCAGTCAATGCTATACGTTGCTGCAAATGCGCCAACGCCAATGCCGCGTCGCCCAAGCAACCCGACACCCAAATCTCGTCGCCCACTTGCGCACCTGCACGACGTAATGCCTTGTTTTGTGGCACTTCCCCAAAAATCGTCACGCACAAATTCAACGCGCCCCGCGTGGTATCCCCGCCAATTAACTCAACGTGATGCGCCTTCGCCAAGGCAAAAAATCCCGCGCTAAACGCCGACAACCAAGCTTCGTCCACACTCGGCAACGCAATCGCCAACGTCGCCCAACGCGGGTTCGCCCCCATTGCCGCCATATCCGACAAATTCACCGCCAAGGTTTTATGCCCCAGCCAATACGGATCCGCGTCAGGGAAAAAATGCGTGCCCGACACCAGCATATCGCTAGAAACCGCCAACACATTCCCCGCACTAACCTGAAACAACGCCGCATCATCCCCCACGCCCAACACCGCAGACGGCGTGGGACGGGTGAAATGGCGGCGGATGAGGTCAAATTCGGACATGGTGATTATTGAAAATCCCAAAGCTTGTCAGGTTTTTTAAGCAAATAGCTGCGCTCTTCCAAGAACTCAACCATTGCACCAGCTTGTTGAAATTCAGCTTTAAAACCATCGGACAATCTTTTTAACAAAGGCTTTGCTAGAAGATGAGCATTTTCACCGCGCAAGCAGCGTTCGTACCAAGCCAGCAATTCTGATTCGCGCACAATGCCGCGCACTCGCCTGCCCCAGTTGATTTGCTTGGCAACGACTTCAATCACTTTTGCGTCCGCATCGCGGCACACAATCACGATGTGGTCACTTTCCACTTGATCTACGATTGATTGCGCTAATGTGCCGTCGAGCGTCAAATGCTTAACTTGAATTGCGGGACCGAAATTCGCCCACATATCTAGCCCGCGATCCGCCGCATTGGTTACTCCAACACGGTAAATGTGCGCGGGGGCTTCCCAACTTGGTTTATCTGTATCTACTCCCAATAATACGCTGGTTAAATCCGAAAACTCGCTGAGTAACTGGTGACTGCTGGCAGGGACACTGACTTTAATAGTGGCTTGCAACGTAGATACAACGGTTTCAAACAAGCTATAGGCGACAATCTCGTAAGCCTTATCCACACTGCGTTTAATCCCCGCTTGCTTAATAAATTTCTCTAGCAATTCATTAAGCTTGAAAGCCTGAGGGGTAGCTATTTCAATAAAGGCAATCATGCCCGCAACGGTTTGTTGACGATCATTAAAACGCAAATAGATGTAGCGTTCGACATCGCCGTGAGTGCGTTTGTTTTCTTGATCTAATACCGCTAACAGCCTCGGCGGCATGGCGGTGTCATTCCAAACATCGTGTTGGTAACGTGCGGAAGAGGTGGAAACTTTGCCCAACAAGCGACGCGTAATCTCGTCGCGCCAGCGTATCGAAGGATTGCGAAAGCTGTCTAATTCGTTGACGTTAATTGCGGGGTTCAATCTGGCTTGGCGTAGCACTTCAGCAATCTGAATTGGCTTGTACATATCGACTCGCGCCTTGTTAATTAGCAAATCTAAGCGGTCTTTTGCCTCTTGTATGGTACGCATTATTCAACACCTCCTACTACATAGTCTGCTTCGGCTTGATTCAATCCCAAACTCAATTGACCCAAGGTCGCCCCCTTCGCTGACTGACCCCATCCCATAGCCCGAAACACTTCTCGCAATACCGCCGCCACACATGGCACAGCGACGGAATTACCCGCTTGTTTGCGCGTGGCTTGGTAGTTGCAGGCGATTTGGTAAGTATCGGGAAAACCTTGCAAGCGCAGCATTTCGCGCTCGGTCAACCGCCGCTCACCATCAACCAGTAAATAGTTGTAAGACGCACCCGCCCTTAAGGCGCAGGAGTAGGGATACGCGCTGACATTGCCCGCTTTGTTTTCATGCCAGATGGTGGGTTCTTGGTGCTTAGGTTTGTTGAGGCGTTTTTCTTGACGGTTTTCCCTAATTTTGTCGGAAGCTCGGTAAAAATCAGGAATTGTGCTTTCCAAAATACTACTTAACGATGGCATGGGCACATCTGCTTGCGGCCAAACGAAATTTACAGGCTGACGAAAACCCACAATAAATATCCGCTCGCGCTTTTGTGGCACACCAAAATCTAAGGCATTCAACACGCGATAATCCACGTGATAACCCAATTCTCGCAGCGTTTCCAAAATCCGCGCTAAAGTTTTGCCCTCATTGTGTCCACGCAGCCGCTTGACGTTTTCCAGCACAAATGCCTGCGGTTTTTGCACCGCAAGGATGCGGGCAATGTCAAAAAAAAGCGTGCCGCGAGTGTCGTCAAAGCCTTTGCCATCACCGCAAATACTAAATGGCTGACAGGGAAAACCCGCAAACAAAATGTCATGTTGAGGAATGCTATCGGCTTCTACTTGCGTAATGTCGCCTGTGGGCAATTCACCAAAATTGGCGTGATATGCTCGCTGTGCATCAGGATCAATATCGCTGGAAAACTCACATACAGATGTGATGCCGTTTTCTGAACACACTTGCTCAACCGCCACACGGAACCCGCCAATTCCACAGAATAAATCGGCAAAACGAATGACAGTGTTCACATTAGTTTTCATAACTTCAGAGACATCTTAACCCTTACGTTTAGCAAACTCCGCTGTTCTCACCTGTGGAGCAAGCTTATCTAATACGCCATTGACGTATTTGTGTCCATCGGTGCCGCCGAAGGTTTTGGCGAGTTCGACGGCTTCGTTGATGACCACTTTGTAAGGCACATCAGGTAGATTGGTCAGTTCAAATCCGCCTAGCATCAGGATGGCGAACTCCACAGGGCTGAGTTCGAGCATGGCGCGATCCAGATGGGGCGCAAGCTGTTCGGCTATCGTTTCGTGCTTGGCGAGTGCGCCGCGCAGCAATAGGGAAAACATCGGTTTATCAAAACGTCCTAGATTTTTTTCCGCCAACATTTGTTTTTCGATGTCAGCGGGATCATTGCCTGACACGCGCCATTGATAAATGCCTTGCATCGCCAACTCACGCGCACGGCGGCGCGGACTTTTGACGGGCGCGGCGACTGGGGCTACGGTTGTGTCGCTCATTTCAATCCTTCCAATAAATTTGCCATTTCGATGGCGACTTCGGCGGCTTCCGCCCCTTTGACGTGCATACGATCTATCGCTTGCTCATCGGTGTCCGTGGTCAAAACTGCATTGGCAATCGGCACGCCACAAGACAATTGCACATCGCCAATACCGCGCGCAGACTCATTCGACACCACTTCAAAATGGTAGGTGTCGCCGCGTATCACCGCACCCAAGGCGATCAGCGCGTCAAACTTTTCGCTTTCCGCCATGTACAACAACACCACAGGAATTTCCAACGCGCCTGGCACAGTGGCCAAGGTGATGTCACTATCGACCACGCCCAATGCTAACAATTTGGCATAACACGCGCCGAACAAACCTTCGCACACGGCGGGGTTAAAGCGACTTTGCACGATACCAATCCGCATCCCTACGCCGCTAAGATTTTTTTCCAGTTCTTTCATTTTTTATTCCTTTTCAATGGGTTAAATTTTAAGATGACTGTGAAACGTGAATGGTGAAAAGTGAAACGAACCATTGAGTCCACGCACATTTCACAGGTTTTCATAGTGAAACGTGAAAAGTAAAATGTGAAACAAACCATGCACACCCATACATTTCACTTTTCACGCTTCACCTTTCACTGGATTTCAGGTAAAAGGTGAAACAAACCGTTGCGCGCCCACACGTTTCACCTTTCACGCTTCACGTTTCACAGCCTTTCACCTTTCACAGCTTCTCACGCTCCACATACCCGACCACTTCCAGCCCAAAGCCCGTCATGCTGGGCATTTTGTGGGGGGTGGCGATGAGGCGCATTTTGCCGACATTTAGGTCGCAGAGAATCTGCGCGCCGATGCCATAGCTACGTGAATCCCAACGGGCGGCATGATGCGACTCGGGTGAGCTGGCGGCGCGTGACAACAGCTCTTCTGCTGTTTCGCCGTGGTGCATTAACACCAACACGCCACTATTCACCTGACTGATTTTGGTCAAGGCTTCATGCACACTGGTGGAATGGGCGTGGTCAACTTGCTCCAAGAAATCCAACACGGACAGCGGTTCGTGCACCCGTACCAGCGTTTCTTGCTCAGGCAGAATCTCGCCTTTTACTAAAGCCAGATGGGTGCGCGATGCGGTTTTGTCACGATAGGTTACTAAATCCAGCTCCCCATAAGCTGTTTGCACCGAACGACGGGCAATACGTTCCACCAGTTTTTCATTGTGATTACGATATTGAATTAAGTCGGCTATCGTGCCGATTTTCAAGCCGTGTTCTTTGGCAAATTCGATCAAATCGGGCAAACGCGCCATTTCGCCGTCATCTTTCAGAATCTCGCAAATCACGGCGGCGGGGGTCAGTCCTGCTAATTCCGATAAATCACAGCCTGCTTCGGTATGTCCTGCGCGTACCAATACGCCACCACGTTGTGCACGCAACGGGAAAATATGCCCAGGTTGCACAATATCGCTGGGCTGGGCATTTTTTGCCGCCGCCATTTGCACCGTGCGCGAGCGATCCGCCGCCGAAATCCCCGTCGTCACACCCGTGGCGGCTTCGATTGAAACGGTAAAATTAGTCGCCAGTGACAAGCCGTTTTCACGCACCATCAGCGGCAGCTCCAATTGTTTGCAATGCGCTTCGGTCAAGGTCAGGCAAATCAAGCCGCGCCCGTGTTTCGCCATAAAATTGATTTTTTCAGGCGTAGTAAAATCCGCTGCAAAGACCAAATCGCCTTCGTTTTCACGGTCTTCTTCGTCCATCAACACCACCATGCGCCCTGCGCGCATGTCTTCGATAATCTCTTCGATGGGTGAAATTCCAGTCATAGCACTTCCTTTTGCATCATACGTTCGACATAACGGGCGATTAAATCCACTTCCAGATTCACCCGACTACCCGCGCTTAACTGTTTCAAATTGGTCATCGCCAAGGTGTGCGGAATCAAATTCACCTGAAACACTCTGCCCGCGACTTGGTTAATGGTCAAACTCACGCCGTTAATCGTGATCGAGCCTTTGACCGCGATAAATTTCGCCAATGCCTGTGGCGCATTCACCACCAACTTCCAGCTTTCACCCAAATCGGTAAATTCCAACACCTCGCCCACACCATCGACATGACCGCTGACCAAATGACCGCCTAAGCGATCCGCCAAACACAGGGCTTTTTCCAGATTGACAGGCGCATCTTTCGCGCCCAATCCTACCGTGCAAGCCAAAGTTTCTTGCGAAACATCCACAGAAAAGCTGTTCGGCGTTTGCGCAATCACGGTTAAACACACGCCATTGACCGCAATGCTATCGCCCAAATTCACATCGGTTAAATCCAATGCTTGGGTCGCAATCTCCAATCGCAATCCGCCATCCCGATCCGCCACCTGCGCAATGCGCCCGATGTCACTAATAATGCCACTAAACATGTTTACTCCTTGTACGTCGCGATTGCCGCAAATGGAATGCCCCATTGTAACCGCAAAGGGCGAGATTATAGCCGCCTAGACGAGGTAAAGACGGGAAATCGGCGAAGGATTTAAGTGAAAATGCCCGATTATTCAGCTCTTAGCACGCGTGCCACGAGCCGCAAGTCTTTACCGACTTGCCACATATCCTGCCAGTGGAGGTTAATGCGTTGGTCTAAACGGGTGAGTTCGCCCAGTTGTGCCATGCCGCGTGCTGCATCCCCTAGTAATTGGGGGGCGAGATACACGATCAATTCATCCACGCAACCCGCTTTGAGAAGCGCGCCATTTAAGGTGCTGCCCGCTTCGACCAACACCTCGTTGCAGCCACGTTGCGCTAAATCACGCAGCATCACGTTCAGGTCAATTTGCGTACCTGATAGCACGCAAACCGTAGCACCTCGTTCTTTCAATGCGGTGATTTTGTCGATGTCGTTGTGTGTGGTGTAAATCAGCACCCCCTGACTTTGCAGTAATTTTGCGGTCAGCGGGATGCGTAATTGGCTGTCTAGTACGACGCGCAACGGTTGACGACTGGTCTCGATACTGCGCACGGTCAGCTCTGCATCATCTGCCAAAATCGTGTTAATGCCCGTCAACACCGCGCAAGATCGCGCCCGCCAATGCTGCACATCATGCCGAGCTTCTGGGCTGGTGATCCATTGACTCACGCCATTTGCCAAAGCGGTGCGACCATCCAGACTCATACCAATTTTGCTGCGTACCCACGGCACACCTCGCGTCATGCGCGATACAAAACCCCGATTCAATTCCTGCGCTGAAGCTTCCATCAAACCCGACTCCACGACTATGCCCGCTGCGCGCAACCGACCAATGCCCTTGCCAGACACCAGTGGATTCGGATCTTGCATGGCAATCACCACCCGCGCCACGCCCGCCGCAATCAAGGCATCGGCACACGGCGGCGTGCGTCCCGTGTGACTGCATGGCTCTAAGGTGACGTAAGCGGTGGCGTTTTCAGCCTCAGCTCCCGCCTCCCGCAAGGCATACACCTCGGCATGGGGTTCGCCCGCTCGTTGATGCCAACCGCTGCCGATTTGCACCTCGTTTTTCACGATCACACACCCGACGCGGGGATTCGGGCTGGTGCTATACAAACCTTGCTCTGCTAAACGCAGGGCTAAGGACATCCAATGAGCATCTTGTGGGGTAAAGGGCATGGTGATCAATGTGAAAGGTGAAAGGTGAAAGGTGAAAGGTGAAAGGTGAAAGGTGAAAGGTGAAAGGTGAAAGGTGAAAGTATCGTAGGCTGCGCAGTGCACATCATTGAAATGGAAACTGAATGCGTCATGCACGACGATTATCAACTAACGACTAACAGCTAAGATTGTAGCAAATCCCGCCCGCTTTCCCTTGAAAAACCAGAGACAAGCGCGCACTGGGAAATTTTTACAGTATCATCGCCGCCTTCTGTTTTATTGGAATTAAACACCATGTTGCCCAAAATTGCCCTGTCTGCTCTACTTTGTCTCTTGACTTCCACCGCTCACGCGGGTGCGATTGACAAGCTCAAATCGTTTATCGCCGCCACACGCGGGGCGCAAGCCAACTTTAGCCAAGTGGTGCTGGATCAAAACGGCAAGCGACTACAAAGTGCCTCTGGCGTGATGCAGTTCCAACGCCCTGGTAAATTCCGCTGGACGTACCAAAAACCTTACGAACAAATTATCGTCGGCGATGGCGCGAAATTTTGGTTATACGATGTGGATTTAAATCAAGTGACGGTCAAAAAACTCGATGCCGCCTTGGGCAGCAGCCCCGCTGCCTTGTTATCAGGCAACAACGAAATCGAACGCGGTTTTAGCCTAAAAGAAAAGGGTACGGCAGAGGGTTTGGAATGGTTAGAAGCTACACCGAAAACCGCCGAAAGCAATTTCTCCGCCGTGCGTATGGGTTTTAACACCCAAGCCGAACTGGTGCAAATGGAACTGAATGACACTTTTGGTCACAAAACCGTCCTCACCTTCACCGCCATGCAGCACAACCCCAAGCTGCCCGAACAACAATTCCACTTCACGCCCCCCGCAGGCGCGGACGTGGTGGGCGAATAGTTAAACCGATTCTAAGCCGATTCGGTGGTGATTGATGGGCAAGGGCAGCCATGGGTAAGCTATCAGTCGTTAGCTTTTAGTTGATCGTATTTGCTTAGCAGAGTGGATAAACACGGCATATCAGAAATTTTGCAATATATTCAGATTAGTACGCTCATGCCCTCACCCCACCAACTAGCGACTAATTTTTTGAAAGGAATTTTATGATTTTAAGTATGACAGGCTATGCCAACACGGCAGCCGACACGGACAATGGCTCGCTAACGCTGGAATTACGTGCGGTCAACCACCGCTATCTGGACATACAATTGCGTATGCCCGATGAGTTGCGCAGCTTTGAAGGCGCATTACGCGAAGCCATTGCGGCACAATTGCAACGCGGCAAGGTGGAATGTCGCATCAACTATGCCGCCCGTGCGGCACAAGGCAATGCGGTTCTCAACCAAGAAATGCTGGCGCAACTGTCGTGCTGGGACAATGCTGTGCGGGCGATTTTGCCTGATGCGCGTCCTTTGAGCGTATCTGACGTATTGCGCTGGAATGGCGTACTTGAAACCCCCAGTGTCTCTGCCGAAGCATTACGCGACACCTTATTGACCTTGCTCAATACCGCGTTGCAGGAATTTTCCGCCTCTCGCGCCCGCGAAGGCGAAAAACTAAAAGACTTCCTATTGCTCCGCGTGGATAAAATTGAAGCGTTACGCAACGGCGTGATGCCCCACGTCCCCGCCGCCATTGCGGCTTACGAACAAAAGCTGGTCAATCGTTTGAAAGAAGCACTGCAAATTGCGGACGATGACCGCGTGCGCCAAGAAATTTCCTTGTTCGCCAGCAAAATCGACGTGGATGAAGAACTGTCCCGCCTCGCTAGCCACCTGACCGAAATGCGCCGCATCCTCAGCGCGGGCGGTGCAGTCGGCAAGCGATTGGACTTTTTGATGCAGGAACTCAACCGCGAAGCCAATACCTTGGGCTCAAAATCAGTCGATGCCGAAGTCTCCCGCAGCGCAATGGAAATGAAAATTTTGATCGAACAAATGCGGGAACAAATACAAAATTTGGAATAGGCATTGGATGCTTTAACCGACCTGTAGAAGCCCAACCCCCTCGCCCATTTACGAGAGAGAGGCTGGGGGAGAGGGTGATATTGTATGTTACCTTTCCCGTGCCGCCTCTTGAAACGCCCCCAATACAGGTGACAGCAGATACTCCAGAATGCTGCGTGTGCCAAGGTGTATCTCTGCCGTCACTTGCATTCCTGGGGTAAGTTTGTGGTGTATCCCGTCGGCAATTAGTTTTTGCGCTTTGAGGTCAATCAGGGCGCGGTACGTAAACGGTGGCGTGGCATTGGGTTTGCCGTTTTGTGGCGGTGCGGCGTTTTGCTGGCTGTTATCGCTGGCATCGGCACTGAGGTGGCTGACTTGCCCTTCGACCATGCCGTATTTTTGGAATTGATAGGCGGCGAATTTGATTTTGACGGGTTCGCCTGTGTGGATAAAACCGACATCTTGGTTATCTACCCAGACTTCGGCGCGCAGGATTTCGTTGTGCGGCACGAGGGTCATTAAAATCGTGCCAGGGCTGATCACAGTGCCTAGCGTGTGCGTGGCAAGATCCTTAACGATGCCGTCTTGCGAGGCTTTGAGTTCGTGTAATTGAGCGCGGTATTGTTGTTTGGCATGTTCTTGTTCCAACTTTTCCAGCTTATCGCTGATGTCCACGCGTTCAATTTGCAATTGGCGGCGGTAATCGGCGGTGAGTTTGTCATAGCGTTCGCGGCTTTGTTGCAGACTGGCGCGAGCGGCTTCGATCAAGTGGATTTGCGATTGCAGGTCTTGTTCTTTCTCAATGCGTTCACGGGTTTTGTCGGTGGCAGCAAGTTGACTGACGTAGCCATCTTTGACCAATTCCCGATAGGCTTGGTCTTGGCTCAGGTAATGCGGCAGGGTTTGCAACAACTTGCTGCGCGTGGATTGGGCAGAAGCGAGTTCATTTTGCGCTTTGTTTTGTACGGCGCGCTCTTCGGACAAGGCACTGTCTAACGCGGTGCGATTGATAGTGTATTGGTTAAGGGCTTTTTGAAATAAAGCGGGGTCTTCGCTGGGCAAACGGGCAAGAGCTTGTCCTGCCAATTCGGCATCTATGCGTCGCAAGGTAATTTGTTTGCTCAAAAAATCGGTTTGAATTTCCTTACCATCCGCATCGCTCAAGGTGGTATCCATGCGCATCAACACCTGTCCCGCCTTCACTTCCTGTCCTTCCGCAACCAGAATTTCACGGATGATGCCTTGTTCAGAAGGTTGAACAATTTTGAGGTAACTTTGCGGGAGCAACTTACCTTCCGCACTGGCAACCACATCCAACTTGCCAAACGCCGCCCAAATCAACAATGCCGCAAACAGCACCAGCAAACTGTACAACACCATACGAGCAAACGGCGTGGGCGGTTGGGCTTGAATGCGCAACAACCCTGGGGAAAAATCCAGCGGATCAACGTCAGTCAGTTGTCGCCGCCAGTGGGAGGCGGGCTTGGGGTTTTTGAGGTTCATGGGTCATGCCTTTGGGAGGTGAAACGTAAAAGGTGTTTTGCGTTGCATGGATGTGCGCGTAAGTCGACACCCAACGTAGGGGCAGACCTGCGTGTCTGCCCGTTTCACACCTAAGCATCAAGAACAGGGCGCACACGCAGATGCGCCCCTACCGTACTACAACGTCATCCCACCACCTTGCAAACCTTGCAGCGGACGCAGGGTTTGGGCTTGCGCACCAAAGTTAGGGGTGTTCAACGCCGTTTGCGCAGCGGCGAGGTTCATGCCTGTGAGCGTGCCCATCGTGCCGTATTGGTGCGCAATGTCGCCGCCTAAAGCCACGGTGTCGCTGCCCGACAAGCGTGCGGCTAACAAACTGTTGGTCATATTCCAGTGTTGGAAGGTGGCACTCGTCCCGCGTGCCTGATCGAAATTGGCGACGAGGGCGGTGAAGTTGAAGTTTTGCCCGGCTTGGTTAAGCAGCGGGTCGTTGGAACTGGCGTTAAAACCTGCAATCGCATCTGCCATGACTTGTAAATCCAGCACGCTTTGGTAATTGGCGGTGGTGTTGTACCAATTTGTCAAAGTGATTTGCTCACCTGCACCAACTTCAATAATCAGGTCGTTGTTGACTTTGGACAGAGCCAAGTCGGTGTAAGTGATGCCTTTGCCCAAACTTAGCGTGTTGTCCGTGCCAATGCCGCCATTAACCACATCCATACCATCGCCGCGATTGAACGCAATAATGTCCGCGCCTGTCCCCGTGTTGATGGTGTCGTTGCCCGTGCCGCCAATGAAGAATTCGGCAGCGGCATTGCCCGTCAATGTATCAGCACCTGCGCCGCCGTCTAACAGATTTACCCCCGCCGTATCGGACAGGGTGTCGTTGCCGTCACCGCCTTGCAAAATGTCGTTACCTGCATCACCGTTAAGGAGGTCATTGCCCGAGCCCCCGTTCAATACATCGTTGCCCGCGCCCCCTGTTAGGGTGTTGATGGCGGCGTTGCCCAGCAGGATGTTATCGACGGTGTTGCCTGTGCCATTGATCGCGGCTGTACCTGTAAGGGTGAGGTTTTCTAGATTGGCGGCGAGAGTGTAGGTGCTGGCAACCAGTACCGTGTCTGTCCCCGATGCTGCTGCTTCGACGATGGTATCGCCCGTGCCGAGGATGTAAGTGTCGTTGCCCAACCCACCTGTTAAGATATTGACGGCGGTGTTCAGGCTGCCGTCCAACACATTATCCAAGGCATTGCCTGTGGCGTTGATTTTGGTCGTCCCTGTCAGGGTGAGATTTTCCACATTGGCGGCAAGGGTGTAGGTGACGGAGGATTGCACGCTGTCGATGCCTTCATTGAGATTTTCGGTGATGACATCGGCGGTATTATCGACGATATACAAATCGTTGCCCAATCCACCCAATAATTTGTCTGCTCCTGCCCCGCCGTTGAGGGTATCGTTGCCTGCACCGCCTGTTAAGGTATTGATGGCACTATTGCCTGTCAGCACATTGTCCGAGGCGTTGCCCGTGGCGTTAATGGCAGTTGTACCCGTGAGGGTGAGGTTTTCAACATTAGCGGACAGGGTGTAGGTGACGGAAGATTGCACGCTATCGGTGCCTTCATTGGCGTTTTCGGTGATGACATCGGCGACGTTATCCACCACGTAACTGTCATTACCTAAGCCGCCAAGCAGCATGTCCGCGCCCGTCCCCCCGTTCAACGTGTCGTTGCCTGCGCCGCCTGTTAAGGTGTTAGCGGCGGTGTTGCCTGTCAGCACATTGTCCAGTTCATTACCCGTGCCATTGAGGGCAGCTGTACCTGTGAGGGTGAGGTTTTCGACATTGGCGGACAGGGCGAATGCCACGCTGGCTTGAATCACGTCGATGCCTTCGTTGAGGTTTTCCAACACAATGTCCAGCGCGTTATCCACCACATAGATGTCGTTGCCCGCCCAACCCATCATACGATCCGCGCCTGTGCCGCCCGACAAGGTGTTGGCGGCACTGTTGCCGATGAGCACGTTGTCCAGCGTGTTGCCTGTGGCATTGATGGCGGTCGTACCCGTCAGGGTGAGGTTTTCGACATTGGTGGCTAGGGTGTAGGTGACAGAAGATTGCACGCTGTCGATACCTTCGTTGAGGTTTTCGGTAATGACATCGGCGGTGTTGTCCACCACATACATGTCATCACCCAAGCCGCCCAGCAATTTATCCGCACCTGTACCGCCGTTGAGGATGTCATTGCCCGCGCCGCCTGTCAGCGTGTTGATGGCACTGTTGCCTGTCAGCACATTGTCCAAGGCGTTGCCTGTGCCGTTGATGGCCGTCGTACCCGTGAGGGTGAGGTTTTCGACATTGGCAGTGAGGGTGTAGGTGACGCTGGCTTGCACGCTGTCGATACCTTCGTTGAGGTTTTCGATCACGTTGTCGGTGGTGCTATCGACAACGTAAGTGTCATCGCCCATCCCGCCCGACATGGTGTCGTTGCCTGCCCCGCCGTCCAATTTGTCATTACCCGCATAGCCATTCAACACGTCATTGCCTGCCAATCCGCTGAGGGTGTCGTTACCCGCCCCGCCGTTTAGGGTATCCGCTGCGGTCGTGCCATTCAGGGTCAGATTTTGCACCGCAACGGTTAAATCAAAGATGTCCGACACGCTGGTATTGTAAGCGTCTTGGGCGGTGACGCGTACGCTGACCGTACCCAAGGCACTGGGCGTGCCGCTGAACGTGCGAGTGGTGGCGTTGAAACTGAGCCACGATGGCAAGGCACTACCGTCTGCCAAGGTGGCACTGTAACTCAGGGTGTCCGCATCAGGATCGGTAAAGGCGTTTGCCGCGATGGTGTAGCTGAACACGCCACCTTGTGGGGCAATTTGGTCGGGTAGGGCGGTTGCTAAAACGGGTGCGTGGTTGGGGGTGCCGACATTCAACGTGACGTATTCGCCCCTCCCATAATTGTAATTGTCCGTTCCCCACAAAATAAATTGGAACGAACCCACATTACCCGCAGTGGGTGTACCACTAAAGGTCAGGGTGGTTGCATCGAAGGTTAACCAAGACGGCAGTGCCGTGCCGTCGGGCATGGTGGCACTGTAAATGACGGAATCCCATGGATTCGGGTCGGTAATCGTATTGGGTGCCACGGTGTAGCTAAAAGTGGCATCCGCACGGGCTTGCAAAGTAGGTAGATAGGTATTGATGACGGGGGATAGGTTGTTTTTGGCACGATCCGCCACGGTTTGCAGCATGGCTTGATCCCACACCACCCCATTGGCAAATTCCACGCGGTCAATTTTGTGATCGGAGATAATCGTGCCGTTGATGGTGTCGGCGGCGTAGTAGTTGTACAAAGCAAACTGATCCGTCGTCCCTTTGATTTTAAGGAACAAATTGCTACCCGATTGGAAAGCCAGCACATCTGTATCCGCAATGCCCGCCCCAAAACGTAAGGTATCTATTGCTCCCAGCACATCCGTGTTATCAATCGTATCCTGCCCATCGCCACGGTTGTAAATGTACACATCGTTGCCCGCACCGCCATTCAGGAAATCAACACCTGCGCCACCGATCAAAGTGTCATTTCCCACATCACCAAACAACGCATCATCACCTAAACCACCTTCAATTAAATCATTACCGCCATAACCTAAGAGATTGTTGGCGACATCATTGCCGATGATGTGATTATCCAGTTCGTTGCCATTGCCCCAACAGGCTGCTCCAGTAAGCGAAAGATTTTCAACATTATTCTCCAGACAATTGAAGGTGTCATAGTTGCGTTCGATGGTATCAATCCCTTGCCCAGCCTCTTCGACAATAGAGTCTCCCGCAGTCGCAACATAGTAATCATCACCTACTCCCCCTGCTAAAACGTCAAAACCAAACCCACCATCCAGTCGGTTGTTACCACTGTTGCCCGTGATTACATTCCTTTGATCGTTGCCTGTAGCATTTAGGTTATCTGAACCCATCAGCGTTAAATTCTCCAGATTACTGTCTAAGGTATAGGAGATCGAAGCCTCTACCGTATCTATCCCACCCGTCGCGCTTTCAATAATCTGATCGCCCATATTATCAATCACATAGGTATCGTTACCATCTCCGCCTTCTAGAATGTCTCCGCCCAATCCACCATCTAAGCGATTGCCATAACTATTGCCAAACAGGTGGTTTACCCCTGAATTACCTGTCCCATTGATATTTCCCGCTGCGACTTCAAGAGCTAAGTTTTCAACGTTATCTGATAACGTGCAACTCACGCTTGCACGAACCGTATCATTTCCTTCGCCCGCCGCCTCAATGACAACATCTCCAGTGTTATCAACAAAATAGGTGTCATCACCTGTACCACCTATCAGCGTATCCGCACCACCCCTGCCGTCAAGGGTATCATTCCCCCCTAGACCATAGAGTGTCTCATTCCAACTCGTGCCATACAAGCTATCATCCCCTTCGGTGGGAGGATTCATTCTGATATTTAATGTTGGCACATCCCAAATCGTGCCATCTGCAAAAACGATCTGTTCAATTTTTGAAGCATCATCGACAAGCCAATTTTGCAAAGTCAATCTATCAAAGGATCCATCTAGGTTGTTGAGGGTGAGATAGAGGTTCGATTGATCCCAAGAGAGTTCCACATCGCTGGGCAATAAATCCGCAGCAATTTGTACTTTATCGAGATTCCCCTGTGTAGTATCAAAATCAATTACAACATCTTGTCCTGAACCTCGACCAAACAAATAGATGTCATTGCCATTCCCTCCCATTAAAGTGTCATTGCCACTTCCCCCATTTAAGCGATCATCCCCTCCACCTCCTTGTATCAAATCATCCCCTGAACCACCATTGAGTACATCATTTCCTGCTCCACCAGCCAAGCTGTCATTTACATTTGAGCCTACAATAAACCAGCCAGTCTCATCCAATGTGGCGTTGCCCCCCATTGTCGTATGTGCCAGTACATTCTGTCCCACAAAATCCAACGCACTGTTGAATAGTGACGCATAAGCAGAGGTTGCAATTGCCTGTTTCAACGAATCAGGAGTAAGGTCAACCCCATCCAGCTTCAATCTAGCCAACGTGACGGCGGCAAAATTTGCGTCAGTTTCATTGTCAATTGCATTGAGGGTGAGTTGCAAACTTGCCTGCAACACAACGGCATCGGTGGTTACAAAGCGATCCCCTTCAAGTGAGTAATAGGTGGCAGGTAGCCAATCCATGGCAGTTGCCTGAATAGCAAAACTGATTGCTTCACGCTGCATAAAACTATGATATTGCATTTCAATGTAATCAGTATTCAGAGGGATGCCTGGGGCATTAAAGTTATTCTCCTCCATCATGCTTTTCAGTACATTCTGCCCCATAATAGTTTCCAGCATCCACAGCTTGTCTTCTACGTTAGAGCTGGTGTGGATCACACCACGAGAGGCATGAATAGCGGCAAGCCCTGTCCATTGCACCATAAAACTATCGAAATTAGTGAGTATCGCCTGCCACCCTTGGTCAATCAGATCAATAGCCGCTTGTTTCAGACTGTCACTTTCTTGAAATGCTATTTGCAAGCTTTTGACTGCGCCATAGCCTCTCAGCCATGGCAGAGCATATATATCCATTGCCAGCGTTGGGGCTTGATCCAGCGGGCGATTGGGATTTGAGTCGGTCAATGCCATATTCACCGCTAGGGTGATATCTGCGACGAGTTGGGTTTGATCGTTACGGGTAAAGCTACCGATAGACGTAATAGTATTTCCTTCAACAGGAGTACTCGTTGTGGTCGTAGTGAGGTTGATTGCGCTGATGTTTAGCTCGTCTAGGGTGTGGAGTTCGCCGCTTTGGGCGATGCCGTCTTGGTTGCTGTCTTGCCAAACTTTAAGGTCAAGCCATGCGTTGTCTTGGCTGGTGATTTGCCCGTCTCCGTTGCTATCTAATCCTGCTAGTTCAGCAAAACCGTCCTGCGTTGCCGAGCCAAACAATTCGGATAAATTGTCTATCGCCCCATTGTTATTGGCATCTAGTGCCAACATGCCATCTCCCGCCGCCACCCAGCCCGATTTTTCGGCAATACCATCGCCATTAAAATCAAAATAAGAGGTCGAATTAGCACTGGAAACGGCATCAATCTGTCCATTACCATTCAAATCAAGTACTAATGGATCATATGGGTGCGAATAGGAATCCCAGTATAAAGGGTGCTGAAGAGACCACCCCGAACGCCTGTCATAAACCCACCGAGTCCAGCAATAACCAGTTAACCCATTACTGGTATTGTAAGTTGGTATTCTAGGAGGAGTGGGTGGTGCGGGTGGTGGGCGTGTATAAGTCCCAGATAAATTGATGCCCAAATCGCCATTGGTGAAGTTTTCAATAGTGCAGTGAACACCATAATTAGAATAAATCTCTAGTGAGCTCCCATTCATACCGTAAGAAACATACCTCCCAGCACGGCCACTCCCAGTTCGATACCCATAAATACGCTGCGTCCAAACGGCTCCATACTGACTGACTACACCACCGCCAAGCTGGCAGCCAGCGACTATCACTACGCCTTTTTTGTCTGCATCGCGGATAACGTCGTTATTAGAGACCAAATAGGTGTCAAAGCCCGTTCCGCCCACCAACGTATCCACGGAAGCATCGGATGTATCAATCCACAGTGGGATACCAGCGCGTAGCAAGTTTAAATCTGCTTTACCTGCGCTAAAAAGCAAATTATCACTTCCACCAATCAAAATATCGTTGCCATCCCCGCCTAATAAGATGTCGTTACCGCTTCCGCCAATCAGAATATCGTTGCCCGTACCTCCATCTAAAACATCATTGTTGTATGGTGAATACCAACTATTCCCTTCATCCCCTCTTAATATGTCGTCGCCTGCGCCCCCTTCCAAGTAGTCCGCCCCATCTCCCCCATTGATAACGTCATTGCCTGCTCCGCCATAGAGGCGGTCGTTATAAACTCCTCCGTCAATGGGATCTGCATTAACAGAACCAAAAATGATTTGGCTGCGGTCCATGCCACCGAGATATATCTTCTCTCCGCTGGCAACATCAAAAAAGTATTGTGAAGGGGCTGTGGTCAAACCCAGATAAGTCGGCGTGCCATAGTTGTACTCTGGAGATTGCGCATCTGCACTATTCAGCTTCAACTTCCACGCCAGCATATTGGCGCGATCTGTGATCCATTCGTGGCTGAGTGAACCTGTGGCGGGGACGGTGGAATAAACAGGTTGGGGTTGGTAGAGATCAAGCTGATTTGCATGGTTATGGGCATCGAGAAGTGTGTTGTTGCCAACCACTGCAAAGGGAGTCAGGTTCAGCAGCGCATAGCGGTAGGCTAGGCTGCTAAGATTTTGCGCATCCAGTGCCACACTGGCAATCTCGGCTGCGCTGAGGGTGGTTAAGTCGTGCAGGCTGGTAAAACTCAGGTCATAACACTGCATGAAATCGCTGATTTGGTTGATAGATTGGTACAACAAATCACGATTAACATTAAACGCATTGCCCGTGTATTGTGGGGCGGATGTCACCATAAAGTTAACCAGTTTGCCCAACATACTGATTGCCGACTCCAAACTGTTGTCCGCCACATTGGAGCAGGCTTTGAGGATATTGCTGATTTTAAGGATGTTATCTGAGCTGGCGGTGTTGAGCTGCGGGTCAAGTTGGGAAAAGAGGTTATAGACGGCGAGCGAGTCGGTCATTTGTCCCGCACCATGCCCTAATGAGTTACCAAACCCGTCTTCGATGTAAATACCATCCCACGCAGGTGTTGGTTGCTGAAGCACACTGTTGTTCATTGCCGCGAATTCGACTCCTGTGCTGCCATAAACATTTTGTATTTTGCTCGCATCAAAAGTCGTGCCTGTTCCCGTTGGCGATGAGGGTAAATTGCCCAATGCCGTATACAGGTTATTCACATTGGCATCACCAATTTTGAACCCCAAACCATTCACCGCCGTCGCGCTGTTGGTTGCGCTAGGGAACAGTCGAGAAAACGCCATCGCCAAATGCCCGCCTAAACTGTGCCCATCCACATTGACACTGGAAAGTCCAGGGACGTTAATGCCGACACGACGGGGATCGGCGGGATCGGTATAGAAGTTGGTGGATGTGTCCGATT
Organism: Gallionella sp.; assembly: GCA_028710565.1. Classification (GTDB taxonomy): domain Bacteria; phylum Pseudomonadota; class Gammaproteobacteria; order Burkholderiales; family Gallionellaceae; genus Gallionella. Next base: position 36,178 of record JAQTTV010000023.1, read on the forward strand.
CGATCTTGTACACATTGCCACCCTCCACGACATAGCCCGCCGCATTGAAAAAAGCGCGCGCCACATCGTAAGGCGCACTCACGGGGTCAAAGGGCACACCTATACCCAACACATATTCCAATGCCGTTTGCGGGATGGTTGCCCATGGAACTCCAAGTACGCTGCCGAAGCCGCCAAAGGCTCCAAGAATGGTGCTTTCTGCTGACATGAGTGTCAGCTTGGCAACAGTGTATGTCCCTTGATGCGTGAGACGCTGCCAGTAGTTGTACATATCCACCGTTTGATTGACGGCGATACCGTTGCTGGAAATCAACGTGGTATCCGCCAGAAAATCGTTTGCTGCCGTTGAGCCACGGATTGAAAGGTTGTATTGCCCCGTCTTGTTCTTGAAGAGCGTTGCGGAAAATCCAGTGCCGCCTATCCATGTGGCTCCGTACCAACCTGTGGCAGTGTATTGATCCACGACAGTCCATTCGGCGGCGAAGGCGGCGGCTTGAGTCGCAGAGAAGGAACTGCCATTCTTGGTATCTTGAAGTGCTTTTTCGATACCTAGAGGATTTGAGAAGTCTGCATAAGCAGCTTCAGCCAACTGTGCTTGTTGAAACAAATTCTGAATCGTGTTCATTTTTCCGTCCCCTTAAATTGGATATAAAAAATACCAAAATCAATTTGCTTTTCTTTGCCGCCCATACAACTGCTGTTGTTCAGCCAAAACTTCAATGGCCCTGGTGGGCCGACTGTGTTCTTTACTGAGTTGCCCGTACCAAAATCGACATAGCGCGCTATTACTTGGTTTTTATTTTTGTCCCAGAGTAAATTTTCTTCGCGAATAATTGGAAAAAGGTCGGATATGTCTTGTTGGGTGGATGGCACATCAAAACGCTCGTTTATATGGCTGATAATTTTCTTTGTATGTCCGTCATTCGTTAGCTCATATTGGAAAGGCCAGCTAACATTAAATCCGCTAGGATTTCTGTTATAGGATACCAGCCCCTCTATCTCCCCAGGATTCTCCGCCTTCCACTCCTCCAACGTCTTATAAACCCAGAACCCCGCCTCTTTTTCACAGTAATACTTGTGTACCACCACTGTGGGTATCCAGTCCCAACAGGGAATTAAAAACATCACCAGTGCCGCACTCATCCCCCAACGAATCGCGCCCTTGCCACTTTTCTTCGCATAGCTGATTGCCCACGCCACCACACCAAACGAGATGAGAAGATACGCTCCCATCACCATGAATATGACCAAGCCCATTATGTTGCCCGCCTTGCAATGACATAATCGGCATCGTTCGCTGCATCGCTCATCGTGAACCCCAAACCATTCACCGCCGTTGCGCTGTTGGTTGCGCTAGGGAACAGCCGAGAAAATGCCATCGCCAAATGCCCGCCTAAACTGTGTCCGTCCACATTGACACTGGAAAGTCCAGGGACGTTAATGCCGACACGACGGGGATCGGCGGGATCGGTATAGAAGTTGGTGGATGTGTCCGACTCGATCTTGTACACATTGCCACCCTCCACGACATAGCCCGCCGCATTGAAAAAAGCGCGCGCCACATCGTAAGGCGCACTCACGGGGTCAAAGGGCACACCTATACCCAACACATATTCCAATGCCGTTTGCGGGATGGTTGCCCATGGAACTCCAAGTACGCTGCCGAAGCCGCCAAAGGCTCCAAGAATGGTGCTTTCTGCTGACATGAGTGTCAGCTTGGCAACAGTGTATGTCCCTTGATGCGTGAGACGCTGCCAGTAGTTGTACATATCCACCGTTTGATTGACGGCGATACCGTTGCTGGAAATCAACGTGGTATCCGCCAGAAAATCGTTTGCTGCCGTTGAGCCACGGATTGAAAGGTTGTATTGCCCCGTCTTGTTCTTGAAGAGCGTTGCGGAAAATCCAGTGCCGCCTATCCATGTGGCTCCGTACCAACCTGTGGCAGTGTATTGATCCACGACAGTCCAGTCGGCGACGAAGGCGGCGGCTTGGGCTTGGGAAAAATCGTTATTGACGAGAGCCGTCACCACACCAGCCTTATCTATTATCAGGTTTCCAACCTTGTCGAAAAAATTCGCATATGCAGCTTCGGCAAGTTGTGCTTGTTGGAATAAAGATGTAATTGTGTTCATTTTATAGCCCCTCCAAATTGAGTAGTAATTTTCCCAAACGATCCATTATCTCTATGACTTTCAACGCTGCATCGTTCACTGTCCAACCAAAACTTCCATCCAGACCATCCTGCCCGTCGTCGCTCTTGTGATGTTGAGAAATCAATTTCACGAGCAATCACCTCGCCATTTTTAATATCTCGTATTTCTGTTTCTATTCGCCATAAGTTAAATTTTAACGGTCCTTTAAATCTATGCACATGCGCAAACCTCTGATTAAGTTCTATAGTGTCTGTGAAGTCATTACCATTGCCGACATGCTTAATAGAGATTGGATTTTCCACCAACGTTTCCATCACCCCAGGATTCTCCACCTTCCACTGCTCCAAAGTCTTATAAACCCAAAACCCCGCTTCTTTCTCGCAGTAATACTTGTGTACCACCACCGTGGGTATCCAGTCCCAGCAGGGAATTAAAAACATCACCAGTGCTGCACCCATCCCCCAACGAATCGCGCCCTTGCCGCTTTTCTTCGCGTAGCTGATTGCCCACGCCATCACGCCAAACGAGATGAGAAGATATGCTCCAATTACCATAAAGATGACAAAGCCCATGATTTACCGCCTTTCTGTTAATTCGATTGAATGACGCTGCGCGAGGAATTCGTGCGATTACGCTACGCTAATCTCACCTACAAAAACTTGATTACGGCTCTTTGAGTAGCCTTTGCGCATAGGCGGCAGCGGGGCTGGGTTAAAAGGGGGCAGCACGCAATATGTTTTCGCATTTCAATTCTCCTGTTCAAACCTAAAATCACTTTGATCTTCAAGCTTTTCACGCTGGTCGTGCTTGACCATCGGTATGCACTGGCTTGCTTTGCACTCGTCTCACACCGACGGCCGCACGCATGATTTCACTGAATCGTTCGTTTCCCCGCCCCTGAGTCAGTGCCAGTCGAATATCCGCAATCGCGGCATCATCCAGTCCACTACGAAACAGCCCACGATATTCAGCCTGACGTTTAGCTCATCCTTGCCCGTGCCCGATACAGCGAATGATTCGACTAAAAATATATACCCTTTTATCAGGGACAGGGCACATTACGCCTAAGGTTTTTGTCAGTCAATAGTCAGTTTTCATAAAACACATAAATTTTTTACGTCATTAAGGTGCTTGTAAAATACATGATTATTGCCAGCCTATTTCTCCACTATTCCCGCCACTTCCTCGTCCGTCAATTCCCCTGTTTCTGCTTTCAGTTTGAGATAGCTCAGCAGGATTTCGGTGCGGGCTTTGTGCCAATCGCGCTGGGCTTCGTCGCGTTGTTGTTGGGCTTGGAGTACATCCAAATCGGCTTTGAGCCCGTGCGTGCGTTGGGCAGTGGCGGCTTGTAGGGCGAATTCGGTGGCTTGTAGGGTTTGTTTGCCTGATTGTTGGCGGGCGTGGGCGGATTGCCAGTTGTGCCAGGCTTGTTTGATGTTGAGGCGGGTGGTGCGGCGGGCGGCATCGAGTTCGTAGCTGGCTTTGTCGCGCAGGGCGAGGGCTTCGCCGATTTTGGCATTTTGTTCGCCGCCGCTGTACAATGGAACATTGAGTTGTACGCCGATGCTGTCGATGCGGCTGTGAAAGCCCGCGCCGCCGCCCGTGATGCCTGAGCCTTGGGTGGATTGGCTACGTGAGGCGACCAGGTCTAGGGTGGGCAAGTGTCCTGCGTGTTGTTTGTGTACTTCTTGTTCGGCAACCTCCAAGGCGCGTTGGGCGGCGAGGACGGTGGGGTTGCTTTGTTCGGCTTCTGCTAACCAGTCTGCCAAGGGCGTGGGGGCGAGGGTGAGCAAGTGGTCGGATAACGCGCTGGCGTGGGGGTGTTCGTCCGTGCCGATAATTTGTTCCAGCGTGGAAAGTTTGAGTTCATATTCATTTTGCGCGGCGGTTTGTTCGGCAAGGGCTTGGGCGTGGCGCATCTGGGCGGTTTCGCGTTCGGTGATCGACATCACGCCTTTGTCGGTGGCTTTTTGGCTCAATTCCATTTCTTGCTGGCTGGCGCGGACTTTGCTGTCACTGGCGAGGATGGCAGTTTGGGCGTGCAGGGTTTCCAGCCATGCTTGTGCCAGTCGTAGCAGCAGGTTTTTTTCAGCGGCAAGTTGTTGGTATTCAGCTTGGCTGACTTGGGTGTCGGCTTGGTGTTGTGCGATGATTTTGTCAACGTGCAGCAGCGGTTGGGTCAAATTGAGCTGCGTGGCGCGGCTGTTGTAGCGTTCGGAGACAGGGTTGGGGCGATTGCCCAACGCGGTGTAATCGCGCTGATTACTGTTGTTGTTGAAGCTGGCGGTGAGCTGCGGCAAGCGTCGAGAAAATGCTTGATCGGCGCGGGCGCGATTGACTTGGACATTGGCTTGGGATGCCAAATACGTCGGATCATTGCGCTGCGCTAGGGCGATGGCTTCGGCGAGGGTGAGGGCGTGCGCATGGCTTGCTGTGAGTAACAGGGTGAGCCATGCAATACGGAAGGTAGGTCGGGCTTCAGCCCGACATGTCGGGTTAAAACCCGACCTACGGCTGGGTGAATTCACAAGCGTGCGAATCAACTCGCACCCACGGGGGAGCATCAAGGGAACGGGAATAAATAACATCATGGCAGGCACAATCACGGTTGAACAGGCGCACGCACACTGGCTTCGGGTTGACCGAAATTCAGCACGGCATCGACTTGTAAGGCTTTGGGCAGTTGGTGGGTGATAAACAACATGGTCACTTTGCCCTTGAGTTTGTTCACCGTACCTGCAAAGTGCTCGGCGGTGGCTTGATCCAAATTGCTCACCGCTTCATCAAAAATCAGCACGCGGGGATGTTTGAGCAAGGCGCGGGCAATGGCGATACGTTGGCGTTGTCCGCCCGATAGCCCGATGCCGTTTTCACCCACGGGGGTTTGGTAGCCTTGCGGCAATTGTTCAATCACAGCGTGGATTTCTGCCATGGTGCAGGCGTGGACGATTTCTTCAAAGCTGGCGTGCGGATTGGCAAGCTGAAGGTTTTCGTACAAGGTGCCTGCAAACAAGCGCGTTTCTTGCGGCACCACCCCAAAATTGGCGCGCAATTCATTGGCGGCGAGGTGGCGAATGTCGTAGCCATCCAGCAAAATGCTGCCATCGCTAGGCCAATAAAAACCCTGCAACATTTTGGCAAGCGTGCTTTTGCCGCAGCCTGACGGCCCCATCAGCACCGTGAGTTTGCCCGCGTGCAAAGTGAGGTCGAGGTTGCGGTACAAATACGGCAGTTGTTCGTTGTAGCGGAAGCTGACTTGTTTCAGTTCAACCTTGCCGCCCACGCTACTGCGCGCACGGGTGGGGGCGAGAGCGTGCGGTTCGGCGGGAGAATCCATCAAATCGCCCAAGCGTTTCACCGCAATATCCGCCTGTTGAAACTCTTGCCACAAGCCCGACAAGCGCAACATCGGCTGGCTCATCCGCCCTGCAAACATTTGAAACGCCACTAACATCCCGATGGTAAAGCCGTCATTTTTCATCACCAACAGCGCGCCCACCACCAAAATGGACAGGGTCATAATCTGCTCCAACGCGTTCGCCACCACGTTGTAACTATTGGACAATTGCCGCGTGGCAAAGCCTGCGGCGAGATATTGCGCCAAGTTTTCGCCATACTTTTGTTCCAGCACGGGTTCCATTTGCAAGGACTTCACCGTTTCCATCCCCGCCACATATTCGGTGACAAAGGCTTGGTTTTTCGCACCCAACAAAAATTGATGGTTGAGTTTGTCGCGCAGCGCGGGCGTAACGGCGAAGCTCAGGGCGGTAATCAGCGACAACATCAGCAACGCGATCAAGGTCAGCTGCCAGCTATACCAAAACATTACTGCCAAAAAAATCAGCAAAAACGGCAAGTCCAGCAATAAACTCACCGCCGCGCCCGAAATAAATTCGCGCACCGTTTCCACCCCGTGCAGCCGCGCCACCAGTGTGCCCGTGGGGCGATGCTCAAAATACGGCAGCGGCAAATGCAGCAAATGGCGAAACACCTGACTGCCCAGCACCGCGTCAATGCGATTGCCCGTGTGCAACACAAAATACTGCCGCAACCAAGTCATCGCGCTGTTGAACAACATAAACATCACCAGCCCCACCGCCACGGCAATCAGCGTGCTTTGGGTTTGATGCACAATCACTTTGTCGATAATCACTTGGGTAAACAACGGGGTAATCAGCCCGACCAATTGAATCGCCAGCGAAGCCAGCAGCACATCGCGCCAAATGCGTTTGTGTTTCATCAATTCGGGGATAAACCAGCGGAAACCAAAGGGAGCTTGCGCGGTTTGCTCGGCTGACTGCGCAGACTGCGCGGCTTCAAGATCATCGCTGCTTTGCGCGGTCTCGCGTGCCACCAGCAGAATATCGCTGCGGAAATGTTGGGTAAATTCGGAGAGCAGGAGGGTTTCGGGCTGTTCGGCATTGGGGCGGAAAAACAGCACGCGCTCGGTATCGGCTTTAACCAACAGCACAGGAATCGTGGGATCGGGCGGCGCAATTTCATCGCTAGGCACGGCTGGTTCGGTTTGCTCAGCCACCCGCACAAACGCCACCACAGGATAGGGAATCCGCGCCAATTCCGCTGTTCCCGTGTCGCTCAAATGCAATTCACCCACCTTGAAATCCAAGGCTTGCAAGGCATTGAGCAGAGCGGTGCGCGAATAGGGAGGTGGAAATTGCTGACGGATCAGTTGCGCATCAAATGGTAAGCGAAATACTCGCGATAAACTGCCGACGAGCCAAAGTAAATGTTGACCTGTGTAGTGCATGAAACGCCTTTGCTGGGAAACGTAGGGCGGCTAGTTTAACTTACCCCTACCATTCGCAGTGCAATATCATACAAACCCAGTTTGCCTATTTTGGAATAACCAGCAGGGAATTGTGGACGTGACAGATTCGTATATCGTCCGCTGGGCGGTAAAAAGGAATAAATACGCACCATTGAATTTGCAGCCCCTCTCCCACAAGTGGGCGAGGGAATCGCTGCTTACACAAGTTGCTGAAGTGAACACTCATCACAAGCGGGGTAAGCTAAGGAGACGCTGATTAAATCTTCCGTTCGTGGTGAGCCTGTCGAACCATGAACGGAAGATTTAATAAAATCAGTGTGTTAAATCCGCCACCCCTTCGACCGTTCGACAAGCTCACGGCTCAGGGTGAGCGGATTTAATCAGCGTTTTCCTAAAAATTTATCACCAATTTTGAGGGTAGCGATTCAGTAAAGGACGAGAATCGGGCATCACACTTTCCACTTCGACCTCCGCAGTCCCCAGTTCTATCATGTCCAGTTTTTTGGCGGCAACATAAGATAAGTTGATGAGTCTATCATCGCGAAATGGTCCACGATCATTGATTTTGACCACGACAGACTTGCCATTGCCCAAATGTGTGACGCGCACATAACTGGGGATGGGCAAGAGGTTGTGTGCTGCCGTCATGGTATACAACTCGCACACTTCGCCACTGGACGTAATGTTCCCCTCAAATCCTGTGCCATACCACGAAGCAATGCCACGCTCTTTATAGCCAACCGCGCTCAGCATCGGGGTGTAACTTTTACCAAACATCGTATAGGGAAGATTGGCGAAAGGGTGCAAGGGCTCATCTTTCGGCACCGCGTCAGGAATATTGTATATATCCACTAATTCATCCACGGCAGCGGAAGGAACACCTTCCCCCGCGAGATAGCCTAGCGTAGAAGAAGAGCGGGAAGTAGTGCTCGCACACGCCACCAATAATAATGTGCCCAATAGGGAGAGATAGTGCTTGTTCATAGAACCTCCTGAAAGGTGATACGCCCCATATTTTATCTATTGAAGTGCTATTGCTACATTCTCTACGGGCTAGGTTGACCCCAGCCCGATGGAACTTCATCTATTTTCCAAACCCGCAAAAAGCAGATTTGCCGCAAGATAATCCAACTTTTTGTGGATGGCGGTTCGTTGCATAAAACCATTACGAAGAAACTTTAACAATCAAACCGAGTGCTTCTATTCTGGCGGCAAAGCCTTCCAACGTACTGCGAGGTAGGGCAGATAAACGCGGTGCTTCAGCTTGAAGCGATGGGCGCGCTAAACCGTATAGCAACACCCCTTGCAGCTTATGCCCCTCATTGCTCAAGGCTTGCACAAACTGCACATAATCGTTTTCATCTTGAAGCGAAGGTGGCTCGCCATCCAGCGCGAACCAACAAGTTTGCAACCACGTGGGACACCAAGCGATTGCCGTAATCAGATGCTCTCGCACTTTATCAAGCGAGCTTTGCGTATCGTTGACTTGTAACATACCCGTTGCACTGGCTCTATCCAGCTTAAACCACACTTCACCTTGTAGCCCCGCCAAGGTACGCACACCTTGTTGTACCGCAGGACGATGCAGCAAACTCCCATTGGTAATTAACACCGTTTTGATGGTTTCAGGCAAGGCAAAATCGCGTCTTACTTGCGCAATCAGGTCGATGACTTGAGAAAACTCGGCAGCACTGGTGGGTTCACCATTGCCCGACAAAGCAATATCGTTGATACGGTGCGCCTCAACAGGGACACGTGTTTGCATAAAATCGCCATGCAGCAATTCTTGCAAAAAAGTGCGCAATTCGTGTTCAAGCTGATCGAGATCAACCGCTGGCGCGGTGCCACGGGTGAGATGAGGGACTTGGCAATACAAACAACGCCAATTACAGGCATTGTTGGTATTTAGATTGATGCCGACCGATACACCGCCCGCCCGACGCGACACCACAGGGTAAACATACTGCAACCCTGCGCTGTCACGATCGTGATTGACGACGCTAAGGGGAATCACTTAGTTCAGACGCAAGTATTTGCTAGGATCAACAGGCTTGCCGAAGCGACGGATTTCAAAGTACAACTTGACGCGATTGGTGTCGGTATTGCCCATTTCAGCAATTTTTTCACCACCCGTCACCATCTGACCTTGTTTTACCAATAAACGACTGTTGTGCGCGTAAGCAGTAATGTACGTGCCATTGTGTTTAATCAAAATCAGCTTGCCATAACCACGCAAGCCTGTTCCGCTATACACCACTTCGCCACCTGCACTGGCTAACACAGGAGAACCAAACTCCCCAAAAAACTCCAAACCTTTTTGCGGACCTGTTTCAGAGAAACCGCCTACAATTTGACCTTCAGCAGGCACGACCCATTGCAGCGACTCATCCGCTGGATCCACGGCAGTTTTTCCTGTTGGAGCAGTTGGTGTTTTTCTCACCACTGCACCTGTGGCTGCGTTATAACTATTTTTAACCGCCGCAGGTTGGGTTTTTAATGGCACAGTACGCGCACTACTGACCACCACATCAGGTCGTGCGACCACATTATTCGGTTGAGTATCGTTAGCTGGCAGTACCAATGTTTGACCTATCGCCAACGGCGCATTACTGGGCATATCATTTAAGTCAGCTAAATCTTGACGATCCACGTTATACATTCTGGCCACACCATACAAAGTTTCGCCTCTTTGCACGACATGCGTTCTAGGCGCGGCATTGCCGCTTGCTGGGGTGTTCCAAGAGTTGCGTTGTGGGTCATTGACAACCTGACCGCGATCTAGAATCGGTGCTGGATTGCGTCGTGTTGTATTGTTTGTCGGCGCACGATTGGCACTATTCACCACCTGCCCCGATTCATACACGGGGGCAGGTTGGCGTGACGCGCTAGAGGCACAGCCCAGCAATACACTACTGGCCAATAACAACGAGAGATATTTAAAATTTGTCATGTCTTCCCCATTAAACGTGGTGTGAACTGAACCAACAGGTTCATCCTAAATTACAAGTGGTTAACGACTCCGCTACCTACCCACCCGTCACAATCAGGTAGTCATTCTAACATCGACTACACAATTCGCGCCTGCTACTGAGCGGCAAAACAGCCTAAATAAACCTCAATTCTTAAATTTGTATTGCGGTATAGACGCGGCAGACAAACCGCACGAACCGAAAACATCCCAAATTCCAGCCTTTAGCAGCCTATTTGACCTGTTGCAGATCACGAATTTACACCCTTGTCTTCCATTCATACAACCAAGCCAACGCGGCTTTCGGTGTTAAGTCATCAGGTTGCAATTCTTTAAGCGCGGCGATCGCGGGGTGATCTTCGGGGATTTCGGGTAAATCTATCGCTTCAACAGGAGCGGTCATGCTGAACAAATCACCTTGCGGATGATGTGCCGCGCTGCTTTGTTCCAAGGTACGCAATTGTTTGCGGGCAATTTTAATCACCGCAGGCGGCACACCCGCGAGGGCGGCGACTTGCAAGCCATAACTTTGACTCGCCGCGCCGTCGTTGACGCTGTGCAAAAACACGATGCGGTGTTGGTGTTCCACCGCCGCCAGATGCACGTTGGCGAGTTGCGGGAACTCGTCCGCGAGGCGAGTGAGTTCAAAATAATGCGTGGCGAATAAGGTGTAGCTGCGGTTGGTTTCCAACAAATGACGTGCGATGGCATAAGCGAGTGCTAACCCATCAAACGTCGAAGTGCCGCGCCCGATTTCATCGACCAATACCAGACTTTTTGCCGTGGCATTGTGCAAAATATGGGCAGCTTCGGTCATTTCGACCATAAAGGTGGAACGCCCGCTGGCCAAATCATCCGACGCGCCGATGCGGGTAAAAATCTGGTCAATTTCGCCCAACGTCGCTTGCTGCGCGGGGACAAAACTGCCGACATGCGCCAACAAGGCAATCAGTGCGACTTGGCGCATGTAGGTGGATTTACCGCCCATATTTGGCCCCGTAATGAGCAACATCTGGCGCGTCGGGACTAAGCGTGTGTCGTTGGCGGTGAATTGCTCGACTTGGGTTTCCACCACGGGATGCCGCCCTTGCACGATATGCAGATGCGGCGCGTCGGTGAATTCTGGCGCGTTGAAATTCAAACTACAGGCGCGTTCGGCAAAACACGACAGCACATCCAATTCCGACAACGCAGCGGCGAGTTGTTGCAAAGTGGCAATCTGCGGAGCGAGTGCATCCAGCAATTGTTCATACAAATACTTTTCGCGGGCAAGCGCGCGATCATTGGCGGAAAGGGCTTTATCTTCAAAGGCTTTCAGCTCAGGCGTGATATAGCGTTCGGCGTTTTTTAAGGTTTGGCGACGGCGATAATCGTCTGGCACATTCACACTTTGCGCCTGTGACACCTCGATATAAAAACCATGCACGCGGTTGTATTCGACTTTCAAGGTCGCAATCCCCGTGCGCTGCCGCTCGCGGGTTTCCAACGCCAACAAGAAATCGCCGCAATTGTTTTGTATCCCGCGCAGCTCATCTAGTTCAGCATCAAACCCATCGGCAATCACCCCGCCTTCGCGCAACACCGTGCTGGGTTCGGCGCGCAAGGCGGATTGCAACAGCGCGGACAAGGCGGGGTCAAGCTGCAAATCGCTTGCCAATGCCGCCAATCGGTCGGGCACGGCAGCAAGCGTAGCAACCAACGCGGGCAACATCGCCAAGGTATCGCGCAAGCCCGACAAATCACGTGGACGTGCCGAGCGCAAAGCAATGCGGGCCGTCACGCGTTCCACATCCACGGCGGATTTAAGGTGGGTGTGGACTAACTCAAACAGGGGCTTGCTAAACACACCCTTCCTACCACCCAAGTCACGTATCCCCTCGCCCACTTGTGGGAGAGGGCTAGGGAGAGGGTTGTTTCCACGCAGAACACCCTCTCCCCCAACCCCTCTCCCGCTTGCGGGAGAGGGGAGTAAAAGCTGCTCTACGGCTGTCAGCCGTGCCCGTAGCACCGTACGATCCCGCAACGGATGATGCAGCCAATGACGCAACAAACGGCTGCCCATGTTGCTGGCGCAAGTGTCCAGCAAAGAAAACAAGGTCGGCGCAGGTTCGCCGCGCAAGGTCTGGCTGATTTCCAAATTGCGCCGCGTCGCTGCGTCCATGCGCACAAATGCATCGGTGCGATACACCTGCAAACCATTGATATGACTAATGGTTTGTCCTTGCGTCAATTTGGCATAGCCCAATAATGCCCCCGCCGCCGCCACGCCCACGGTCATTTCCGCGCAGCCAAATCCCGCTAAATCCATGGTTGCAAATTGCTGGCACAACGCCCGTCGCGCCGTGTCCTGTGAAAAATGCCATTCAGGCAAAGGTTTGCACACGGCAGTATGAGCAATCTGCACGCGGCTGTTTTCAACATGCAAAATCTCCGACGGCTGCAAACGCTCCAACTCCGCCGCCAAATTATCCAGCCCCGTTTCGCACACCCAAAACTGCCCCGAAGCCAAATTCAACCACGCCAAGCCCAACTTGTTCTGCTGCGCATAAACCGCCATCAACAAACTGTCGCGCTTTTCCTCCAACAACGCCGAATCCGTCAGCGTCCCAGGGGTGACGATGCGCACCACCTTGCGCTCCACAGGGCCTTTGCTGGTCGCGGGGTCGCCAATCTGCTCACAAATCGCCACCGATTCGCCCAACTTCACCAACCGCGCCAAATATCCTTCCGCCGCGTGATACGGCACGCCCGCCATCTTAATCGGCTGCCCATTGGTCGAACCGCGCTGCGTCAGCGTGATGTCCAACAACTTCGCCGCCCGCTCCGCATCCCCCATAAACAACTCATAAAAATCCCCCATGCGATAAAACAACAACATATCGGGATGCTGAGCTTTGATGCCCAAATACTGCTGCATCATGGGAGTGTGGGTGGGTTTGGTCATGGTGATAGATCTAAGGTAATACGACTTTTAAGAAGGGCGAAACAGCTTGTAGCCTGTTCGCATTTCCCAATTTCTTAAGCTAGCGAACAAAGCGGTTGTGGCAAAATCTTCTTTTCGATAGGCGATACGCAAGGCACGAGCGACTTCTTCGTCCTTGATGCCCTTTTTGTTTTTTGCGGTTAGGTGCAAGGCAAAGGCTTTTACAACATCATGCCCGTTGCATAAGTTGTAATAATTTTGCACACCCTGAATTTTTGCTTCGATTTCTGCCGCGTGGATGTTGCGTTTTTTATTGCGTGAACGGGTTTCCACATTCTGAATGCAGCGTTCTTTATCTAACGCCAAATTGACGGCATCATAAAAATCAGCCAGTCCGATGTCTTCAAGTTTGAGTGTCAAATCTTCGGCATGATTGAGCCATCGAATGCTGCTCACAAATGCCAAGGAATTCAGCAACCTTTCACGTAATACTTCAAATTGCTTCGTTGCGTTGGGTAAGTACTCTGCAAGCAAATGTTGAAACACTGCATCACAAGCAAACAACATCATTTCTGCATCGTGTGCATCGGTCAGGAATAAACCATTTATGCTTTCTTGCTGATGTTCGAGATGCAAAAAATCAGCATCTCGAATGCCGATGAGCTTGTCAGATTCTTGGATAAGAACCAACATTGTCTCACGCAATTTTTGAACACCACCGCCATGTACTATTTCAACTTTGCAATGACTATTATCCAACAGTTTTGCATAGAGTTTTTGGTCAGTAATGCCCTCAACCAAAACCCACACATAAGTCTTTCCAAGCGGATGCCTACTTGATTGCCGAATTTCGCCAATGGTATCGATTTCACTTAGATGCTTCAGCATTACGCAAATCCTCTAAGTCAATAGTCAAATCCCAGTGGTTGTTAATGATTTGAGGAGAGTGCGTCGCGATGACAATGTTAATTTTCTGCAACGCAATGATTTTAAAAAGGTCATCTAAAAATTGTTTTTGCCAAACAACATGCAGAGAAAGTTCTGGTTCATCAATCAAAACCAACGTGCCAGCTTTGACTTTAAACAACAATTCGTAAAGTAATACAACTTCTTGTTGTTCACCCGAAGACAAATCGCTTAAGGCCAAAGATTTACCTTGTTCTGTTGTGAATTTAAAGCCTTCTTCTTTGGAAATGGCAATACGTTTAAATGTGAATCGCCGTTCATTCAATATATTAGTGAAGGCCTTCAACTTATCAAGCAACTCAGAAAATACAGCTAATTTCTGCTCTGCGTCATTAATATAAACATGCAACGCCTTAGCGTTCTCTTCTTTGTAGGTCGGATGCGTATCCTCTTTAATATCAGAGATCTCATACTCACCAAGTGCTTTTTGGATTTCCTTTACCACATCAAAGCGTTGTTTAAACTCTTCTTCAGATATTCCATTTGCTTGGTCAAAGAGGCGACGAGGAAAACTACTATCCAGCTTCTGCGTAATTTGTGATGACTTTGCTAGTGTATTTTGAATGCTTTCACGAAGTTCCTTTGCGTATTCTTCAACCGTGTTACTGAATACACTCATATCCTCTTCATTGAATTCGTATGAGTGAGAATCAAAACGTCGTTGCTTTGATCCCATTTTATTGCTTGATACAGGACGCAACAAACGTTGTTCACGAATAAAATAAACAGCAGGAATTTCAATCTGCTTAGACCAAGTATTACGAAACTCCCCTCCTATCTCAGGAAACAAAGTCAATCTTTCCCCTTCCCCATCAGGAAATTCCAGGCTGATTCGTTGCTGCAAGGCATCGCTATCTAAAAGCTCACCCGTTCGCCTGTCTCGCCATCTAGATTTACCCATTCTCTGAAAAAATGGCAAGCTTTCAGCGAGCTGTTCCAATGACTTACTGTTCCAGCGTGTTGGTTTTAGTTTATTTACCGTGATTTCAATTTCACCCTTTGCTAACCGCTTTAATTTAATTGTGCTGCCGTTGGATAAGTTCAGAATGATTATTTCAAATAGCAGCCGCGAAAAAAAGAACATATTTTTCGATGCCAGAGCATCCAGTATTTTCAAAACGGTTGTTTTCCCATAGCCATTCGGCCCCGTTAGGATGGTCACACCTTCTGTTTTAAATTCAATGTCATAATCGAAAATTTCAAACAACTTTTCGATTTTCATACTTATCAACATATCTACTCCCAAACACTTTAATCACTGCAAAGATAAACCCACTCGCGAACCCAAACCACAAAAGTCAAATACCGAATTCGCGAAGTCTAACCGAAAATGTGCCTTGCATTACGGCCACCGCAGATATTTCCGCCTACTTCCCCTCCACCACCTGAATATGCGCGGTGCTTAGGCGTTGATAGAGTTTGACTTGTCGCCACAGCGGCCACCAGTCGTAGAGGAAAATTTGCATGGGTCGCCACATGGCAACCCAGCCGACGATGGTTAAACTTTCGCGGGCGATGCTGGTGCCTGTGTGCGCGCCGAATTTGTCGATAACATCGGCTGCCAATAAACACAAGGACACGAACACCAAGCCGATCAGCAAGCTGATGCGCCCCTGTAGCAGCAAATCCCGCAACACGCGCCGCGTGCGTTCGGCTTTGAAGGCGAAGTGATTGTGGATCGCGCCCGTCAACATCTCGGAGGGGTCTTGCTCAGGCGGTAATTTTTCCAAATGGATGGTGATGTGGAAACGACTGTCGGTGGAATAACCCGCCGCCCACGATTCAATAAAGACCTCTGCCGCAGGATCGAGATCCTTGTTCAAAAACGGCGTGGGATCCATGGAGTTGAACAATTGCCCCACCTCGCGCACGCGCAGTGCGAGGCGATGAATGGGCGCGGGATGAGCAGATTTTTTCATTTGGGTTTAAATCTAACTGACAAAAAAGTGTATTCCAATACGTTGTCTCTTACGGAAATTGGTTGGGGCTTCATCCTAGCCTACCTCAATTCAACCTAAAATAACCTCAGTTCGATCTAATTTTATTGCACAAATGGTAGCAAATCGGCATGGTTGATATTGAGGGAAGGTTTCTTTTTCTGATAGGAATAAGCGACCAGGCAGGCGATGGCATTGACGACGAAGTTTCTCAATGAACGATGACGAGAGTGTTCAAGGTTGAAGGTGTTTTTCAATTGGTCGTTGATGGTTTCGATAATGCTGCGTTTGCGCAGGATCAACTTGTCAAATGCGGCTATGACTTTGGGTTTCATGTTCTTTTTCAGGGTAGTAATTGTTTAGTCCCATCATTAAGCGGTGTATTATATACCGAACTTAAAGAGGAAAAGAGATGGGACAAGTATTACACGGCACAGCCACGACTACGCACGTTGTGCGAGCAAAAATTCAAAGGTCTGAAGCGAGCGTGTGCGCGTTATCCGAGCAGTACGGGATCAAC
>JAQTTV010000067.1 GCA_028710565.1 Gallionella sp.
TCTACGAACAGGCTCTGGTTAAAAACCAGTCCTCAGGTTGGGACGGCCTTCCCTGTGAAACGTAAAACTTTTACTTCTCTTTTATACTGCATTTCAGCAAATTCAATCATACAAGGTTGGGTTGAGGTACGAAGCCCAACGTTTATCGCGTACTTTGTTGGGCTTCGCTGACGCTCAACCCAACCTACGTGGGGACAACGAACATAGCCCGCGTACGGCGCAATCGTTATTGCGCCGTATAAATTCATTGTGTAATCAAACAATTGGTGCAATGCGCTTCGCTTATTGCACCCTACGTTGCTGAATAAAGAGTCACAACATGCCATACGTAAATATCCAAATCACTCGGGGAGCCACGAGAGAGCAGAAGGCTCAACTGGTTAAGGACATCACCGATTCGCTTGTGCGCGTACTCGGAAAAAAACCAGAACACACGCATATCGTTATTCAAGAAATAAATGAGGAGGACTGGGGATTTTCAGGTCTATTGACGGACGAATGGAAAACACTAAAGCAGCCCGTGTAGGACGGCATTTGTTGAGCTTCACATCGTTCAACCCTGCCACATTGCGACTCAATAAATATCCCGCTTCAATTTAAGCAGTTGTTGTTCCAACATTTCTTCCCGTCGGCGGGCTTCGGCGAGCTGCTGTTCGGCGCGTTCGAGTTGTTCCTCTAACTGATGGCGTTCGTTTTCATGCTGTTTGTCTTCACGTAAGGTTTCGGCGTTGATGACGCGTTTTTTATCAGCAAAATGACCTGCGATGTCACGGTTGATGTGCTCTAACCTCGCACGGGCATCGCGCACGCGACGGGCATATTCATCGACTTCGGCATGGGCGCGGTTGTGTTTGGCGGTGGTGAGTTCGTAATCTTGACCGCTGAGATAAGCGCGTTTGATCTGACCTTGCACATTGGGTTTGCACACCTCAATCGCCATGCGCTCGTTGCGTCGCCCACGGGCAAACGCATCATCGACATTGCAATAGCGGGTGTTTTGCAGCTCCCACGCATTGGTGTAAAGCTCCCGCGTGCGAGCAATCACGAACACCCGATTTTGCGCCGCATGAGCGATTCGATCTTCAAGCAAAAACGGATGCCCGAAGCCGTCCTCATTGCCCGCTTGCGTCCAATATGCCGCCAAGCGCGTTTCCCAACTTTGCTGATATTCGGCTTCAAAAATTTTAAGACCGCTGCGCTGGGCCTCAGCACGACGCATGGCGAAATCTTTACCAGACACTGCGTCCTGCTCGCCCAAGGTTTTCCAATAATTCGGAATTTCCGCATTCCAAGCCGCTCGATACGCATCCGCTTGCACCAACAATCCCGCTGTTTTGGCAGCGGCGGCGCGCGTGGTTAAATTGCTATCGGCGATGCCGTTATGCGCATCCTGATACCCCGCGTTCTGCCAATACAGGCGATTGCCCATCTGCCAACCGCTGTCATAGGCCGCCTCATCAAAGCGAATCTGCCGCGCCGCCGCATCCGCCCGATGGTTTTCCTTTTGCGCCAAGCTCTCGCCCACACTGCCCGATACTCGCCCCACATCTTGCCAAAACGCAGCATTGCCGACTAACCAACCTGATTCATAAGCGGGACGATTGACAGGCGCGTGGTCTTTGGGGATTTTCGCACTGTAGCTTTCCACTTGGGTTAACGGCAGGAAACTCCGCCCATCCACCTGCCCTTTTTCTGCCCACGCCGCCCAATCTCCTTTTGCCCAAGCCACTTGGTAAATTGCGGCGGCATCTGCTGGCTGACTCGCATCCGTATGGCGGCTACAAAAAGTGCGGTGTTCCTCAAAATTTTGCAACACCCCCGCATAACCGTCTTTATAGCCTATGGCATTCCAATCCCCCGCTTTGCAATCAGCGATTTTCTGCATGGTGCTTTGGCAAGCAGTGAGCAGCAACGCAATAAGCGCAATCAACATCAACTGTTTAAGGGATTGCAGCGATAAGCGATGGCTGGAAAAACTGGTCATAGGCTGGATAAGTTTGAAAAAAGCGTTCCGTTGACTGCAAATCATCCTCGATCACGTAGGATGATCGAGGATGATTTTAGTCTCTCGCAAACTAATTGGCGTTCATTTTTCGACTACATTCATAGCCTGTAATCAAAGAATTCCTTACACATCAATGTAGTCAGCCAATTTACCGCTGGTGGAACGTAAACGAGCGCAAAGCAAGCGGGCGATGACTTTGAGCAAGCGCACCCCGATGATGGAGTTGTCCGCAATGCACTGACGGAAACTTTCACGGCTCATCAGCAAGATAGTGGAATCCGATTCCGTAATGAGGCTCGCAGAATAAGGCAGGTCATCAATCACCGACACTTCCCCGAAAATTCTGCCTTCCGTCACGAAGCCAAACAGCTTATTCGCATCTTCGCTATCTTCTTTGTAAACGCAAATCCGCCCTTCGACCAATATGCCCAAATGGCTATTTTTATCTCGCTCTTGGAAAATAGTCACGCCAGCAGGGACACGATAAACTTTCATGTGCTTGGCGAGAAACATCAGTTCATATTGCTCAAAAATTTCAAAGCCTTGCACATTGGTGAGCATATTATAAATGGTGTCTTGAAACGACGAGCCATCGCCTATCGGCTCCAAATGAGTGGGTAGTGGTACAGAGATTAACTGACTATTTTTCATGACAAACTCCCAAATTGAATGAACGTGAATGTGAATCGAATTCTGTCGCGCAGTGAACTGATTTTTACCAAACCAATCATCGCGAATTATTACATACGCCCTCGTCAGGGTCTAATCCTTTCCAAGGATATCAGTTGCAAGCCTACAACGAGATTTTCATCATTATTAGCGCAAACACTGCAAAACATCAGTTTGGCAAATCTCACCCCCAGGGCAAACGCATTAAAACCACATAACAAACAATGAGCTAATATGTCATCTCAAACATTTTTATTGAGGGCAATAGATGGCAACTGTTTTTTTAGAGCATTTTTCCGTGTTAAGGGATCCTCGAAT
>JAQTTV010000024.1:0-20430 GCA_028710565.1 Gallionella sp.
ATCGTCTCTGGTTGCTCTATCTTCATACCATTGGACGCTACCGCCAATAACTCAGTGTGTCAAACGGATATATGAATTATTGTCACTACCTATAAAATGGGTGTACCAAGCGGATAGGCATGGTTTGAATCTCGCGCCCAACCAACTTCAATTCATCGCCTATTTCCAAGGCTGAAATTGCTTGGTGTACTTTGTTATCCGCAGATTGTCGACCTGAAAAATCCAGATAAACATCTTTCAAACCCAGCTCGACAAACGTGACATCCAGAGCAGAATTTGGTATGGATGGACTGCGATAAGCCGCGACACAGGCGCATGGTTGACCCTGCAAATTTGGACTATACGGATTCGCTGCCCGATCAAATTCAAACAAGGTCAAAGTCTGTTCGGCGCGCGTCATACCGACATAATACAAACGCCGTTCGGTTTCACTCGGTTTAGCTTGCCAGCCGCCATCCAGTAGGATCACGTGTTCAAATTCCCGCCCTTTTGCGCCATGCACGGTTGAAAGGGTTAATTTTCCTGCCACGGCGTGGCGTTGTTCCTTGCCAAACTCGAACACCCAATCGAGCAACTGACTGGCGGGGATACGTTCTATATCCCACGCCAAACAAAATTCTGCAATGCACTGTTGCACCATCTGCGACCACGGGTTATCTGCTTGCTGGGCGACAAGCACATTTGCCCAACGCAACCAAGATTTTCGGTGCTCAAGTTGATGTCGGGGTTTAAGCAATAGACGAATCAACCTTTGCCCTTCTCGAACTTGGTGCAAGGCTAAGCCATTATCGAGATGCGCAACAGGGATATGGTTGAGTTCGCAATAGGCACGAATGGGCATCAAAAACTTGTGCTCTTTTGCCAGAATCGCAAAATCAGACCAATCCGAATTGGGCGACAAATCAAACAATCGACGCGCCTCTGCCATTGCCATTTGCGCTTGGATGTTGGGATTATTGGGACAAGAAACGCGGTGGACTCGCCCTTTCGCAAGCATGTCCAGTTTTTCCCACTGCCCGCCAATTGAATTGCCTTGTCGCATAAAATTAAGGCGAATCGGATGGGCTTGTTTCAGGCGTGCGGTATTGGCGTTGATAATGTGATTGGCAGCATCAATAATGTACCCCGTCGAACGGTAGTTCTCGACGAGGTAATCCGTTTTTGCCTGATAATCGGCTTCAAAGCGTTGAATAAATTCATTGCTGGTGTGGCGGAATTCATAAATGTTTTGGTCATCATCGCCCACTGCCATGATGGTCAATTTTACATCCTTATCCAACAACCTGCGCCCCGACAAGGCACTGACCAATTCGTATTGCCCCGCATCAATATCTTGATATTCATCCACCAAAATGTAGCGATAGCCGCGTAACAATTGGTCTCGTAAATCATCCGCCGTGTCGTCATCCGCTTGATTTTTACTTTGCAACAACTTGATTGCATTCTGAATAATCTCGCCGAACGTATCTTCCTCTTTCGCGGTATTCGATTCGGCTAAACTGCGAAAAGTCGTACCCGTCAAGCGCATCGCCATCGCGTGATAAGTTAAAACCGTCACGCCATATGCGGTATTCCCAACCAAATCAAAAAGCCGACGGCGGACTTCATAAGCCGCAAGTCGATTAAAGGTCAGCACGATGATGCTGTCAGCAGGGGTGCGCAAGACGCGCAGCAAATATGCCACGCGATGCACAATCACACGGGTTTTTCCTGAGCCTGGCCCAGCGAGAATCAATTTATTAGTGTCAGTTTTATCCGCGACCAACGCTTGTTGTAGCGGATGTTTCAAATCATCCACAATGCGACGCAAAGATTCACCCGTGGTTGCCAACTTAAGCAACTCTTCGTGCGCGGCGAAATAGCGTTTGATGAAGTTGCCTTTAGGTTCGCGGAAATAGGCAGCAATAAATGCCATCGCGACATTCATTTTCTCCAATCCAAGACTGGCATATTCCTGAATCACATGAATCTGGAAATTGCGTTCTTGGTAGTATTCCTGCAAACCGAAGTAATCGCTTTGCCGAAAGCCACGCTTGCTTTCGTCGGCAATCACCGCTATGGTCATGGCGGATCGGAACACCGTGCGCCCACGATCCAATTGAATGGCTTTGATGCGATCCAAATACAGCAAGCCTTGCTCCAAGGCTTTCGCCTCATCTTTCAACTGCCCTGCCAAGGTAAAATCGGTGCGCAAATGCTCGCACAACTCACCCGCTTTGCTTTCCACTAATAGCTCCGCACCCCGTGCATCACTGGGCAATTTACCCAGAAAACAAAGCAGCAAACTTTGCGCCACAACCTGTCTTTTTTCGCTAATGGCTTTGATGGCTGTCCAAGTGCGCCGCAATTTCACCTGATAGTGTTCGCGGGTAATTTTCTTTAATTCCAGACTGGCTCGATCTGCCTCGCCGTTGCCAAATGGCTGACTCATTGCCCGCAACAACATCAGCAAATCTTCAATCAAAATTTCCTGATTGCACCCATCCTTTACGCCTTGACACAAATGGCGCAAATTTAACTCTTGCCACTGCGTTGAGTCAGCATCAGGCGCGAGTTCGGGCAACAAATCCAGCAAAGCCCGTTCAACGCTCGCCGTTTGTGAGAAAATATCTTGCGAGGGATTCACCACCCCTTTCCGCAAACGCGCCGTAATCACAAGGTCATTACTCAGAATTCCCAGCTTCTCCATTTGTTGCAGGACGCGCACGCACGCTTCGCTGGATTGCCCTGTTTGCAACATCAATTCATCCGTGCTAACACCTTCCGTGGCATCGGCATTCATCAACAACCGAATGATTTTTAAATAATCTTCGCGCATCTGTTGCGACAAATCTGCGCCTTTGAGCTTGTCTTCAGCCATCTGCATATTGGTGACTTTCAAGCTGGCAGGAAAAACACGTGTTTCATTCTCATTGCGCTGTACCAATCTAGCGCGCTCTAACCATGAAATAGCTGTTTTGATGCGGGTATCTGCATCTCGACTATCCGCCTCAATGCTGGATGCCTGATCGTCATCCGCTAGAATTTCCCCCGCTGTCACCACCACAACGCCTTCTTTGGCCTTTTTCGCTTTTTTGCGTAAAACCTGCAATATCTCGGCAATGTCTTTGCGACTAAGCTGCGAGCGTGCAGCCAAACCAAATTGCACTTCCACATCATTTTCGTCATACAGCAAAATACAGCGTGCTTGGTCTCGATCTCGCCCAGCCCGTCCTGCTTCTTGCAAATAATTTTCCAAAGACCCAGGGATTTCAGCATGAATCACGGCACGCACATTGGGCTTATCTACCCCCATACCAAAGGCATTGGTCGCCACAATTACGCGCAAATTACCGTTGATAAAATTTTGTTGCACCTGTTTTTTGACTTCCCCAGACATCCCTGCATGGAAAAACTCACACGACCAGTTCATCTCCTTCAAAAAAGCGGAAATATCTTCGGCACTTTTGCGTTTTGCCGCGAAGACAATCGCGCCGCCATCGGTTGATTTCAGTTCACTCTCAACTAATTGATGAATTAGGCTAAATTTTGTTTGGCTGGTAGTATTGACCACTTGGTACTGTAGATTATTTCTTTCATGCCCACCTTCAAACACTTGCAGCTCGATGTCCAAATTTTCTTTGAAATGACTGCGTAAATCGGCAATGACTTCGATTTTGGCGGTCGCGGTAAAACAAGCGATTTGCGGAAGTTCATCGCCGCGCTGTTCTTTGATAAACCGAGACGCATACAAATAATCAGGGCGGAAGTCTTGTCCCCACTTGGACAAACAATGTGCCTCATCAAACACCCACGCGCCAATTTGACGATAACGAATCGCTTCTCTAAAACTTTTGTTGCGCAATTGTTCGGGCGAAACCAACAAAATACCTATGTCGCCTAATCTGATTTTTTCTAAGACATCGCGCCGTTCAACACGTTTAACAAGCCATTCAATGCCGCAGCACAAGATATGCCTTGTTTAATCAAGTTATCGACTTGATCTTTCATCAGTGATTGCAGCGGCGAAATAATGATGGTCAAGCTGCCATTTCGCCAATAGCGATTGAGCGCGGGCAATTGATAACAAAGCGATTTGCCGCCGCCCGTGGGCAAAATTGCCAACAAATGTTCCCCGCGCATCCCTGTCGTCACAATGTCCGCTTGCAAAGAACCGCCTAGCGCATTGGCTGGCTCGGCACGAAATTCGGTGAATCCAAAGTAGCGTTGCAATTCCCCCTGTGGATTGTGTGTCGTTTGGCAATAGGCACAATCAGGCTGATTGCAAGGTTGGTCGCGCAATTCTTTGAGCAACGTGCGAGTGGCGGGATATTGCATTCCCACCCACGGCGGCAGCACGGAATTCCCACCCGACACCCGCAACCATGCCAGTGCGTAAGCAATCGGCAGATGCAAACTGGGATTGAGCAGGTCTTCTTGCAACAATTGATGCAAACGCGTGCGACAAACTTTGTCTTTTACGATGGCATAAAGTGCCTCCTTCACTTCACCCAAACTGGGTGAACGTAATGTCTGCCGCGCACTGATAAATAAGCGCGACCAGCCACTTCCTTGAGCAGAAGTCAGCAAATAGTGATAGCACAGCAATTCATTAGGAGAAGAGGTATCGAGGTCAGCCAGTGCTTTGCGCTGTTCTTCAAATAATTGCAAGGAGAGTTGCGCATCTTTCAAGGGATCATTGAGGGAATCACGAACGATTTTGTAGTCCTTGACCAAACGATGATAGGGATTTTGTGGAAAGGCGATAGGCGACAACACCAAGGTATCGACCACGGGTAAAGACAATAACGTTAAATCAGGATAGTCGCGCTTTAACAGGGGTAAATCGTGCTGCACCACATTGTGCCCCAACAAAAAAGGCGCGCCATCGGTCAACTTATCCAGCTTAGCTTGAACTGCATCCACCCGAAATTTCCCTTGAAACACCTCGCCTTGCTGAATGTCCCCCCGCCACGCGGCGATTTTATAAATGGCTGGTTTTTCTCCAATGGAGGTTTCCAAGTCAAGGCAAAGTGAATTTGAATAATTCCCGATTTTTCCAGTCACACAATTCCTTCAGCAGATAATGTTGCGGAGCGGCGAGGGGGAATCAAGCATATACGCCACGCCAGCCCGTCACCCACTCAACTTTAGGCGCGGGCTTTTGTCTGGCTTGCCATAAATCGTAGTCGGCTTGCATGCCGACCCACATTGACGCGCTGGTGTGTAGGGCGGCTTCTAAGCGCAATGCCATGTCGGCTGAAATCGCAGCGCGTTGGTTGAGCACCCGCGATAACGCCACTCGGCTGACACCTAAGCGTTTTGCGGCTTCGGTGACGGGCATACCTTCGGGCAAATAGTCACGCAAAACTTGTCCAGGGTGCGGGGGATTGAACATGTCCATGTTGTACTCCTAATGATAATCAAGATAATCGACCAACTCGACATCGGAACCGATAAAACGAAAAATCAATCGCCAATTGGCATTTACCGTCAGCGACCAATAGCCCTCTAAATTGCCCGACAACGCATGGAGTCGCCAACTTGGGGCATTCAAATCTTCAGGTTTGACGGCACGGTTCAAGGCAAAAAGCTGGGCGCGCAATTTGCTTTCATGATGCGGTTGGATTTTGGATTTGCTCCCTGTTTTGAAAAACAGCTCCAAACCTTTATGCTGAAAAGATCGAATCATCCGTATAGTGTAGCGATACAAAAAACAAATATCAACCGTTTAATACCCCAGCCCCCGCGCTGCTTGGTAAAACACAAAACTCACGCCCCATGCGAGTGCTAATGACCATGCCAGACTAAACAGGGTATAGGCTTTGCTTTGGGATTCGGTTTTAAGCGTCGCGATGGCGGATAGGCAGGGGGTGTAAATCAGGGTGAAGAGCATAAAGCTGTAGGCTTGTACCCAGTCAAGCTGCTGGGCAAGAGCATGACCCAGCTCGCCGCCACTCAGTCCGTAAATCACGGCGAGTGAGCCAATAACGATTTCTTTTGCAACAAAACCGAAAATCAGCGCGATGGTGAGTTCAGGTGTGATGCCGATGGGGGCGAAGAAGGGGTGCAGCGCGCTGCCTATCATGCCTGCGAGGGTGTCGGGGCTGGCAGGGACTGCGCTAAAGGGAATGTGCGTGAGCAGCCAAACCAACACCACGCCTGCGATGATAAATTGGGTGGCGCGACGTAAAAAGTGTTGCACTTCCAACCAGCCACGCATGATGAGTTGGCGGGTGGTGGGGAAGCGATAGGGCGGCAATTCCAGTACAAAAGGTTCGGTGCTTTGAAATTTTCCTTTAAATAACAAAGCAGTGACTATCGCGGCAGCAAAGCTGAAAAAATAGAGACTAAATAAAACCAGCGGTGCGGCTGTGGGGCTAAACAACGCGGCGGTGATAAATACGAACACTTGCAAGCGCGCTGAACACAGCGAGAATGGAATGACTAACATGGTCAGCAAGCGCATGGCACGCGAACGCATCACGCGTGTCCCCATCAGCGCGGGGACATTGCAGCCGAATCCCATGAGCAACATGACAAAACCACGTCCATCTAGTCCTAATTTTGCCATCAGCGCGTCCATTAAAAACGCGGCACGAGACAAATAGCCGCTGTCTTCGACGGTTGCCATAAACAAAAAGAACAACACGATAATCGGCACGAATGCCATGACGGTGGCTAAACCGTTGAACACGCCGTCCAGCAACAAGCCCTGCCACGCGAGTGGCAATCCTGACAACAGCGGTTCAAGCTGGCTTTCGCGCAGCCAAGTGAACACCGTCGCAATGCCTGTTTGCAGCGGTTGCCCAAAAAAGAAAATTCCTTGAAACAGCGCGTACATAATGGCGAAAAAAATCGGCAAGCCGAACACGGGGTGCAACATCACGCGATCCACTTTGTCGGTGATATTTTCAGGGAGACGGGCGGGAATTTGGACGGAATATTTTAACACCCGCGCCATTTCACTTTCGAGGTATCCGTCTGGTTTCAACTGATCGCGTAATTGTTCCGCTATGCCAGGCGTAGGGTAGCGCAAGGCTTTGGTGACAGCCTGCAAGGCTTCCGCATAACCTGTGCCGTATTTGCCACTCAACAAAAAAATGGGCATTTCCAATAGCTCAGACATTTTTTTGCAATCTATGGTAATGCCAAATTGACGGGCTTCATCCGCCATATTCAACAGCACTACTACGTTTAAATTCAAAGACTTGAGCTGCAACAGCAAACTCATCTGGCGTTCGATTTGCGTAGCGTTCAACACAACCAATGCTAAGTCAGGCACATTGTCGCGCAAAAAATGCCGCACCACTTGTTCATCATCCGAAAAACCGTGCAGATCGTAAAAGCCTGGTAAATCAATAATCTCGACCATATTCTCGCCGAGCAGAATTTTGCCTGTCAGCAATTCCACCGTGATACCAGGCCAATTGCCTACGCGCGCTGAACCGCCCGTCATGCGATTAAATAAGGTCGATTTTCCTGTGTTGGGCATACCCAATAAAGCAATGCGTTTCATGCTAAGCACACCATAATTTTAGCCGCTTCACTGCGCCTTAAGACAATATCAGTTGTACCGAGTCGTACTTGCAATGGTCCAGAAAAGGGTGCTTTGCGTATCACCTCCAACGACTTCCCACTCCTAAAGCCCAACGCCAATAAACGTTGGTGCAACGCTTCTTCGGCGTGGATAGAAACGATGGTGGCAAGATTGCCTGCGGATAAATCACTCAAGTTCAAAGCGGGCATGATGACGAGTTAAAAGGGCGTATATCGGCATTATTCCACAGGCAGCATAATTTTGTCGCGTAAGCCTTTGGTACGCTTACAACGATTAGGTTAGAATGCGCGCTTTCGATTTATGTGTGAGTCCATCATGATTAAGGGCAGTATTGTTGCAATCGTCACCCCGATGTTGGTGGATGGCAGTTTAGACCTCATTTCATTTCGGTCTTTGATTGATTTTCATATCGCCGAAGGCACCAAGGCGATTGTCGTAGTCGGCACGACAGGCGAATCGCCCACAGTCAATGTGCACGAACATGAAACGTTGATTCGAGTCGCGGTGCAGCACGTCGCCAAGCGTGTACCCGTCATTGCGGGCACGGGTGCCAATTCAACGCAAGAAGCGATTGAATTGGCACAGTTCGCGCATCGCGCGGGGGCTAATGCTTCTTTAAGCGTAGTACCCTACTACAACAAGCCGACACAAGAGGGTTTGTATCAACATTTCAAAGCCATTGCGCAAGCCGTCAACATGCCTCACATTTTGTACAATGTACCGAGTCGCACAGGTGCGGATATGAGCAATGACACCGTGCTGCGCTTGGCACAAATTCCTAACATTATTGGCATTAAAGATGCCACAGGCGATATTTCTCGTGGCAGCGATTTACTACACCGTGCGCCTAAAGATTTTGCCATTTACAGCGGTGACGACGCCAGCACGTTGGCGTTGATGTTATTGGGCGCACATGGATCCATTTCGGTGACCGCCAACGTTGCCCCGAAACTGATGGCTGAAATGTGTGCTGCGGCGTTGGCAGGACGTGTTGCGGAAGCACGCTTGATTAACTTCCAACTACTAGGCTTACATCGTCATTTATTTGTGGAAGCGAACCCCATTCCTGTTAAATGGGCGGTGGCTCGCTTAGGGCTGATGCAAAATGTGTTGCGTTTGCCGCTAACTCCTCTGTCCCCAAATGCCCAAATGGTCGTTGAACAAGCGATGCGTTCGGCTGGGGTTATTAACTAATTGTGGGAGAAAAAATGAAAAAATTGCATATAGGCGTGGCGGCCATCACATTGATCTCAGTGACAGGCTGTAGTAGCCTAGGCTTGGGCGGTAAGCGCGTCGACTACCAAGCGGGCGCAGCCGTTGCCCCATCATTAGAAATCCCGCCTGAAATGACCACGCCTGCCAGCGATGATAGATTTAAAATTCCTCAAGGCGATGGCGTAGCCACATATTCCAACTACAGTCGCACAGGCAGCACCCCTGCTGTGGCTGCCGCCCCCGTAGGCAATCTACTCCCTGAAGTAAAAGGCGCGCATTTAGCACGCAATGATAGCCAACGCTGGTTAGTGGTCGAAGACAAAGCGGAAGCCGTTTGGCCTATCGTCAAAGCCTTCTGGAAAGAAAATGGCTTGACCATTAAGTCCGAAGAAGAAGCGGTTGGTGTCATCGAAACGGATTGGTCTGAAAATCGTGCCAAAATTCCACAAGATGGCGTGCGTAATCTGATTGGCAAAGTGTTTGATGGACTCTATTCTTCCAACGAACGAGATCAATATCGCACGAGACTGGAACGCAGCAAAGATGGTCTCAGCACCGAAATATACATCACCCATCGTGGTATGGCAGAAGTGTCGTCATCAGACAACTCCTCGACAAAATGGCAAGCCCGCCCCAACGATCCTGAATTAGAAGCCATTATGTTGCAACGCTTGTTGGTACGTTTAGGTGGCAAATCCGCACCCGCAGCTGAAGTTGCTGCGACGAACACCCCTACACCAACCACGACCAGCGGAGCCGCCACACTTCAAGAAGTTTATGATGGCAGCCAAGTGATCATTATTCAGGATGCCTTTGATAAAAGCTGGCGGCGTACTGGTCTTGCGATTGAGCAATCAGGATTGACCATTGAAGACAAAGACCGCACTAAAGGGATTTACTTGGTACGTGCAGCCAAAGTCGAACGTGGCTTCCTCGATAAATTGCAATTCTGGAAAGACAGCCCAGATGAAAATGCACGTTATCGCGTAACAGTTAAAGATGGCGGCACAAGCTGCGAAGTCGCAGCTACGAATGCCGACGGTTTAAACAGCAACGATAGCAAAAAACTGTTAAGCGCGATTTTCCAGCATATCAATCAATAGTTATTTCACACGCCATGCGCTTTGCCTCTTTAGGCAGCGGGAGTGAAGGCAACGGATTATTGATTTCCGTTGCCCAAACGCATCTGCTGATGGATTGTGGCTTTGGATTAAAAGACTGTCTGGTGCGTTTGGCACGCTTAGGCATGTCCGCCGAGCAGCTCACGGGCATACTCGTCACGCATGAGCATGGCGATCACAGTGGCGGCATTGCTAAGCTAGCACGCAAATACAACTTGCCCGTCTGGCTAACTCACGGTACGCGGCGCGCGCAACCCAAGGTCTTTGCTGACCTACCTCAGTACCACGAAATTGATCCCCATCAAGCCTTTTACATCGGCGATGTCGCCATTCAACCCTACCCTGTGCCACATGACGCAGGCGAACCCGTGCAGTTCGTGTTCAGCGACGGCGCAAAACGCTTAGGCGTATTAACCGACACAGGATGCAGCACACCCCATATTGAAGCCATGCTGACGGGCTGTCACGCCTTAGTTTTGGAATGCAATCATGACCGTGACTTATTGGAAAATGGCAATTATCCTTACAGCTTGAAACAACGCGTGGGCGGACGGCTGGGACATTTGAACAACCAACAATCGGCGCAACTCTTGGCGCAATTAGAGGTGAGCCAGTTACAACACATCATCGCAGCGCATTTGAGCCAGCAAAACAATACACCACAACTGGCAATCCACGCCCTGAGTCATGCACTCAATTGTGAGGAAGCGTGGATAGGCATTGCCGATCAACACGCTGGGTTTGATTGGCGAGAAATTTCCTGATACAACTAACGATAAATGAAAAAAGCCGACTTACGTCGGCTTTTTACTACATTCGCGGTTAAGGGCGAATTAGTGTGCAGCTGGAGCAGCTGGAGCAGCAGCAGAAGCAGCAACAGCAGAAGCGTCAGCAGCAACAACAGCAGAAGCATCAGCAGCTGGAGCAGCAACAGCTGCTGGAGCTTCAACTACAGCAGGAGCTGGAGCAGCAGCTGGTTCTTCAGCTGGTTTGTCACCACAAGCAGTCAAAGCCAACGCCAACAAAGCAACAACAAGAGCGGATTGTTTCATTTTATTTCCTTAAGTTAAATTTCGACACAGTTTAAATTTTCGCTTGACCCCTAATAACTGCCTAAGCAATCACACAAAATCAAAGACGCGGCATTCT
Source organism: Gallionella sp. (assembly GCA_028710565.1). Classification (GTDB taxonomy): domain Bacteria; phylum Pseudomonadota; class Gammaproteobacteria; order Burkholderiales; family Gallionellaceae; genus Gallionella. The sequence continues at coordinate 11,026 of JAQTTV010000024.1, forward strand.
ACCAGTGCGCCACAGAAAATCCAGTCTATTTTCAACTATTTTTGTGTTTTATTACAAACCCAACTTGTCTGGCGAAAGTGCCTGTGGAGACTCCCCCCACATTTCCATAAAAAAACCCTTTAGAACACGGGCTTGAACCGCATCATTTTGTTCAAAAACACCACGGGCATCATCAAAATGAAAACGTCGCACGCAATGATTGTCATCCGCCACCGCAAAAGGCGTGGAAATATGATGCAAATGCGTAATGGTACGATGAATAAACATTCTGCTAGAGAATTGGCGCAAGAGCATCATCATGCGCGGGCAAAAATTCGACAAATAATGAATATCATGTGCCAACACATACAGTCGATGAGTAGGGCTATCTAACAAAAAACGATGCAGAATCATGTAACGCGCCTCGCTATTAAATCCCAGACCATCAAAGCTCTTGTCAAAAAGATAAAGATTGCGCTCAGCCAAACCACACAAAGTATCCAAAGCCGCCGTGTATTCACCCATTCCGTTCAACTGAATATGTTGCAATAACTTATCCGACATTTTGTCCTCCGTTATCTTTTGATCTGCCCAACGACTAAATAACCATCCAAATACCATTCATACAACAAGATCCCCAACGCTTCTGGACAATCTGCCAGTTCGGTTAAGACACGCTGATCCGCCAACTCACGCACTTGCACATAAAGAGTGTGGCTTAGCTGTTGCGCTTCCCCATTGATAAACACGCTACCACCCTGACACAACATTTGCGATTTTAAATCTAACTCAACGCCCTTCTTTTGAATGGCGGCAATAAACTTTCCCTGGGTCAAAGGACGCTCTGGTGCATCAAAGAAGATATGTGACTTAGGTTCACTCAAATAACACCCCAAGAAGTTCGCAATATCTTCTTTATCCCAGCGCACTTGAGCAATCGCATTTGCGACCTGGTCTAACATGGCATCCCCAATTTCAGAAGGGTGAGATTGAGTGGTTAAATCGGGGTCGGCATACACCCCCTCCACCGTAATACGGTCTTGCAAATAAACCAGAAATTGTTCCGCTAATTCCTGATACGCTGGCGTGCGAAAACCAATGGAATAGGTCATGCAATCATCTTCGGCGATACCGTTATGCCCGCAATGCGGCGGCAAATACAACATATCGCCCGCTTCCAACACCCATTCTTGCTCAACCTGAAAATTCTTAAGAATACGTAGTGGTGCACCTGCTATCAGTTCTTTATCCGCCTGCGTGGAAATCTGCCAACGTCGATGGCCTAAGCCTTGCAGCAGAAACACATCATACGAATCAAAATGTGGCCCAACGCCACCACCCTTGGGCGCATAGCTGACCATTAAATCATCCAAGCGCGCATGAGGAATAAAGTTGAAAGTTTTCAACAAGTCTGCGGCTTCAGGCAAGTAGTGATTCACGCCCTGCACCAGCACCGTCCATTTGTTTTTACCAAACCGCTGAAAATCCTCGACCTCAAACGGAGAGTGCTGGAGCGCAAACTTACCTTTTGGCTGCGTCACTAAGCGCGCTTGCACATCGTCGCTGCATGCAAGATCAATTAATTGTTGCGGATTTAATAATCCTGTGAAATTGGGAACCGCTTGACGAATCAATAACGGTTTCTTTTGCCAATAATCACGCAGGAATTCGTCAACGCTCAGGTTGCCAAGTAGGGTAGTTAGATTTTTCATGTGCGAATTATAGCCGTGTGCGGCTTCGGCAGCATGGCAAAAATAAACTTATCGCTTCAAACAAAAACAATTAAAATGTCGCCCCAAGTCCGTCATAGGTCTTATGACATGGTTGTGCTGTTATTTATCACATGTATCTTTTGACCTTTATATTTCGTCAAGCTGAAACAAAACCATAGCATTATTCAAGCGGCACACTTAACTTAAGCGGCATACTTAAAATTTAACCACCTAAAGGAATCAAAATGAAAATCACTAAAGACGCTGTTGTCTCGCTACGCTATACCTTAGTGGATGCTAATACCAACGAAATACTAGAAACCATGGAAGAACCCATTAGCTACCTGCACGGCGGTTATGACGGCATTTTTCCTTTGGTTGAAGAGGCACTGCAAGGCAAAAGTACGGGCGACACCTGCTCTGTCACTTTGCAACCCGATGACGCATTTGGTGAATACGACCATGATCTCGTAGAAGAAGAAAATATCAGCTCCTTCCCTAAGGATATTGCGGTTGGCATGCAGTTTGAAGGCGGCCCAGAAGACTCAGACGATGAGGATTTCATCCTGTACACCGTGGTGTCTATTGATGGTGAAAATGTCACTGTTGATGGCAATCATCCGCTGTCAGGTAAAACACTGACTTTCAATTGCACCGTCACGGGTGTGCGCACAGCGACCGCTGAAGAATTAGCACACGGTCACGTACATGACGGCGAAGAAACATTGCACTAAACGCGCGTAATTTGAGAGGGGGCAATCGCCCCCTCCCTCTTAAGCCGATTAAGCGCGCACTGAGCTAATCATGCCCGTCACAGGCGAACTGGGACTGGCACTGTAAAACTTCTTAGGCATACGTCCCGCCAAAAAGGCAGATCGTCCAGCCAACACCGCTTGTTTCATCGCGGAAGCCATCAATACAGGTTGCTGAGCCGCCGCAATCGCAGTATTCATCAACACACCTTGGCAACCTAGCTCCATCGCGATGGCCGCATCAGAAGCCGTTCCCACGCCAGCATCCACAATCACAGGCACTTTAACGCGATCCATAATCAATTGCAGATTCCATGGGTTCAAAATTCCCATTCCTGAGCCTATCAATGAAGCCAGCGGCATAATTGCCACACAACCAATGTCAGCCAGTTGCTGCGCAATAATGGGATCATCAGAGGTATAGACCATCACATCAAAGCCTTCTGCCACAAGTGTTTTGGCTGCTGCAATCGTTTCAATCACATTGGGATACAACGATTGTGGGTCACCCAACACCTCCAACTTAACCAAACGATGGTCATCCAACAATTCACGCGCTAAGCGCAAAGTACGCACCGCATCGTCAGCGGTGTAGCAGCCTGCGGTGTTGGGTAGTAAAGTATATTTTGATGGAGGCAAGATTTCCAACAAACTCGGTTCATTGGGATTTTGCCCGATATTACTACGGCGGATGGCGATGGTAATAATTTCTGCGCCGCTCGCTTCTATGGCGGCTTGGGTTTCAGCAAAATCTTTATACTTTCCCGTGCCGACGAGCAATCGGGAGGAATAACTTTTACCAGCGATAATAAGATTGTCGTTCATAGTATTCTTTCGTTTAAAAAATGCCTCACGCGCGAACGTAAAGAAATAATACGGCGCAAGGCAGGCAAGCGTAGCACATCCCAAGGCTGCAAAGTTACGCGCACAAGACAGTACAAAAAACTGAAGCCCGAAGCGTTCCCAATCAACCAACGTTCTATCAGTCGTGATATTGATTCTGTATGTCCAGCATATCGGGAAGGATGCCTATCAACAAGGGAATAAGATTTGGGTCAAAACACTTCCCTGCTTGCTCTTGCATATAGGCCAAAGCATTGTCCAATCCCCAAGATTGTTTATATGGGCGCGCACTGGTCAATGCATCGAAAACATCTACAATCGCAACGATGCGCCCCACCAACGGAATTTCTTCACCCACCAAGCCATTAGGGTATCCAGACCCATCCCATCGCTCATGATGGGTTGATACCACCATTCGAGCCATTTGCATCAATGCGGATGAATCATCACCAATAATTAGTACGCCCATCTCAACATGGGACATCATCACCTGCCACTCCTCACGGGTCAGATTATCTTGCTTGCGCAGTATCTCATCAGGAACGCCTATTTTGCCAATATCGTGCATCGAAGCCGCCAATAACAGCAACTCTGCTTCGTCATGACTCATATTGGCTTTTAAGGCAAGAAGTCTTGCATAGCGACTCATGCGCATAATATGCATCCCTGTGCCATGATCCCGATATGCGGCAGCACAGCATAGACGCTCAACGACTTGCTGCCGAGTGCTCGTCAGTTCAGCAGTACGGAGCTCGACCAACTTCTCTAAATGTAAACGATACTGTTCATTTTCTTGTTTCAATCGGACGCGTTCAATGCAGCGACGGATCAAGTGTTCCAGTGCAGCCATACTATGGATGGGTTTGGTTACGAAATCCCACACCCCTTTGTGTATTGCGTTTACTGCACGTTCCAGATTTCCCGTACCAGAGATGACAATAACAGACTGGCCAGGGGCTTCCCGCCGCAGCTGGTCAATAAATTGAAATCCATCCATGAAGGGCATACTTAAATCGACCAGTATTATGTCTGGATGGTGTTGATGAAGTATCTCAAGACCTGTCACCCCATTCTCAGCTTCAAACACTTTGATGCCAGAATCTTCAAAATAGACACGAATACTAGATCGGAACCGTTGGTCGTCGTCGATGATGAGCAGTGAAAAGGGAGCCGTATAATGTTTGGTGTGCATCCCACCTCCACTAAATCCCGCCTAAATCTCTCAAGCGGGTGAATAGTGCAGCTGGATCGGATAATGGCTTAATGAAAACATCATCATCAGTTAATCCAATGTGGCGCAGTTCATTAGACAACAGGTAGTTTGATGAGCCTGTATAAATAACAAAACACAAATCTGGATAAGACGCATGGGCGATTTCGACAAATTTGCCGCCACTCATACTCGGAAGTCGAATATCAACGATGACCACATCAATGGCGACCGAATACATTACTTGCAGTGCCACTTCTCCACTTTCAGCTTCAAACACTCGAAAACCTTCATCCTCAAGGAGCACCTTCAAGTTACGCCGATGACTATCATGATCATCCAGCAGCAAGACGGTCATGGGTATCGACATCATCTAGCACCGCCTAACGCTAACGGCAAGGTCACCACAAAAGAACACCCCTTGTTAGGTATTGATTCTAATGTCATTTCTCCACCATGCTTATCGACCACAATGACATATGCAATCCACAAGCCCAACCCCGTACCGCTACCGATGGGTTTAGTGGTAAAGAAGGGCTCAAAAGCACGCCGCCGTGCATCCTCACTGAATCCAACCCCGTTATCTTGAACTTCAATGCGAACACGATCCGCAAGCAGGCGCGCGCGCAAAGTAATCTGTGGCGTGAAATCACCACCAGCAGTCATTTCAATTTTATCCATCAATGCCTGCGCACTATTTTTGAGCAAATTCAACAAAACCTGTTCAATCTGGCTACGCACCATGGGCACGGGGGGCAAGTCAGGATCAACTTCAATGACAATTTTAATCTGACGAAAATCAATGTTTTTATTGAAGTCATAGTCTTTCTGTGCCAAATCAATAGATTGATTAAATAAGGTTTCAAGTCGTATTGGCGTATATTTAGATTCACTATTGCGGCTGAACTCGAGCAAACTACGCACAATCTTAGCGGCACGCTCACCATCTGACTTGATGTCATTCAAAAATGCGAAGATATTGCGCTTCTCAAGATAACAGCGAATCGCTTCAACCGTGATGCCACATTCCATTGCGGCCTGATGGTTAGTTTCTAAGCTTTCTGATACGCGACGCTCGATGTTTTGCGCGGCTTGCACCATAACGCCAAGCGGGTTGTTGATTTCATGGGCTACGCCAGCTGCCAACCCTCCAATCGACACCATCTTATTAGTTTGCATCATTACTTCTTCGACTCGTACGCGTTCAGTCACATCCACAATATGAATCACGCCTCCACCTTTAACCGCAGAGGAAAGCGGGTAAACAGCGACCTCAAAGAAATAGGTCTGCCCCCCTTCTTGTTTCACCATAGGCAATCTGTTAATGGCCTTGTGTTTACGAACTGCATCGAGAATTACTTTGATGTTCTCTTCGGAGTATGGAAATGCAGCACGCAGCGGCCTACCCGCCATAGACTCAGTTGAGTTTTCGCTTGCCCCAATCGCGGCTGAATTACAGAAAGAGATGAGACCTTCGCGGGTTACTACGATCAATGCGGACGGCATGGCGCAGGTTACATCGACCAATAAGGAGCGTGCTGCCGCAATTTCGGTCAACATCGCAATGCGTGCTTGGTCTCGTGAATGCAACCCATCCAACATACTGGAAAAACGCTCGTGCAACACGTCAATTTCATCTTGCGAACCTTTACGCAAAAAAGACAAATCAACTCGTCCAGACAGTTCTGTTGCAATAACTTCTTCAGTCAGCAATTTCAACTTTTCAATACGTTTAACAACCACTCGGCTGAGTATGTAATGCAATATCAAGCTAAACAAAATAACGAATATCCCCATATGGATAATCATCGATTTAATACGTTTAGCGATAATTGCCTCATTGTTCTGCTCCGATATCAGCAGCTTGACCTCGCCTAGCTTCTGTTTTTCCCTTGAGGAGTTGTAGAGCATGATATCGGCACGTGAGACCAACACATTCCCCAGAACCGCATTGCCGTAACGTGCAACAACACGACCCTTTTGTGACACTTCGACCAACTTGATGCTATCACTCTCATGTGCAATGGTTTTTAATGCCATCTCTAACGCGGGGTAGTCCTCTGAAACCAACACTTCCACACTATAGGCCGCGATTGACTGCGCGATAGCGTTGCCTTGTTCGTGCAAAATGGATTTCAATGCAAGACGCTCATCATTCACAGTCAGAGCCCCGAACAGCCCCATCAGCAAAGGAGGAACAAGAAAGATACTCAGTGTAATTCGGGTAGAGAGGCGCATGATAGGCAATCAGTTAATCATCAAAACCTTTAATCTTCAGCATACTGCGACGTACGCCATCGAAATCAGTATCTTTAGCGGGTAAAAAACCATCCCGGCCAATGTACTCCAAATCATCCCCCTTCATCCTTAACATCGCCTTTTGCAACTGCTCAGCAATGCCAGCATCAAGCCCCGCCCTACCTACCCAAGCATGTGTGGGACTCTGAAATGTCACGATCTGACGCAACCCTTTTGCTTGTCCATATTTTTGCAATGTGGTTTCGTTAGCCGCCCCCGCATCGTAATTGCCTGCAGCAACGGCGAAAGCGACTTTATCATGTCGCCCAATGAAATCATATCCTGCCAAATCGCGTGCGGTAATACCCGCCTGTAATAGCACCTCTTGAGCAAGATAACGTCCTGTCGTTGAGTTTTCCTCACCAAAGGCAAAACGCTTTCCTTTTAGATCGGATAATTTCCGAATAGGAGAGTCGGTCGCAACGAAGATAACACCATTAAAAAAATTTTCACCATGACTGCTTTCCATCGCGATCAATTGGATATCCTGCTTTCTCATTTTAGCCATCACATAACTCACAGGGCCAAGTCGGGCAAAGTCGACCTTACCGCTGACCACAGCTTCAATAGCCTCTTCGTAAGTAGGAAATATGCGCATTTTAATCTGCGCATTGACTCCCTGTTTAGCGAGCTGTTTTTCCAAATACAAATGGAAGGGCTCCATTTTTTTATATTCTTCTGATGGACGCTCGCTCGCATAGGTGGCGAAAAGCAATATCAACGACTCTGCCTTCACAGTCAGGCTAAACAACAAACACAATAGCCCCAAAAAGCCTAAAGCGAACGGTTTAAAAAATAGTGAATTCATTTTATAGATACGGTATTTAAAAAATTAATGATCGTCTGATTACGAATCATTGACGATATCGGCAAGTTCTAGGCTTGCCACGGGATCGTGGAAATAGAAGATAGGTGGATGCTGGCGGAATATCCCAGCGGTTCTCAGCTCAAGATACAACTGATTACCTAGTACCAATAGCGCATCATCCCAATCTGCTTTCATTGATTTGAATATTTTGTAAGACAATTCAGATTCAAGCAGCGCATGTGTCTGATGATCCCAACGATTCACCAAATCCCACTCCAGCGTAATATCCCCCCATGTCGTGACCATTTTGCCACACACGGTTTCCTGCCAATGCGAAACGGGATAGAGCAAGGTCGCAGCTGGTGCAATCTGTTCTATCTTAGGAAAAAGTTGTGTAAAATCGCCCACTGTCGTAATGTCGGTTCGCCGTCCTTTGAGGAACAAAGAACCTGAAGCACAATACTTGCAGTTATTGAAATGAATGTCTTGTTCCAGTTTCAGCTTGACGCTTGTCCCTTTATTTTTGGGGTAGCACAACGCGGATTTGGGCTTGCGATACAACAATTCAGGAATGAAATTGTGCTGCTTGCATTTGAACTTAGTCAGCTCATCGGTCGCTTCAACCGCGAGCGACATATTATGCTTGCGAAATAAACCATTGCTTGACGGTACAGCGGTGTCGTAACGGATACCCTCTCGTATCCAAGGCTTGGGAAAAGTCGTCTTCAACTTGGTTTTACCCGCTATCTTCTTGACGACTTTAGAAATAACCTTTTGAACTTTGGCATACAACTGTGCATCAATTTCTGATGGCTCAGTTTTAGTCAATACCAGAGCGGTATCAATCTTTAACTGAAACTCAATACTTCTTTCGTGAAAAATCTTGCTGGACATATTCATACCCTCACTTTGAAAATACAATGCCTAGATAATATTCAACCTAAGAAAAAGCTAGTCGCAATACACAACGATTCGCTGTTTGTGCGACAGAATAATAGCATGAAAATCAAAACATACAACACGATGGTTATCGTAAAAAACCAAGCCTAAAAGAAAACAAGCAATTGATTATATTTTACATTTAAAAGACAACAGACTCACACACACCCTTAAATCACACACCAAAAGCAGTATTTATCGCTTAATACCGCAAATGATGCAAATCGGAGTATGGCAGTACAGCGATTTTGCACTCAGTGCACCACCCCCTACCCCCCGCCCACAGCAACTACGATCTCTAACTTATCACCTTCATTCAATACTTGCGTGGAAAACTGACCACGCGGCACGAGCTCTCCATTGCGCTCAAGAGCGATACGCTTACCTGTTAAGCCGAGTTCGGCGATCACTTCGACTAGATTAAAGGCATCAGGAAATTGGCGAATATCGCCATTCAATGTAATTGTTTTCAAAAGCACCTCACTTGCGGTAAAATGTTAATCCTAACACGCGGGTGTAGTTCAATGGTAGAACGGCAGCTTCCCAAGCTGCATACGAGGGTTCGATCCCCTTCACCCGCTCCAGTTTCATGACCAGCCGCGATGCGGCTTTTTTGTTGCCTGTGTTTTTGTGATGAGAAGAGGGAAGGGAAGCTAGTGTGCAAGCGTTTGTTTTGCTTTTCACCACTTGTGAAACGAGAAAGGTGAAACGTGAAACAAACCGTCGCGCGCCCACGCCTTTTCACTTTTCACTTTTCACTTTTCACTTTTCACTTTTCACTTTTCACTTTTCACTTTTCACTTTTCACTTTTCACTTTTCACTTTTCACTTTTCACTTTTCACTTTTCACTTTTCACTTTTCAC
>JAQTTV010000024.1:20530-50638 GCA_028710565.1 Gallionella sp.
CTTTTCACTTTTCACTTTTCACTTTTCACTTTTCACTTTTCACTTTTCACTTTTCACTTTTCACTTTTCACTTTTCACTTTTCACTTTTCACTTTTCACTTTTCACTTTTCACTTTTCACTTTTCACCTTCAGCTTCACCCCTGCCAACTGACCCAACGTTGATTTTTCTCTACGCTTTGCATGTCAGAATAGGTGAGGACTTTTTGCTGTTTTGCGGTGTGAATCAGTGCCATCAACAATTGTGCGGTACAAACGGCATCCGCCAATGCGTTGTGGCGCGCATTATTTTGAATACGCATAAAACTTAACCAATCATCCAAGGCATGCAGTCGCTTTTCTGGATGTAGCCCTGGTGCAACATAAGCCAAATCCAACCATTCACGTTTAAATGTCAAACCCAGAAACTGGCGCAGGGCACGAGATAACATCGTTTGGTCAAATGTCACATGAAACGCGACCAAAGGTGAGCTACCAAGATACTCTAGAAAATCGAGCAAGGCATCTGCTGGTGTTTTTCCGTTTGTTTGCGCGCTACCCCCAATACCGTGTATCAGTATATTCGACTTGCTGCTGGCTTGATCTTGTTGCAGCACCACTTCAAAACTATCACTTAAATCAACTTTTCCCAGCACCACGGCGACCGCACCGATCGCAATCAGTTTATCTTTGACCAAATTCAGCCCCGTGGTTTCAACATCTAGCACGACCAAACGTGCCGCATCAAAGGAATGTTGCGTATCACTTTTGGGCAATGCCTGCCAGCTTCTCAACCGCGCGGCTTGCACCTCCGTCAAGTGGATGGGGCGACTCAACCATTTGTCTATCCAAAACATGCAGCCTCCCCGAATGAAAACGCCTTGGAAAATTCCCAAGGCGTTCATTTAACATGACCGAGAAAACTCGGTCGCTATAAGTTTAATGCACCGAAGCTTGTTCAGCATTGATGCCTGTGTTTTGACGTACGTAAAGCTCATCCCACATATCTTCCGCGCGTTTGTCACGCGTGAACAAAGAGCCCAAAATCACCATCAAAAATCCCAAAGGAATTGAAATCAAACCTGGGTTTTTCAACAAGAAGAATGGTTTTTCCAAACCCATGATGCTGGTAGTTTGCCCTTCCACCTTCTTCAGATCAGCTTCAGCCTTATCATTTGCCGTTTGAACCTTAGCCATCTCTGCTGTGAGCGTGGCTTTTTCTGTGGCATCCGCGACCGTTTCCAGCTTCGCTTTCAACACCAGCAACTTCTCACGCGTGCCTGGTTTCGCAGGTTTTGCGGCTTCAGCTGCTTTAGCAGGTTCCGCTTTTTGGCAACCATCCATCGCAAACAGTTCGCACATAAAGCCACTGCTTATTTTCTCAGGCACGGCTTCTTTTGCAACCGTTGCAGGCTCACCTTCCAACACTTTATTCGCAGCCTTGGTGACGGCCAAAGGATAAGTCATGTTAGGTGAAATCATCACCAACCCAATAGCGGTCAATGAACCTACCAACATACCGCCGATAATGCCTGTGGTATTACATTTTTTCCAGTACAAAGTTAAGAAAACTGCGGGCAAATTGGACGATGCTGCCACGGCAAATGCCAACGCGACCAAATGTGCCACGTTTTGACCTTTCGCCATGATGCCGACCACAATCGCGATAATCCCAACGATGACAGAAGAAACACGAGCAGCCACCACTTGTTCTTTGGGAGTCGCTTTGTCGCCACGAATCACACCAACATAGATGTCATGTGCCATCGCTGAAGCAGATGCCAGTACTAGTCCAGCCACCACCGCCACAATCGTCGCGAACGCCACCGCAGCCACAAATGCCAAGAAGAAATTGCCCATCATGGAGTTTTCGCCGCCGCCCAAGAACTGCGCTAACAGAGGACCCGCCATATTGCCACCCGCATCTATTGATGAGATTTTAGCTGCACCCACCAACATTGCTGCGCCAGTACCTAAGAACAAAGTTAACACATAGAAGCCGCCAATGATGCCCATCGCCCAGATCACCGATACGCGAGCCGCTTGTGCTGTTGGTACGGTAAAGAAGCGCATCAAAATATGGGGCATCCCTGCTGTTCCCAACACCAACGCCATCCCTAAAGAAATTTGGTCAACCGGATTTTTTAGGAACAAACCTGGTTCAAGGAAGCGTTGACCCAATTCAGCAGGCGTCATATTGGCAGACTTATCGCCCAGCAATTTTGCCACTTGCTTTTGCACATCCGCATCCCCCACGACCGCTTGCAGATAGTCAGGCAAGCTAAAACCGTAAGGTGCCCAAACCATCGCAACCAGCAACAACGAAGCCATCACCAACAACACCGCCTTGGTAATTTGCACCCAAGTCGTCGCTTTCATGCCGCCGAAAACCACATAGGTCAGCATCAAGATACCCACACCGATTACGGAAATTTCGTAATCAATACCAATCAGCGTTTTAATCAGCACGCCACCACCGACCATTTGTGCGGTCAAGTAGAACGTGGAAACTGTGATGGTTGAAAGTGCCGCAACCACTTTGGTTTTCTTAGGGTCATTACGGAACGCCAAGATGTCGCCCATGGTGTACTTACCGATATTGCGACAAGGTTCGGCAATCACCAGCAACACGGTGATATAGGCGACCAACCAACCTACGGAGTACATAAAACCATCATAGCCGTACAGCGAAATCAGCCCAGCAATCCCTAAAAACGACGCTGCGGACAAATAATCACCTGCAATCGCCCAACCATTTTGAATGCCGCTAACCGAGCGTCCTGCGGCATAAAACTCGGAAGTGCTATGGGTGGAACGTGCCGCCCAAAAAGTAATCGCCATGGTAATGGCGATAATGCAGCCAAACACGGCGAAGGTCATCCACTTGAATTCATCTGCTACAGCACCACCCGCAGCAAACACAGATGAACTACTCAGTAGAAACGAAAGGAGCGCGAATTTTTTCATTAAATTATGCATATTTGCTCCTATTTTTGATCGTTGATAATAGCCTGAGCCATGGCATCAAATTGACCATTGGCTTTAATGGAATACCAAACTGCGATTCCCCATGCCACAACAAATTCTGACAACGCGAACAGTATCCCTACATTGACCACTCCCCACACTTTAACTTTAAATAAGTCTTGGAAATATGCTGCCCCTATTGGCAACAAAAAGTAATAAATTGTCGAGAAAATCATCAACCCCCACAAAAACAGGGTCTTCTTACGGTGCAACGCTTGGAAACGGGGATCTGCATCAATTGCAGCCCAATTTATATCATTTGTTTTTGACATCTCTGCCCCCTAATTTTGTGAATAAAACACATCATACTCATCATAAATTGTGAAGGTATTTATGATGAGTAAAGACCTTTGGCCCGCACATTCTGACCAGCTCGCACAATACAGATGTATGCACCTAAAAGCTAGAGTTTGCGAGCTTGTTCCCACAAAAACTAGGCAAAATAAAAGCCGTACTCAAACGGCTTTTATCAGTTGCTAATACGCATTTTAAATATACATAAACCAAGGGAGGCTTATATTTTAGCCACCCTTGGTGTATAGCACTTATTTATTTTTCCTTAATTTCAATCTCTTTCTTACCACCCCAGAATCCATTTCCACTCGATGCTGTTGCAGCGGGCGCACTGGTATCGGCACTCACACCCAGATCACGTGTTTTATGCACGGCTTGGATACCACTCTCCGTAACATGCGCAAACGGTCTGATGGTTTTTCCCGAACTGTCGCGATTACCGAAACCTTCTTCCAGTAAATTCAGCGGCTCTTGACTCAAGAAAGCAACTACCATGGTTTTGCCGTAAGGCGGCATTGCGGTGATTTTGAAGCCCATTTTAGCGGTTGGGAAAGTAAATTTCCCTGCTTCAACACGATTGTCTTTTGCAAAAGAATTGGGAAACAGTACCGTACCATTATCTGTTGGCCCCACCATCACCACGTTCAAGTAACCTTTGGCAGGAATATCAATGGTGAACTCAGTTTTTTCACCATTCAATAAAACACTCGGTGCGGTGATGTCCAATACAGGCATATCCACCAATAATTTAGATAACTTGTTCCACAAAGGGCCGTTACGTGGGGTGGCTGATACTGCAGGCGTGGATGGGGTTGCTGTTTCAGCCGATATATTATCCCCTGAATTGCTGGCTACTTTCATCGTGTTATTGGCAATCGCCATATTGCCACTCAGATTCGGCTGAAACTTCACGCCACTGTTTGCCAGTCGCGCCTCAGTGGACTTAAACACTTTCTGCAAACTGAAATTTCCCTTGCTACGCTCTTCATCAAACGCATCCCGAAAGGCGACAGTGAACAGACTACCACGGCGCGTAGCAATAGATTGTTGATTGTCCTGAGCGGCAGCAATAGCGAGGTAATTGTCTTCACCAGTGGATTTTTCCGACACACCATAATCTCGCGTATGAGAGGCCTTTGGTTTTACATTAAAGAGGTTCAGGAACTTCATTTGTCCTTCGTTGACATTAAAGCTATTGCCCGATGAACCCCACGATTTTGTCCCTGTGCCGCTATGGCAAGCATCCACCATCACAACCATGTTTTGACTCGGAATACGTTTTAATGCCGCGCCAAAATCATCATCAACATACAAGCCGTTATAACTCTTACCGTCAATGTCATGCAGCACCATCGCTTCGTCTAAACCATCCGCTTCTTCATTATTTTTATCGGGCACTTGTGTACCATGACCTGAAAAATAGAAAAACACGCGATCTTTGTCACTGACATTTTGTGAAAGCCAAGTCATTTGTTCTTTCACCCGACCTAATGTCGCATTTTCATCCATCACGACATGAATATTTTCGGGGGCAATACCCATATAAAGTGCCATATCTGAAGCCATTTTGACATCCAGATCAATGCCTTTCAAATTAGCAGATGGCAACTGATAATTACCCACCCCGACAATCAAAGCTTTGTCCACCGCGAGTGCATCTCCTGCACACCCCAAAGCCAACATCAGTGAAGTCCACACCACAGATTTACGACCCATCAAGCTCAACATTGCGACTCTCCTAACAAGTAGTTTAATTGAATGACAAACAACCAAAATTGCTTCAATGCCTTTATTGCCTTACTCGTGGGTAATGCGTGTCACGCCACTACCATAGATCACGCGAACTCGATCACCCACTTTGAACTTCTCGTTATCACCCTGCACGACCGCAACCATTTTGCCATCATCGTATTTAATGGTGATCTCCAACCCAGCTTGACGCGTAATACCTTCTTCAATCCCCGCACCTGCCATACCACCCACAACAGCACCGACCACGGACGCAATCACACTGCCCGCAGATCCACGATTAGAATTTGCGCCTGCCACGCTACCAATAATCGTCCCCGCACCCGCACCAATCGCCGTCTTTGTTCCTTCAATAGTCACATCACGTATACTTTGTACAGTCGCCATCTGTACGTTTTCCACCTGCCTCACTTGCCCGCGCGTATAGGTATCTCCCTCCATACTGGCGGCACAGCCCCCCAATCCTATCGCAATCCATAAAACAAATATTTTCTTAAACATGATTATTCCTTTCCAAGGTATTCAGCTCACACTCAACACAGCGCCCCCCAAACCGAAAACAGAGACCATCAATACTGCATTACGTTCCATACAACAACATAACCCATACCACCACCGCATTCACTATACTTAGTAACACTGCCGCACTGGCTATATCTTTAGCTCGTTTAGCCAATCGATGACGCGCTAAAGAGGTGTGGTCCACAGCGGCTTCCACCGCAGAATTTAACAATTCAACAATCAGTACCAGGAAAAGACTTGCCACCATTACTACTTTCCCCACCAAGCTTACCGTACAAAAATATACGATGGGCAAAGCGCAACACGCGACGAATATTTCCTGACGAAAAGCATCTTCGTATTGCCAAGCTGCGCGCAAACCCGCCATGCCATGACGAATGCCATATAGCACATGCACCCACCCAGTCGGGTTCTTATAGGGACTAGACATATTTCCTGCTCACGAGAGGGTAATCACGAGACATCCCTCCTCGTCTCCCTTTATGCTCATATTGTACGAACGGCAAGTAAGCGTTCAAACTCAACGAGTGGAATAGGTTGACTAAACAAATAGCCTTGAAAAAGCACGCAACCCATCTCCTGCAATATGACGCATTGTGCTTCGGTTTCTACGCCCTCAGCGATCACTTCCAAATCCATACATTTTGCCATGGCAATAATCGTTTGCACAATAGTTTTATCATTACTGTCTGTCACTAAATCATTGACAAAAGATTGGTCAATTTTGATCTGGTCGAGCGGCAAACGTTTGAGCTGGCTCAAAGAAGAGTGTCCAATACCAAAATCATCCATAGACAAACTCACGCCCAGACTTTTAAGCTGTTGCAAAGTGAGGATCGTATGCTCCACATTGTGCAATGCCATACTTTCGGTGATTTCCAATTTCAAGTACACTGGATTAATAGCACTCTCACGTAGCATGCTTTTAACTTTATCTACAAATTCAAAATCTTGTAGCTGCCTCGGACTGACATTCACAGAGACACTGATTTCTGACATCAGTGGATCATTTTGCCAACGGCTAAGTTGAGTACAGACTGTTTTAATGACCCAATACCCTATCGGCAAAATCAGTCCATTCTGTTCAGCAATTTGAATAAACTGGCTTGGATAAATCATGCCCCGCACAGGATGCAACCAACGCAACAAGGCTTCTGCCCCTATTGCTTGACGCTGCGAACCAACCTGCAACTGATAGTACACATGCAGTTGTTGGTCACTTTGCGCTGTCCACAAGTCAGCCTCTAGCGCGCTGTACTCCATCATTTCCGATTGAATCTGCTCGTCAAAGAAACAAACGGTATTCCGCCCCGCTTTTTTGGCCTGATACATCGCCATATCTGCATTTTTGATTAACTCTTCGCTGCTAGTTTTGCCACTTTTAAATAATGCCACACCAATGCTCACGCTACCACGATGTACCCAATCGTTGAGAAGATAAGGCTGATGCAACAAGAAAGAAATTTTTGCGGCAACTTTGCCAGCCTGCTCAGCCGCCAATACGTCACTCGCTGACAAATCATCCAAAATAACGACAAATTCATCCCCACCCAAGCGCGCGACGGTGTCAACATCACGCACCGCACTTCTTAAGCGCGTTGCCACCTCCTTCAGCAATAAATCACCTGCGGCATGTCCTTTGGTGTCATTCAATGATTTAAAGTTATCTAAATCCATAAACAACAACGCACCAGACATCTCAGTGTTTTTGGTTAAGGCAATGGCACTTGCCAGCTTGTCTTGGAATAAACGACGATTCGGCAATCCCGTCAAGGTATCTGAATACGCCAATTGAAAAATAGTCGATTGACTCTGTTGCGCTTGTGCTTTGAGCTGCAGGCTGGAAATTTTTAACTGTTCAAAAGATTTTTCTAATTGAGTATTGGAGGTTTTGAGCTGAGCATCCGATTGCGCCAACTGATTGCTAGACCAACTTATCCGCTTAATGAGCAACATAATATTTAATAAGATGCTTGCAACAACTAGGAAAATAGCTCGTTGAATCCGCGCCTTCACCTGAACAATTTCTGCTTGTTGATTAGCACTTCCTTCCGTCAGCAGCCGCTGCCTGGTCGCAACATTTTCTTGATAAAAAATCTGCAACTGCCCACTAAACCAACGATCCAAACCACGCACATGCTCATCTACCAAAAAGGCATTCTGGGCTAATAGCGTTACAGGATTCTGTTGCAAAGCTTGCCGATAACTCAAGCCTATCAAACGATGTGCATTCATCAACCGCAGCACTTTCACACTGAGGTGATTGGCATCTGAGTGTGCGGTCTCAAGCTCATGCTGTTTAAGTAAGGCATCCCATTCAGCGGATCCATAAGACTCGGACGGCAAACTTTTGCGAGGGGTGAAGTCGGTAGATAACGACTTTTGATAAGACGCTTCTAATGTTTTACGCACAGCGGCTTCACTTCGCTCAAAAGCGTGCCAATGCCGCTGATATTGCGCTGGATCATGACCACGCAATAAAATATCTTTCCATTCCTGTACCTGACTTTTAAATTCAAGCTGAAGTGATGCAACATTCTGCATATCTTCCAATTGATCCAATAAGGTTTTTTTATAAACCAAATCTTTTTGATCTAACTCGTTGATGTCAGCATAAATCGCATACAAGCCCGTCGCCACCAAAATAGATAACATGCCTATTGCGGCCAGCAACCAAAAGTTTTTGCGTTTGGCTTGCGCGATGAGAGCATCAAATTTCGTCATTAAAATAGTTCAAAAAAAACCGAGAGGAGATCGTGATTATAACCAATTAGCAATTACCCATGCCCAAT
The DNA here is from genome assembly GCA_028710565.1 of Gallionella sp. GTDB lineage: Bacteria > Pseudomonadota > Gammaproteobacteria > Burkholderiales > Gallionellaceae > Gallionella. The sequence continues at coordinate 28,892 of JAQTTV010000024.1, forward strand.
GAAATTATCTATACATCTAAGGCAAATCCCTTGCCACGCGGAAGCCATAATTGGTTGGACGTTTAGTGATTGAATTCTCATTGCGGTTTGCTGATCGCAATAGACTTGGATAGCTATTCCATGACCCGCCTCGTAGCACCCGTTGCGTACAAGCCGCATCACTACAATCTTCTACCCACTCCCATACATTACCTTGCATATCATACAAACCAAACGCATTCGCTGGAAAACTACCAATAGGCGACGCACCTTCCCACTCATCCTTCTCGCCTACCCATCCTGCACAACACGCATCTGCTCCATAATTGGCTTGATTATGACTGGGCTGCTCCCCCCAAGGATAAGGGGTAGTCGTCCCTGCGCGGGCAGCATATTCCCACTCAGCATCTGTGGGCAAACGATAAGGCTTACCTGTTTTTTGTGATAACCACGCCACATAGCTTTTGGCATCTTCCCAGCTTATTTGCATGACAGGCTGCTTACCTCGCCCCCATCCCTCATCACTTGGATGGTATCCGCCACACCCTCCCCCTGCCACGCACGCATCCCATTCTGCAAAAGTGACTTCATATTTACCGATGGCAAAAGCTTGAGGGATGATAACCTCGTGTTGTTTTTCATTGCTGAAACGCCCCTGTTCTGAAGACGGAGAGCCCATCATAAAACGTCCTGCAGTCACCACCACCATTTCTGCGCAATCTGGACAGTCACGAAAAGTCTCCAAAATACGCGCAGCACTTTCCACAGGTCGTACCGCCTCTGTGGGTTGTACCATCGCCACCACCAGCGGAGGCGATACAGCTGCCTGCTGAGAGCCAGAAGACCCAACAGTTTGCATTGTTTGCGGGATCACTACAGCATCGACTATTGGAGGGGCAGAGGGGGCTGATTCAACCGTCGTCTCTGGTGCAACAACTGCGGTCACCACCGCGTGAGGTGCCGCGACGGGAGCAGAAACAGGCGATGCCAGCTGCACGGCTTGACTACTTGGCATAGCAACTTGGGCAACAGGAACCGCTACTTGAGGGGCAGGCACTGGCGTGACCGTTTGTGAAACTGGCTGGTTAATGGGCGCAACCACGATCACGGGCGTAATGATTGGTGTGGACAGCACAGCCGCTGGTGACGTAGCGACAGGAACGATCTCGGTTGAAGCTGGCGACGTACCAGAATCTGAAGATGCCCCCGCCTCAATAGTTTGGCTACTTGGCATAGCAACTTGGGCAACAGGAACCGCTACTTGAGGAACAGGCACTGGCGTGACCGCTTGTAAAACAGGCTGGTTAATGGGCGCAACCACGATCACGGGCGTAATGATTGGTGTGGACGGCACAGCCGCTGGTGACGTAGCGACAGGAACGATCACGGTTGAAGCTGGCGACGTAACGGGACGTGAAGATGGAGCCGCCTCAATAGTTTGGCTGCTGGGCGCAACTATTTGGCTAGGTTGTGCGACAACTGAAAGATTTTCCGCTGGTGTTTGTGTGCTGGCGGTTGTCGTAGCATGAAGCGATGCTACTTGGGTAGGTTGCACAGCGTGGCTATCCGTTCTCTGCTTTTCAGCCACTTTCTTACGTGCTTCCGCTTGTGTGCGTAAACTCTCATCTTCCGAACTAAACGGATTATCTTGTGCATAAGCATTCAGAAAGAGTTGCCAAGCAGCCACCTGCAACGCAGGTGCTGCGTTCAATGCTAAGGTTTCATCAAATGCAGCTTTCATCTCTGCCTGCCATTTCACTTGACTGGCTTGACGCTGTTTCACATCTTCCAGCGAAAATGCCGCTGACTGCGGCACATTTGCCAACACAACGGGCGGCGCAACAGGAATATTCGGCGTCGCAACAGGGGCAGCTACCGCCTCCACAGGTTTAACATCAGGTATGGCAACCTGATTGAAATAAAACGTACCGATGGATTGATCGAACAACGCAGGCACTTGATCCTGCCCAACACTTTTAGCTAATTCCGCTACTTGTACGCGCACATTGTGTAGCACCTGCCCAATCGGCACATTCGGTTTATCCATTTCTTGCAAAAAGATGCGGGTAAACAAACCATTCTTGTTTTTGTCTTGGTCGGTGAGCTTATCCAAGGCCTTTTGCCCTGTTCCAGCTGAATAAATCACCATTTGCCCAGTCGCGGGCGAAGTTGCAGCCAGCCCTCGGCTGCTTAAACTACGACCATTTCCCAACTTAAAAGGATCATCACGACAAGCATCGACAATTGCTAAAGAAAAACGCGGCTTTTGCTCTTGCAAATCCTCCATCACCCGCTGCAACGGCAAAGAATCATCCCGTATTTGATCTTCACTTTCCGTCGAAATATCCACAGGTAACAAATAATTGCCTGACGCTAATTGCACGCCGTGCCCTGAAAAATAAAATAACGCCTCATCCCCGCCACTGAGTTTGACCTTAAAACGACGCACGGCTTCCAGCATCGCTTTATGATTCACATCTGTCGCCAAAACAACATCAAAACCCAGCTTCTCCAACGCAATCGCCATCGCACGCGCATCCGCACGCGCATTCTGCAACCCCTTAATTCTTTGGTAATTATCATTACCAATCACCAGTGCGACCCGTTTGCCCACAGGCAAAACAGCAGGAACACCCTCAACCGAAACCGCTTCATTCAATAGCACAAAGCACGACAGAGCATACCAAAGAATCAGGAACAGGGACTTAGTCTTCATTATGCTTACCAAAATAAGATGCACTTCAATGCGCGCATTCTACCTTTTTATCCAACATCCTCAAACAGTTGCTTCAGCCGTTTTCCACGCAATGCTTACAAACACACCAACGTGCTATTTCACACCAGTCTTAATTCCGATTAAAATACCGTGGTATTATGCACTTGTCCAATACGATGGTCGTAAGGCGTTTACGCCCGTAGCAGAATAACGGTATCATTCAAAACTCATTCAATCAGGAGATTCATAATGGAACACACCCTACCCGCTTTGCCTTATGCAACTGATGCGCTACAACCACACATGTCGGTTGAAACCTTTGAATATCACTACGCTAAACATCATCAGGCATACGTGACCAACCTGAACAACTTGATTAAAGGCACGGAATACGCCGAATTGAGCTTGGAAGCCATCGTGAAAAAAGCACCCGCTGGTGGCATTTACAACAACGCAGCGCAAGTGTCTAACCACACTTTCTTCTGGAGCTGCATGAAACCAAACGGCGGCGGTGTGCCAACAGGCGCATTGGCAGACGCGATTAACGCAAAATGGGGCAGCGTAGACGAGTTCAAAAAGGCGTTCCAAACTTCCGCCGTCGGCAACTTCGGTTCTGGCTGGACATGGTTAGTCAAAAAAGCTGACGGCAGCGTGGACATTGTCAACATGGGCGCAGCAGGCACACCGCTGACCACTGGCGATACGCCTTTGTTGTGCGTGGACGTGTGGGAACATGCTTACTACATCGACTACCGCAATATGCGTCCGAAATTTGTCGAAACTTTCCTGAGCAGCTTGGTGAACTGGGATTTTGCCGCGCAAAACTTCGCAGCATAAACCCTCATTCGTCATCCCCGCGAAGGAACGTCACCCCCAAATGTTTTAATTGGGGGCTGGGATCCAGCTATTTTGTTTTAACTAGATTCCCGCCTTCGCGGGAATGACGTAATACCCCCAACGAGGTTACTTTGAAACTACAGTTAGCCAACCTAGGCGAAACCAAATTATTCACTTCCCACGAACACGATGCCGTCAAGGTCAATCGTCAACGCTTTGATCGCAGCATTGTGGTGCAAGCAGACGCGGTGCATGAAGATTGGAACGTCGCCAGTTTTGAACAACTCACCGCTGCGCATTTCGACTATTTTTTACCCTTCAAGCCTGATGTTTTGCTCATCGGCACAGGGGCAAAACAACATTTTGCCCATCCCCGCTTATATCGCCAACTGACCGATGCCCACATCGCCATAGAATTTATGGACACCCCTGCCGCCTGCCGCACCTATAACATTTTGGTTGCCGAAGGTCGCAAAGTCGTTGCAGGCATCCTGATTTAACCGCCCTACCCCGCCTGACCTCGCCCCTTCAGACACGGACAGACACAAAACCGCGCGCAATCTGAGTTAAAATGCACCTCTTTACCTCCTGAGTAATGGCGCAATGTCTGACATTCTGAACAAAATTCTCGCCGTCAAAGCAAGCGAAGTCGCAGCGGCATTGACCGTCAAATCCTTAGCACAAATACGCACCGAGGCAGAACAAGCCACGCCCTGCCGTGATTTTGTCGGCGCAATTCGCCACAAAATAGCCGCAGGCAACCCCGCTGTAATCGCCGAAATCAAAAAAGCCAGCCCCAGCAAAGGCATTATCCGTGCCGATTTTCGCCCTGCCGACATTGCCGCCAGCTATGAGCAATATGGCGCGGCATGTTTATCCGTCTTAACCGATGCACAATTTTTCCAAGGCAGCACCGCTTATTTGCAACAAGCGCGGGCGGCGTGCAACTTGCCTGTGTTGCGCAAAGACTTTATGGTGGACGAATACCAAATCTACGAAGCCCGCGCCATGGGTGCCGATGCCATTTTGTTGATTGCCGCCGCCTTGGATGTGGCACAAATGCAAGCCTTTGAATCCTTGGCACACTCGCTGGGCATGGCGGTCTTGGTGGAAGTACACAATGGCGCAGAATTAGATGCCGCCTTGCAACTCACCACCCCCTTGTTAGGCGTGAACAATCGCAATTTGCGCACTTTTGAAGTCAGCCTGCAAACCACCTTAGACTTACAAGCGCGCATACCAGCGGATCGCATACTCGTCACTGAAAGCGGCATTTTGAATGCCGACGATGTGCGCCTCATGCGCAGTCATCAAGTCAACGCCTTCTTGGTGGGCGAAACCTTTATGCGGGCGGATAATCCTGGCGCAGCATTAGCACAGGTATTTGGCGCATAAACTCCCCTCGCCCGTTTACGGGAGAGGGGTTGGGGGAGAGGGCGATGTTAATTTGCGCGAAAAATGCCCCCCCATCAGTACGAAACCCAGTCATCGTTGATTTATTCGGATTTTGTCATTCCTGCGGAAGCAGGAACCCAGTCAAATCCAAGCACTGGATCCCCGCCTACGCGGGGATGACGAATAAATTAGCATCTTTCTAAATTCATTCATCGAGGAAAGCATCATGTTCAATCTGGATCGCGTCATCATCGAATTTGACAAAGGGCTACGCACCTTATTCAGTCAAGCGCACAGTATTCGTGCATACCCTGACCAACACTTGCCCGAATCGCACCTTGATGAAGCAGAGCGACATCATGCCGCCAACTTGATGCGCGTCAACCACAGTGGCGAAATTTGCGCCCAAGCCTTATACCAAGGTCAAGCCCTCACCGCGCGCGACCCCGTGGTGCAACAAAAACTACAACACGCAGCACGTGAAGAAACCGAACACTTAGCGTGGACGGCAAGACGCGTACACGAACTGGGTGGACATTTAAGCGTACTCAACCCCGTGCTTTACACCGCCTCATTGGGCTTGGGCGCGGTGGCAGGGTTGTTGGGCGACAAATGGAATCTGGGATTTTTGGCGGAAACCGAACAACAAGTCGGTGCGCACTTGCAAAGTCACCTCGAAAAATTGCCCATAAATGACGAAAAAAGTCGGGCAATCGTCACCCAAATGCACACTGATGAAATCGGACATGCTGACATGGCAACCGCCATGGGCGGCGCGGAATTACCTACCGTCGTGGCTAAAGCGATGAAATTGGGCGGCAAAATCATGACCAACACCACCTACCACGTTTAAAACCACCCTGTTCTCAACACTACACCGCGTGTAAAATCTTTGGCACGCTGTTTGCTTATTAAACGATGGAAGTAAAACGGAGCCTTTGCTCTGTTGTCATACTTCTCCTCCGTTTAGGGCATTCGCAATGAATGCCCTTTTTTTGTCCCCTGCTCGTGGGCGATGGGGTGTCATATTAACTCGATGAAAGAAAGCGGGGCGGAATAATAATTCCTTTGCTAGGGAGTCAAATTGGCGATAGCAAACTGGATTTCAACTCTGCTAGTTCGCCATCCCGACGGTGATAGCCCGTGGCGGTAATTAATTCTTCGGCTTGATTGAAATGCGTGCGGGTGGTTGCTGGCAAGCCTTCCGCCAATGCTAGCCGTGCGGATTCCAGATGGTAATCGGTCAAATGCAGTCGCATCCCGCTAGGGTTGGCGAGGTCATACACTTCCTGCAAATCGTCATGGGCTGCGGAAAATTGGGCTGTTTCTCGGTACAACGCGGCACGGGTTAACAGCCCATCCAGTAACGCATCTTGGTCACTTGCGCTGCGCAAGCCATCCACCGCTTGCTGCAACCAGTCCGTCGCTTGCGGGTAATCACTTTGCGTCAGATAAACCTTGCCCAACATCAATTTGTCCAGTGAGATGTCTGGTGTCCAGTTATTTTTCTCGCTGATTGCCAAGGCATACTGTGCCCTATCCCTGACCGCCCCTATCTCGCCTTGTGCCAATAAACACGCGTTGTACCAATAGCCCTGTGCTGAATATAAACGGGGACTTCCTCTCTGAAAGATGCTTTGTAATCGCTCTCCCTCCCGAAACACCAGTATGGCTTGCTCGGTCTGCCCCGTTTGATGCAGGGCATGGGCGTAAAGGCACTTTGTATATAAACGCTTAAAAGCATTATTCTTGGATTGCTCCGCGTGGCGAATGGCACGTTGTGTCGTTTTGATGCCATCGGTTAGTTGGCCGATAGCCAGTTGCAACAATGCCAAATTCTCGGCTGCGCTTGACGCATTCATCCAGTCCTGCTGTTTCTCCCACATCGAAAGTCCAGCTTGAAGAGCAGGTAATGCCTCGCTGAGTCTGCCCATTGCATTTAAGTAAAAACCTGTATTACCCAACAGTCCAGCGGTCATTTTGGGGTTCAACTTGGGGGTGGTTTCACGCCAAGGCATGATAAAGAAATGAGCAAAAACTGACAATTCGTCACTAACCCCACCCAGTATTTTGGTGAGATAAAACTTGCTCCCGCGCTGAATGCGCTTTGCGACTATTTCAACCCAAACTTTTTCCTGCAACCCCGCCGCGCAGCCATGCGCCACCGCGCTAAACAGCGGCTGCATTTCTGCCAAAGTATCGGGCTGGTATTTGGGCGGTAAAGCCTTGTAATACTCATACAGCTTTTTATGCCCCTGCTCCCACGCTTTGGGTTGCTTGGTTTTTAGCTGCTTGCCAAAGTATTCACGGATGAGTGGATGGCAATCCAACAAGGTGGCACTACCTTCGTGGGCGGAGAGCAAGCGATGTTTGCTGCGCAAATTTTCAATCGCGGGTTTCCATGCACGCGAGTCTATGCTTTGGGTTAGATTGGGGATTTTGGCTTGCCACAGCACATCCAGCACGGCGGTTTCAATCGGGTGGTCGAATAGTCCCAATAGGTAGAGCAATTGCAATTCTGGCGTGCCATTAAGCCAGTTTTGGTAAGACTGCATAACCTTAAAGGCGTGCCGCTCACTGTCGGCATATTGGGTTTCGCCGATCAGCTCGGTCAGCGTGTCGCGCTGGCGAATATCCTTGTCCAAATAGGTCGCGACGGCGTTGCCAAGCAAGTGCAATGCCAGCGCATGAAAACCGTATTCGCGCACGGCTTTACCCAATTCGTCCGTACTTCCTTTCACCCCAAGCGATTTCAGCAAGGCGATGCCATCTTTGGGGTGCAAATTTTGCAGTGGAATTTCTTGCACGCTGGAACGGTCGCCCAGTTCTTTGACGCGAATGCGGGTGGTGACAACGCACAAATTGCTGTGTTTGTCGGCTAGTTCCTGCAACAGCCGAGCAATGGCACGGTCTTTCAATCGTCCATCCATGCCTTTGCCGACGTATTGCAAGGGTTCTAGCCCATCCAACACCAACAAACAACGTTGCTGTATCAGCAACGTGGCAAGATACTTACCCTTTTCGTCTTCCGAGTTGAAACGGGTTTTCTCTGCGTGCAGTTGTTCAAAGGCTTCGGTAAAGAACGGGGTGGAAGAAATTTGTTTGTCCTCGGCTGCCCCTTGTGAATAAAACGACCAAACGATACGGTTGGGCGTGTCATCTTTGCGCTGGTTTAGCCAGTGGCGCAACAACTTGGTTTTGCCCGTGCCACCTGCGGCAACGAATTGAATGACGCGAATATCATCGCCAAAAAAAGCCTCATCCAACGCTGCTAATTCATCTTCGCGACCAAAAAATCCCCCTTCAACTTCGGGTAATCTATCCACCCAGACGGTGAGCGGAGGCTGTTCCGCCTGCGGCGGAATGCGATGCTGGGTATAGCGTTCGCAAATGTCGTCGCGGGTGGCTTGCGCATCTTCGATAGTGGCGGCGCGACGTAAAGTACGCTCTAAGGCAGCGTTAAAAAGCTCGTAAGGTTTTTCAACTTTATCCCACAAGGCGGTGATGGCACGCCATTTGGGGTCTTTTTCCTGTCGTGCGGGATGCAATCGACCCGCATCAAATAAGGGCTGGAGTTTAGGCTCGCCCTGCAATAAATCCGCCCAACTTACTGATTTTTCAATGTTCAGTGCAGCCACTTGAAAACAGACTTGTGGGCGTACCGTCGGATATTTTACGGCGAGCAGTGCGTCAATCGCCAACACTTCTTCCGCCGCTTTTTTGAGCGTGGCAGGTGTCAGCGTGCGTTTTGCCTGTATCAAAACCAGTTGCGACCGATCATGTTTGGCGATGTCGGATAAAACCTCGACAAAAACCTCGCCCGCGTGTTGCAATGCGTCTGATTTAACCAACGCCTCGAATAGTTCCGCCAGATACAAACGCAACTGAAAATCAAAACCAGATAAGGCGTACAGACCACCCATGGCGCGCTTGGGTTCGGCTTGTGTGTATTCCCGCAGAATGTCTTCTAGATTGATCGTCATGTTGGTTGGCGGCGTTGAAAATTGGGTCGAATCAAGAGTCGCGCATCCTAACATGCCACCGCCAACCCGCGAATTGCCTCAAGATAAAAAATAACTCAGTGATATTGACGGAAGATTTAATGAGATCAGTGGCTTAAAATCCATTCACCCTTCGACAAGCTCAGGGCGAACAGATTTAACCAATGCCTACTTTAGGCACGCCCGCTCATCCAAACCTGAAAAAATCCGCGATGTCGTGAGATAATCCGCGCCTTGACTTTGTTTTTGACCTTAATCCGAAAGAAACCCATGAAATACACCAGCACGCGTGGCGGGATGGCCGCTAAATCTTTTACTGAAATTCTGTTGGGCGGCTTGGCTGAAGATGGTGGTTTGGCCGTTCCCGATCATTACCCCGTGTTTAGTGCTGCCGAACTCGCTGCGATGCGCGGCATGAATTACCGCGAATTGGCGTTTGAAGTGATTAGCCGTTTTGCGACAGATATTCCTGCGGAGGATTTAAAAACCATCCTCAACAAAACCTACACCGCCGCCGCTTTTGGTAGCGATGTGATTACACCGATCAAAACGCTCGCGCCTAATTTGCACGTTTTGGGTTTGTCCAATGGCCCGACTTTGGCATTCAAAGATGTGGCGATGCAGTTGCTGGGCAATTTGTTTGAATACGCTTTGGCGAAAGATGGCGCGACTTTAAACATTCTGGGCGGCACGTCAGGCGATACGGGTTCGGCGGCGGAATACGCCATGCGTGGCAAACGCGGCATTCGCGTGTTTATGTTGTCGCCACTGGGCAAGATGAGTCCGTTCCAAACCGCGCAAATGTTCACCCTGCAAGATCCGAACATCTTCAATATCGCGGTTACCGCGCCGTTTGATGCGTGTCAGGATATGGTCAAAGCGGTGTCGAATGATTTGGATTTCAAAGCCAAATATCAAATCGGTACGGTGAATTCGATTAACTGGGCGCGCGTGACCGCGCAAACGGTTTACTACTTCCAAACCTATTTTGCCTTGACGGAAAATAACAGCCAGAAAGTGTCTTTCGCCGTGCCTTCGGGCAATTTCGGCAATGTGTGCGCGGGTCATATCGCCCGTCAAATGGGCTTGCCGATTGCTAAGTTGATCGTCGCGACCAATGAAAATGACGTATTGGACGAATTTTTCAAAACAGGAATTTATCGTCCGCGCGCAGAAACGATGCACACCACCAGCCCGTCCATGGATATTACCAAAGCCTCTAATTTCGAGCGTTTTGTGTATGACTTGGTGGGGCGCGATCCAAAGGTGCTGAAAGGTTTGTGGCAACAGTTGGAAACCGAAGGCTATTTTGACTTAAACGACACGCCTTATTTTGCCAAGGTACAAGAGTTTGGCGTGGCTTCAGGGGCAAGCAATCACGCGGATCGCATTGCAACCATCCGCCGCGTGTATCAAGAATACGGCTTTGTGATGGATCCTCATACCGCCGATGGCTTGAAGGCGGGGCTGGAAAACCGCGATGCGGATATTCCGCTGGTGTGCTTGGAAACCGCCTTGCCTGCGAAATTTGAGGAAACTATCCAAGAAGCCCTAGGGATTACGCCAACTCGCCCAGCGGGTTATGAAAACATCGAAAGTTTGCCGCAACGCTTTGATGTGCTGCCACCTGAAGTCGCACAACTCAAAGCCTTTATCGCGGCGCGTGTGCCACTTTAAGGGAGAAAGAAAATACTAACAGACCTTTTATGGTGAAGGGGAAAGAGGGAAGGGAGAAGGGTAAAACCACCTTTTCTAACAAGGGGTGGAGGCATTACCCTTCTCTCTTCTCTCTCCTTATCAATAGGTGCATTTAGAATTTCCAACCCCCTAAATTATCAATATGACCTCGCCCCATCGTTATACGCTCACCATTTCCTGCCCAGATCGGGCAGGCATTATTGCCGCCGTTACTGGTTTTATTGCCCAACATGGCGGCTTTATTGTGGAAGCGAGCTATCACACCGACCAAGAAACCCAGCAGTTCTTTATGCGCCAAGAAATACAGGCGGATTCCTTGCCGTTTTCGGCAGCGGAATTTGACACGTTTTTTGCACCGCTGGCACAAGAATTTGCCATGCGTAGTCAACTGACGGATTCAGCGATTAAAAAACGACTGGTGCTGTTGGTTAGCCAGCAAGATCATTGTTTGAACGACTTGCTGCATCGTTGGCGCAGTGGCGAGTTGTTGGTGGATATTCCTTGCGTGATTTCCAATCACGAAAATTTACGCAGCTTTGTCGAGTGGCATGGCATTCCGTTTCATTACGTGGCTATGCAGGACAAAGCCGCTGGGTTTGCGCGCATCGCCGCTTTGTTTGATGCGGCACAAGGCGACATTATGGTGTTGGCGCGCTTTATGCAGATTTTGCCGCCCGCCTTGTGTAGCCAGTATGCTGGCAAAATCATCAACATTCACCACAGCTTTTTGCCGTCGTTTATCGGCGCGAAACCTTATCATCAAGCCCATCAACGCGGCGTAAAATTGATCGGCGCGACGTGTCATTATGTGTCGGATGAATTGGACGCGGGGCCGATTATTGAGCAAGACACCTTGCGCATCGACCACGCGGATTCGATTGAAGATTTGGTGCGCTATGGACGGGATATTGAAAAATCCGTGCTGGCACGCGGGCTGCGCTATCACGTCGAAGATCGTGTGCTGATCTGTGGCAACAAAACCATTGTGTTCCGTTAAACGCATTGCACTTCAAACAGGAGACTTGTTATGAATACCGCCATTGAAACACGCATCATTGAACAGCTGCACCGTTTGGATGCGTCTAAACAAGCCGAGGTGCTTGATTTTGTGGAGTATCTAACTGCAAAATTCAGCCAAGCCACCGTAAATTGGCCGATGCTAGATCCCGCGCAAGATCTTGCTGGTTTTGTTGGAAGCGTGCCAGTAGATGAAGATGCGGTCGCGTACACTCGCACCTAAGCCGTCAACACCAACATATCTTAATTTGATGATTTAACAATAAAATTACTGACGAGCGGCTCCTTCCCCCAAGCAGGGGGAAGGCTGGGATGGGGGTTGAAAGGTTGCATCTATTATGTAGCTTCTACCCCCACCCTAACCCTCCCCCTACATGGGGGAGGGGATTGTGCACTTAAGCCCAACAATTCCACCTTAACCACGGTGTAGTAAACATGATTGAAGTCAAAAACTTGCACTATCGCTATGCCAGCAAACAAGCTTTGCATAATGTGTCATTTAAGCTAGAGCCAGCCAGTATTACCGCGCTGGTCGGCAATAATGGTGCAGGCAAATCGACCTTGTTGCGCTGTATGGCGGCTTTGGATAATCCCTTTTCGGGTTCAATTACCCTGTGGGGGAAAAGTACACATGAAGATCCCCGTGGTTGTCACCGACTGTTAGGTTATCTATCTGATCAATTTGGTTTGTACGACAATCTGACGGTTAAGCAATCATTGACCTATATGGCGTTGGCGCACAAGATTCCACATTTTGATGTGGAAGCACGAGTCGAAAAAGTGGCCTCTCAACTGAGTTTGACCGACCGCTTGCACCAAAAAACGGGGGAGTTGTCACGGGGGTTTCGTCAACGCGTTGCTATTGCACAAGCCATTATTCATCAACCTAAATTGCTGCTACTCGACGAACCTGCGTCTGGGCTCGATCCCGAAGCCCGCATGGAGTTGTCTGCATTGTTAAAGCAACTTGCCATTCAAGGGATGACCATTATGGTGTCGTCTCATATTTTGAGCGAGCTGGATGATTATTGCAGCCACATGCTCAAGCTCAATGAAGGTGCAGTGGTGAGCTTTGAATCCCTGAATAATTATCAAAACGATCACTCTCAAGTATTGCGTATGCTGCTGAGTCGCCCGACTGCGAATGCGGGTAAAACACTCGCTGCGCAGTTAAATGTGAGCCAAGTGGTTGGCGAAGGAGCTGCTTTTCAATTTACCTTCAAAGGCAAAATTACAGAGCAATCGGTGTTGCTGTTTAATCTGGTCAATGCAGGCTTGCCCGTGGCTGAAATTGTGGTGGTGAAACGAAATTTACAAGATCGTTATTTATCTGATATTCGCTTGAATACCTCCATTAAGCAAGATAACGACAAACTTAAACAAGATGAACAGCTAGCGTATGCCAGTGTAGGTGCTGAAGAGCATCCGCCTGCTCCAATCGACTAACCCACATTGCCTCATCCTTTCTACGACAGGAGTCGATATGATCTTCAATGCAGAGTTCCAACGCAATATATGGCTGGAAATCAATTTCCCCCGCCTGATTACCATCCCTTTGGTCTTAGCACTGGTCTTTTGGGCATTTTTTATGTCGAATGCCAATTCAGACGTGAGTATTGATGAAATGGGGACTCACCTCAGTAATGCGGCACTTTCATTATTTTCCATCATTACCATCCTTTGGGGAACCCAACTTGCCAGTCACAGCCTGACCGAAGAGGCGCAAGCCCAAACTTGGGATTGGCAACGCTTATCAGCACAAAGCCCTACTGCACTTATTTTTGGTAAGCTTTTCGGCAGTACGATTTTGGCTTGGTACGGCGGGATATGTTGCTTAATTGTCTACATGCTTTTTGCAAATTCGACGCTAGATGGTATTCGGGTGGAATGGTTAGTATTGGCTATCTTCAGTGCTATTTTCGTTCATGCCTCCGCGATGTTACTGACGCTCACAACCCCACCTGAGCAACGTCCTGCGTATCAACAGAAACATGGCATGAGTTTCGCCAAAATGTTTATGTTGCTAATGGCACTGTATGGCAGTGGAATGTTGTTATTGAGCTGGACCAATGATAATTTGGCCAATATTCATTGGTATGGCATGGAGTTTAAATTATTACCCTTTAGTGCGTGGAGCATGTTTATTTGGGCATTATGGGCGGTGTTTGGCTGCATTAAGCGCACATCTACGCTTTTGCGTAGCCCGACCACCCCCGCCGCTTGGCTCACATTCGTCTTGTTTTGTATGGTGTATTTTGTAGGATTTACCCCTGCAAGCACGACTCCAGTCGATGATTTCATCACCCATACAAAAGGTGGGATCGCATTTACGGTCATCTATTGTCTATTGTGTGGCATGACCTTGATGGAAGATAAAGCCCCTTTGCAATGGCGGCTCTGGATAGATGCCTTCAAAAACAAAGAGTTTAAGCACGCTTGGCAAAACACACCACGCTGGATTGCGACCTTCTTCATTAGTATTTTGATTTTGCTCATCGCACTCCCTGGAAGCTCACCAGATGTCAGAATTTTTCTCCCTGTCGCGCTATTTTTGTTTATGCGTGACATTGCCGTGCTGTACTGGTTTCACTGGACACCACAACCCAAAAGACCTTATTTAGCATTTTCCATTTACTTATTGCTGGTTTATCTGTTATTACCCTTTCTTTTCAGACCGCTTAATTGGTTGTTCTATCCCAAAGCGGACACCCCCGTGATTACCCTCGTGGTTTTTTTCGTGGAAGCGATTGTGGCGATGGCATTCTTGCTACAACGTTGGGAACAATATTTTTCTGCGGAATTTATTCGTGACGAAGAAGAGGAAATATTGCAAAACTCTTTGGTTGAGAACGAAAAAGTGATTTATGCCGCACGCATCAGCATTGGGATACAAGCTCCTTTATTTTTATCGGGTTTAGGGATCATCGCGCTAGGATTTTTGATGCACTTTTACAGCCCAATCGCAAACGCCAATACGCTTGATAATGCTCTGCTTTGGGCTGCCATGTTGGGAGGGTTGGGATGTTGGCTTTGGGCTTTTGTACGACATATCTTCGCACGACGCAACACCCAACTCACGTTTACCAATAAACGGGTGATTGTCAAAATTGGCTTTCCATTACAGCAAAACATAGAACTGCCTTTAGGTAAAATCGGCAGTATTCAAGTCACCCAAACTCAGCGCGGACGGATATTCAATTACGGCAACATCATCATCAATAGCATTGGCAATCCGCAAATTACCGTGCCTGATATTGCCAACCCCAGCCAGTTCCGTCGTACCTTGATGGAGGCACAACCGCATTAAGCGCACAGACTGCGCGCCCAATCCTCGCTATAATCCGCCCTCAATTTTCGATGCGGGGCGGATATGAATAAAATCTTGAAATATGGCTTATGGACTATAGGGGGTGTCGTCGGTGTGACGGCAGCAGGTGCGGGTTATTTGGCGGCAACTTTTAATCCCAACGATTACAAAGACAGGGTTATTCAAGCCGTTAAAGACAGTAAACAACGTGATTTACATCTGGATGGCGACATCAAACTGATGTTCTTCCCCAGCATAGGCGTAAGCTTAAACAAAGTTTCTCTTTCCGAATTTAAGTCCCCCCAGCCATTTGCAGCGATTGATTCCGCGAGTGTTTCCTTGGCGGTGATGCCTTTACTGCAAAAAAACATCGTAGTCGATGAAGTCGTGCTGAATGGTTTGCAAGCTACGATCATTAAACATGCAAATGGCACAACCAACATTGACGATTTGCTCAAAAAGGATCCGAATCAAGCGGCAACCAAAAGTGCGCCCGTTAAATTTGATATTGCTTCCGTCACCATCAACAAAACCAATCTGAGCTATGTCGATGAAGGCAGCGGCGCCCAATACGCGCTTCAAGATTTTAAACTGCAAACAGGCCGCATTGCCGAAGGCGTGCCTAGCAAAATTGCTTTGTCATTGGGCGTACAAGCCAATCAGCCTAAGGTGAATGTCAATGCCACGCTCAATGGCATGCTCACCTTCGATTTAGAAAAACAACTGTTTCAACTGGCGGGCATGGAGCTGCAAGCTACGGGGAGCGTGCTGGACATCAGCGAGCTGAAATTAAAAGTCGGTGGCGATGTGAGTGCAGATGTACCGCGCAAAGGGTATAGCGTGAAGCAATTCACCTTGGCGGTGAGTGGCGTGAAGGTGAAAGATGCGTTTGAAGCCACTTTGGATGCGCCCGCTTTGGGCATGAATGATAAGCAATTCACGGGCGACAAGCTGATGCTGAATGCCAAGATGGACGGGGCATTGGGTAAAATCGTTGCCGCATTGTCTATGCCCAGTGTTGAAAGTGACCCGCTGTCCTTCAAAGTAAGCAACTTGGCGTTAGACTTGGACGTGCAACAAGCGGATCAGGCCTTTAAGGTCAAACTCAGTTCACCGCTGTCAGGCAATATACAAGAACAGCAATTTAACCTGAGCAATCTGGTCATCGCCCTGAATGCCACAGGCGATAAATTTCCTGGCAAATCGATCAGCAGCGAAATGAAAGGCAGCGTGCAAGCCAATGCCTTGAAACAAACTGTGCAAGTTGCGCTGGCAGGTGGCTTATTACAAAGCCAGATTAAAGCAAAAGTCGGCGTGGCAAATTTTGCGAATCCAGCGATTAACTTCGATATTGAGCTGGATCAATTAGATGCGGATTTATACCTGCCGAAAAAAGCCGCTGATGCACCTAAAACGACTACGCCTGAACAACCGTTTGATTTGTCTGCCCTACGCAAACTGAATCTGAATGGCAGTTTACGCATCGGTGCGTTCAAGGTCGCTAACGTCAAATCTAAAAATGTGCGCATTGATGTTAAAGCCCATCAAGGCATGGTCAATATCAGCCCACTTTCTGCCAATTTGTACGACGGCAGTGTCAACGGCAGCGTGAGTGTGGATGCGTCACAAGATACGCCCAGCTTCGCCATTCGCCAAAGTTTGGTGGGTATCAATGTCGCGGCTTTAACCAAGGACGCGGCCGATTTTGATACATTGGAAGGCAAAGGGAATATCAACCTAGATGTCACCACCCAAGGTGATCGCGTTAGCGTATTGAAAAAAGCGTTGAATGGTAGCTTATCGCTGAATCTGGCGGATGGCGCGATTCGAGGCATCAATGTCGCCAAGAAAATTCGGGATGCCAAAAGTTCATTAGGCAGCAGCACCAGCTCCGCGAACAAAGAAGAAAAAACCGATTTTAGCGAATTAAAAGCCAGCTTCAACATCCGCCAAGGCGTGGCACATAACGAAGATTTATCCTTAAAATCCCCGTTGATTCGACTGGGTGGTATCGGCGATATTAACGTCGGCAACGACAGCATGAACTACCTCGCCAAAGCCACCATCGCCCGCACTTTGGAAGGTCAGGGTGGCAAAGACCAAGTCGGCGGTCTCACCATTCCTTTGCGCATCAGCGGCGCGTTTACCGATTTGAAATACAATTTGGATTTCAGCTCTATGGTGAGCGATAACGCCAAGCAAGAAATCGCCGCCAAAAAAGCGGAAGTACAACAACAGGTTCAGCAAAAAGTCGATGCGCAAAAAGCAGCAGCACAACAGCAAGTGGACATCAAGAAAGAAGAAGCCAAAACCAAATTGCAAACAGGTTTACGGGGATTGTTTAAGTAATGAGCACCCTCGCCCGCTTGCGGGAGAGGGGGAGCTTTGAGTATTTTTCCCTCTCCCCCTCCCCTCTCCCCCTCCCCTCTCCCACACATGGGCGAGGGGGAGTATTTATTGGATTCCGCTAAATGCAATTATTGATCGACGCAGGCAATACGCGCATTAAGTGGGTGGTGCGCACTCAGGACACGTGGCAACACGCGGGTGACTTACCCAGCGCGTATGCAGATCAACTCTCTTTTGCCGAATTACCATCGTCCATTTCCCCCGTCGTTTGGGTGAGTAATGTCGCAGGTGAATGCGTGGCGCAGTCCATTCGCGCTGCCTGTTTGGCACGCGGTTGGCAAACGCACTTTATTGTCGCTCAAGCCCAACAAGGCGGTGTACGCAATGGCTATACGCTGCCGTCACAATTGGGCTGTGACCGTTGGGCTGCATTGATTGCCGCGTGGCAGTTGCAACAGCGCGCTTGCTTGGTGGTCAATTGCGGCACCGCGACGACAATAGATGCGGTATCTGCACAAGGCGAATTTTTAGGCGGGCTGATTTTGCCTGGGATCACGCTGATGCAAACCAGCTTGGTGGGGGCGACAGCGCAACTCCAACTCGCCACAGGACATGTCGTTTCTTTTCCCCGCAATACGGCAGATGCCCTATTTTCTGGCGCGATTCAAGCCACGTGCGGGGCAATTGAGCGACATTACGCGACCTTAAACGCAGCCGATGCACCCATCTTGTTAACTGGCGGTGCGGCGGCTTTGCTCAAAACGCACACGACATTGCCGCTATGCGAGGTGGACAATCTGGTTTTACAAGGTTTATGGATAATTTCTCAGGAAACGGACGAATGATAAAAGTGTTGCTCTGGATCATGTTGGTGGCGAACGTGGTATTTTTTGCCGTGATGCAATGGGGGACTGTGCTGTTCACCGCGCCAGAATTGGAGCAAGCCGAGCCCGAACTCAATCCCCATAAAATTACCCTGCAAAGCGAACTCCCCCCGCCCGTCAGTGCCTCTCCCGTCATGGCGGCATCAAGCATCTCCAGCACCTCTGAGGTCATTGCCGCATCCGCGATTACCCCTCCGATGTCATCTGTGTCAACCAACAATCATCTTGCCTGCATGGAATGGGGAGAGTTTTCAGCGGACGACTTAACCCTCGCCCAGAAAGAATTGACCGAACTTCATCCCGCCTTTACGCTACGCACCATCCAGTATGGCAGCGAATACTGGGTCTATATTCCGCCCACCAGAAACAAAGCCAAACTCAACCAAAGAGTCGCCGAACTTACCGCTGCGGGCATCACCGACTATGCTGTGGTGAGTGCGGCAGGCGAATGGGAACATGCCATTTCACTCGGCACGTTTAACTCAAAGCAAGAAGCCCAAAAATTTGCAGCGTCTATACGTAAAATTTCGCCCCTTAAAATTGGCGAATATCGCCCTGCCTACCAAACCACCATGCTGCGGCTGAATGACCTAGATGGTGCAACCCTCGCCAAACTCACCGAGTTGCAAAAGCATTACCCTAAAACCAGCCTAAACAACTTGGATTGCTCAACGCATAGTGGAACAAACCAGCTAACCGAGCGATAGGTGCAATTCAATCGAGACTAACTCCTTAAAAAACAAGGCGTTAAGTAGCTGAAAAATTTTATTTTCCAACAAGTGATATTTTAATTTTTGCATACTGCACGACCTAAACGTACTGCGTATTGCATTACAATACGCAAGTCAAAATAATTTACAAGATGACTGTCATGGGAACATTAACGCTACGCCTACCCGAACAATTAGATGCGCGCCTGAGCTTATTTGCCAAATTGGAAGAGAGCAGCCGCTCTGAATTGGTACGCATGGCACTGGAAAAGTTTCTACGCGAGCGGGAACGCGAACAGTTGCTTGCTGAGGTAGTACAGGCCGCACGATTTTTGGCAACCGATCCTGAAGCACGCGCTGAAAGCACGGTGATTTCTGACGAGTTTGCTGGCGCAGACAGTGAAGCACTGACGCAGCTCGAACAAAATGACCCAGAAAAGTGGTGGCAGTAATGCGGCGCGGTGAAATTTGGGTTGCCAAGCTGAACCCCAACACAGGCGCGGAAGCGGGGAAAGTGCGTCCTGTGTTGATTTTGTTGGATGATGCATTGTTGGCAACTGGCATGAGCCCCGTGTTGTGTCTGCCCTTGACCAGCAAATTATTCAGCCATTTGGCAGCGTTGCGGGTGGAAATCCCCCCACGAGATCGTTTGCTCAAATCATGCTATGTCATGCCCGAACAATTACGCGCACTGGATCGAAACCGCTTTGGCGACGGCGCATTGACCATGCTCACTGCTGCGGAAATGGCGCAAGTCGAACGACTGTTGTTGGTTTGTTGTGGTATGGCGGGGTATCTTAATTCTTCACATTGAAATAGACACGTTTACGCCCATTGCGGCGCATCCGTAAGGCGATCCACTACCCGACATCATTATCTGTAGCGTTTCAATCCTCGTCCCCCGTTTCGGGGGGACGCTACAAAAAAAGAGACTTTCGAGAGGGAATTACTCACAAGTTTCAATCCTCTTCCCCCGTTTCGGGGGGACGCTACCTTGTGGTCAACAAACGATGCCGAAAATCCAATTGCGTTTCAATCCTCGTCCCCCGTTTCGGGGGGACGCTACGAATGGCGACACGCTGTTGAATTCGGACATCTTGGTTTCAATCCTCGTCCCCCGTTTCGGGGGGACGCTACGAAGCTGACCAATTAAACGCGTTTTTTCGCGCTAGTTTCAATCCTCGTCCCCCGTTTCGGGGGGACGCTACATTTCCGCGCTGAATTGAGAATGCTTGCACGCCAGGTTTCAATCCTCGTCCCCCGTTTCGGGGGGACGCTACGATGGTGTTTGGGTGACTTGGGATATGGTTCGAGCAGTTTCAATCCTCGTCCCCCGTTTCGGGGGGACGCTACTAACCGAATGTCGCAGAATGGCACGATGCCTAGTGTTTCAATCCTCGTCCCCCGTTTCGGGGGGACGCTACTCGTAGCTGCGCACTTCAATGTTGTGCGCGAAGGTGTTTCAATCCTCGTCCCCCGTTTCGGGGGGACGCTACACCGTACTGATGACTAATGACAAAGGTTTAGTTGTTTCAATCCTCGTCCCCCGTTTCGGGGGGACGCTACCGAATCCGTCCCGCGCACTGGCGACGTGTTAATTGTTTCAATCCTCGTCCCCCGTTTCGGGGGGACGCTACTGAACGCTTGCGACTTGTATTTTTTCCCCAAATCGGTTTCAATCCTCGTCCCCCG
Source organism: Gallionella sp. (assembly GCA_028710565.1). GTDB lineage: Bacteria > Pseudomonadota > Gammaproteobacteria > Burkholderiales > Gallionellaceae > Gallionella. Next base: position 49,477 of record JAQTTV010000024.1, read on the forward strand.
TTTCGGGGGGACGCTACAACCTTCGCGCTTCGCGCAGCGGTTTGGACACTTGTTTCAATCCTCGTCCCCCGTTTCGGGGGGACGCTACAAAAGAGCCGTTGACTTTAAATAAAAGGGCAGTTGTTTCAATCCTCGTCCCCCGTTTCGGGGGGACGCTACACCCTCAAAGGCGTGCGTGTTCTCTTTATTCTGGAGTTTCAATCCTCGTCCCCCGTTTCGGGGGGACGCTACTCCCCGATGGCACAAGATATTCGCAACGCTTCTGTTTCAATCCTCGTCCCCCGTTTCGGGGGGACGCTACCCGCGACTGGGGTGACGGTGTACTTCGGGGGCAAATAGTTTCAATCCTCGTCCCCCGTTTCGGGGGGACGCTACCGCCTTCACCCATTGGCGTGGTCACAGCAGGCTTGTTTCAATCCTCGTCCCCCGTTTCGGGGGGACGCTACTGAACAAAGTCACAGTAACCGACCATGTAGGGCAGGTTTCAATCCTCGTCCCCCGTTTCGGGGGGACGCTACCAGAAAACGCACGGAACGCCACGCGCATCATCGGTGTTTCAATCCTCGTCCCCCGTTTCGGGGGGACGCTACTTGCGCCAGAATGGTTATATGACCGCAAAAATGGTGTTTCAATCCTCGTCCCCCGTTTCGGGGGGACGCTACAACTTGGCGTACTGCTGTACAAATGCATGAGCATGTTTCAATCCTCGTCCCCCGTTTCGGGGGGACGCTACAAATCCGTATCCGCAGCCGAGAGAATTATTGCGGGTTTCAATCCTCGTCCCCCGTTTCGGGGGGACGCTACGCAAGCCAGTCAAGATTCAACGTGAATACAGTAGTTTCAATCCTCGTCCCCCGTTTCGGGGGGACGCTACCGCTGGTCGTTTTTTATTTATGCCGTTGTTGTAGTGTTTCAATCCTCGTCCCCCGTTTCGGGGGGACGCTACCTCAGGTAAGGGGACTTACGATTAACTAGTAACCTGTTTCAATCCTCGTCCCCCGTTTCGGGGGGACGCTACTTGGTCGCGCACAATTTGGATTAATCCACCTTGCTGTTTCAATCCTCGTCCCCCGTTTCGGGGGGACGCTACGACTTCACTTGCGTCCAATTCTGGCGTAATAAAATGTTTCAATCCTCGTCCCCCGTTTCGGGGGGACGCTAC
>JAQTTV010000068.1 GCA_028710565.1 Gallionella sp.
GGGTCTAAAAACTGCACCTCTGGTGCGTCAGGTGTGGTGAAATAAAAGGCGTCGGACAGGGCGTCCGACAGCTTGTCTGACGAGGCGTCAGACGCTTTGTCCGACAAAAAACTGTGCTGTCTGACAGACTGTCAGACATGTCTCCCCCTCTGATCGGTTATTTCTCAATTTACCAAGGGAAAGGACTTGACTTTCTACACCACAACTGCAAGCGCTTGATCGCCATGCTGCAGGCGCTGCGCAGGTACGCCCCGATCCAGGCGGCGGCATGGGTCAAGCCGCGCGTACCCATTCTCTGCGTTTGCTGCGGTGCGGTGATGATGATCGTGCGAACGCGGATTCGGTCGGGGCATTCAAAGGGCATGCCACCGCCGATAGCTCCCGAGGGAGTGCATTGATCATGTAAGCGCCAAGCCATTACGCAGATCATCAGGTTGAGGATATCTGCCATGGTCAGTTGGTGTTATGGATTTGATATGGTCGCATTTCCTGGCGCCCACCCATTTAAGTACGCTGCTTAGTGTGCTTATGTTTTGGAAAACATGTGGAGCACTATCACGCCAGCTACAATGAGCGCGATACCGACGAAGGAGGCCACATTAAGAGGCTGATGGTAAACAACCCAACCCACCAAAATAATCAAAGCAACGCCGACACCAGACCAAATAGCGTAGGCCACACCAAGCTGGATGGTGCGAAGCGCAAGCGATAGAAAGTAGAACGCTGACGCATATCCGACCACAACAAGAAGCGACGGTCCCCAGCGGCTAAAGCCATTTGCCGCCTTGAGTGCAGAAGTTGCCACAACCTCGGACACAATTGCTATTGCCAGATATAACCAGGGCATATTTTTAGTTAGTTCCGAAAGGATAAGGTGCGTACCGCTTTTTACGCGTCTCTTACTCGATGAAAATGTTGGACGAAGCCGCTACGCGGAGGAGTCGCCTACTGCGACACCACGAATTATTCTGCACCTTCACCACCTCAATGCCGAGGGATTGATTCTGTATTTTTTCGTGAGGACTATCAATATGATGAAGCGCACGCAGTGGCTCCCTCAAATGTCAGGATGATACTTTTTTGTCACTGAACATTTGCACGATCTAACCTTATTCGTTGTGTATCGGCACCGTCTCGTGGCTCATTGCCCAAGCTTTCCAAGCTTCCATTTCTTCCACAACTCCGCAGTCATGTGACAGTCACGCCAATTGTTTGCCTCGTAATCGCTTAGATGCGAAGGTGGGACGACCGTTCGATGGCCAAAGTAGTGCTTATATGTTTCACGCAAACCAGGCCCAAGGATTGAGGCAGTACCCGGGCGTGGCGGCCATCGGATATCTGAAGTGATTTCCAACATATCGTTGTGCTCACCACTGATGTGTAAGTCGATAACAGACGAAAGGCCGAGTATTTTTGATATTTCTTCCAAGTCTCGCATGTTGCCATTGAAGCTAACGACGATACCGACGCAGGAAACAATTTGCCTTGCCCCCTGAATCATCTCTTCACCATCATGATAGGGGATATACTCGTTGCTATTGATATCCAGGACGCCAAGAACGCCAACGCCCCAATCGAATGCTAAAACTTCAGTCGTGGCCATGACTAAGATACCCAAGGTAAATTCGACGGCACTGTCAGTGCCGTGTAACAAAAAGGTACGCCGTATAGCATGGGATGATCTTTCTGCGGGTTATGGATGGGACAGAATGCACCATTCTGTCTCGTAAACTCAGAATCCTGAACGGCAGATCGCCCGGTTTTGCTCGATTCTTCTTCCACCCAGGAGGGCCGATTATCAGACATTACAGTAAGGCTACTCATTTTTAGCGGAGTACCCATTCCCCATGGGACTTAATGGCGTCATACATAGCATCCGGTGCGAGGTCTACGTCACCTGGCCACGTTAAAGCGCCATGATCGATATGCACCTGGCTGAACATCGCGGGGTCTTTCAAAGGGGCGAAAACACCCGTTAGGTGGCTTGGTTCAAAGCGCACTTTCCCCTGTGTCCCGTCCGAAAATCGGACATTCAGCGCTAATGGAGGTTCTGGATGAACCTCAATCACATCCCATTCCATTGATGCATCCTCCTTAAAGTAAAGGTTCTATCGGGTTGGGTTGCTGTTTTGCCTGACACAAGGCCCAATCTTCCAGTAGCTCCTGTTGATGTAGCTCTGTCAGTCGAGGACAAGCTCTTGGGCGCGTCGTGGTAGGTGGCCTCGGATGACGGACAAGGATTCTATAGCGATGACCGCCTTAAATTCCGCGTACTGCACATGAAAATGGGCAGGGCTATGGTCATCGAAAAACATTTTGATGAGCATTCCGTAAAACGCACTGATAGTGGGCAATCCAGATTCCTCCCGTTCACCGTTGGATACTACATTTTTTAGCGGGAACATCCTACTATGATGGCGGCATACGCAGGGATAGACAATAAGAAACTATGGCAAGGGCACTGTAACAGAGGCAGCGAAGCTGGTGGGGATTGGCAGGCAACAACTTTACAGAGGATATATCAATTCCAATCCAGGCTACTGCAGGGTCACCACATCACTCTCAACCTCATCGTTTTTATAGGCAGAGGCTGCCAATTCAAAGAAGTAATGACGCAGTCGTAATAGCCAGGGTTTGAAAACAGCAGATGATCGGGTGGGAAATCGAACCATGAGCTCATATATGGCTACCTCGTCGATCATGGGCAGACTATCTTGTCCCTCTTCATCATCCAGCCCATTTTTGCCAAGGGTCAACGTGGCCTGATCTTCCGTGGCCAGCGTTCTCAGGGCATAGACAGGGTCCGGTATACTCAGGGCAGCAATAACATCTTCCTGGGCAATCCATACATGCACGCCATCGGATGAAGT
>JAQTTV010000025.1 GCA_028710565.1 Gallionella sp.
ACACGCAATCCATGGTATGTTGAAGAACAATATGCCGTTCGATAACACCCGTTTCTACGCTATTCCAGCAGGATGTTTGGAATGAAAAAAATCAAATCAATACTTGCTTCTGAACAGAGTATCTACGTTCAAGCGGGACTGCGAAAAAACGCGCAGCCCCTTCGCTCCACGGTTATTAGCATGGCAGATCACAATATTTTCCTTTACCATGTATTTTGCACAATGAGTACAACGCGCTTCGCTTTCTACTACCCAATTCACGTATATTAAAGCAGATTCGCAATTAGTTAATCCGCCTTCTTTGATGCTAAAGTTTGCTCCGTACAACCCCCTTACGGTAGAATCCATCCACTTTTTGCCACAACCATCTTGGGAGTCATCATGCTTTCCGTCCAATCTATTGAAGCCGCCATTCAACAACTGCCTGAACCTGATTTGGCAGAATTCCGCCGTTGGTTTGCTCAATTTAATGAGTCCATCTGGGATAAGCAAATTGAGCAAGATGCCCAATCGGGTAAATTGGATTACTTGGCCGCTGAAGCCTTGGCTGAATATCAAAACGGTCAGGCAACTGAACTTTGAAACATTTTGCTTCATCTAAATTCTGGCAATGTTTTTATGGATTGCCAGAATCAGTGCAACGCCAAGCACGTCATAGTTATGTACTGCTTAAACAAAACCCACATCATCCATCCTTGCAATTTAAACCCGTTCGAGCTGGTGCATTCCGCAGTGTGCGCATTAGCTTGGGCTATCGCGCATTAGGCATTCCCGTTTCGCAAGGTATTCAATGGTTTTGGATTGGTAGCCATGCCGATTACGATAAGCTGCTTGCTTAATTTGGCAGTATTCACCCGCAGCCCTACGCCTTGTACCTACATCACTACACAACATGCTCGAAGTCATTATCCTAGCCATCGCTCTGAGCATGGACGCGTTTGCCGTTTCTATCGGATTAGGGGCGAAGAAAAACGCGCCACATTTGGCTCTTAGAGCGGGGCTGTTCTTTGGGGCGTTTCAAGCCTTGATGCCGTTTATCGGCTATTTGGGCGGCAAGGGCGTGTTATCTTGGATAGACGCGTATTCGCACCTCATCGCCTTTGGATTATTGACTTTGATCGGGGCAAAAATGATTTACGAAGCCCTGCAAGAGGGCATAGAAGAAGACATAGCGGGGATCACCAACAAGCTGATGTTGATGCTGGCGATTGCCACCAGCATAGATGCCATGGCGGCGGGATTTAGCCTGACGCTGTTGCTAGTGAATCCTTATCTTGCCTGCTTAATTATCGGTGTGGTCACCTTCGCCTTTAGCGTACTGGGCGTGTTCATTGGCAAGCGCAGCGGCACGTGGCTAGAAAGCAAAGCAGAACTCTTCGGCGGCACAGTGCTGATCCTCATTGGCATAAAGTTGCTGGTATCCTAGCGACCTGTCACTAGGCTGACATCCAAATCCATTTTCAGGAGTCTGATATGAATCTGAATCACCAACATCTGGAAGATGCCGTTGCGCAAGGTTTAATCAGTGACTCGCAGGTGGAGCCGCTATGGCAATTTTTAACGGCGCGCGATCAAGACACACCCAGTTTTCGCGCGGCACATATTCTGTATTACTTCGGTGGGCTGATTGCCATCGGGGCGATGAGTTTGTTTATGAATTTGGGCTGGGAGACGTTTGGCGGCTGGGGGATTTTTTGCCTAACGCTAGCGTATTGCGGGCTGGGCTTGTGGCTCACGACATATTTTTTGAAGCAACGCTTACTGATTCCTGCTGGCATTACCGCGACTTTTGTGGTCGCGTTGACCCCGTTGGCGGTCTATGGATTACAAACCGCGCTGGGATTCTGGGTGGATAAGCAAAATTATCAGGATTATCATCGCTATCTGGATTGGCGTTGGATGATGATGGAGCTGGCGACGCTTGCCACGGGTGCGGTGATGTTGTGGCGTTATCGTCTGCCTTTTTTGATGATGCCGATTGCCGTCACCTTGTGGTATTTAAGCATGGATTTGACGGTTTTTCTGGCGACTGACCTAGACTTTAGTTGGGAATTGCGCAAACTGGTGTCGCTATACTTTGGCTTGCTGATTGTGCTATTGGCATTTTGGGTGGATGTGCGCACGCGGCATGAAAAGGACTACGCCTTCTGGCTATATTTATTCGAGCGTAGCCAAGAAACACAGCAGCTTTGCCTAGCAGGCATGAAAAGGACTACGCCTTCTGGCTATATTTATTCGGTGTCATCGCTTTTTGGGGCGGATTATCCCTGATGAGGTCGGATAGTGAAATTAACAAAGTGCTCTATTTCGGTATCAATCTCCTGATGATAGGCGTGGGCGCAACTTTGTCGCGGCGCGTATTTGCGGTGTTTGGCGGATTGGGTGCGGCGGGTTATTTAGGCTATTTGGCACACCATGTGTTCAAGGATAGTTTGGTGTTTCCCTTCGCGCTGACTCTCATCGGGCTGGGTGTGATTTACCTCGGCATCCTCTGGCAACGGCATGAAGCCGTGATTAGCCTACGGCTGCGCAGCAAACTACCCCTCGCCTTACAGGAATTGATCACCAATCGACACTAAGCGTGAACATAATACGAACCCGCTCCTTCCCCCAAGCAGGGGGAAGGCTGGGATGGGGGTAGAATGGTTCGTTACAAGTGAACGTTTCAACCCCCACCCTAACCCTCCCCCTGCTTGGGGGAGGGAATATAGCAAGGTTGAAAATGTTGTGTAAATACTCATGCCCACTAGGTGGAGAGCGAAGCGAGGGGACATGAATATGGCAAGATGGAAATTAAGGAGACACTGATTTATTCGTCATTCCGACGAAAGTCGGAATCCAGTACATTGATAAATAAGTATTTTGTGCCAACAAAAACGACAAAACCGAATAAATCAGCACTTCCTTAAATCAATTCCATAGTGCGTCATTTATACCAACGCCTTTGCCAATCGCGCCAAGGCCTTTTCCAGATTTTGCATCGAGGTCGCAAAAGACAGGCGGATATAACCTTCGCTACCAAAAGCCGAGCCAGGCACCACAGCGACTTCAGCTTGTTCCAACAAATAGTTAGACAAAGCAACATCTGTTGGCTCAGCTATCGTGCCACGGGCAGACAATTTGGCGATCACGGGGCGAACATCAGCAAACGCATAAAACGCGCCGCCTGCCATGATACAGCTCACCCCTGGAATCGCGTTCAGCGCATTGACCACAAACACATGCCGTTCACGGAACGCCGCCAACATGGGCGTGATACAGCCTTGATCGCCATTCAACGCCGCTTCCGCTGCCACTTGCGAAATGGACGTGGGGTTTGACGTGCTTTGCGATTGCACATTTTCCATCGCGGTAATGATGTATTCAGGGCCTGCGGCATAGCCGATACGCCAGCCAGTCATCGCGTACGCTTTGGATACACCGTTCAGCACCATGGTGCGATCATACAAGTCAGGACACGCGTCCAAGATATTCACGAATTTAGCGTCAGTCAGTGCAATATGTTCATACATATCATCCGTGGCGATCAAAATTTGCGGATGTTTGCGCAATACCGCGCCCAAGGCTTGCAGGTCTTCCAAAGTGTAAACCGCACCTGAAGGATTGCTAGGGCTGTTAATCACTAGCATTTTGGTCTTGGGTGTAATTGCCGCTTCTAATTGCGCAGGCGTTAATTTAAAACCTTGCTCGATACCTGCTTCGACAATGACGGGTTTGCCTTGCGCGATGATCACGATGTCAGGATACGACACCCAATACGGCGCAGGAATAATCACCTCATCATCGGGATTGATAAATGCCAAGGACAAATTGAAAAAGCTTTGTTTGCCGCCACATGACACCAAAATTTGCTTGGGGGTATAGGTCAGATTATTGTCGCGCTTGAGTTTGGCAATCACCGCCTGCTTCAAACTGGCAGTCCCGCCAACAGGGGTGTATTTGGTAAAACCATTATTGATCGCGGCAATGGCGGCATCTTTGATATGTTGTGGGGTATCAAAATCAGGCTCACCTGCGCCCAATCCGATAATATCTTTACCTTCTGCTTTCAGTTTAGCGGCACGCGCGGTGACTGCAAGCGTAGGAGAAGGTTTAATGGCTTGCACGCGTGTAGAGAGTTCCAAGATAATTCCTTTAGGAAAATAATTAAGGGTTAAAGTATGGGCGAATTATACTAGCAGTTTTAAAAATCCGCTGACTCCCGCTCAACGTTTGATGTTGCATCATGGATGACAACCCGCTTAAATTAACGCACGCCAATTGATATGAATCTTAGCCCCCGCTGCTGGCAGCTACTCACGATACTTTCCGATGGCAAATTTCACGCGGGTACAGACTTGGCTCGCACGCTGAACGTGTCGCGCGCGACCATCAGCAATGACTTAAAATCTGCCGTCCAATTTGGCATCGCCTTGCAACGCATACGTGGAAGGGGTTATCGTCTGAGCCAAGCTTGGCAACCACTGAACGCCGCTCAGATCGTCACGGCATTGGGTGACACTGCATCGCGCCTATCGCTCGACATTCAACTGCAAAATGCCTCTAGCAATCTTGCCCTACTCCAGCAAATGAGCGTGGGTGCGCCAAGTGGCAGTGTATTGGCAGTGGAATTCCAAACGTCGGGGCGCGGACGTGCTGGTCGAACGTGGCATTCAGGTTTAGGCAATGCCCTGACTTTCTCGCTGTTATGGCGGTTTGAGGGCGGATTTAACCGTTTGGCGGGATTAAGTTTAGCAGTGGGCGTGGCCGTGTTACGCGGACTACGCGCAAGTGGCATTGAAGGCGCACAGCTCAAATGGCCAAACGATATACTCAGTCCTGAAGGCGGCAAGCTAGGCGGGATATTGATAGAAGCTCGCGGGGAAATATCGGGCGCGTGCGCAGTGGTGATCGGCATCGGGCTAAATTGCACCCTCCCCGCCAACCTCGCCCAACGGATAGACCAACCTGCCGCTGCGCTAGATCAACTCAACCACAACGTGATCGATCACAACCTGCTGCTCGCACAGATACTTCAACAGTTGGTATCTGTACTGGATGAATTTAGCACGGCGGGATTCGCGCCCTTTCATGCCGAATGGGAACATCACCACGCCCAACAAAACCAGTCCATCCAATTAAAAATGCCTGATGGTAGCCTCTGTCACGGCATCGCACGCGGAGTCAATGCTCAAGGGGAATTGTGCTTAGAAACGCCCCAAGGAATGCAATGCCATCACTCTGGCGAGATTGCAGTAAGCCAACTCTAAAATTCCCAGTCCACAGTGGGTACGAATTTATTCGTACAGGCGTACTTTTCATCCGTGCGACGATTTCAACCCCCACCCTAACCCTCCCCCTGCCAGAGGGAGGGAATATGGCAAGTCGTCAAGCGTTGTGTTGATACTTATGACTTACGGGCGAAGTACGAAGCCCCACACAGCCATTCCTTACAAGCCAACCATACCAGCTATGGTTGCACTTGCACTGTAAAGTGAACCGCACCGCTGCTAGTTGGAACCAATGTTCCCGTAAAGTTGTAGATGATGGAACCTGTTGACCCCACTGCTGGCTTGGTAATATTACAAGGCAAAACAAAATTCAACGGCAAAACACCACAGTCAGCACTTTGGAATAAAGTGTATGCAGGGGTCGCATCATTGATTACGACGTTGGACAATATCCCACTGCCATTATTTGTGTAAGCAATGGTGTACGTGATCATATCCCCTGGCATAGCCGTTGTCTTATCTACACTCTTCACCAACACCAAACCCGCAGAAGTGGGCTGCCCCACTGTTGTGGTGTCATGATGAACATAACTAAAGGACACAGCCGCTCCTGAAAACGTTGCGCTGACATTAGCAGTGATGGTCACCGCATTTTGTGCATTCATTGCGCCACTGGCAGGTACAAACTCTTTCACCAACAAGCATACTTCCTGTCCAGCCGTCAGTGCCATTGGAGTGGGCGCAATGACCTCACCTGCATCTATCGTTGCATTGCAATTTGCGTCCACATAAAGCACTTCACTCCACCCTATAACAGCGGGTGATGCAACGCTAGACAGGACAAAGGATACATTCTCCGCCGTGCCCGCAATGAAGCGATGTGGATAGAACACCACTGTACCTGGCATCGCTGCCTGTACACCATCGGTCGTAAACTGATTTTCAGGCACGTCGCCAAAATTCAAGCCTGTGTAACTCGCCCCTGACACGACCGTAAACGCTGTGGTATCGGTGCTGCGGGTATAAGTACCGCCACTGCTCCCCGCACTGCCGCCCGTACTTAACATGCCACTCAAATTGGTTTCTGTTAGGGTAATCGCTCCCGCTACGCTCGAAGGTAAGAGTAGTACGTAGTTACCACTGCTGTCGGTGAGCGCCGTGCCACACACCGTCCCAGCACATCCCGCTTGGTTGGCTGTAATGGTCACCCCAGCAATCCCCGTTTCGCCACCATCCTGAATGCCATTATTCGCGATCCCACCCCCCACACCATTATCTTTAAAGACCGTGCCAGTGATGCCATGACTATAGGTATTGGTAAGCGTACAGACAATCGCTGCATCAGACGCGCCAACAGTGAGTACATTACCACTTAACCCAGTTGTCCCAGTACAGGCCAAGAACGAAGTGTAATTAGCCGCCGAACCCACAGCATAGGTTTCGCCTATCGTAATCACATTGCCTGCACTGACTGCTTGCGATGTACCTGAGTCAAGTTTATTTGAAGTGTTTGCCACAGATGACAGCGAGGTGAGTCCCGTTGCCGTCACACTCACCGCATCATTCACCACCGCACCCAACCACTGCTTGCGCAATGTTAATGTAGCCGCACCTGATAAGGTATTGGTAAAGGTACAAATAACCGTATTCCCTGCTGTCGTTGCAAGCCCATCGAGTGTCACTTTGCGATTCAGTAGATCAACCGTCGCCGTACCTGACCCTAAGCCCGTACAACTAATTGCAGTAAGACTGTAGCCAGCTGGAGGCACGGATTCAATAATGTCCGTTGCAGCTCCAGGAGTCGTCAAGGTTTGTGCCGCACCCGATACCCCTACGCCACTGGTGACTGTAGAGATGTTTTGATTAGTCCAACCATTGGTTCCCGTAAAGGTAAAAGTGCCTGTCCCCCCATTGCTGATTTTTGTCACCGTCACGGTACTACCCGTGGTAAAGGTATTGGTAAAGGTACACGAAATATTACTTCCCGCAGCCGTCGCGGCCGCATTCAGTGTCACTTTTCGATTAGGCAAATCGTAGCTTGCTGCCCCACCCGCGCCCAATCCTATACAATTTATCGCTGTCACGGTATAGCCTGCCACTGGCGTTTCAACAATATCGGTAGTCATACCTGCCGCAGCTAAAGATTGCGCAGCCCCAGCCACACCACTACCCGATGTGACTGTCGCAATATTTTGATTCGCCCATCCGTTGGTTCCTGTAAAGGTAAACGTACCCGTGCCACCATTGCTGACCTTCGTCACCGTGACGGATACGCCTTGAGCGATCGTCAACTTATAGTCTTCCACCTCACCATCCGCAGCCTGCGACGCGACGTTGCTGGATTCACTTGCAATACTGGCGATACGGAAACGTGCATAAGTTGCGCCTACGTTAATTCCCGTAAATGTTGTCCAAGTCAGGGTTACGGTGCCATTGGACACGGCCGAACAAGTCCCCTGAGCACGTTCACCTGCGTCAAACACATTATTCCGATTAAAGTCTATCCAACCAGATACAGCATTTGCCGTCGTAGTACCTGCGCATCTCAAGGTCAAACTATAGTTGCCAGGCGATGTACTGAGCACAGGGAAGCTACTGCTACCACTGGATAATAACTGAGCAATACCTTCATCCGCCGTACCCGCACCCTCGTCACCAGTTGCGGTCGTTTGCGCTTGCCACGTTGCCACACTCGATACGCTATCCGTATCGGGTATGACATTCCCTAAATACACCGTGGGTGTAGTCGGAACAGTATGCGCTGCATCACCGAACGCCGCAGGCGCATCACCATGATCCGCTACCGAACCCGTTACATTATTCACGTTGGTAACCGTACAAACGATGCTTTGCTGATTTGGGGTAGCAGCACCACACGATGCAGGCTGATTCACCGTGAAGGTCGTTCCCGTTCCCGTTGTCAATACCGTGCCATCGCCATTACTACAGCTATACGTGGTGGTGTAATCGCTGGTCACGGTAGGATTATTACCCGTTTCTGTAATGGTATAGGTTTTACCCCCATTTACAGAAAAAGGGATGACCGTGGCGAAGTTGGTATTTTTATCAACTACCAAGGTTGAAGCACCCGTCACATCCGCTGTTGGTGTCACGCTAAAAGTGAACACGCCAGGGTCATTACTGGGATTAAACAGCTTAATGATTTTGAGGCTGGCCTTTACCACAGCCGTATCCATACCTGCTTGTTGATTGTGATAGACGTTATTACTCGGATCGGTCACCGATAACGCATTCACAGCAATCGTATTGGGGTAATTGCAGCCTGTATCCGCCACAATATCGACACCAATCACACAATTATTACTGCGTGTGATAGCACCCCCCGTCAAATCAATATAATTGGGGCTAGTTGCCGAATTCAGCGTCAAAGTACCGCCGCAGCCATTCGTTAAATTGGGCGTACTCGCTATTTTCAAGCCAACGGGCAAAGTATCCCTGACTGTTGCACTGTGGAAATCAGTGGTCAAACTAGAATTCCCCAAGGTAATGAGCAAACGCAGAGTTTGTCCCACCAAGGAAGGATTAGGCGAGAACGCTTTGATGACAGACACACCCGCGACACTGGTGACCGAACCCGTAACATTCGTTGGATTCGTGGCGCCATTGTCCGTCGTCAGTGCATTAGTCGGAATGATATTACTATATGAACCTTCCAACTGCGGAATGACATCAATCGTGACATCACACGTTCCACTGACCGCACCTACCCGTGCGGGCACCTTACCACCACTAAAGTGGAAAGCAGATTCTCCCCCTGTTAATGCGCCCCCCCCTACCTTGGTAAAGGACCAATCCGCCGATGTGCCGCAAGTACTCGTCGCATTCGGGGTGGATGAAATCAGAATACTATTGGCAGGCAAGCCCCCATTGCCCGCATTCGTCATATCATCCGTAAAGGTGATATTGGTCTGCATATAGGTCTGTGGATTTTGGATATGCACTGTCAACTTAGTCGCAGCCCGACCCAAAACCGAATTGGGAATAAACTCTTTAGCGGTAATGATGGTAGGGCTCACAATCGTCACCGAGTCTGTGGCTGCAACTGAATTAGTACGCGCAGGTCCAGTGCTATTGACGGTGCCTATCCCAATCGTATTGGTCAATGTTCCTGAGGCGGTAGCACCAAAATTGGCAATCACATCAACGGTGACGGTACAACGCCCCACCACGCCACCAAAGAGCATCGGTATCGTGCCATTTGCCAACGAAACAGTACGAGAACCCGCGACAGCCGTTACCGTGCCGCTGCCACAACTGGTCGTTGCATTAGGCGTCGGTGCGATCAGCAATTGCGGCACGACGGCACCAGGCAAGGTGTCGGTAAAGCTGACACCTGTTAAATTTTGGCTTTCTGGGTTGGTCAACTCAATGGTGAGTTTGGTCACCGCACCATTGCCTAAATTGTGCTCAGAGAATATCTTGCTTACCCCAATGTTACTTGTGACGGTTAACGGGGTGGGGTTGAGTGGCGCACCACCCGTCGGAGAGGAGACTACTGTGTTTTGAAAATTAGGGTAGTCCGCAGAAACGATGTTCCCGACAGGGATCTGATTATTCCAAGTCCCGCCCAGCGTGGAAGTGACATCAAATAGCACCGTACACGTTTGCCCTTGCGCCATGCTGGGCACTCTGATGGTAATGACATCGCGCCCAGATGAAACCGTAGGTGTTACAGCGGTCGAATTCACGGTAGGAGTGGTGCAACTATATGACGCATTCGGTGTTGTAGCCACCGTCACATTCGCAGGCAGTCCATCGGTAAAATCAACGTTAGGTACGGCAATGCTCCCTGCTGTGGAGTTATTTGTCCATCTGACGGCAACCTGAGAGATTCCCCCTGCTGTAATCGTCGCAGGAGTGAACGTTTTCCTTACTGCATTAAATCCATTCGTCGTGTTAACGGTCAGCGAGACCGCTGCTGAAGCGGTTGAGTTGGTATAACCAGCATTATCTAATGAAGTAATGTCCCCTATTTGAATACGATTACTGTAACTGCCGACCGTATCAGAAGTGGCATCAAACACCACGGTACAAGTCTGTTGCGCTGCCTGACTGGGAATAAGCAATTGAACCTGTTGTCCAACCACCGTGGGCGTAATGGGGGTTGAAGTTACGGTGGGCGTAGTACAGCTATAGGATGCATTCGGCGTAGTCGCCAATCTCATCCCTGCAGGCAGGTTATCCGTCACTTGTACATTGTTAATGGCAGGGGTACCTGCAATAGCAGCATTTTTCCAACTCACGGTCACCTTTGAAGGAAACCCTGGCACGATGGTGGATGGTGAAAAGGCACTTTTTGTAACCGCTGAGAAGTTGATGGTACTAACAACCGTCAACGCTGCCGCATTCGATGCAGTATAGTTTTTGAACAGCGGATTATCAGCTGAAATAATACCGCCCACAGGAATGGTGTTGTTCCAGTTGGCTCCACTCCCTGCGGTCGCAGAAGTCACATCAAACTTTACCGTACAAGTAACCCCTTGTGCCTGACTGGGTACGTGTATCGTAATTTGATCTCGCAGCGCAGAAACCGTCGGTGTGACAGACGTTAAAGTGCCGCAATTGTATGAAGCATTTGGCACCGCCGCCACAGTGATATTGGCTGGCAAGGTATCGGTGAAGTCGATATTGGTGACGGCCACCGAGCCTGTAGGTCCATTATTGGTCCAAGGTACTGAGACGGTACTGATACCATTAACGATAATCGTGGCAGGGGCAAAAGTTTTGGTACCCACTGTGAGATTAATGGTATCCACCACCGTCAGTGTTCTGGTTGGGGATGCCGTAGAGTTTCTAAACGCTGGCGTGGTGGCTGAAGCAATATCACCAATGGCGATCGTATTATTCCAAGCACCTACCACATTGGAAGTTACATCAAATTTTGCGGTACAGGTTTGTCCCGTCGCAAAAGTTGGTAGGCTAATGGTGATTTTGTCACGCAACGCTGACACTGTAGGGGTCACTGGCGTTGAGTTTACCGTAGGGGTAGTACAACTATAGGATGCATTGGGTACCGCCGCCACGGATACATTGGCGGGCAAATTATCCACCATATCCACGTTGGTCATCGCCGCCGTGCCTGCTGGCGCGGCATTGGTCCAACCTACGCTCACCGTCGAGGTTCCCCCCGTCAAAATAGTCGTCGGCAAGAATGTCTTAGTAACAGGGGTAATATTCAAATTGGCAACGATATTCAGTGTACCAATCACGGTGTTAATGGCACCATTGGTACTGGCAGTGGTGGTCGTTAAGTCTGTCGGCACCAACACATTGTTATAAGCCCCCAGCGCACTCCCTGTTACATCAAAGGTAGCCACACAATTATTGTTTGTCGGCCCCGTACTGGCACGTACATTCAGCACATCAAACGTAATCGTGTCATTTGCAGCATTAACAGTGGATACCACAGGATTGGCCAATAAGCGCGTGGTCGTGCCTGTACCCGCAGTCGTTAATGTTGTCCCCCCACACTTAACCACCGCATTGGCGGGACTGGCGACTGTTAGCCCCAGAGGTAGGGTGTCAATAATTTTAGAGTTAGCACGAGTAGCCGCCCCTCCATTCTGAAGATATCGCCAATTAATACTTGCTGTTGAAATAGCATTGGGTAAAACGGTGTTCGGCACAAATGACTTGCTGGTGTAATTAAAATAACCGCCTGTTAATGCCTGCACACAATACGCTGGACTAGGGTCAATCAAGGTTGAACTGCCTGTTGCGGTGACATGAATGGTATTGTTGTAGCATCCCGCTGTTGCGACACCATCGACATCAAAAGTCAGCGTACAGGAGGAAGGTGTACCTGCTGCGGGGGCAACAGGCAAGGAGCCACCAGACAAAGTCACCGATGTCGCGCTTGCTACAGGTGCAAAAGTACCACCACAGGTATTGGTGGCATTCGCACCCGCAGCGGATACGATCAAGCCTTTTGCCGCACCCAAAGTATCCGTGAAGGCAATAGCCGTCTTAGTGGTCGTGGTACTCCAGTTATAAATGGTAATGGTGATGGTATCGGTCCCACCAATGGTGATGGTGGGATTGACACCCCCGCCAAAAGCCTTCGTAGCGGTTAAATCATCCACCACGAGCACGTCCTGGGCAGTCCCAAAGATACCCACTTGCCCTGGTACATCAAAAACAGCTTTGGCGATATTGGTATAGCTACCGCTGGTAGGAGCCAATACGGTAAACGTAACCGTACAACTTGCCCCAGCGGCTAGGGTTCCCCCTGTCATCGCAATGGTAGTTGCCCCCACGACGGGTGTGCCGCCTGTGGTATTACAGGTATTGCTATCCACACTCTGCACTGTCATCCCACCCAACAAGGCACCGCCACCCGAAGGATCGGTAATAGCCAGATTGGAAAAATTCGCCGCACTGGTGTTATTCAAGGTAAGACTCATTTGCACCGTCGCCCCCACCGCAATGAGCGGTTGCGAAAATGCCTTGGTCAGAGTAAAGGTGATGGGATTTACGACCAAGGTATTTGCTGCTGTAAGACTATACGCGGTGGTTTGCGCAGCATAGTTTTTAAAGGTCGTGGTCGCCGTATTAGCATAATTCAACGAGGTTGAACCCGTATTGGGCGCAGTGACGGTCAGGGTAATGGTGCATGTTTGTCCAACAGCGACCGAACCACCTGTCATGCTAATACTGGTGGCATTTACTGCGGGCGGATTGGCAAGTGCACCACAACCCGCCGAAGTTGATCCATAACTGACCACTTTCATACCAGCAGGGAAGGTATCGCTGATGGTGAGATTGGTTAATGCTAACGTGGTGGTGTTAGGCACCGAAATCGTCATCGTCGAGGTCTGACCCGCGACGACAGGTGTCGTAAAGTTTTTGGTAGGAACAACCGCAATGGCATTCACCGCTAAGGTCTTTGAAGGAATCGTGAAGGTTTGCGCAGTAGCCTGCCCTGAATGCTTGACGCTGACGGTGGCGCCCGCATTGTTAAAGTTCTTGAGGGCAGCGGTGGTGTTTAGCGCATTGACATTCACGGTTACCACGCAGCTTGCCGCAGCCAACACGGTTCCGCCAGTTAAGCTGATGGTGGTATTGCCAGCCACAGGATTGGTCAGCGCACCACAACCAACGGAAGATACAAAGCTGTCGACGACCATACCCGTAGGCAAGGCATCTGTCAGACTCACACTGGTAAAGTCAACCGCGCTGGTATTGGGGATGGTAAACACTAATGTTGTGATGTCACCTGCATTGATGGTTGCGGCACCAAAGTTTTTGGTGGGCAAAACGGTCAGCGCATTTACGGTGATCGACTTGGCTGCGGTGATGCTAGTGGGAGTCGTTTGTCCCGCGTAATAATTGAACCCTATCGTTGCGGTGTTGGCATCCACTTGCGCGGCTGCGGTTGTATTGGGTGCATTAACCGTTACAAAGACATGACAAGTTGCACCCGCCGCCAACGAGCCGCCCGTTAAAGCGATTGTAGTATTACCCACCGCTGGATTGGTGCTGGTGCCGCAGTTATTGGAAACAAAACTTGCGACGTTCATGCCATTCGGCATGGGATCATTGATACTCAGTGCGCTGAGGGCAGCCACCGAACTGTTGGTAATCGCGATGTCCAACGTTGGCGTTTGCCCGTCACCAGCCGTAATGGGACCCACAGGCGAAAAGGTCTTGGTTGTGGTCACATTCAGCGGGTCCACTTTTAGTTGAGCGGTATTGCTCGACAATCCCGTTTCAGCAATCCCTAAATGGGTAAAGTTAACGGTTGCAGTATTACTATACGTTACTTGAGATCCAGTTAAATTCGGCGCATTGACCGTAAAGGTTACTGAACAACTTGCCCCTGCAGCCAATGTACCGCCCGTCAAGGCGATCGCAGTCGCCCCCGCGATGGGTGTGCCACCCGTCGTACCGCAGGTATTTGCCCCCACGCTGTTCACTGTCATATTGGTGGGCAACGTGTCGTTGATCGCCAAAGCAGCAAAATCAGCGACCGAAGTGTTGTTCACCGTAATCGTAAAGGTACCTGTTGCCCCTGCGGCGATGGGACTGGTCGCAAAACTTTTAACGACGTTCGCGTTTGTACCAAGCACAAAAGCTGTCGCGGCAATGTTTGCCGTAAGTGCCGTATAGGGATTGACGACGGCTGGAGCTGTCGTCGCAATATTGGTGGTAGGAATGCTATTGGATTTGCTGGCAAAGGTAGCCGTCGAATACACTTCAACCGATACGACGCAAGTGGTTTGCGCTGGGAAAATAGCTGGATCGAGTGTGCCACCGCTAAAGGTAAAGCCTGCATTCGCGCCAAATTGTGCAAGGCTATGCCCCGCACCGCACCCCGTTGCGGTGTAAACAGGACTCGCCGCATTGGTCAACTTAAGGGTGGTGAGCGTATTGCCATCCGCCTGAAATTTATCAGTAATAGAAAGTCCTGTGTAGGTCACATTCCCCGTGTTGGTGACGGTGACTTCCACTCTAAAAGGCACGCCAGCCTGTATGGTGGTAATGGGTGCCCCTGCGTTACTGGTGAACTGCTTGGTCGCACTAATGGTTTGTACCGCGAGGCTGGGAGCGATACTGTCCGTATTTTTAGTCGTGAATTGTGTGTTCGTGATTGCATTTGCGGGCAAAATGATATTGGAATAAGTTCCAGGCGCGGACCCCACGATAGGCACACTGATTTTACACACCCCACCATTGAGTAGTACCGTCCCATTGGTAAAACTGATATGGGCGGCTCCCACCGTACCACTGACGGCACTCCCCGCACCACAACCCGATACAATGGTTGGTGCGGCTGCAATGGTGATATTGGTAGGCAAATCCATCGCCCATTGCGTATTCGTTAAGTTGGCCGCGAAACTATTGTTGGTTAGGTCGATAATGAGATTCGTTTGTTCTCCCACCAACACGGTACTTTTAGGGCTTAATGATAATGCCACTGAAGGGGAAGTAACAGCATTGATCGTCAGTGACTGGTTAATGCTTGTCAAGCTATCTTGGCTAGGGTTGATAGGATTAAATGTCAACGCACCTGCCAACACGGTATTCACGAGGCCTTGATTGGTGCTAGATTGCCCCACTACATCAATGTCAAAACTACAACCTGGCAGACCATTTGACGTTGCAGGGAGCGTCGCGTTACTAATCGCTATACTGGCTCCACCCGCAGCGGCAGTCACCACCCCAGTGGTTGTCCCATTACCGCAAGTGTTGTTTCTGATATTCGGGGGGGTCGCAACTATAATTCGTCCAGTGGCATTGGAAGGTAAATTATCTATCATCTGCGCGCCCGTTAAAGGAGCACCAGAATTATTGACGAATCCAATGTTCAGAGTTGTGACCACACCAGAATCGATTAAATTAGGTGTGAACCCCTTCACTGGTTCTGCAGAATTTGCTGCGCCTGATGCGATCAACATAAACAGCCCAACCACGATAAGCTGCCAATTCAATTTAGAGTACCGAGCAGTAGGGATAGCTGGATTACGCATAATGGATACTTTCAAAAACAAATAATTGAATGTTATGGAAATGCTGATTTATTTTGAACTTTCGTTCCAGAAATAGCGGGAACGAAAAGCTCAGAATAAAACACTGAATCCCCGCCTATGCGGGGAATGACGAATAAATCAGTGATATTTTAGGCGACTATTGCTGCAAATCACCCTTTTGCTCTTCGCTATACACTTTAATAATAGCAGCAGGATCATTCGGATTGGTGACGATCAATTCCACACGTCTATCAATTGAGCGAGCGAGTTTATCGTCCGTTTTCATCAACAGTTTGGACATCCCGTGTGCGCGTGTAACAAATCGATCAGCAGGCAAACCGAGTTCAAGCAATCGGGTATATACGGCTGTCACACGACGTTGTGACAATTTCATGTTATAGCCTTGTTTACCACGGCGATCAGTATGTCCACCCAGTTCAAGTTTCAACCAAGGATAAGCATGTAGTGTCTTGGCGACAATTTGCAATACCTTCTCACTTTCAGGGCTGATATTGTACTTATCAAATGCAAAGTGAACCGCATCAGGAATCTTATCCAGCTCAGGTGCAGGCATGGCTGTGACAGGAATGGCAGGTGGCACGACGACGGGCGGCACTACAACAGAAGGCACTTCCACCACTGGCGGCACTTCGACTGGAGGCACTTCCGCCACTGGCGGCACTTCGACTGGAGGCACTTCCGCCACTGGCGGAACATCAACAACAATAGGCGTTTTAACCACACAGCACTCAGCTTGCTCCAGCAAGCCTTGCGCTTCTTGCAAATTGTGCGCAGCATGTAACCAACCTAACTCAGGTTGTTCGTGAGCTGCCCACAACAAATGAATTTCAGCTTTAGATAAATAGCCAGCCGCACAGGGCTTGCTATGCTGCTTGGCGAGCGCAATACGATCCCATAAATCCTCACGCACGCGCGTCGTGCCTCTGAGTACTTCTGGAATTGGAGTACCTTCGGGTAGCTTATTTTCCAGCCAATCTATAATTTGCAATGCGCGTTGCAAGGCATCTTCTGCTATCCCAGTTTCATCTTTTTCAATGAATTCTTCCTGTGCAAAATCTAGCCACATCAAGGCTCTCGCTGACAAATCAGCACTCACCGTTTCATTGGCTTCCGTTGCCTTCGCCACTCTTTCACGAAGGGCTGTCATATTAGACATCATGACAGGATCGGGTTGTGACGCATAAGCAGGTATTGCCATACAGAATGAAAGCAACAAAGCTGCTGTAGGTATCAATTTATGCGCACCCACAAAAGGAAACCTCAAAGAATCCTGCCCTTGTCGCCAGCACGAAAGCGGAAACCCAATTAAATCAGAAAGCTGGACTCCCGTCTTCGCGAAAATAATGGGTTTGTTGATATTTCTCATGGTTTGCAATTCCTAGCAGCACCTTCATAGCGATTCGGGTCGCTAAACAAATCCTCATCGAATTTGAAGCGTAGACGCACAAAGAATCCTTTATCAGTGGCATTTTGTCCAATCAGGTCTGTGTCTTTGAAACCAAAGAAGTTATAGCCAATGGACAACCACAAATTTGCCTGTAGCAAATACCCTGTTTCAGCACCTAAACCATAACGTATCGAGCGGAAACCACGATCTCCCATCACAGAACCTAACACACCCGCATCCCAACGCTCAGTAATATCCCACATCACACGCCCTGAAGCTAAGTGTGCATTGCTGTGACTGGAAAGACCAAAGCTTTCGTCGGTCAGCCATTTCGCAGCGTAATGTCCACTTGCCTGCCAATCGGAATCAGATTGGTAATTCACGTGAAGTGAAATAATATCCATCACCCTTTTAATCGTTGCAGCAGATGTCGTATCTGATTCACGGCGGTGTTCAAATTTGGTTAGTGCGTTCCAATCGTGCTCTTCCATGTCCCGCCATGCTAAGCCCGCTTGCATACGATGCAGAATACGCACACCTGAAGTTGCCCCCTTGGTAGCACTTTCCGAGAACACTTGTTTACCTATCACCGTCCAGCTTTCCGACAATTTTTTTGCTATATCGACACTATTGAGCCAGCCGTCACTGGTATCCGAGGTGCGATATTCTAACCGTGCAGATCCTTTCCAGAAAGGATCTCGGGTATATTCCACCGCACCTGTATAGGCTTGGGAAGCGCGCCCTGCCCCACCCGATATATTCGTCACGCGTTCAATTCCAGTATTGATGCGCAACCCTTCTGCAACTTGCCATTTATTACGCAACCCCACCGCAGCTTCGGCTTGACGACCATCCATCACACCCCGTGCACGATATTCGCTAAATACGTGCGTATTAGGTGTGTAATCTGTATCTAACCCAAAAACTGTACTATTGGCGCGTTGTGTCGTGTTCAAGGCAAATGCACTGGTCAGGGAAGAGATAAATTCATGGCGTGCATACAGTCTGCCTCTATTCATCATCTGATATTCCGCCCCTAATGCAGCGACTTTCTTAGTGCTATCGTGCACATCTTGCTCATACTCGGCATTCACAGACAAACCTTTAACTTGTGGGATTTGCGAAATCGCTTTTAAGCGAGCACTCGTCACGTTCGTCGTTGGCACACCCACTACATTCATATTTTCATGTGACTTGCGCATCCCTGCTTCAACGCGGAAATAATCATTGATCGATTTCTCAATTTTGACCAATACACCATCACGTCTTGCACCTGTCAGTCTATCTCCACTTGAAATAGCTTCACCACTGAGTGAGGTGGTCGCATCAACCCGAATCGTTCCTTTCGCACCTGATTCCATACGTCCTTTGCTAAGCAAGGAAGCAGCATTATCAAATGTCGTATCAGAACGACCACTATAAATCCGACCATTAAATAGCGTACCATCTTGACGCAACTCAATACGTTGCGCTTTACCACCACCCAACAATGCCGTATTGGTGTGCGCCAACTCTCCTACAAGCACCGTCTTTTCGGCAAGTTTTACCGTGACATTTGAACCCATAATGCGACTAGCTTGCATAGGGTTGCTATCACTCACCATCATCATACCAACCTCAACATTGCTGTTCAGCTTAGCTTGTCCATCAACCCCAGTCACCCAAAAAGCAGTTCCACCTTGATCCATTTCATAAGTAATACGAATTGAGCGTGGATTTAGATTAGCATCTAAACTGGCAATCGGACCTTTGAACAACAAGCGACCAGTAAATTGTTCAATTTCGTAATCTGTAAAACGGGTTTGCGGTTCTAGTTTCAAAATTACATTAGTCTGATTACGATCACGAGTCAAAATTTCGACTTTTTCGCTGTTAATCAATGCACCATTATTGGTTAATTGATAAGGACCAGAAGTACCGTCAGCAGGAAGCTGCTGTATCACTTGGCGTACCGTATCTCGGCTGGCGAAGGCATTCACCATGACGCCAGCGTTTTCGTAATGCTCTTTTACCCCTGTTAATGAGCGATTGTATTGTGACAAAGAACGCGCAGGAATCATGTTTTGCGTACTAAAGTCGCCATACATCAGGAAGGACTTGCCTTGATCTACGCGCACATACAAGCGACTTGTTGATTGTGCGTCAAAGCCCTTATTAGACGAGTCTCCATATACTGGATAAAACTCATCTGGCTGAATATCTCTAAATAAGCGATCTTTGATGTTTTTATCGGAGTCATACGCTAAAGTCAGCAAGTACTCCCCTTTAACTTTACCCTTCAAGAACATTGCCGCACGCACGCCTGCGTTGCCTGCCGCATTCCCTTGAGACAAATGTCTAATTTCCTGATCAAAACTATCCTGTGCTGTCACGGGTGTTAGGCTACCCGCTTTCAAGCTGTGCATATTCAAGGCACCTTCGACAATCCCTGCGACTATCATAGGGCGCAACTCAGGCAAATAGGCGATCAGATGTTCACCTTTCAATACGCCGCTCAAAATACGAACCGTTTCTTGGCCTGGCACGGAGGGAGGCAGCAAATCAAATTCAGCCTCTCCATTTTCCATCGCAATTTGGATACCAGGCTCTTTGGGATCTAAATCTTTAACTTCCCAATGTCCCTGTATCGCTTCCAATGTTAAGTAGGTGCGTGATGTAACAAGCACGCCTTCCTTATCCTGTAATTTAACCTTGAAATGTGCAGGTACACGCCCATTCGCCTCAATTGAGGAGGGTGCCTCAATCTTAATCGTTGCCAACTGATCTGGTGCGATGAGGGTTATCGTTTGCCGATCACGCTCATTACCAAATGGATCCAGTTGAGTAAGTACTAATACATTTTCGCCAGGATTGAGCGCGACGCCAACATACTCCCAAGCTTCAAGCTGCTTATCAGCAAGTTTACTTCTCTTACCGACGCGCAAATTATCTACTTCTTTACCATTAACGCTCAAACGGAATACAGAACCCATGAGCCCTTTAATGCGCACGACTGTTTGTGCCATAGGCATTACGTCACCATCCTTCAAGTCAATAAAACCCAATTTATTGTCTAGGTTAGGCAGCAAGCTGTCCATATCGACTTGTGCCACAGGTGCGACAGGGGCACTTGGCAAACTTGAGTTCACACTATTTAATCCTGAGTTTTGTGCAATGGATTGATAGTTATTCGCAGTGGATGTGCTCGGAGTCGTCTTAATCAACTCGCCACTCGCAGGCAATATTCGTGCATCAGCTGGTGCGATGATAGCGGGATTGGGATTTAAGCGATAATTCAACATCCGCTCAGTTTCTGAAACGGTATCTTTACTGTGACGCACTTTGACTTCATTCATCACTTCATCGGTACAACTATCACTGGCAAAATCAGCCCGATGCAACTCTGAATTTTTCAAATCCACAAAACGCCCACCGCCCACGCCTGCGTGACGATTTGATATGATTTCTAGCAATGCCCCAATCGGCAAAGTAGTCTTATCCACTTTCAAATGATGTGTGCGCGGATCTACCCCATAGAATGAGTATTTACCATCTGTATCAGTAACGCCATATGTGCCATTTTCTAAATAGAGACGCACACCTGGAATACCTGGCTCATCAGGCTCTTGGATATGGTTGCGATTGCAGTCCATATACACCGTTCCCAAAATATATGCTTTATCACTAAACACACCTTGCACAATCTGTACGCGTGCCTGTGCGATATTTGATCGAGCAACACCACTGCTGGCTTGTACAGAATTTGTCGCTGTCCCCATCGCTGCCGTGATACCGACTGCGACACGGTAAGTCAATGTCGCTGTGCCACCTGCAGCAAGTGTTCCCACTGCAAATGTCAGACTAGGCCCCATCCCGCCCACAGGGTCAACCAACACGGCACCATTCAAACGTGAAGTTCCTAATTGATAAGTTAAGCCACGAGGCAAGTTATCTACCAGCATCACAGGAGCCAAACTCACCGTCGTTACATTTTTAACAATCACGGTGTAGTCAATAAAATCACCTATCTCAACCGTGGTACGTGATGCTGTTTTACTCACCAACAAACCTGAACCTGGCACTATAGTGGGGTCAAGCGGAATGTGATTATTCACCGCATCTTGGGCACCTACAAAAAGATTGAATGATAGATAATAAGTCGTTGGGCTGCCCACAGGCGGTGGAAAATCTTGAGCCTGAACTGGAAATTTCCCTACCCCAGCTGGTGGGGTCAAGGCAATTGTTTGTGCTGGTATCAATGTAGAAGGCGAGATATAGCCCGCAGGTGCTGTGACTTGAAGCTGGTAAAGTCCAGCAGGAGCTCCTGCCAATAATAAAAATTGATAATAGCCCGTCGTGCCAACGGTTTGCGTTTGGTTTGCCAATCCCCCAAACAAATGAATCGCGGGATCAAAAGCAGGCGCGCAGGTCGTGCAAACGATCTTGACCATCGCACCAGGGACAGCTAGTCTCGTCACGGAATCATAGACCACCCCACTCGGATCCAAAGGCAAGTCGAGTTGAACCACATTCACTCCGCCGACTAAATTCAGCCCAGTAATCACGCCATTTGTTACTTGCGCACCTGTGGGAAGTACACCGCCCACAGGGGGGGTTCCATTACCAATCACTGGCGACGCGTAAAAAATATTGGTGCTAGGATCACGGAAACGCAGCTGATATCCATTACCAGGCATCACTAGCGAAATAGTATATTGACCATTGGCTTGGGTCAGTGCCGTACGTACAATCTGACCCGCAGCATTCAGCAACTCGACCTGCCATCCACCCAAGCCTAACTCACCCGCATTCAACGCTTTATTATGATTATTATCTAGCCAGACTAGACCCGAAACAGTCGCGGCAGGCCCGACAATAACGACAGGATCAGTTGCACCGTTATTGGCGGTGTTAGCAATAGGTTCGCCTCCCCCCGCAACCAGCGCATTATTGGGAAACGGAGACGCTGCCACAGCAACTGCGTTTGGAATGACGCCAATTGCAAGATTTGTACTTCTCCCTCCAGCTGGAACAACAGTAGGATTGGAGCATGTAACGACTTGCAATACAGCACTGCACATCCAACCCACTCCACCTGAGGTGGTAGGATCGAAAATAAGCCCTGCTTGCAAGGTATCACTCACCGTTACCACACCCGCACTCGGCGTGACACCAATATTGCTCACGACGAAATTAAATACTCCAGAAAATCCTTCGGTAAAGTTTCCGACATGGCTTTTGGTTAACGTTAAGTCAGGCTGAGGTACCGAAGGTACAACCGTATAGGTTGCCATATTACTATTCACGCTTTGTGTCACTAAACCCACTGCGTAACTTACCGTCGCGACGTTATTGGTTCGCAGACTTCCAGCCGCCAGCCCTGGCAGAACGGTGAGCTGGAAAGATAAACGGATGGCCGCTCCAGGTACCAAGCTGGCAAAGACCGCACTGAGGGTCGTTTTGGCTGCCAGGGTGGTTGCACTATAAGTAACTCCAGCTGGATTACCCGCTCCTAAGTCGTTCAATGGAACGGCATCCCATTTCGCACTATTAGGCACGTAACTCATACCCGTAGAATCAAACACAGGCGCAGCATTTGCCACACCAATTATATCGCTTAGTGTGACATTCGTCGCAACCGCATTACCTATATTCACAATCGTCAAGGTTGCCGTGATATTCGTATTACTTGGACTGGGACCAGAAGGTATATCGAAGGCTTTGGTTATGGTGAGTACGGCTTGATTAGATATTGTTAAGGTATCGGTATTGCTTTGCGTGGGAGCTGGTACAGCCGTTGCCGTCCCGCTCGCATTGACGCCAATCTGCTGCGTATCGCCAGACAAAGCCGTACCTGCTGCCGTAGCTGAAACCACGAAGTTAAACACAGCACCCGCTGCCAAGATCGGCGTACTGGTAATGGGAATAAAGTTATCGGGAATACCATCCCCATTCAGATCAGCATAAATCGTCACATTGGTCAGTACCAATGTGCCGCCCAACAAGGTTGTACTCAAATTAAACGTATCTGGACCGTTCCCTGTATTACGGATTTGATGGGACAAATTACTGGTACCACCAGGTACGGTCATCAACGATTGTGGGGTCGTCAAGGTAAAGCTAGCAATCTGCTGCACCTGCAATTCCACAATATTGGAGGTCAACAAGGCTGCTTTACCCGTTGGGGCATCGACATACGTCGCTTGGGCTTGGTTAACAATCACTGTACCTGCCAAGGGTGCCGCTTGAGCCGCCCAGACCCAACACATTGCCATACCAAAGACGCACAGATGCTTCAGCACCTGTGCGAGTCGAATTAAAGCATTGTTGAATAAAGGTATCATTATTTTTTCCTAGTCTTTTTTGGCAATCCCCTGTCCTACAAGGGACTGCCAAAAAAGGGGGATGTTCTCCCCTTTTTTGCTTAATTTAAGCTGCTAAATTAAGGGTTAACACGTACGCCAAAGGTCATCACGGCAGAAGTGCCAGGAGCCAAAGTTGTAATGGTACCAGATGAAACTGACCCACCCGCTGCCGCACAAGGCACGGCAGTGGTTGCGGCGACTGCGGTAGCTGTTGCAGTAGCAGCAACCACACCAGGCACGGTCATCGCTACAACAGATGCATCAGTAGCTGCCGCTGCGGCACCCGCAGCTGTACACGAGTAGGTTGTGCCAGCTGGTGTTGCATCGCTAATCACCAGTGTGTTAGCTGCAGCGGTACCCAAATTCGTTGCCGTAATTTGGTACAACACACATTCACCTGGTTTAGCTGTCAGTGGAGCATTAGTCCAAGCCGCTGGCATTGCTGCAGCAGTTGCTGCACAAGTTGTGTCAACTTGTTGCATTTTCACCAAGCCGATTTGACCAGCAATCACGGTCGTCACGTCTTGTGCTGTCGTTGCCGCTGGTGCAGCTATCCCGTTGATTGCGGTTGCAGTCGGTTGTGTCGCGGTTAATAGCACCGTGTTCACATCACCAGCTGCTGCGGAAGCAGGAGATAATACTTTCGCAAATACAGTAATGGATGCTCCTGGAGCTAAAGTAACCGCTGCCAGTGCCAAGTCAGCCGCGTCCAGTACGCCGTTACCGTTGGTATCTGCATACAACACCGTACCCCAACTCACTGTCGCACCCGACATTGCAGTAGCGACAGTCAAGCCAGCTTCAGTCACGTTACCTGTATTGCTCAAGGTGTGTTTGTAAACAACAGTACCACCTGGGTAGATTTGCGAACCGTTGTTCGGTGCCAAAGCAATCGAACGAACCGTATTCACAGTAACCGCATCAAGCTTGAAGTCCGCCACGAGGGTTGTAGGTGAAGCCACTTTAAACACCACGTTTTGACCTGGTGCTGCAATCGCTGCTTGACCCGCAGGAACTGTCACCACTGCACAAACCGTGATGTTCGCACCCGCCAACACCACACCTGTATTAGCCATCGGTGCACCCAATGTCGTACAGTTCAACGGTGTTGCTGTGGCATAGAAGTTCACCGCCCAACCTGCAGGCAATGCAGAAGCAGGATCCACCGTTACACCAAAGGTATCTGCTTGAGCACTTGTATTATTGACCACCAAGGTGAAGGTAGTAGAGCCACCTGGATTGACCGCATTGGTGGTAATTGCACCAGCCAAAACTGCAGCTGCAGCACTAGCATTCACACCATTACCATTACCCGCAACGACACCTGCTGTATTGTTGGTCAAATCCACCGCGTTTGGCGTAACCGCAGTCAATGTATCTGTTACTGGATTCACCTTAGTCGCGTCACCCACCGATGTCGCATTCATTGTTACGCTACCGCCCGCAACAGCTGTACCAGGCAAGATCGCTTTCACGAACACATGGTAAACCGCACCAGGTGCCAAGGGTCCTGTGTCAACAATACCATCCCCATTGGAGTCGGTCAGCGGCGTTACGCCATCAGCCTTGAACAACAAGAAGGTTGTGCCTGCTGGGAAAGTGCTGGTCAAGGTGGAAATATTGATTGTATCGGTCGAATTACCCGTATTCACCACCACGTTATCAAATGATACTGTTCCCCCTTGCGCTGCTGCTGCAACGGTGACGATATCATTTGCAACACTTGCATCGGTTGTAGAGAAATTACCCGCTGTAGCCGCTGCTGCTGCTGCACCTTCCAGATTAGGCGCGACGAAGAAGTCAGAAGCAATCACACCGTAAGTTGGTGTTACAACATAAGGCACTACATTGGTTGGATTGCCGCCCGTCACGCAACTTGCAGGAGTCGATGCCAACGGGACCAAAGCTGCGCCGTTGTTATAACAGAAACGCCCTGTGTTATTGATCGTGCCAGGCAAGGTACCTGCTGGTACATTCACCGTAAAGCTCAATGTACCACCGCTGTTAGCCAGCACAGAACCCACACGCGCGGTCACTGCCAAACTACCAGGCGTTGTGACGTTGTAGTCGTAGGTAATTGCACCCGCTGCAGGTACAGCAGCTGCAACCGTATCTACCAATGCTGTCGCGCCTGAGCCACTCCAACGACCACTACCTGCTACATATGTCGTCCCTGTTGGCATCACGTCGGTCAAGACCACATCCGTCGCAGTTGCATTACCCGTGTTGGTATAGGTTAAGGTGTAAGTCAAATTCACACCTGTTGCTGGACCAACTGCGGCTGCAACCGTCATGGATTTCGTTACCCCAATAACCGCGTTATTGCTGACTGTCACGGTATCTGTGTTAGATGCTGTTACAGTATTCAGCAAACCACTCGTTGCCGTAACAATGTTACTACCCGTAGCACCGCTTGGCGCAGTACCCCCTACCGTGGTCACCGCGACAAAACATGCCTTCGCGCCCGCAACCAATGGACCAATCGACGTGATCGCTGGCGAGCCAGAATCTGCCACGCCATCACAGTTAGTATCAGGGAAGTAAGTGATAGCACTCAACAAAGCAGTGCCTGTAGTCAATAGATTGGTTAGCGCAAATGTATCTGTGCCATTACCCGTATTGGTTAAAGTGTGCGGCAAGCTAACAGGTTGTCCAGGTGCTGCGACAACATTATTAGGTGTCACCAACAACACGCCTGCTACTTGCGTCACCGTGGTAATCACAGTATTTGATGTCGCTGTACGTACGATTAAGGACGCGTCCGTATAGGTCGCAGCGGCCTGGTTACCAATGGTTGAGCCAGCAAGCGGTGCAGCTAACGCCACGCCCATGCTGACACCCGTAAGTGCCACGACCGCGACAGCCTTCCGCAAAGCGGACAACCATCCTGAGCGTGGCGTACTTGATGTATTTTTCATCTTTAATACTCCTTGTTAAATTAAAAAACGATTTCGCAAAATCGTATTACCTCATGTCAAAACAACTACTTTTTAAAACCGATTAATTTTCATTTCATTTTTTCGCCCCCCCTGCCACCGCACTCGTCAGAGGCGAAAGACGAATTCGTGCTGAAACTGTTTTTTTCTGACCCGCTGACAAGTCACCCAGCACCCAACGCAAACTGCGGTACTCAATCAGTGGCACAGCTTGCTCAGTCATTTGACCATTTGCCAATTTCACCATACGGCGCAGCGGCACGGGTGCGTAAGTCACACCATCCAAACTCGCTTCCACCCCGACAGGATTCGCGGTATTGGGTATATATTCGGTTTCTTTAGGAATAGGCAAAGTCGCCAGCAACTGACTGATCGCATGCTTAGTCGTATTGTGATAAGTTGCTTGATACTCAATCACTTCACCAGGTTTAATTTGCGTCGCCGACTCCAACACCTCGACCTCTGCGTGTTTGCCGACTTTGAATTGCTGCAAGGTCACTTCAACATCTTTTTTGACCACACTATTGTCGGCATGCGCAACGCCCATCTGCAACAACACACAGAACACCAACGCATAAAGTTTTAACATTTACATCTCCTATCCATGAACCAACCAATCAATCAATATCACGTAAATACATAAGCAACTTACAGTGTTATTATCCACAAATATCCTTTTCGGAACAAGTGAATTTAAACAAAATTGGTCAAGGATTCCCCACTCCTTGACAAGCAAATCTCACACCAAAATTATCTATTTATATTCACTATTAAATTAACATAATTTCGCATAGCTATGCTCGCAAATTCTCTCAACTTGAGAGGTTTATCCACATTAAGTTGTGCTATATCGTATTAGATATTTGAAAACTAAATATTATGACTGCCCCACTTTCTTTTTCCACTAAGTTTGTTCGCCATTGTGTCTTATTTTTATGATATTTTAATCATGTCACGCTTGCTCGACGGTTAGATTTACCGCGCATTGACATTGTAATTTTACCAATACCGTTACCCTATCCATCTGATTTACCGTATTATTTACGTGTGACGTTAACCCAAAATGGATAAGAGATTCAGCATTCCCCCAAAATTATTGTTAGCCGCAAATGAATAAACCAGAATTTCCCTACACTGTTGCCATTGTTGAAGACGAAGTTGTTTTACAGCAAGAAATGGCATTTCAACTGCGTCAATATGGCTTTGTCGTATCTGTTTTTGAAAACGCCAATCAACTCTACCGTTTTTTAGCGGTCAATCCAGTCGCCATGGTTATTTTAGACATTGGCTTGCCAGATGAGGATGGCATGTCTATTTGCCGTCACTTGCGGGAACATAATTCGTTAATCGGTATCGTTTTTGTGACCGCACGAGGGCAACGGGATGACAAGTTACAGGGGCTTGAGGCAGGCGCAGATGCTTACCTAGTCAAACCGATTGATATAGCAGAATTAGTGCTGATTTTGAAACGGCACACCAAAAAACATCTGAATGTGGGCGACGCTACGGGAATATTTGTTCGCCCCCCCGATTTTTCGTGGCAACTTGAACCCAACGCCCTCTATCTAATTTCCCCAAACAAACAACGCATCAAGCTATCTCTGAACGAATCCCAATTGTTGCGTGTGTTATTAGCCAAGATGGATGGGGTATGCTCCCATGCTGAGCTATATACCTCACTGGGTCTTCAACCCGAGGATCTGGACAAACATCGCTTAGAGGTCATTATCAGCCGCTTATCTTCCAAAATTGAAAACCAATGTGGAATGAAATTACCGATCCAATCATTTCGTGGCGTTGGTTATGGATTGCTAACCAGTAAAAGCGTCTCATAAATCACGCAATAAGCCCAGTAGCTAATTTTGTGCGTACCTTCAAGATACCCGAAAAAACCAAAAAATGAGGGAAAACACTGATTTATTCGTCATCGCCGCGAAGGCGAGAATGATGGGTTTTGGGACTGGCAGGGTGGATTACTATGTCCGAGACATGACAAAAAATCAGTGTTTTTCTGACACATCAAAACACAATTTAATCACCATAATCACCCCCTGAGGTTCGTTATCTAGCGCAAAGGCATTGCCGCCGTGCGATTGCGCAATGGATCTGACTATGGACAATCCCAAGCCATCGCTTTGACTTCCCTTGGTACTGTAAAAACGTTGAAATATCGCATCTTTCTTTGCATCATCTACCCCTTCCCCCTGATCTGCCACCCTGATTTCTATCCACCTATTGACCGTATCGTGAACTACTTCAAGACTAACGAAAATCGGAATATCTACTGGCAAGTGGTAGCGAATTGCATTGTCAATTAAATTATGCAGTGCAATGCGCAGCAGGACGCCATCCCCTTCATACGGCAAAGCATATGGAGGTAAATTTAATTGCAGATTGACATCTTTAGGGTATTTAGCGATGACAC
The DNA here is from genome assembly GCA_028710565.1 of Gallionella sp. Lineage (GTDB taxonomy): Bacteria > Pseudomonadota > Gammaproteobacteria > Burkholderiales > Gallionellaceae > Gallionella. The sequence continues at coordinate 28,814 of JAQTTV010000025.1, forward strand.
CTTTGGCAAGCATGGCTAAATCTAACATCTGTTTTTTGGGCTTTAAGGCATGCTCATGCACTCGATCAAATGAAATCAAATTATTTGCCAATCTGTTTAGTCGCTGACTGGCTTTGCTGATATTTTCCAAACGCAAAGCCACATCAGGCGAAATCTGATGTTTGAGGAACGCCAATGAATCCAATGAGGTTTTTATCATAGCAGCTGGCGTGCGGAATTCATGTGATGCCACTGACAGCAACATGCGTTGATCTGATTCTGACTTTTCTAACTCTTCTAAAACCTGCTTCAGCCTCGCATCACTCTTACAACGCTCGGTAATGTCCAGCCCAAAAGAAAGCATTTCTTGTGGTTGTTCTGTTGATTCTGGCAACCAAGCGTTAAACCACTCTATCGTCAGCAATTGACCATCACGCGTTAAATTATGGTGAATCGCATGTGGACGATTGTTATCTTGCATCATCACGGCTAATTTTGGCTCTAAAATCTGCTTTTCAGCTTCTGGAATGAAAAATTCAAAATAATTTTTACCTAACACCTCATTACGCTTAAATCCGAACACTTCTTCTGCACGATGATTCCAGTCGGTAATGATATAACCTTCGCGCCAGACCACACCAACAAAGGGTGCTGTCTCAAAAAAAACGCGGTAGCGCATCTCACTTTTACGCAACAACTCCTCACCCAATAACTGCAACTTTGCTGCTTGTTGAAGGCGGCGGTTGATGAAATAAATATACAAAGCAACACCCGAAGCCATCACGATCAATATCAATGCGATACCAAATTTGTAATAGGTCATGGAGAAATCTTTGCTTTTATTGGGCTGATAAAAAAAGCCATCCAACGATTTATCCTTATCCACGAAATCAAAGCGGGCAAAGGTATTTGCGATATGTTGCCAACGATGAGGATTGCTATAACCAATCTGAATCAAAGACGGACTCACGAGATTGGCAATGGCATTTGCCTCAAAGCTCAGTTGCTCGCGGTTTTTTCCCTGCGTGTTATAACGGGTGAGAATCAGGTCTATGATTTCTTCCTGATGGGACAAAGCATATTCCCACCCTTTTAGCGTGGCGGCACGGAACGATGCAACGACATCGGGATGATTCATTTCCATGGATTGATGGGTAAACAACACGTCACTGTAAAAATCCATGCCATAGTATTCAGGTTTAATAATATGATACTCAATGCCGCGCGCTTTCAACCAAAAGGGTTCATTAGAGAGATAGCCGCTCATGGCAACAATTCGTCCTGCCACTAAGTCCTCCAAGCCCCCTTTGGAAACGATATTCAGCTTATTCAGCGCAATCCCTTCGTTGATAAAGATCGCCTTTAAATCTACACTTTCATCACCAGGTTGCAATCCAATTGCCCCTGCCTTGGCAATATCTGCGGGATTACTCAGTTGCCCCAAACTGAGCAATATCTGCGGTGAGTGTTGAATAATGGGCGCAAGCATCACCACGGGTTGACCATTTAAAAATGCCTTGACCAGCCCTGCGTTGCTCACCCCAAATTGCGCGCGTCCCTGCAACACCTCCTCGACCGTCGAGATATTCAATCCACCTTCTTTGAGGGTGACATCCAGCCCCGCATCCTTGTAATATCCATTACGCAGCGCAGCATAATAGCCCGCGAACTGGAATTGATGCTGCCAGCGCAACTGCATGGTGACCGCCGTCTGTGCAAAAGCCGTATGGGCTGACAGGCAAAACAATACCACCCACCCTCGCATCCAAATTCGCGTCATATTATTAAACCTATAAATCATTTCGTTAGCACAAAGATAGCATTGCGAATGCACGCAGAATTCCAAAATCAATGCGTATTATGGAGGCACTGATTAAATCCGTTCGTCCTGAGCTTGTCGAAGGATGAATGGATTTAATCCATTGATTTTATTAAATCTTCCGCTCATGGCTCGACAAGCTCACCACGAACGGAAGATTTAATCAGAGTTTCCTTATCTTAATCTAAAATCCCATCCTTACGTTTGACTATTCATACTGTGAGATGCCCTATACGACCTGCTTTCTTACTTTCCCTTGGCTAACTACCCCCGCTTTGTGAGCAACATTCAACTTGATGCAACGATCACCTTTACTGAACCCCTTCGGCAACTTTTAACTTGAAGCAATTAGCTCCTGCATGACTGAGCGCACCCAAGTGCAATCCTCAAGTATAATCGCGGTGCTATGCAGATTTTTCGTGGACTCTATTCCCTCTCTTCCCAACCCGTTGCCCTGACCGTCGGTAATTTCGATGGGGTGCATCTTGGGCATCGTGCGCTGATTGACATCCTGAAGGTCGAGGCGAAGGAGCGTCACTACCCTACAGCGGTGGTGATTTTTGAACCGCATCCGCGTGAATTTTTCTCGCCGAATAACGCCCCAGCACGACTGAGTAGTCTGCGCGAAAAACTGCAATTATTTGCCGCACTTGGCGTAGATCAAGTGCATATTTGTCGCTTTAACGCCCACTTTGCCCAGATGACGGCAAGTGATTTTGCGCGAACCTTACATCAAAAATTACACGCCCAATTTATTTTGATTGGCGATGATTTCCGTTTTGGCAGTGGACGTTCGGGGGATTTTGCCTTATTACAGCACATTGCCCAGCAAGATCACTTTGAAGTGCAGGCAGTGAAAAGCGTGCTACATGACGGCGTTCGGGTTTCCAGCACCGCTATTCGCTCTGCTCTATCGGCAGGACAATTGCGCACGGCGCAGCAGTATTTAGGGCGACATTACAGCATCAGCGGTCGCGTGGTACGCGGCGCACAACTAGGACGTACCATCGGCTTTCCCACGGCGAATATCGTTCCCAAACACAATCGCCCACCGTTATCGGGCGTGTTTGTGGTGGAAGTACACGTCGAAGGTTTGGGTATTTTGCAAGGCGTGGCGAGTATGGGCGTGCGCCCAACGGTTGCCGACGACAATCGCGTGTTATTAGAAGTGTATATTTTTGAATTTAAGCAACAAATTTACGGCAAGCATCTACGCGTGGTATTTTTACAAAAACTGCGTGATGAGGCGAAATTCCCCCATGTCGCTGCATTGACACAACAAATTGCGTTGGATGTAGCAAAAGCACAAAACTGGTTTGAACAACATGACTGATAGCAACCTGATTGTAAATTATTATTACCCATGACTCGACTCCTTCCCCCTAGCAGGGGGGAGGCGGGGATGGGGGTTGAAAGGTTGCATTCTCGCGACGATTTCTACCCCCACCCTAACCCTCCCCCTGCAAGGGTGAGGGAATATGGCGAGCTGGACGGCGTTGTGGAAATACACGAAAACTTTGGATTAACGACTTATGAAGAAAACCCTCAATCTCCCCGATACCCCGTTTCCCATGCGCGGTGACATGGCGAAACGCGAACCGACCATGTTGGCACGTTGGCAAGCCCAGCAACGCTATCAGCAAATTCGCGCTGCCAAAGCGGGCAAGCCTAAGTTTATTTTGCATGATGGCCCGCCTTACGCCAACGGCGATATTCACATCGGTCATGCGGTGAATAAAATCCTCAAAGACATCATTATCAAATCCAAAACCTTGGCGGGTTTTGACGCGCCTTACGTCCCTGGTTGGGATTGCCACGGTTTGCCGATTGAGTTGCAAGTGGAAAAAACCCACGGCAAAGCCATTCCGCCCGCGCAATTCCGCGAACTGTGCCGCGAATACGCGCACGTCCAAATCGAACGCCAGAAGAAAGATTTTATCCGCTTGGGCGTGTTAGGCGATTGGGATAATCCCTATTTGACCATGGCGTATGAAACCGAAGCCAACATCATTCGCGCTATCGGTGAAATTCAGCAAAATGGCTATTTGTATCAAGGCTTCAAACCCGTCAATTGGTGTTTGGATTGCCAATCTGCGCTGGCAGAAGCGGAAGTCGAATACGAAGATAAGACCTCATCGGCAATTGATGTGGCGTTTCATGTGGCAGATCGCCCCGCGCTGGAACACGCTTTTGGCGTGTCCCTGCCAGGTGATGCCAGTGTCAGCGTGGTGATTTGGACCACCACCCCGTGGACATTGCCCGCCAACCAAGGCGTAAGCGTGCATCCCGAATTTGAATACGCGCTGATTCATACCGAAAAAGGCTATTTAGTCCTCGTTGCGGATTTATGGGAAAGTTGCGCACAACGCTATGATTTAACAGGTGAAGTAGTCGGGCGTTGCAAAGGCGCAGCATTGGACAACCTGCCCTTAAATCACCCGTTCTTGGATCGCATCGTGCCGATTATCTGTGGCGAACACGTCACACTGGAAGCAGGTACGGGCTTGGTGCATACCGCACCTGCACATGGCCTGGACGATTATTTTGTCGGTCAAAAATACGGTTTGCCGACTGACAATCCCGTCGGTGACGATGGAAAATTCTTCGCCACCATCCCGCTAGTCGGCGGATTGTTCGTCTGGAAAGCCAACGATGTCGTGGTGAATTTATTGCAAGAGAGCGGTCATTTGCTGTGCTTGAAAAAAGTACAACATAGCTACCCGCATTGCTGGCGACACAAAACCCCGATTATTTTCCGCTCCACACCGCAATGGTTTATCGGCATGGCACAAGTTGGCAAAAATGAGGAGTCCTTGCGCACCTTGGCAAACCGTGCGGTCGATAACACCGAGTTTTTCCCTGCTTGGGGTCGTGCGCGTCTAGAAGCGATGATTAAAAATCGCCCTGACTGGTGCGTATCGCGTCAACGCAATTGGGGCGTGCCCATGCCGTTCTTTATTCACAAAGAAACCGCACAACTCCATCCGCGCACGCCAGAATTATTGGAACAAGTCGCCAAACGCGTGGAACAAGCGGGCATCCAAGCGTGGTTTGAGCTGAATTCTGTCGACCTTTTGGGTGACGATGCAGAGCATTATCGTAAATTGAGCGACACCTTGGACGTGTGGTTTGATTCGGGCAGCACCCATTTTGCGGTATTGCGCCACCATGAAGCGTTCCGTGACGAAGTGACCAAACGCCTTGCCAATCAACAATCGCCTGCCGATTTGTATTTGGAAGGTTCAGATCAACATCGCGGCTGGTTCCAGTCGTCTCTATTAACTGGCTGTGCCATTAACGATCGCGCCCCGTACAACGCCTTGTTGACCCACGGCTTTGTGGTCGATGGCAATGGGCACAAAATGTCCAAATCCAAAGGCAATGTGATTGCGCCCCAAAAGATTTTTGACACCTTAGGCGCGGATATTTTGCGTTTGTGGACGGCTTCCACTGACTATTCGGGCGAGTTGTGCATCTCCGACGAAATTTTAAAACGTGTGGTGGAAAGTTATCGCCGCATTCGCAATACGCTGCGTTTCTTATTGGCGAATATCGCCGATTTCGATATGCAACAACACGCACTGCCTGTTGAACAATGGCTGGAAATCGACCGCTACGCCTTGGCGATGACACAACAATTGCACGATGAGGTGACGGCTGCTTATGCCCGTTATGACTTCCATATCGTGGCGCAAAAACTGCAAGGTTTTTGCTCGGAAGAGCTGGGCAGTTTCTATTTAGACATTCTGAAAGATCGCCTCTACACGGCTGGCGCGAATTCCACCGCCCGTCGTTCTGCCCAAAACACGCTGTATCACTTGACCCACAGCTTAGTGCGCTTGATGTCACCCATTTTGAGTTTCACAGGCGAAGAAGCATGGGAAATTTTAAATGCCCGTGATGATGTCAGCATCTTCCAAGGCGAATGGTATGACCTACCTGATGCCAAGATGGACTTCGCGGACAAGCTCCATTGGGTAAAAATCACGGATTGGCGCGTACGTGTCAACAAGAAATTAGAAGAAGTACGCTCGTCTGGCTTAATCGGCTCAGCACTGGCGGCAGAAGTAGATGTGTTTGTTTTAGCGGATGATTATGCTGTCTTATCACGCTTGGGAGACGATTTACGCTTGGTGTTTATCACGTCACGCGCCACGATACATTTGGTCGAAACCGAAGATGAACAGGGCATAGAAGTGACACCCAGCCACCATGACAAATGCGAACGCTGCTGGCATTACCGCGAAGAAGTGGGCAAATCGGTAGATCACCCTACCCTTTGTGGTCGTTGCATCAGCAACTTGCATGGCGAAGGTGAGGCACGTCAATATGCGTAAAACGGTTTTGTTCTGGTTTGCCTTAAGCTTGGTCGTGATCGTTCTCGACCAAGCCAGCAAATTATGGATCAGCGCGAATTTCGCTTATGGCGAACAACTGCCCGTGGTCAATATGTTCAGCTTGGTGCTGGCGCACAACCCAGGCGCGGCTTTTAGTTTTTTAAGCAACGCGGGCGGGCTGCAACGCTGGTTATTTACAGGCATCGCCATCACGGCTTCCGTTTGGATGATTTTTTTGCTGCGCAAACACCATCAAGAAACATTATTTTCTTTGGCAATTAGTTTGGTATTAGGCGGCGCATTAGGGAACTTAATTGACCGCGTCGCTTACGGCTATGTGGTGGATTTCTTGTTATTCTACTGGCAAGACCATTCTTTTCCAGCTTTCAACCTTGCCGATTCTGCCATTACCTGCGGGGCAGCATTGCTCCTTTTAGATAGTTTTAAGAAAGAAAAACATGGAACTGCTACTCGCTAATCCTCGTGGTTTTTGCGCAGGCGTTGACCGCGCCATTGAAATTGTAGAACGTGCGCTGGCGATGCACGGCGCGCCGATTTATGTGCGACACCAAGTGGTGCATAACCAATTTGTGGTCGAAGGCTTGCGTAATAAAGGCGCGGTCTTTATCGAAGCACTGGATGATGTCCCCGAAGGGAGTTATCTGGTGTTTAGTGCGCACGGGGTATCTCAACAGGTACGCACGGAAGCCGCCGCACGTAATTTGACTATTTTTGATGCCACCTGCCCCTTAGTCACGAAGGTGCATATTGAAGTGTCCCGTATGCACGATCAGGGCAAAGAAGTGGTGATGATAGGACATGCGGGACACCCTGAAGTAGCAGGCACAATGGGGCAAGTGACGCGCGGAATGTATTTGGTGGAATCCCCAGAACAAGTGGCTGATTTGGTGGTGAATGACGCGAACAACCTCGCGTATGTCACCCAAACCACCTTGTCGGTAGATGATGCTGAAAACGTCATCACCGCACTCAAAAATCGTTTTCCCTTTATCACAGGACCGAAAAAAGACGATATTTGCTACGCCACACAGAATCGTCAAGATGCGGTCAAAGTGTTGGTCAAACAATGTGATGTGGTGGTGGTCATCGGTTCGCCCTCCAGCTCAAACTCCAACCGCTTGCGTGAAGTCGCCGCGAATGTGGGCTTGCCTGCCTATTTGGTGGACAATGCGGAAGAGTTACAAGCTGAATGGTTCGCAGGCAAACAACGGATCGGCATTACCGCAGGGGCATCGGCACCTGAAGTGCTGGTACAGGGCGTGATCGCCAGATTAGAAACCTTGGGGGGAACCGCGCCAATCGAACTAGACGGCATTATCGAAAATGTGGTTTTCCCTTTGCCCAAAACACTGATTCCAATTAACCCATGCGCGACGACTTCCTGATTATTGGAGGCGGTGCGGTTGGACTCAACACCGCGCTGACTTTGCTACAAGCGGGCTATCAGGTCTCCATTGTAGAACGTGGCGAAATTGGCAAAGAAGCCTCGTGGGCAGGTGGCGGCATTCTTTCCCCGCTATGCTCTTGGGATTATCAGACCAGTGTGACACAGTTAACGCAGCGCAGCATGGCTATGTTTCAAGCCGCCACAGCAGACTTATTTGCCCATACTGGAATAGATACGGAATACATTCGGAGCGGCATGTTGGTGCTGCCCCCCATGGCAACCGATCACGCCGTACAGTGGTGCGAGCAACATAAAGTGCCCGTGCGATCCATCGCCCTATCAGAATATTTTGATGCGTTATCAGGTGAAGGTTTATTGCTGCCAGACATCGCTCAAGTGCGCAACCCACGTCTGTTGCGCGCTTTGCGCATACGGGTGGAACAATTAGGTGGCAAAATTTTAGAGCAGCATGACGTTCAACGCATTGAATTTTCGGGTGATCGCGTGATTGCGGTACACACCTCCCACGGCGAACTCAACGCAGATGCCTATATCGTCACAGCAGGTTCGTGGAGCAATACGTTAATGGATGATCAATCCTTGGCGATGGACATCCACCCTATTCGCGGGCAAATACTCTTACTCAAATTCCAAACGCCCCCCATGCAACACATCGTTGTAACTGAGGGGCTTTATCTCATTCCCCGACGCGATGGTCACGTTCTGATTGGCAGTACCTTGGAAGACGTTGGTTTTGACAAATCCACCACCCATAGTGCCAGTGAAACCCTATTCGAGCACGCTTGCCAACTTTACCCCGCTTGGCGCAAGCAGCCCATTATCGAACATTGGGCGGGCTTGCGCCCTGGCTCACGAGATAACATCCCAACCATCGGTCGCCACGCCGAACTCAGCAACCTGTACGCCAATACAGGGCATTTTCGCTATGGTGTCACCATGTCTTTTGCCAGCGCGGAAATCCTGCTCAATGAAATCGAAGGCAAAGTGCAACCCTTTGATGTCTCCGCCTATCGTTGGATTTAGGGAGAAGAGAAGGGTGTAACGAAGTGACGTTTCTACGTTTCACCGTTCACCAAGCTGCGAAGCAGCGCATCACCTTTCACAGTGTGGGTGGTTTACCCTTCTCCCTTCCCCCTCAAAAAGCTACTTTGCGCAGTATTCCTGCGTAGGCACGGCTTGTTTGATTTCATAAGGTGATTGCGGCATCAAAATAAACTCGCTTGCGCCGATTTTGCTGTGCGGATTGCCCCAGTCATAGGTGTAGCCTAGCCCCGTCCACGGTACGCCTGCCGAGGCTCTAAAACTCTTAAAGTAAAGCTGCTGATAAAACTGACCGTAGTTGGGAATGTGTTCGACAGCGGGAAACTGTCTGGGGACGGCGGTTTCGCATTGTGTATCGTCGGTTTCAGGATCGACGCAAGGACGGAACAAGCTGGCAGGACTCACCCACATTTCCACAAATACGTCATATTGCCAATCAGGGGCTAAGCCCAAGTATTGCTTCAAGCGCAGATTCAACGCTTCCTTGCCGCCTGCGGCTGCCTGTTGGCAAAACTGCTTCACTTGCGGAGCCGCCGTCACCCACAAAGCGTAGTCTGGATTATCTGGGGTTTGGGTATTGTTTTGCACAAATTGCTGATAGGCAGTCTGACTTTTCCAAGTGACGACCAGCAACTTGGTTTTATCTGCATTCCAAACCAAATTGGGATTGTCAGGTTGAATCGCCCATAAAGTCTGCGTTTTCTCGCCTGACTCCACCCGCGCAGCATCCCAAACCGCCTGTTGATAACGTTGCTGCACAGGCAAATCGGCACAGCCGACCAAAAACGAAGCACTGAGACACGCTATTATTTTTTTCGTGAACGACATGATATTCCCCCTAGTTAGAAGGGACGCATCTTAAAGGAAAAACTGTCTATCTGCTTTTCCTTTAAGAGAAATTAACCTTATCCATCCTCGGAGTATCGCGAGGCCTAATAACTCCCTGATGCCAAGTTGTCAAATCGGGTGTATTCGCCTCTAAAGGCTAATTCCACCTTGCCAATGGGACCGTTACGCTGTTTGCCGATAATGATTTCGGCTTTGCCTTTATCGGGCGAGTCGCTGTTATAGACTTCGTCGCGGTAAATAAACAAAATCAAATCCGCATCTTGCTCAATCGCACCTGATTCACGCAAATCGGACATGACGGGGCGTTTGTTAGGGCGTTGTTCCAAGCTGCGATTCAACTGCGACAACGCAATGACGGGGACGTGTAATTCTTTGGCTAAGGATTTCAACGAACGGGAAATTTCAGAAATTTCCGTGGCACGGTTTTCGTTGGACTTACCTGCACTGCCGCTCATCAGTTGCAAATAGTCGATCACAATCAAGCCTAAGCCATTGTTTTGTCGATGCAAACGTCTGGCGCGGGCGCGCACTTCCAAGGCAGACAGCGCGGCACTTTCGTCGATATGTATCGGCGCATCGTTGAGTTTGCCTAAGGCTTGAGTCAAACGTCCCCAATCATCATCTTGGAGTCGCCCTGTACGTAAATCGTGCTGATTCAAATTACCGACCGAACCCAACATCCGCATCGCCAGTTGCGCACCGCCCATTTCCATACTGAAAATCGCCACGGGCAACTTGCTGTCCAGCGCGACATTTTCCGCGATGTTAATCGAAAACGCGGTTTTACCCATACTGGGGCGACCTGCCACGATGACCAAATCGCCAGGTTGCAAGCCCGAAGTCATGCGGTCTAAATCGGCAAAACCCGTTGCGGTTCCTGTGACATCACTGGTGTTGTCCCGCGCATATAAAGTTTCAATACGTTCAACCACTTGGGTCAACAGAGGCGGCATGGCAACAAAACCTTGCTTGCCCCGTGAACCCGCTTCGGCAATTTCAAAGACTTTTCTTTCCGCTTCATCTAACAATTGCGCGGCATCCCGTCCTGTGGGGTTGAAAGCACTGGCGGCGATGTCGCTACCGACTTCAGCCAGTTTGCGCATAATCGACCGTTCGCGCACGATTTCGCCATAACGGCGCACGTTGGCGGCAGATGGCACGTTTTGCGCCAATGAACCTAAATACACCAACCCACCGACCTTGTCTAAATCGCCAGCAATTTCCAAGGCTTCCGCCACGGTAATCACATCGACAGGCTTTGCCTGTTCGCTTAACTGCACGATTTGGCGATAAATCAGCTGATGATCGCGCCGATAAAAATCTTCATGGGTAATCAGGTCGATGATCTTATCCAGCGCGCCACTTTCCAACAGCAGCCCACCCAAAACCGATTGCTCGGCTTCAACAGAATGCGGTGGGAGTTTGATTTGATCGACTTGCGCGTCAGCGGGAGGGAAGTGTTCCATTTGAGTGACCTAGGTGAAGAATGTGAAACGGGAAATGTGAAAGGTGAAATGTAAAAAGCGTGGGTATGCGACGATTCGTTTCACTTTTCACGTTTCTCATTTCACCCTAAATAAATGCAAAACCAAGTGGGTGAACGACGGTTTGTTTCACTTTTCACTTTTCACCTTTCACAATTTATTTGCCCTTAAGCTGCGGCATCGCCAGCATCAAATAATAGCCCATCGACCAGAGCGTGAGCAGGGCGGCGAGATAGAGCAGTAGTTCGCCCATAAATTGGCAGGGCATGCCGAATAGGGGTTGATGGTAGAGCAACAAAATTAACGCCGCCATTTGGAAGGCAGTTTTGATTTTACCCAGCATGGACACCGCGACGCTTTTGCTGGCACCGACTTTTGCCATCCATTCACGCAGGGCAGAAATGGTGATTTCGCGCCCGATGATGATAAACGCCAAAACCACATCCGCACGCCCTAGTTTTACCAATAAAATCAAGGCAGCAGCGACCATCAGCTTATCGGCAACAGGATCAAGAAATGCGCCAAACGCCGAGGTTTGATCGAGCTTGCGAGCCAAATAACCATCCAGCCAATCGGTAATCGCGGCGAGCAAAAACACCGCCGTGGCGATGGAGTTTTTAAGCTGAGGCGCAAGAGTCTGGTCGGACACGTAAAACACCGCCACAAAGACGGGGATTAACAGGATACGCAACCAGGTGAGTAAGTTTGGGATATTATTTGGCATGGGCCTAGTGTAGCTGTTGGTAAATCTTTTCGGCAAGTGTTTTGCTAATTCCCTCGACTTGAGCGAGTTGATCCACGCTGGCTTGTTGCACTTCACGTAGTCCACCAAAGTGGGTTAATAGATTGCGGCGACGCGCATCGCCCACGCCCGCAATCTCCGCCAAGCTGGACACGGTGCGGGCTTTGCCACGTTGGGCACGGTGTCCGCTAATGGCGAAACGATGGGCTTCGTCGCGGATTTGTTGAATCAGATGCAGCGCGGGATCGTCTTCGGGCAGGCGAATGGCACGCCCGTCGGGGAAAATCAATTGTTCCATGCCTGCCTTGCGTTCCACGCCTTTCGCCACGCCGATCAAGGCAATGTCCAATCCTAAGGTCTGCATGACTTCCATCGCAATGTGCAACTGCCCCAAGCCGCCGTCAATCAAAATCAAATCGGGACGTGCGCCCTCCCCTGCCACTAATTTTTGATAACGGCGCGTCAACGCCTGACGCATGGCGGCATAATCGTCGCCGCCCGTGATGCCCGTGATGTGATAGCGGCGATATTGCCCGTTGCGCATGGCGAGCTCTTCATATACCACGCACGAAGCCTGTGTCGCTTCGCCCATGGTGTGGCTAATATCAAAACATTCAATGCGTTGCAGCTCTGGCATGGACAAATGTTCGCGCAATTTATCCAGCCGTAATTGTTGCCCACCTTGCTGCATGGCGCGTTGTTGCAACGCCAATTCAGCATTTTTCACCGCCATGGTCAGCCATTGTTTGCGCTCCTGCGTGGTGGCTTGCACCACGCGCACGGGGTGTCCCGATTGTTCAGTCAACAACTGCGCCAGCGTTTCATCGGTCTGCGCGGTGTTCAAAATCAGCAACGGCGGCACGCTGCGTTGCAAATAATGTTGGGCAATAAAGGCGTCGGCGACATCTTCCACGCTGAAATCTTGCGCATGGTCAGGAAACAAACTTTTATCGCCCAAATGCCGCCCGCCGCGCACCATCGCCAAATTCACGCACACCACGCCTGCCAGTTGCACCACGGCGATAATATCGGCATCGGTCGTGCCACCCGCTGATTCGACAAATTGCTGTTGCTGCACAATATGCAAATCGCGCAACTGATCGCGCAGCACCGCCGCCTGCTCGTAATTCATCGCCTCCGCCGCCGCGTCCATCGCGCCGCGCAAATGCTGTTCCACCGCCTGATGCTGACCGCGCAGCAACAACGCCACGTTATAAATGTCTGTCCGATAATCTTCCGCCGAAATCAGCCCCACGCACGGCGCGGTGCAGCGACGAATTTGATGCTGCAAACACGGGCGGGTGCGGTGGTTAAACACGCTATCTTCACACGTCCGAATACGAAAAATCTTTTGCAATAACTGGCTGCTGTCTTTGGCTGCAGACGAATTGGGATAAGGGCCAAAGTATTGATGCTGCTTATTCGGCGTACCGCGAAAATAAGTCAAACGCGGAAACTCATGCCCCGTCAACACCAAGTAGGGATAGGTTTTATCATCCCGAAACAAGATGTTATAGCGCGGCTTGAGCGACTTAATCAGATTATTTTCCAACAACAACGCTTCCGCCTCGGAGCGCGTAACCGTGGTTTCAATGCGCGCAATGTGCGACACCATTAAGCGGATGCGCGGCGACAGCGTGCTTTTTTGAAAATACGACGACACGCGTTTTTTCAATTGCTTCGCTTTGCCCACATACAACACCTCGCCTTTTTCATCGAAATAGCGATACACCCCTGGTAACAAGGGGAGAGAGGCGAGAATAGGTTGGGGATCGAACGTGTCCAAAGTCAGCAGCAAGCGTTTCAAAAGGAGGGCGATTATACTAGGGAGGCACTGATAAAATCTTCCGTTCTTGGTGAGCTTGTCGAACCATAAACGGAAGATTTAATGAAATCAGAGAATTAAATCCGCTCCCCCTTCGACAGGCTCAGGCCGAGCGGATTTAATCAGCATCTCCCTAGCCGCAACGCGCTTGCTGCGTGTTTAAAAATGGAAAGGGCGAAGAGGGACGCGCTGCTTCGCAGCTTGGTGAAACGAGAAATGTGAAACAAACCGTCGCACGCCCGCGCATTTCCCCTTGCTCACCATGTTAAAATGCGCGCCCTTTTTTCTGCCCTATTGCTTGTCATTTTTCTTTGGATCTCATAAATCAACGAATGATGGCAACTACATCTGATTATGGTGCCATCTCGTTCCTATACTCAAGCCGATATAGCCCGCTGGTACAGCCCGCGTGAATTGCAGAAGGGGCGTATTTGTCTGCCTGCTGTGAGAAATTTGGCTTTTAAAGATTTTGAAATCACGGCGCAGGTGCAAGGAACCGCACCGCAACCCTATCGGGTTAGAATTATTTTTCGGGCAAATAAAAATCAGCAAATAACGCTACAAACGATGTGTAGCTGCCCGATGCGACAGGATTGCAAACACACGGCGGCGGTATTGATGGCTGGATTGCACGCCACATCACAGCTACCGCATGTCAGTGAGGTGGTGTTGGCGTGGGCGGAAATGTTTAAACAACCATACAAGCTACCCACGGCAAGCACGCCTACAGATGGTTTGTATTATTTTTTGAATATGTCCAAGGGCGATTATTACCCCGCAATCAGCTTGTTCAAAGGTAAGCGTAAATTTAAAGGCGCGTATCCTGACGGGCTAAAACCTTGGGAATTGAACGATCGGGTGTTTATGAAGCCGCCGCAGTTTGTGCGCGAAGAAGATTTGACGATTTTACGTTTGTTGTGGCGGCAAGGGAGAACGGTCGAGGGATGGGCGTTGATAGGCGAAACGGGACACGCGTTGTTGACACAGTTGTTGGCAAGCGAGAGGTTTTGTTTGGCCGCCCGCACTTCTACCCGTATCGCAGAAGTGCCTAAGTTGCTCAAGTCAGGCGAGACGCGGGCGGGTCAGCTGGTTTGGCAGGTCGATGACACTGGGCGGAGGGTGATTCAATTGCAAAGCCAAAACGCACCGCTGGTGTTACCTCTGCCAGAAGCGACGTGGTATGTGGACCGTGCAACGGGCGAAGTCGGGCAGTTGACCTTGACGCAATCCCCGTGGCGGGTGATGCAATTGTTGGATATGCCGCCGTTATCCGAACCTGATTTGCCCGTCGTGGCAGAGGTGTTGCGCGAAAGCGTGCCCGATTTACCTATGCCAGGGGTGATTCAACTACGGCGCATGGAGGACGGATTGCGCCCACGGCTGACGCTGGAGACGGTGCAAGTGCCGTGGATGGATCGTTTTCGCGGTTATGGTTATGGTCCGCAGACCATAGATATTGCATCGGTGAACCTGTGTTATGGCGAGGCTATCCTGCCGCTAAACCATGAGGGCGAATTTTTTACCTTGGAACAGGGCGAAACCGTGCGCGTGGTGCGCGATTTTGCGGCGGAAGTGCGGCGTGTTAAATCATTGGTGCAATATGGGCTAAAGGAAATGCCCCCTAGCACTTGGGTGCGAGATGTCCCGACTTATTGCTTGCACGATGCCGCCGCGTGGCAAGGTTTTATGCAGGAAAATTTACCGCAGCTACGCACGGCGGGGTGGGAAGTGGTGATGACTCCCGATTTCCGCCATCTGGTGTTGGAAGTGGAATCTTGGGAAGCGGATTTCCAAGCGACCGAAGACGGTTGGTTTAACTTGGACATGGGGATCGTGGTGAATGGGCAACGCCTGCCGCTCGCCCCCTTGTTGCACGCCTTATTCAAACGGGAAGCGCAATGGCTGGATGCGGATCAACTCGCCAATATGCCTGAAGAACAGCCCGTCACCTTGCAACTTCCCGAAGGCGGGCGGGTGCAAGTGCCTGCTGGGCGCATCAAACCTCTGGCGCGCACGCTGATTGAATTGTTCGATGGGCACGGTACAGGCGATACCCTGCCTTTGTCCCGCTTTGATGTGGCACGGATTGCCGCCCTGACCGACATGGCGCACTGGCAGTTCAAAGACCAAGCGGCGGTCACCACTTTAGCGCAGCAATTGCGGCAAACCTCGGGCATACAAGCGATAGAGCCTCCCACGGGCTTTGGCATACAGCTGCGTCCTTATCAACAAGAAGGGCTGGCTTGGCTACAGTATTTACGCGCACAAGGCTTAGGCGGCATTTTGGCGGATGACATGGGGCTGGGCAAAACCGCGCAAACGTTGGCGCACCTGTTGCTGGAAAAGCAAAGCGGGCGCATGGACAAACCGTCCTTAGTGGTATTGCCCACTTCATTGATTTTTAACTGGAAACATGAAGCCGCTCGCTTCGCCCCTTCCTTAAAAATGTTGTCTTTACACGGCAAAGAACGGGCGGCGCATTTTGACAGTATTCCGCAACACGATGTGATTCTGACCACCTACCCCCTGCTGTGGCGCGATGAAGATGCGCTTGCCAAGTACGATTATCATTTGCTCATTTTGGACGAAGCGCAGATGGTCAAAAACGTCACCAGCCAAGCGGCGCAAGTGGTGCGCAAGCTCAACGCCCGCCATCGCTTATGCCTCACGGGGACACCGCTGGAAAATCATCTGGGCGAGCTGTGGGCGCAATTCGATTTTCTGCTGCCAGGGCTATTGGGCAACAGCAAAACCTTCACCAAAGCCTGGCGCACCCCCATCGAAAAACAGGGCAACGTGCTGCGTCGCGAATTGCTGGCAAAACGCATCAAACCCTTTATCCTGCGGCGACGCAAAGAAGACGTGGCGCGCGAATTACCCGAAAAAACCGTGATTGTGCGCAGCGTGGAACTGGCGAATGCGCAACGCGACCTGTACGAAACCGTGCGCGTGGCAATGGACGAACGGGTGCGCACTGAAATTGCCAGCAAAGGCTTGGCGCGCAGCCACATTGTGCTACTAGACGCGCTGCTCAAACTGCGTCAAGTCTGTTGCGACCCGCGCTTGGTCAAATTAAGCCAAGCCCAAAAAGTCAAAGAAAGTGCCAAACTCACCCTGCTGATGGACATGCTGCCCGAACTGGTCAACGAAGGGCGGCGCGTGCTGGTGTTTTCGCAATTTACCACCATGCTAGGCTTTATCGCCGAAGCCTTGGACAAAGCAAAACTCGGCTACGTCATGCTCACAGGCGATACCCAAGACCGCGAGTCCGTGGTGAGCCGCTTTCAAGACGGCGAAGTTCCCATTTTTCTGATTAGCTTAAAAGCGGGCGGCGTGGGTCTCAACCTCACCACCGCCGACACCGTTATTCACTACGACCCGTGGTGGAATCCCGCCGCCGAAAATCAAGCCTCGGACCGCGCCCATCGCCTAGGGCAACAAAAAAATGTGTTTGTTTACAAGCTGGTAGTAGCAGGCAGTATCGAAGAAAAAATCCTCGCCCTGCAAGAGAAAAAAGCCATCCTCGCAGCAGGCATCTTGTCCGAAGACACCAACAGCATGAGCAAATTCGGCGCAGAAGACATCGCCGCGCTATTGGCCCCGTTACCGAGTGAGGAGTGAAGGCGTGGACGTGCGATAAAAAACAGGTCTCCCCTCGCCCACTTGTGGGAGAGGGGCAGGGGGAGAGGGTGTGCCGAAGACGTGAATCCTATCGTTCCGCCCTAGTAAGCCAACGTACAAAAACCTCGCATTTGGGCGGCACATAAAATCTTGCTTTTTTGTAGTGCATCACTATACTTACCGCTACAAATTCACTTTCTCGGTATGCACACCATGACTGCCACCACCTTCCCCATGTCGATACGCATTGATGCTGGCGCACGCGAAAAACTCAAACAAATTGCCGCACGCCAAAAACGCACGGCACACGCACTGGCAACCGAAGCAATCAATAATTTGATTGAACAAGAAGAGAAGAAACACGCATGGAATCAAAGCTGTGTCGATGCATTACATCATTATGATGAAACGGGATTACACGCTACTCATGTCGAAGTGATGACGTGGATGGATTCATTGGGGACAGAAAAGGAATTACCGACACCAACATGCCATAGATAAACTACTCAAAAGCTGCGCTGGCAGACTTGGAAAGAATCACCCAATACCTGCTTTCGAGAGACAAAGAAGTGGCAAAGCGGGCAATCAAAACCATTCGTGATGCACTCCAACGACTTACCGTTTTCCCCGAAAGTTTCCGCCCTGTTCCTGACATGATCTATCACCGCGAAATGGTGATTGATTTCGGCAGTAGCGGCTATATTGCCCTGTTTCGACACCTGCCAAATGGGGATATTACGATTGCCAGAATCAAACACCAACTGGAAAACGCTTACCCGCAAGATTTAGTGTAAACCGTTTGCAGGATGGACGAAATCCACATAAATTTGTGCTTCCTTAGGGGACAGCTACGCATGAATTTCAATCGGTGTGCCATTTGGAACGACACGCCAAATTTCTTCAATCTCTTCGTTGCTAACTGCAATACATCCAGCAGTCCAATCAACCAGCCAATGAAATCGACTAAAGAACCCCGTGCCGTTGCGAAGACCATGAATCATGATCATGCCTCCAGGAGATTCGCCTTGCTGCTTAGCATGGGCAATTTGTTCGGGATTGGGATAAGACACATGCAACGACAAATGAAATTTGCTTTGCGGGTTACGAGTATCAATCGTGTACCGTCCCTCTGGCGTTTTTCCGTCGCCTTCCCGTTCCTTTGCACCGATTGGTTCAGAACCAAGCGCCACACGATATTCGCGTAGCACATCGCCGCCTTTCAACAGAACAAGCTTGCGCTCGGATTTATACACAACGATTCGATCAGCCGTCAGCCCCTGAGCCAAGGCATTGCGCGGCCATTTGGCATAGCAGACGAACACCCCCATCGAGAGAAATAGTATCGCGATGACTATCAACAAAGTACGAGACATGCGATTCCTAACGAGTAAGGTTAGGTCGTGATCGCGAAGCGAGCCACGACCTGAACCGTTTGTTGGACAAGCCTGGTGATGTTGCAGTGAATCTCGTTATGGAAATATCTCGCTGACTGTGGCGGTGCGACTG
>JAQTTV010000051.1 GCA_028710565.1 Gallionella sp.
CGTGTCAATGCTAATCCGCAACGCTTGCGCAATCGCGCTATTTGTCCATCCCTCAGACTTCAATAACACCGCCTTAATTCGGTCGCGCACCCGCCCATCCCGCTCCACGCGGTGACGAGCTTCCAAGGTTTTTTTGATTTCTACACTCAGTTTGATTTCCATCTGGACATTGTCTGCTATTTTTCGGGTTTTTCAAAGGCGATGGGTATAGCCACCCAAAATTAAACTTTCGTACGCGCCTGATAGGGTGGTGTGTTGGCTTGTTACTGCTCACACCGCAAATGAGCTGGGCGGCAGGCACGGCTGCGGGAACCCTTATTTCCAACAGCGCGACCTTAAGCTATGCCACCTCGACTTTCCTGCCCGCGACAGCGACCAGTAACGTCGCGTCATTTTTGGTGGATCAAAAAATAAACCTGCTCGTGGTGGAAGTAACAGGTTCCGCCACCTTCGTGGGGGCTGGGCAAGCCCGCGCCGTCACGACTTTTTTGGTCACTAATTTGGGTAATGCGCCACAAGGCTTTAATCTGACGGCGGCATTAGCCTTGGCAAATCCAGCAGGCGCCCCGCCATTTTCGACCAACGACTTTAGCGCGACTGGGTTGGTCGCTTATGCAGATACCAACAACAATGGCATCTATGACCCCCTGATCGATATTGCCACCTCAATTACCACGCTTGCCGCAGATGCATCCCAGAAGGTCTTTGTCGTAAGTGACATCCCGACAACGGTACTGAGCAATCAGCAATCGGTGGTCAGTTTAACCGCCACGGCGACAGCTCCCGCCACGATGACCGCCTTGGTGGCCACGTTGGGGTCTGATACCGCCGCTGTGGATTTCGTCTTTTCAGATGCCGCAGGTGTTGCATCAGGCGACATTGCGCGCGATGCAAAACATTCGGCGTATGCCGCCTATCTCAATAGTGGCGCGGGTTTAACACTGATTAAGTCAGTGGTCAGCGTACTCGATCCTATGGGGTCAGCGACACTGATGCCAAGTGCTGTGATGACCTACCAGATTGTGGCGACACTCGCTGGAACAGGCACTGCGAACAACATTGTGATTACCGATCCGCTTCCAGCCAATATCACTTACCTGCCAGGCAGCATCATCGTGGACAACATCGCCAAAACAGATGCGGCGGATGCAGATAACGCACAGTTCATCACCGCCAGCCAAACCCTTGTTATTTCGCTGGGGAACGTTGCCCCTCCAGCTAATTTCGTCATCACTTTTCGCGCAACCATCAACTGACCAAAGGAGTTTCCCATGTATATTTTTCGTTTAATCCTCACCGCCAACCTGCTGCTCTTACTGAGCGGCATTTCCCTCCCCGTACTGGCGGCAGAAGACGGCATTAAAGTCACCAGCATCGCTGAAGTCGCGGTGGAGGTCATCCAAAACGGGAAAAAAGTCATCGTGCGTTCCTCACCTGAAAAGGCGATTCCTGGCACGGTGGTGATTTTCACCAACCACTTTGAAAATGTCAGCCAAAAAGCGGCGAGTGATATCGTCATGAGTAATGCCATACCTGTCAATACAGTCTATCAGGCGGGTAGTGCATTCGGTGCTGATTGTGCGATCGACTTCTCAGTCGATGGGGGAAAAACATTCGCGCTGGCGAAGAACCTCCAGCTCAGAGACACGGATGGCCGTGAACACACCGCGCAAGCTGCGCAATACACGCACATACGCTGGCATTACATAGGAGAACTGTCCGCTGGACAATCAGGCGAAGTCGGTTTTCGCGCCATCATCAAATAGCAAAATGCCATGAACCTCCTCCATTCAAGTTGCACGGGACGTTTGTTGGTGCTGGAACGCATGACAGCTCCCTTATTCGTCCGCCTCCAAATCTGACTTGGACGACGAACGAGGACGACCCAAAATTTTAATTTTTAGCCTTTATTAAGGAGTATCAACATGAGAAATCATGACGGACGACCTAGTATTGCCACACTGTTAATCGGTGGCGCATTACTTGGATTAGTGACACAAAGCGCGCTAGCAGCAGGCACCAGCTCTGGCACCCCCATTATCAATACGGCGACGCTTGCCTATAGTGTGGCGGGCGTTGGTCAGACGGGTATTGCCGCGACCGCACCGACGTTTTTAGTCGATGAAAAAGTCAATCTTACCGTCACAGGCGGTGCCACGACGAACGTCGTACCAGGGCAGCTGGCAACGGTCACCACCTTTTCGGTGACCAACTTTGCCAACAGTCCGCTGGACTTTAGTTTGGCTGCCACCCCAGCAATCGTAGGCGACAATTTCGATCCTACCGCTTGTAGTGTATTCGTGGAAAGTGGCGTGACCGTGGGCTATCAGGCGGGCGTGGATATTGCCACCTTCGTGGATGAGTTGGCAGCCGATGCGAGTAAAGTGGTGTACGTGGTATGCAACATCCCTGGCACCGTGGTAAACACCAACACAGCACTGGTGGGGCTGACCGCAACCGCTCAGGGTACCTTCACTGGGCTCAATGGCATCTACGTCGCGACGGCTGGCGCACAGGGCGCGGCTATTTTAGCCACTGCGGCCGCTGACACCCCAGCCACCGTAGACATTGTGTTTGCGGATATTGCAGGCACCGAAGTAGGCGATTTACCGCGTGATGCCAAGCACTCGGCCCGCGACACCTATTTAGTTGCCACCAGCGTGCTGACCGTCACTAAGACGGTCGCATTGTTGTGCGATCCATTCAACGGCACACTTGTGCCGAAAAACATCCCAGGTGCTATCACCCAGTGGTCTGTGTCCATCGCGAATACAGGCTCTGCGGCCGCAACACTGACGACCATTTCTGACACACTCACCGCACTGGTGTTGGCGCACGATGCCAATTTGGTTGTTCCCAGCACGGCCGCCAATTGCGTCTCTGCGACGGGGATACCTGAAAGCCTTGCGGGACGGGGATTCAAGGTGACCGCAAGTGCCGCACGGACGATAGGCGCGACGCTCGCTACCACCGTGGGTTATTTTACGACCTTAGTGGATGCAGATGGCGTGGACATTGCAGGTCAAGCGATTACGGCCACTTTTGCCGCCATCCTACCTATCGACGGGACGCATCTGACAGCGGGGCTGCTTAACGTCGGTGAGACCGTGACGATTGTGTTTAACGCCACCGAGCTGTAACCGTGTCTCTTCTGCCTAAAGCACGCCCCCTCTCCCGCCAGGTTTGCCTTGCGGGAGAGGGGATTGAGCGCGAGTTGTCCTATTTGACGAGGGCAGCCCGCTTTTTCATGGGGGCTAAATTCCCCCACCAAAAAGCGTTGCTTATGACCAGCCTTTGTCTGCTGTCATCGGTCGTCTGGGGTGCAACGCCACCTAACAGCACGATCACGAACACGGCGACCGCCGCGTACAGTATCGGCGTGAATAATTTTACGGCCAACAGCACGGCAACAGTCAGCACCGCCGCGTGTAACGCAATCGGCATCAAGATTGAATTGCTGCAATATGTGCCACCCGCAGGTGCCGCCTTTGCCCCTGTCGGCACCCAAATCGAAGCCGTACAACCCACAGGCTTTGCGCCTAGCGGACAGGTCATCGGCTCATTTAGCCCTGTAGTCGCCCCAACCTTACAGGGGATCTTGACCACACTGCCAAGCAATTTATTACTGTCTCCGATGAACGATGCTGCGGGTCGCTCGATTGCAGCCTACGCACGCAATGAGCCCGTTTTTATCCGTGTCATCAGTTATGACGCTAACATCAACCCTGCCGCCGCCGACCAGATTTCGGTCACGCTCACCACCACCGCCAGCGGCGACAGCGAAGTGCTGCAACTGACTGAGACAGGCTTATCCACGGGGATTTTCGTGGGAGCCGTTCCCTCTGTCTTTGCCGCGATTGGTACAGCCGCACGCCCGAATGACGGGAATATCACCATCTCAAGTCACAACGATACACTCGCGTCCCTATACAACCATACCAATTGCACTACAGGTGCCAATATTGTCAGCGCGAGCAGCGGGCTGCTTGATCCTTACGGCATTGTGTTCGATTCAATCTCTGGCGCACCCGTGAACGGCGCGACGATCAGCAAAATCAACTTACTCACGGGCATGTTAGCCACCGTGTATTGCAACGACGGTATCACCGTGTTGCCCCAACCTGTTATCTCTGGCTCACCTACTGTATGCGATGCCACCATGGATGCAGGTGGCTACCACTTTCCGCTGGTACCCGCTGGCAACTACAAGCTCGTTGTCACGCCGCCTCTGGGGTACATCTTTCCATCCAGTACGATGGCGATCAATCTGCCCAAATTCATCGGCACACCCAAAGTTGCGGCCTCCATCCTAGGGAATCCAGGTGCCAACCCTGGAGGGTCATATGGCGGCGCGTTTGCTGTTTGGGGAAGCTCGTTGAGAATCGACATTCCAGTTGATCTTGGTAGCACCTCCATGAACATTCAGAAAGTCGCTGGCAAGGCGGTCGTCGGCATCGGTGAATTTATCCCCTACACCCTGACAATCACCAACAACAGCACCACCTTGCCGATCATTGGTGCATTGATTGCCGATCACCTGCCGCCAGGCTTCCGCTATCAAAGGGGGTCGGCACGCTTAAATGGGGTTGCCATTGCAGATCCTTTGGTCGCAGCGGACGCGCGTACCCTCACCTTCACACTCAACATGGCACAGGCAGCGACGGTCACGTTGCGCTACGTATTGGAAGTCACCCCAGGTGCCCGCACGGGCATCGCGGAGAATGTTGCCGCAGCCATCGGCACCATCACCTCAAACACCGCACGCGCCAGTGTGCTGGTTCGTGAAGACTTTTTCCGTAATCAAGCGATTCTAATTGGTCGCGTGATTGAGGGCCCTTGCAGCGACAAGGTCGATGACAGCGTTCAAGGACTCGCCAATGCGCGCATCACCTTGCAGGACGGCACTTATGTCTTGTCTGATAAAGAAGGTCGTTGGCACATCGACAACTTGCGTCCAGGCACGCATGTCGTGCAACTGGATTTGGATTCCCTGCCCAAAGGCTATGAAGTATCCGACTGCAACAAGAACAGCCGCATTTCAGGTAATCGCTATGCGCAATTCGTCAATCTGCGTGGCGGCACCTTGTGGCGCGCTGACTTTTTCGTGCAAAGAAAGGCGGGTTCAGAGCTTGCTCCTGATCCTGCAAAAATGGCGATCAGCGCAGAAATCCATAACGAAAAAGACCCTGAGCGATTGATTGAAGTCTTGCCCTATGACGAGCTGTGGTTATCGACCGCCTTACCTGGCAACGAGTGGCTGCATCCTCAAGAGAATTTTCATCCGAATCTGCCCGCGATGAAGGTCGCCGTCAAGCACGATCCCAAACACCAGCTAACCTTGACGGTGAACGGCGAAACAGTCAGTCCTCTGTTATTCGAGAGTACCTTACTAAATCCAGCGCACAGCGTGGCACTGAGCAGTTGGAACGCCGTGCCCATCAAGGAAGGCGACAACACAGTCGAGTTGCTCATCAGCGATGAACAGGGTCAAGCAATCAGTCGCACGGTGCGTCATATCCATTATTCATCGGCACCCGATCACGTCGAATTTGTGCCAGAAAAATCGCGCCTAATCTCCGATGGTAAAACGCGTCCAATGATCGCCGTGCGCTTTCTCGACAAAAACAACATGCCCGTGCGGCGCGGTGTCAGCGGCGAATTTCAGCTCAACGAGCCTTATCGTTCTTTCAACCGCAGCACCAGCATTGCCCGCGACCCGCTGACAGGTGCTGTCAACGGTCATCCGCGTTTTGAGATAGGCAATGATGGCTTGGCATTGATCGAGCTGGAACCCACCACGCAAGCGGGGGATGCCATTCTGAATTTTCAATTCAATGACCTGCGCCATCAGGAAGTGCGGGCTTGGCTTGCCGCCTCTGATCGCGACTGGATACTGGTCGGGTTTGCAGAAGGCACCGCAGGACACAAAATACTCTCTGGCAACCTGCAGGCACTCCAAGCTGCTGATGCCGAAAAACAATTGTTCGACAGCAACAAGCTGGCGTTCTATGCCAAAGGGCGCATCAGGGGCGACTACCTGTTGACCATGGCGTATGACACGACCAAGAAAACGGGCAACAAATTGCTCAAACAAGCCGTCGATCCCACGCAGTTCTACACGCTGTACGGGGATGCCAGTCAGGCGAGGTTCGATGCCGCCACTGCCAGCCGCCTGTACCTCAAACTTGAACGCCGCCAGTTTTATGCCATGTTCGGTGACTATGACACGGGATTGAGCATTACCGAATTGTCCCGTTATAGCCGCACCCTGAACGGCATCAAAAGCGTGTACAAGGGTGAACAGGTCGGTTATAACGCTTTCGCCAGCGTCAATTCTCAAGCCTACGGCAAAGAGGAAATTCCTGGCAACGGCACCTCAGGGGTGTACAAACTGTCGCGTGGCAATCTGGTCATCAATTCCGACAAAATCCGCCTTGAATCCCGTGACAGGTTCCAGTCCCAGCTTATCGTCAGCACGCGCACGATGACCCGCTATCTGGATTACGACATCGACTATGCGTTAGGCACGCTGATATTCCATGAGCCTGTCGCCACGAAAGACAGTAACTTTAACCCTAACTTCATCGTGGTCGAATATGAATCCGCTGACCCTGCCGATAAGGCGGCCACTTTCGGCGGACGCGCCAGTTTCAAACCCGTCAAAGCAGTCGAATTCGGCGCAAGCTTGATACGCGAGGGCACGGTCGGTGCGACAGGTAATTTGCAGGGCTTGGATGCGACCTACCAGCTAGATGAACACACCCGCATCCATGCCGAAGCGGCAACCACCCAGCGCAACCGCACAGGAACGGCATCCAGTGGCAACGCTTGGTTAGGCGAGGTGCAACATCACGAAGCGCAGTGGGATGCGAAGGCTTATGTACGTGAACAGGCAATAGGATTCGGTCTAGGACAGCAAGCTGGTAGTGAAATTGGCACGCGCAAAAAGGGTATGAATGGCCGAGTTAAACTCTCTGAAACCTTAAAGTTAGAAGGTCAGGCGTACCAGCAGGAAAACTTATCGACCCATGCCAATAATCGTGTGGTGGAAGGACGCATAAATCAAATTTTCAGCCCAGATTTTAACGCTTACTACGGCGCGCGCACGTCGCAAGACCGCAGCGCGGTTGGTCTCAAGCAGAGCAACCAGCTCATCACGGGAGCCGCCTACACCCTGCCAGACAAGAAAATCACCTTACGGGGAGCCGCCGAAATCGGCAGTGGCACGGCAGGTAGCATCAGCATGCCAGATCGCCTCTTGTTTGGTGCCGACTATAAATTAACCGAACAATCCAAACTGTTTGCCGAGCAGGAATTTGCACGAGGCGAACTGATTGCCGCCAACACCACACGCGCAGGCGTCCGCACTCAGCCTTGGAGTGGTGCGGAAATGACCGCCTCCGTGGGCAACAATTTCTACAACGACTCCCAACGCTTGTATAGCAACATGGGGCTGGTGCAACGCTGGCAAATCAACCAGCAATGGCTCACGGATTTTAGTCTTGATCGCAGCCAAACCCTGCGCAACACGGGCGTGCCGCTGAACCTCAACACCAGCCCCGCCTATGGCTCAATCACGGGAGACTACACGGCGGCGACGGCGGGTGCTGCCTATCACGACACGTTATGGAGTGGTAATGGTCGCATGGAGGTTCGCAATGCCAGTGCCGCTTGGCAAAGAAATCTGCAAATGGGTATGCAGCGCACTTTGGAAGATGGTCGCGCGCTGGCGGCAGGCTTTACCCTGCGCAATGCCTATGGCGCAACCGTCGGCACCACGCACAACAGCGATCTTCGCCTGTCTTATGCACACCGCCCCAACGACAGCGAATGGGTTTGGTTTGACCGTGCCGATTACATCACCCAGTCGAACCAAACGCCCCTCTCGCAACTCAACGGGGCGAAACTGGTGAACAACCTCAATGCCAACTATATGCCGAATCGCCGCACCCAGATCTCGCTGCAATATGGCGCAAAATATGTGCGGGATGTCATCGACGGCACCGATTACAAGGGCTATACCGACCTGCTGGGCGCGGAAATTCGCTACGATGTGACGCCTGACTGGGACATCAGCGCGTTCGGCTCGGTGATGCGCTCGGTTAAATCTGGAGTGCATGACTACGGCATGGGCGCTTCCATAGGCTACAACCTGATGGAAAATACCTGGGTATCGGTGGGCTACAACGTGCGGGGTCTAAATGATCGCGACTTCGTCGCCTCCGCCTACCGTGCCAGCGGCCTGTTTATCACGCTGCGCATCAAAGTGGATCAAGATACTTTTGATTTGAACAATGACCGTACTCACTCCCCTACCCGTGAACAACCTTGAATCGAGGGAAAGGGTGAAGTGCATAGGTAAGTACCTGACTCTAAATGATCGTGTGGTCGCAATCATATTGGTGGCGCTATGTGAATCATAGTGGGGCATCGTGGCACAAGAGAGCAATCTCCATCCCCTTCAATGGTATAGCTATCTACACAACTTTTTCCAGCTTGTCATCATTCCCGCGAGGGCGGGAATCCATTGTTTTTTGCCCTATTTTCGTGAAAATACAGCCCTCAAACACCTTAATCTGGGCAGGATTACGTCAAACTCAAACTAGATTTCCGCCTTCGCGGGAATGACGGTGTTGTTTTTATGATCGTACCACTATGATTGTTAATAAAATTTAGCAGTGTAGATACTTATGCCTAGCGGGGGAAGGTTAGCATGAGGGAAGCGGGCATGCCCGTTGGGATGCCGCTTGTTATGAAACCAAAAATAGCGTTTAATCCAGTCCACGTAAGATTTTCCCGTGCGTAGGCTGTCGTGTTTTACGCGCAAGCGATCTACGACTTGCTCAAGTGGTCTGGGAGGGATGTGAGGTAGCAAAATTTCCAAGCATCGCAGGTGTGTTTCAAATTCCATTATTAAAAATTAAGGTGTGCTAAAAACACGCTTGTCATTGATATAAATCAAGTATTTTTCATGAAAAACCAATTATCCAGCTGTCCAGCTAAAAAATTTAGTTGCATTATGGTGTCTACTTTACGTTAGGTTTTGAAAGGAGTTTTAATGTCACTAATTAGTCAAATTAATTCTGCTGTACAAAAGGGTGATTTAATTACCCCATTAACTACAGCAAAAATAAAAGAATGGGTATTTGCTTAGTCCCACCATTAACTGGTTAGGGTTGATGTAAAAAATATCAGGTGTTTTTTGATAAGCGTTGAGTATAGCTTCAAAGGGGGGAATGCGCCCAATGGCACGGAGTTTTAGGTTGAAGTTGTAGTTCAACATATAGGCGTACAGGTGTTCTTTGAGTTCAGTGATGTTGTCGTAGTGAAAGCGTCGGGTGGTGTTGGCTTTGATTTTTTTGTTCATGGCTTCGACCATGCCATTAGTCCAAGGATGTTTAACCAGCGTAGTGCGATGTTCGATAGTTTGTGCTTGGCAAACGGCGACAAAGGGATGTACTTTGTTCTTATCCTTGGGTTTTTTGGCTTCCACCAGCAGGTTGTAGCTAAACTCAATCCCATTGTCAGTCAGTATTGTATTGATTTTAAATGGATATTGTTTCAATGCTTGCTGTAAAAATGCTGCTGCCGTTTCCATGCGCTTGTTGTCGTGTAATTCGACATAGACATAACGCGTGGCGCGGTCGATTGCCACAAATAGATACCACTTATCTTTACCCAGATTGATTTGTGCGGTATCAATGTGGAGATAGCCAGGTTCATATTTTTTAAAGGTTTTGTACTCGCCTTTTTCCTCTGGCGGCAACAAATCCACCAAGCGGCTGATGTGGTGGCGTTGTAAACAGCGGTGCAGATTAGAGCGGGTCAGCACGGGAATCAGCGGCAACAGCAGGTCGAATAGGTCGTCCAAGGGCAGCAAAGTCTTGCGCCGCGTCTCGACAATCACGGTTTCGTCCAGTTCAGACAACACACTGCCTTGACCTGGCTTTGCCCCGCATTTTTGATCCTCCACCGAATCCCGATGCTTCCACTTCAGCACGGTTTTGGGGTTGATCCCGTACTGCTCGGATAACTCAAGCAAGCTCGCTTCAGACGCTTGTATTTTTGCTCGCACAACGTGCGTAGTCGTGGCTGTGCCGTGTAATACTTGTCCCATCTCTTTTCCTCTTTAAGTTCGGTATATAATACACCGCTTAATGATGGGACTAAACAGGTATTACTAAAAAAGATAGTAAAGGATAATGGAAAGCCTTACGCGAAGTCATCTGTAAATTCAATACTATCAAATTCAGACGTTCAAAATGACCCGACATCAAATTTGAACTCAAAAATGTTGCAAGGTAACCAACCCTTATCAGGTAATAAAAAAGAATACCAATAATACGTTTTACCAACCGAGGGGCCAGGTCTTGACATCACGCATTTCGCCTAACGAGTAAGGTTAGGTCGTGATCGCGAAGCGAGCCACGACCTGAACCGTTTGTTGGACAAGCCTGGTGATGTTGCAGTGAATCTCGTTATGGAAATATCTCGCTGACTGTGGCGGTGCGACTG
>JAQTTV010000026.1 GCA_028710565.1 Gallionella sp.
ACCTTCCGAGAAAATATTGAACACTTTTTTGTGAGCACCATCCCCGAAATTAAAGACCGCCTGCGCTCCAGAATTACTGATAATTTTCAAACATTCAACACGGGGTTTTCAAGTTGAATGGGTATATGACCCAAATGGCAATCGCATCCAAATGACCGATGCGCGTGGCTATATCACCATTTACAGCTACGATGCCAATAACCACCTCAAAACGGTGAGCAAAGCCCTAGGTGCAATCACCTATAACTACGATGCCTTGGGGCGCACCATTTCCACGGTCAATGCCAATAACCACGCCAATACGACCACTTTAGACGGGGTGGGCAATGTCTTGGCAAATGCCAACGCCTTGGGTTTTGCTACCCAATACGTTTACGATGCAGACAATCGAGTCACGCGCACCACTGATCCTGAAGGGCGCACCACCGACACGACTTATGACAATGTCGGGCGTGCCAAAACCGTCACCACCGCAGCAGGCACCACCAGCTATGTGTATGACGGCGACGGGCGTATGACCAGCAGCACTAATCCACGTGGCATCACTACGAACTACGGCTACGATGCAGCCAGTCGCCTGATTTCCTTGACCGATGCCAATGGGCAAATCACTCGCGCCACTTATGATGCTAATGGCAATGTGTTGACTGTCACCGACCCCAACAACCACGTCACCAGCTACACCTACGACACGCTCAACCGTCCGTTGACCCGTACCGATGCCAATGGGCAACAGTGGGTCAATACTTATGATCCCAATGGCAACCTCAAAACGCGTACCGTGCCAGGCGGTAAAATCACAACCTACACCTACGACACCTTAGACCGTATCAGTCGTGTTGATTACCCCGATCTCAGTGTCGTTACTTACACTTACGATGCTAATGGCAATAGCCTCAGCATGACCGATAGCACAGGCACGACCAGCTACACTTACGATGCCCTCAATCGTCTCGCCAGCAAAACCGATCCTATGGGTAAAGTCGTCAGCTACAGCTACGACGGCGTGGGCAATGTTGCCACCTTGGGCTACCCCAACGGGCAAGTGGTGCGTTACAGCTACGACGCAGGCGAACGCCTTGTTTCGCTCACGGACTGGCTGAATAAAACCACAACTTACACCCTCAATAGGGCAGGGCAAGTGACGGCGGCGTTGTTTGGTAACAACAGTCGCGCCGATATGGTGTACGACCCCGCAGGACGCATGACCAGTCTGATCAACAAGAAACCAGATGGCACGGTCATTTCCAGTCATGCCCTGACACTGGATGCCAACGGCAATATCACCACTTCCACACAACAATTGCCCTTGCAACCCAGCTTAAGCAATGCCAATCGCGCTTTCACCTACGATGTCGCCAATCGACTCGCTACTTATAACGGCACGGCGGTCACCCACGATGTCGCAGGACGCATCACCAGCCTATCGGGTGATAGCTATACTTACAATGACCGAGACCAAATCACCAGCATTGCAGGCACACAAATCGCCAGCTACGCTTACAACGGCGCGGGGCATCGCGTCATGCGCAATCTCAATGGGGCGATTACCCGCTTTGTGATTGATCCTAACCGCAACTTGCCCGAAGTGTTGGCTGAAACCGACAACGCAGGCACGGTGCAACGCAACTATATCTACGGTTATGGGCTGGTCGCACAAATCGACAGTGCCAATGCCGATCACTATTACCACTTCGACCCCACAGGCAGCACGCTCGCCCTGACCAATGCCACAGGCTTAGTCACCGATAGCTATGCCTATACCCCTTACGGCGAAACCACCACCAACGGCACGGCTCTTAACCCGTTCCGCTATGTTGGCAAGCTGGGCGTAATGGATGATGGCAATGGAATGCAATTTATGCGGGCGCGCTACTACCGACCTGATATTGCACGGTTTATGAGTTTGGATCAGTTGGCGGGTTCTGCCAATAAACCACAAACGCTGAATCGCTATGTTTACGCAACGGGAAATCCTGTGATGGGGGTGGATCCGAGTGGGTTATTTTCCGATGGGACATTGTATGGGCCAGAAAAAAATCCTTTTGGATATCTGGGGCATAGTGATTTTTATCGAGGTGATATGACTTATCTTGATTACACTCGATTCGATCATGATCTTAGTACGCATCCTTATAATGTAGTTACTGGGACAAAAGGGCATTTCCTATCACGAGAAGAAGTGCTTCCAATGTACATCAAGGCAGAGAAGGCATGCGATCCCCGTTCTTTAGAGCTAGTAATGCATCAAATGCAGGATACATACTCCCATTACGATGCTGGATATAGATACAACGGAATGGAATTGTACTTTGATGTAGCAATACTTCCCATCGCTTATTGGAAGTTTTGTGACGATGCAGGTCATTTGTGTGCTGGTACGAAACCAGATGAGAACTATTGGGCGTGGGTAGATGCTGAGGCGGCAACAAAAGTCCTAATTGATAGGTTTCAGGCTAAATGCGGAGTTTATCTGCGAGAGTACGGTATGTGCATGAAATTTAGCGGCAACAGAGAGAAGTGTTCAAAATACTTGATTACACCATCATCTATAGGCGTAGCAAAATCGGATTCATGGACATTTAAATAATAGTACGACTAGCCCTAAGTGCAGCAAAATAGTTCCTAGGCTGGATTCGCTGTCATGCAAACCACCATTTCCGCCCCTCTTTCGGTGGTTTGCTCGTGAAAACTCCCTATGCACCAGGTTGAAAATGTAATTAAAACACCCCGCCCCAACGGGAAAAATATCAAAACCGCTTTTTGCCAGACTTAAAAATGGACGAAACCACCATGACAACGCACCTGATCAAACGCCTGATTGTGTTAGCCACGCTCTGTTTTAGCACTTGGGTGGGGGCGGCGAGCTATACCTACGACAATCTGGATCGACTCACCAGCGTGGTGTTCGATGGCGGGGCGGTTCAAAACTTCAGTTACGATCCAGCGGGTAATATGCTGGCGTTGTCCACCAGTGGCTTAATGGCACAAACGATACTTTTTGGCGCGGCACCCACGCTCGCGGTGGGTGGTACAGGTGCTATTTCTGCCACGGCAACGTCTGGTTTACCTGTCAGCTTAAGCTCCAGTACACCCGCAGTGTGTACCATCGTGGGCAATGCCGTGACAGGGGTGACGGTTGGAATATGTACCATCGCGGCGAATCAATCGGGTAATGGCAGTTATCAAGCTGCCTTGCAAGTGACCCAAAATTTCAACATTACCGCCAGCACCCTCACCGCCCAAACCATCACTTTTACCCCCCTTGCGCCTCTCAGTGTCGGCAGCTCCGTTCCCCTTGCTGCCACGGCAACTTCTGGTCTGTTGGTCAGCTTCACGAGCAGCACCCCCACCATTTGTGCGGTCAGTGGCACAACAGTCACGGGACTTGCCGCAGGAATCTGTAAGCTCATCGCCAATCAAGCGGGTAATGGGACATTCCAATCCGCGCAAACGACGCAAACCGTTGCGGTGAGTGGTAGCGCGACGGCGACGGGGATGACAAAAATATCGGCGGGGCAATTTCATTCTTGTACTGTGACCGCCACAGGCGGGGTGAAGTGCTGGGGGCTGAATACACAGGGGCAGCTGGGTGATAACACGCTCATAGATCGTTTGACCCCTGTGGATGTGGTGGGGCTGACTTCAGGCGTGGTCGCTATCAGCTCTGGCAACAATCATACTTGCGCGCTGACTTCGGTGGGTGGGGTGAAATGTTGGGGGGAGAATTTCTATGGTGGACTTGGTGACAATTCTACCGTTAATCGTTCCACCCCTGTCGATGTGATAGGACTGACTTCAGGGGTGGTCGCAATCAGTGCGGGTGGCACTCATACTTGTGCGCTGACTGTAGCAGGCGGCGTGAAATGTTGGGGAGATAATATCTATGGTGAACTTGGCGATAACACTACGTTAAATCGCTCAACGCCTGTTGATGTGTCTGGACTGACCAGCGGCGTGGCGGCTATTTCAGCAGGCTTCTGGCACTCTTGCGCGCTGACCACCACTGGGGGCATGAAATGTTGGGGAGATAACTGGTATGGGCAAATGGGCAATGGCAATAATGTTGGTCCACAGCAAGTACCCGTAGATGTGCCAAGTTTGCTGAGTGGCGTATCAGGCATTGCGGCAGGCGCAATACATACTTGTGCCTTGACAACCACAGGTGGAGTGAAATGTTGGGGGGCAAATGTAAGTGGTCAGCTTGGCGATGGCACCACTTTGGATCATTGGACACCCATGGACGTGACGGGCTTGACGACAGGGGTATCGACCGTTGTCGCTGGGGGCTACGATGCGTGTGCATTGACGACAGCAGGGGGCTTGAAATGTTGGGGGTTTAATGGCGATGGTCGACTCGGCGATAACTCTGCCGTTAGTCGTTCTACTCCAGTGGATGTGTTCGGATTGACCAGTGGTGTATCCGCCGTGGCAATGGGTTATGGGCATTCTTGTGCGATTACGCAAGCTGGGGCGGTGAAGTGCTGGGGCGGAAATGCGAAAGGTCAGTTGGGTGATGGCACGATCATCCAAAGGTTAGCTCCTGTAAATGTGCTGCTAGGCACAACGATAACCGCACAAACGATTACCTTTGGCGCAGCACCTAGTGTTGCTGTTGGTGGCACAGGGACGCTTTCTGCTACCGCTACGTCAGGTTTGCCAGTTAGCTTCTCGACGACCACGTCAACCATTTGCTCGGTTAGTGGCAGTACAGTCACTGGACTTGCGGTGGGAACTTGTACTGTTGCAGCGAACCAAGCGGGTGATGCAACTTACCAACCCGCTACCCAGGTTGTGCAAGCGATTGCTATCAACGCGTCAATACAAACCATCTCATTTGGCACGGCACCCAGCATTACCGTTGGCAATGCTGGCGTGGTTTCTGCCGCTGCCTCATCAGGTTTGCCTGTGATTTTTACGACAACTACGCCAACAATTTGCGCTGTCAGTGGTAGCACGGTCACAGGACTTGCGGTGGGAACTTGTACTATTGCAGCCAATCAAGCGGGTGATGCAATTTACCAACCCGCAGCTCAGGTTGTGCAAGCGATTACAATCAACGTTTCGATTGTGCCACCAGCGACTTCAAAAATCGCGCTAGGTGATACGCATTCTTGTGTAGTGAACACGACGGGTGGAGTGAAATGCTGGGGTACAAATTATTGGGGACAACTGGGAGATAATTCACTTGTTGACAGAAATATACCTGTCGATGTTGTAGGGCTGGCTTCTGGGGTTGTGTCTATCTCTGCGGGAGGCGGATTTAATTGTGCAACGACTTCGGTCGGTGGGGTCAAGTGTTGGGGGCGCAATAATTCAGGCCAAATTGGCGATAACTCACTCGTAAATCGTCTGGCACCCGTCGATGTGTTGGGGCTTACGGGGGGCGTTTCTGCTGTTGCCACAGGCGGATACCACGCTTGTGCGCTGACCACGGCGGGCGGCGTCAAGTGTTGGGGATACAACGGATATGGTCAGTTAGGTGACAACACGGTTGTGGATCATGCTACTCCCCTAAATGTTGTAGGACTTAGCAGTGGCATTGTATCTATTGTTGCGGGACAACATCATACCTGTGCCCTTACCACAGCAGGGGGCGTGAAATGCTGGGGATACAATCTTTTCGGCGCACTTGGAAATAACACAACGGTGAATAGTCAAGTACCCGTTGATGTACAGGGACTTTTGACGGGTGTTGTGTCAATTGTTGCAGGGGGGTACCACACTTGCGCGATTATGACGACGGGTGCGATGAAGTGTTGGGGCGATAATAGTTCGGGGCAACTAGGGAATAACACCGTGGTAACTAGCGTGGTGCCTGTTGACGTAACTGGTTTGGCTAGTAATGTAACTGCGGGGGCAGCCAGTTCATACCATACCTGTGCGATTGTTAGTGCAGGCGGAACAAAATGCTGGGGTACGAATGCATATGGGGAGCTTGGGGATGGGACGATTACTCAACGCTTGATTCCAACGGATGTATCAACGCTCACAAGTGGGGTATCTGCCGTATCAGCAGGTCTATGGCATACATGTGCATTAACTTCGCTAGGGGGAGTGAAATGCTGGGGATGGAATCTTTCGGGTCAAGTTGGTGACGGTTCAACTATGGATCGCTGGTTGCCTGTTGATATTTTACTTGGGACAAACATCGCTACGCCACAATCAATTACCTTCGATGTGGTTCCCGCGCTCACAGTGGGCGGGGTGGGAGGTCTGAAAGTTACCGCCACGTCAGGACTTCCAGCCGTATTAAGCAGCCTCACGCCAACCATTTGTTCGGTTGTTGGATCCACCGTGACAGGGATTAGCGTGGGAATGTGTACCCTTGCCGCCAATCAGGCTGGGAATAGTACCTATCAGGCTGCACCGCAAACAACGACCTCTATTCCTGTGACGCTAGCACCTCGTGTATCGCTTTCTGTGAATACACTTGCATTTGCAGCAAGGAACATTGGCAACCCAAGTACGCCCCAAGTTGTTACATTAACTAATACGGGTAGTGTATCGCTGTCTATCACGGGTGTGCTTGCGACGGGCGACTTTGCCCAGACCAATACGTGTGCATCGGTGTTGTCAGCGGGGGCGAGTTGTGCCATCAGTGTCACCTTCACCGCCTCGGCGGTAGGTGCTAGGACAGGCAGTGTTACCGTTTCCAGCACGGCCGTGCCGAGTTCAAATATTATTGCACTCACTGGTACAGGAAAAGCCACCTATGCCGACTTTAATGGAGATGGCAAGTCTGACATGCTGTGGCGGAATCCGAGTTCTGGGATAGATGCGATTTGGATAATGAATGGCACTACTTTGGTCAGCAATACGGCCATTACGACAGTTCCCGCGCCATGGGCGGTTGCAGGTATGGGGGACTTTAATGGGGATGGTAAGTCGGATATTGTTTGGCGGAATCCTGTTTCTGGAGCAGATGCGCTTTGGTTAATGAACGGCACCACTTTGTTAAGCAACACGGCCATTTCAATCGTCCCTGTCTCGGTGATGATCGCAGGAGTGGGCGACTTTAACGGTGATGGTAAGTCGGATATTCTGTGGCGC
Organism: Gallionella sp.; assembly: GCA_028710565.1. Lineage (GTDB taxonomy): Bacteria > Pseudomonadota > Gammaproteobacteria > Burkholderiales > Gallionellaceae > Gallionella. The sequence goes on from JAQTTV010000026.1 coordinate 7,054, forward strand.
AACCCAACCACAGGGACGGATGCGATGTGGTTAATGAACGGTAGCACCTTGCTCAGCAATATCGCGATTACAACGGTTCCCACCCCATGGTTCATTGCTGGCACAGGAGACTTCAATGGCGATGGTAAGTCGGATATTTTGTGGCGGAATCCCACCTCAGGGGTAAATGCGATTTGGATAATGAATGGTGCCACGTTGGTCAGCAATACGGCAATCACAATCGTCCCTGCCCCTTGGGTCATTGCTGGCACGGGAGATTTCAACGGCGATGGCAAATCGGATATTTTGTGGCGCAATCCCGTTTCTGGGCTAAATGCGATTTGGTTAATGAACGGAGCCACTATAGCGAGCAACACTGCGATTTCAACCGTCCCAGCATCTGTGATGGTCGCGGGTGTGGGAGACTATAACGGCGATGGTAAATCCGATATTGTGTGGCGCAATCCAACCACAGGCACGGATGCCATCTGGCTGATGAATGGCGTGACATTGCTCAAAAATGGTGCGGTTGGAACTGTTCCATTGCCTTGGGCTTTGGTGAAATAAGGGGGGTGGGCAAATCCAAAAGCCGCACAAGTATGCCCCATCGTATTTTGCGGCACTATGTGATTGTTTTTGCTGGTGCCATTGAAATTTCAAGGTGATTTGCTGATACAATTCCGCACGTTGTAAATGGTTACAATCGCAAGGGTTTGCCAAAACGACCATGAGAGTTGAGTTGGATCTTGGTTAGCGATTTGCCACGGCGAGTTTCACTTGCTGTCATCGCAGCAAAACTAGGGTTGTTATTTGAAAAGTTTTTTGGAAGAGGGAAATATGCGTTCTTATTTTGTTCATTTATTCGCGCTATTGGGGGTATTGATCCCCTTTTCTTCGCAGTCAATAGCAGCATCAGCGCAACCCTCTGTGGCACCGCCGAATCCTGACTTTATTCAGTATATTGCGAATCCGCAAGCCTTACACCCCTTACTCCAAGGCGTTTCTGGTGTGAACGCAACAGGCCATCTTCCTTCGCCCATAGATCGTTCCCATATGACTGGCAAGCAGCCTGTCGTCAAAAGCAATCTTATGATGGGCGTACCTGGAAACGTGTCAGTTTCACCAATTGCCTTCGATCTTCGTACGACGGGCTTCGTATCACCCGTCAGAGATCAAGGGGCGTGTGGTTCATGCTGGACTTTTGGTAGCACAGGATCACTGGAATCTAATATGCTTGTGGCTGCATCTGGCGTACCCGATTTCTCGGAAAATCATCTTAATGTGAGACATGGTTTTGATTGGGCTCCTTGTGCGGGTGGAAACGCTGACATTTCTACCGCCTATATGACGAGATGGGGCAATGTCCCTGCCTATGCTGCGGGGCCTGTATATGAAACAGATGATCCTTATACCAGCACAGTTGCAACATCTATTGCGGGTCTTTCCCCTCGCCTCCATCTGCAAGAAGTTTTACATTTACCAAACAGATTAAACGCAACGGATAACGCGAATTGGAAGTATGCACTTCAAACCTATGGTGCCGCATACATTTCCTATCATTCTGAACTGCAAGGCTATACCAATTCCGTTTATTGGAATAGTGCTACAAGTGCCTACTATTACAATGGCGCGCTAGCGGGCAATCATGCTGTCACCCTGATTGGGTGGGACGATAATTATGCTGCCAGCAATTTTAGTACTCCACCACCTGGTAATGGCGCATTCATATTGAAGAATAACTGGGGAACTTTATGGGGTGCAGCAGGGTACTTCTATGTCTCTTATTATGATATGTCGTTGGCGAATGCGACCATTTTTGTCAACCCACAATCAGCGACAAATTACACGAGATCCTATTCCTACGACCCATTCGGTCAAGTCGGCACGATGGGGTACGGTACGCCCAGCGCATGGGGGAGTAATGTTTTTACTTCTGTTGCGGGTGAAACGTTGCAGGCAGTTAGTTTTAATACCTCAGCCCTTAACTCTGGATATGAAGTGTCTATCTACACCAATGTGCTCACCGATCCTTCAACGGGGGTGCTTGAAGGTGGAACCGTAAATACCATAGGCTCAACCCCTTATGCGGGATATCATACTGTGACGCTGTCGCGTCCTGTGACGCTGGTGGCGGGTCAGAAATTTGCAGTGGTCGTGAAATTTACCACGCCAGGATATAACTTTCCTATACCAACAGAAGGCAGGTACATTGGGTACGATAGTGCTGCCACAGCATTACTTGGAGAAAGTTATATCAGTTCGACGGGCGTCACTTGGACAGAAACCTCGGCTGGAGCCAATCCTTACAATGTCAATATCAGGGCGTTTACACAGTCCGTCAACTATACGGTAACGCCATCTGCGGGTGTCAATGGAACGATAACGCCAGCGACGCCTATCGCCGTGAGCTCAGGCTCAACAGCGATATTCACCGTGACACCATCAGCAGGTTACGGTGCCGTCATGGGGGGGACATGCGGCGGAACTTTAAATGGCAGCACTTTTACGACGAATCCTGTTATGGGGGCGTGTACAGTTAGTGCAACGTTTGCATTGACCACGAATCAAACCATAGGTGCAATCAGTTTCTTGCCCGCCACGTTGGTTGCAGGAGGTGCTACTACTGTCAGCGCGGCGGCATCATCTGCTCTTCCTGTTACCTTCTCCTCCCTCACACCCACAATTTGTTCGGTTGTTGGCAATACGGTTAGAGGCGTTGCGGTGGGTAGTTGCAGTATTGCAGCCAATCAAGCAGGGAATGCGACTTTTGCACCAGCCCCCCAAGTGATTCAAAATATCCCTGTCAGCATAGGCAGTCAGGTCATTAGTTTTGGTGCCGCGCCTGCTATAGCGATGGGAGGCACAGGAGTTGTTCTGGCGAGTGGCGGAGCTTCGGGTAATGCCGTTACTTTTACCAGCACCACACCTGCTGTATGTACTGTACTTGGCAATGTTGTGACGGGTGTTGCGAATGGAATTTGTACCATTGCGGCAAATCAGGCAGGTTCCGTTTCATATACTGCGGCGCCACAGGTGGTGCAGAACATTATGATCAACATTCCAGCCCCAACAGGGGTTGTTGCCACGGCAGGAAATGCCCAGGCGACGCTGAGCTGGGTTGCTTCTGTAGGCGCGACCAGCTACAAGGTGTATTGGTCAACAGCAGCGGGATTCACGCCTTTGACCGCATTGGGCAGTGTCGCGGGTGTAATGGGTACTTCTACGGTGGTGACGGGGCTGGTTAATGGCACTAAGTATTTCTTTATTGTTACGGCGGTAAATGCGGTAGGTGAAAGTGCTCCCAATGCCAATGTGAGTAGTACATTTACAGATGGCGCAGAAAATGGCTTAGGTGCTTGGGTCGCAGGTGTTCCTTGGGGAAAGTCAACGACTGCTTTTCATACTGGCGTAACAGCATTCACCGACAGCCCATTAGGAAATTATGCGAATAATGCCAGCACCTCGTTGGCACTTGCTGCGCCACTGAATTTCAGTCAGGCAGTCAATCCCATACTGACTTTCTGGCACCAATACACCCTGGAAAGTGGTTTTGATTATGGTTATGTGGAGGTGTCCACAGATGGCGGCACGATTTGGAGTACACCATTGGCCACATATAGCGGCACGCTTGCCGCATGGACGCAAGTTTCAATCAATTTAAGTGCGTACATTGGTCAACCTTCGGTAAAAATCCGCTTTAGATTGATAAGCGATTACAGTGTGGTTTACGATGGTTGGTATGTGGACGATATCAGCATTAGTGGTGTTCTCTCGCAAGCTTCCGCGACCCCTATGCCGCCTCTAGCAATTCAAACAATCACCTTTGGTGCTGCACCCGCACTCATGGCGGGAGGCACAGGCTTGGTTTCTGCGACGGGTGGTACATCGGGCAATCCTGTTACCTTCACTTCTCTCACACCCACAATTTGTTCGGTTGTTGGCAATACGGTTAGAGGCGTTGCGGTGGGTAGTTGCAGTATTGCAGCCAATCAAGCAGGGAATGCGACTTTTGCACCAGCCCCCCAAGTGATTCAAAATATCCCTGTCAGCATAGGCAGTCAGGTCATTAGTTTTGGTGCCGCGCCTGCTATAGCGATGGGAGGCACAGGAGTTGTTCTGGCGAGTGGCGGAGCTTCGGGTAATGCCGTTACTTTTACCAGCACCACACCTGCTGTATGTACTGTACTTGGCAATGTTGTGACGGGTGTTGCGAATGGAATTTGTACCATTGCGGCAAATCAGGCAGGTTCCGTTTCATATACTGCGGCGCCACAGGTGGTGCAGAACATTATGATCAACATTCCAGCCCCAACAGGGGTTGTTGCCACGGCAGGAAATGCCCAGGCGACGCTGAGCTGGGTTGCTTCTGTAGGCGCGACCAGCTACAAGGTGTATTGGTCAACAGCAGCGGGATTCACGCCTTTGACCGCATTGGGCAGTGTCGCGGGTGTAATGGGTACTTCTACGGTGGTGACGGGGCTGGTTAATGGCACTAAGTATTTCTTTATTGTTACGGCGGTAAATGCGGTAGGTGAAAGTGCTCCCAATGCCAATGTGAGTAGTACATTTACAGATGGCGCAGAAAATGGCTTAGGTGCTTGGGTCGCAGGTGTTCCTTGGGGAAAGTCAACGACCGCCTTTCATACTGGCGTAACAGCATTCACCGACAGCCCATTAGGAAATTACGCGAACAACGCCAACACCTCGTTGACGCTCGCTGCGCCACTTGATTTCAGGCAGGCGGTCAATCCCATACTGACTTTCTGGCACCAATACACCTTGGAAAGTGGTTTTGATTATGGTTATGTGGAGGTGTCCACAGATGGCGGCACGATTTGGAGTACACCATTGGCCACATATAGCGGCACGCTTGCCGCATGGACGCAGGTTTCAATCAATTTAAGTGCTTACATTGGTCAACCTTCGGTAAAGATTCGCTTCAGATTGATAAGCGATTTCAGTATCGCGTACGATGGCTGGTATGTGGATGATATTAGTATTAGTGGAGCTGCAACGGTAGTCTCTACAACGCCTATGGCGAGTCAAACGATTATCTTCGGTGCTGCACCTGCAATCATGGTGGGTGGAGTAGGGGGGGTTTCTGCAACTGGCGGCGCATCAGGTAATCCCGTTACCTTCACCTCTCTCACTCCCACAATTTGTTCAGTTGTTGGCAATACCGTTACAGGCATTGCGGTGGGGAGTTGCAGCATTGCTGCCAATCAGGCGGGAAATTCTACATTTGCCGCAGCATCTCAAGTGACTCAAAATGTCAATATTGGCGTTGCTTCGATCATGACCGTTACGCCTTCCACACTTAATTTTCCCGCTCGTAACATAGGTAACCCCAGTGCCGCGCAAGTCGTGACCCTGACCAACTCAGGCAGCACAGTGTTAAGTATTGCGGGGATCCTCACAACAGGTAATTTTGCCCATACCACCACCTGCGGAACAGCACTGGCTGTAGGTGCAAGTTGCACCATTAGTGTCAGCTTCACCGCCTCGGCGGTAGGGGCTAGAACGGGTAGTGTTACAGTTTCTAGCACCGCTGTAACAAGCCCAAATGTCATCACGCTCACAGGTGTAGGAAAAGTGGCCTATGCTGATTTTAATGGTGACGGTAAGTCCGACTTGCTGTGGCGCAATCCAAGTTCTGGAGTCGATGCGATTTGGATAATGAATGACACAACTTTGGTCAGTAATACAGCCATTGCGACTGTGCCCGCACCGTGGGCTATTGCAGGGATGGGAGACTTTAATGGTGATGGCAAGTCTGATATTTTGTGGCGTAACCCCGTTTCAGGGGCGGATGCGATTTGGTTAATGAACGGCACCACTTTGTTAAGTAATACGGCAATTTTAACCATCCCTGTCTCCGTGATGATTGCGGGTGTTGGAGACTTTAATGGTGATGGCAAGTCGGATATATTGTGGCGCAACCCAACCTCAGGGGCAAATGCAATTTGGTTAATGAATGGCACCACTTTAGTCAGTAATATGGCCATTGCAACTGTCCCCGCCCCATGGTTAATTGCAGGAACAGGGGACTATAATGGGGATGGTAAGTCTGATATTTTGTGGCGCAACCCAACTTCTGGAGCCGATGCAATTTGGTTAATGAATGGTGCCACCTTAGTCAGCAATACGGCAATCACAACCGTTCCTGCGCCATGGGGAGTTGCAGGCACGGGAGATTACAATGGGGATGGCAAGTCTGATATTTTGTGGCGCGACTCAACGACAGGGGTCGATGCGATTTGGTTAATGAACGGCACCACTTTGCTAAGTAATACTGCCATTTCAACCGTTTCTGTCTCCGTGATGATCGCGGCAGAGGGAGACTTTAATGGCGATGGCTCGTCCGATATTGTGTGGCGCAATCCAACTACAGGCGCGGATGCCATTTGGCTGATGAATGGTGTGACATTGCTCAAAAATGGTGCGATTTCTACCGTTCCCTCACCTTGGGCTTTGGCGAAATAAGGGATCGACCACTTAGGGGCTATCCAAAAAGTTCCGCTGCTTTGTAGACGCCGCAAAGAGCTATTTTTCATCGTGAGTACGGATTTCTGTACTCACGGTAAAAATGAAAGTTGATCGGAAGCCCGAATCTTAAGCTCATTAAATTGGGTTAATGGTAAACTCTCAAAAGTTTATCAATATGCCCACGTTGCACGTTATGCGGTTCCGTCTCAAACCCGTTGTGTTCACATTATTTTGCGCCTTTACGTACTTGCCTACCGCCAGTGCGGATGCGTTACGTCTGCGTTTAGACCACACGTTCCATACTTTGCCTGAGCCGCTACAAGGCACCTCCGCGTTTGTCAGCGCAGATCATTTGGAAAGTCGTCAAAAAGATCAAATTGAAGCTACGGGTCATGTGGTGTTGCGTAAGCTGGGGCAGGCGGTATACACGGATCATTTATTGTATTTTCAAAATACGCATGATTTGGAAGCGACAGGTTCCGTGCGCCTAGAACAGCCTAACAGTGTGTTGAGCGGTCCGCACCTAAAGTTGAATTTGGATACCAGTGCTGGCACGCTGGATCAGCCAGAATTTTATTTTGCGGAAAATGCAGCACGCGGCGCGGCCGATGTACTTACATTGCAAGATCGTCAGCATTACACCCTAGAAAATGCCAGTTATACGACCTGTCCCGTCAATCAACCTGATTGGCAAATGACGATGGGGGAGCTGGAAATTGATCGCGATTTGCAGGTGGGCGTGGCGCACAACGCGTGGGTCACCTTTATGGGCGTCCCCCTTTTGTACTCACCTTGGCTGGATTTTCCGTTAAACGATCAGCGTAAATCAGGGTTTTTAGCCCCTATTTTTGGCGGTACCACCAAAGGCGGGACGGAAATAACCCTACCTTACTATTGGAATATCGCGCCTAATTATGATGCCACCTTGTCGCCGCGTATTATCAGCAAGCGTGGCGTGCAGTTCAATAATGAATTTCGCTATTTAGCCCCCCGTTTTAGCAGCGAAGTGCGCCTGGATGTGTTGCCCTCAGATGCGATGGCGAATCGAACGCGTGCTCGTGTTTCATTAAAGCATCAACAAACTTTATTTGATGGGGCAAGTGGCTTTATCAATTTTAGTCATGTTGGCGATGACGCGTATTTCCGCGATCTAGCTGATACGGTGAATGTCACCTCGCAGGTCAACTTATTGCAAGATGCGGGGGTGGTTTATAGCGGTGGGTGGTGGAATGCCGTGGCACGGGTGCAACGTTATCAAACCTTGCAAGATCCCCTCTCGCCGATTGCCGTACCTTACGCCCGCTTGCCACAAATTACGGTGAGTGGACAGAAAAACTTTGGCGAAATAAAGACCGATATGAAAGGGGAGTTCGTCGATTTTAGTCACCCCACGGCATTGAATGCGCGCCGTTTAGTGTTCAATCCCAGTGTCAGTTATCCGTTGATTAGCCAGCCCGCTTTTTATGTGACACCCAAATTGGCCATACACAGCACCCATTATCAGATGGGAGCTAATAACCCAGCGGGTGCGCCGAATGCTTCACGTACCTTACCGATCGTCAGTGTCGATAGCGGGATGGCATTCGAGCGTGATTGGAATTTATTTGGACGTGACTATTTGCACACGCTGGAACCTCGTGCTTTTTATGTTTTTATACCCTACCAAAATCAAAGTTTGTTACCGAACTTCGATACGGCACAAGCTGATTTCAGTTTTACCCAAATGTTTGCGGAAAATCGTTTTTTTGGTAATGACCGTATTGGCGATGCCAATCAGATGACGTTAGCGATGACATCGCGACTACTGGATCAGGACAATGGTTCGGAACGGTTGAAAGTGACGCTAGGGGAACGCTTCAGTTTTTCGCCGCCACAAGTCAATCTGGTTGCCCCAACATCAAATACGGGAAAATCTGACATCTTGTTGGCGGTTGCGGGTCAAGTCGATCATGCATGGTCGATGGACAGTGAATTTCAGTTTGACCCCAATCAATCGCATACGCAACGTTACAACATTGCGGCTCGTTATCGTCCTGAACCAGGTAAAACGCTAAATTTTGGTTATCGTTTCACCCGAAACAGCCTAGTGGGTACACTCGTTCCAAATGGGACAACCGTGTATACGCCGATTGGGGGGCTACGTCAGGTGGACTTCTCTGTGCAATGGCCGTTGACCAGCCGTTGGCATGCCGTGGGACGCTGGAATTACTCTTTCCAAGAAGGGCGCATTTTGGATTCTATCGGTGGGCTTGAGTATAATGAAAGCTGTTGGACATTCCGCTTTGTAGGACAACGTTTTACCACCGCCACGCAACAAACCAATACAGGTTTTTTTGTGCAACTGGAACTGAACGACTTGGTGAAGGTCGGTTCGGATCCCTTGATAATGCTCAAGCGTAGCGTGCCAGGATACGTTAAAACGAATGAAAAACCGAATACCCTCACAACGGAAGTGTTGCGTTAATAATGAAAGAGATCAATGATAATCAATAAGTTAATGCTATTTTGTGGCTTGTTAGTAATGCCTTTAGTTCAGGCCGCTGAGGTGTCCAGTTCAAAATTGGATCCGCAACATCAAGTTGCGGTGATTGATACGGTGGTCGCGGTAGTTAATTCTGATGTGATTACCCGTTATGAATTGAATGAAAAAGTACAGATGGCAGTGAAGCAACTGACCAAACAAGGCACCGCGCTGCCGCCTGCTGATTTGTTGGAAAAACAAGTATTGGAGCGCATGATTAGCGAAATGTTACAACTGCAATTTGCTAATGAAACGGGCATTCGGGTTGATGAGGCGCAATTGGATTTATCCATCAAGCGTATTGCTCAGCAAAATAACTTTGCCAATGTCGCGGACTTTCAGGCGAAGCTGGAAAGCGAAGGGATAGAGTGGAAAAAATTCCGTGAGGAAGTACGTAATGAGCTGATTTCAACTCGCATCCGTGAACGCGAAGTAGAAAGTAAAATCGCGATTAGCGACAGTGAAGTCGATAATTTTCTCGCGAATAAACGCAAAATGGGCTTGGTGACAGAAGAGTTTCATCTGGCGCATATTCTAGTATTGGTTCCAGAGCAAGCCAGCGCGGACAAGATTCAAGTCAGTCGTAGTCGTGCCGATCAAGCCTTTAATCAGTTACAGGGTGGAGCAGATTTTGCTCAAGTGGCGGCGAGTTTTTCAGATGCGAAAGACGCGCTGAAGGGTGGGGATCTGGGATGGCGATCTAGTGATCGCTTGCCGCCACAGTTCTTAGAGTTGCTCAGGCAACTCAAGTCAGGGCAAAACACCCCTGTGATTCGTAGCCCTAGCGGTTTTCATATTTTCAAAATGTTGGAAAAACGCAGCGGCGAAGTGCCCGTGGTCATTACCCAAACCCATGCGCGTCATATTTTGATTAAAACCAGCGAAATTATGTCTGATGTGGAAGCGAAAAAACGCATCATGGAGATCAAAGCGCAGATTGATCAAGGAGCTGATTTTGCGGAGCAAGCTAAGCGTTATTCAGAAGATGGTAGTGCGCAAAAAGGTGGTGACTTGGACTGGTTGTCACCTGGTCAAACCGTGCCTGAGTTTGATGAGATGCTGAATAAATTGAAAATTAACGAAGTGGGCGTGGTGCAAACGCAATTTGGCTGGCATTTGATCAAAGTATTGGAACGTCGTAGCACCGATGTCAGCGTACAACAACAACGTCAACAAGCCCGCATCACTATTGGTACGTTTAAATCCGACGAACAATATCAAGACTGGATACGCCAATTGCGTGATCGCGCTTTTATTGAATATCGTTTGGAAGAAGCGCAATGAAGCATTCGCCACTGGTGATTACGGCGGGTGAACCAGCGGGGGTGGGCGCGGAGTTGTGTGTACAACTCGCAGCAATGGGGCACGATTTGGTGGTCATTGGTGACAAATTCTTGTTACAACAACGGGCGGCGCAATTAGGTATTGCCTTGGTGATGGAAGATTGGTCTGCCAATAGCATCGCCAAACCCAACACCTTGCGCGTGATTCATATACCGTTAGCCGTACCTTCCCAAGCGGGTGTGTTGGACAAAGCCAATAGCCACTACGTCTTAGCAATTTTGGAACGCGCCATTCAAGGCTGTCAATCGGGCGAATTTGCGGGCATGGTGACTGCGCCGCTACATAAGGGCATCATCAATGACGCGGGCATCCCCTTCACGGGACACACCGAATTCCTCGCCCAACAAACCAATACCCACCGTGATGTGATGATGTTGGTCGGCGGGGGGATGCGGGTGGCATTGGCCACCACGCACTTGCCGTTGAAAGACGTGGCGGCAGCGATTACCTCGCCCTTGTTAGAAGAAGTATTGCGTATTCTCGATCACGATTTGCGGGTGCGTTTTGGTTTTACCTCGCCGCGCATTCTGGTCGCGGGACTCAATCCACACGCGGGTGAAGGTGGTTATTTGGGGCGTGAAGAGTTGGATGTGATGATTCCCTTGCTGGATAAATTGCGCGCAGAAGGCATGAATGTCAGTCAGCCCTTGCCCGCCGACACTCTGTTTACCCCGCACAAGCTAAGCCAATGCGACTGCATTTTGTCCATGTACCATGACCAAGGCTTGCCTGTTTTAAAACACGCCAGCTTTGGTGCAGGCGTAAACGTCACTTTGGGACTGCCGATTATTCGCACCTCGGTCGATCATGGCACCGCGTTGGATTTGGCGGGTACGGGCAAAGCGGATTGCGGTAGTTTGCTAGCCGCCATTGAACTTGCTACACAAATGATTACGCACGAAAGGAGTCATCGTGCATAAAGCCAAGAAAAAATTCGGACAGAATTTCCTGATTGATCAAAATATTATTGCGGACATCATCGACGTGATTGCCCCGCAAGCCGCAGACAATATGGTGGAAATTGGTCCTGGTTTGGGCGCGCTGACCACGCCGTTGCTGAAACATCTCAATCACCTGCACGTCGTCGAAATTGACCGCGACATCATCACCCGACTGGAAAACAACTATTCCACCAGCAAATTGACCATACACGCGGGCGATGCGTTGCAGTTTGATTTTGCCAGTTTGGGCACGCCGCTGCGCATCGTCGGCAACTTGCCCTACAACATTTCCTCACCGCTGTTGTTCCATTTTGCGCAATATCGCGAACGCATTACCGACATGCACTTTATGCTGCAAAACGAAGTGGTGGATCGTATGGTGGCTGAACATGACACACCTGCGTATGGACGCTTATCAGTGATGTTGCAATATCGTTTCGATATGGAAAAGTTGTTGGATGTGCCACCTGATTCCTTCCGCCCCGCGCCCAAAGTAGATTCAGCCATTGTGCGCATGATTCCGCGCAGCGAGGACAATATCTTCGTCAAAAACGAAGCCCATTTTTCGGCGGTGGTGGCGGCTGCCTTTGGTCAACGACGTAAAACCTTGCGCAATACTTTGCGTGCATATTTAACTGAAAGTGACTTCGTCGCACTGGATATTGACCCGCAACGTCGGGCAGAAACGCTCAGTGTGTCAGAATTTATAAAAGTGGCGAATCACACGGAAAGTCACCACGCTCTTTTGACGTAAAGTATTTTGGCTATGAGAAAGCACCTCTGTTGTTTGCTGCTCTCGCTGTTAGTTATGTCGCCCGCACAGGCAAGCGATGCTGATAATCTCCTTAAATTCTGAGGTTTGTCTGTGCTAGTTATGACGCATTCGAGTGAGCGAAACGCCGATTTTGCTTCGCTCATCACGTTTTCGGTAGTCAGCTAGTGGTCATTTAAACAACAAAAAGCACACGAAAAGTGTGCTTTTTTGCTGATCTTTACGCACTATTCGGCGTGCGTGGGCTTAACGTTTTTTTGGGCGACCCGTGCGGATGGTTTCCAGTCCTGCAAGGGCTGCCTCTAATTCTGCTAGGCTCATATTCGACAGGGCTTGCAAGCCTGCGCGCAGCACTTCACTTTTTTTCACATGTCGCCCTTCCTTGAGGCAAGCGGCTTTGATGTCTTCTATCTTTTGATATTCGTTTTGTGGCATGGTGAAACTATCGCGTACCACTTTTACCTTAGTCTCTTTTTTGACCTTTTTGACCACAACTTCTTCAGTCACGACGACGGGAGTAGGTTCTTCGACGACCTTTACCATGGGCTTGGTATTGGCTTTGGGGGCTGGCTTAGCGGTGATCTTAGTGGTACGTTTAGCGGTCTTGGGTGCGGGGGAGGTAGTTTTGTCTTCAGTATTCATTGTGTTCACCTTATTGAAAAAATTATGCTAAGTAAGAGTATATACGGTATATTCCAAAGTGTGAATTGTAATATGGAGTGAAAAATGGATCTGATTTTATGGCGACATGCAGAAGCAGCAGACGGTTTTCCCGATCATGGGCGAGCCTTAACGGCGAAGGGTGAACGGCAAGCGGAGAAAATGGCACAATTTATTCGACCGCATTTGCCGAGTGATATGCGCATCCTCGTGAGTCCAGCACTACGAACGCGTCAGACGGTCGCAAGGTTGACCGATCACTACACCCTCGCTCCCACGATTGCCCCAGGAGCGTCGGCGCAGGCCGTATTGCAAGCAGCCCGTTGGCCAGACGCGGATGATACTGTGTTGGTGGTCGGTCACCAGCCAACGTTGGGTGCAGTGGTGGCGCAATTGATGGGCTGCCAAGAGGAAAATTTTAGTATCAAAAAGGGTTCGTTGTGGTGGATTAATCGTCGTGAGCGCAATGGTGTGGTACAAAATACTTTACGACTTGCCATCACAACTGAGTTCTTAGTGTCGGATTAACAAAGGAGAAATACCATGTTTGAATCTGCTGAGTTAGGTCACAAAATAACGAAGGCAACGTACGATGCGGAAGTGCCTGCTTTGCGTGAAGCACTATTGGCGGCGCAATTTGACCTGTCACAAAAGGGTAAATCGGCGGTCATTATCTTGGTGGGTGGTGTTGATGGTGCGGGCAAGGGCGAGACTGTAAACTTGCTGAATGCCTGGATGGATCCGCGTCATATTGAAGTGCATGTGATGGGGGATACACCTGAAACCTTGCAATATCCCCACATGTGGCGATACTGGCGGGCATTGCCACCCAAAGGCAAAATTGGCATGTTTTTTGGTTCTTGGTACACACCGCCCATTGTTCAGCGTGTGTTGGGTAAAAGCAAGCTGGTGGAGCTAAACCAATGCATTCATGACATCAATCAATTTGAAAAAATGCTCACCAATGAAGGCGCGCTGATTATTAAATTCTGGTTTCATTTGTCGAAAGAGGCGCAGCGTGTGCGACTCAATAATTTGGAGAAAGACCCCAAAACACGTTGGCGTGTCACCGAGTTAGATTGGCAACGCTTTAAGTTATATAACAAATTTCGCAAAGTATCTGAACATACCTTGCGCATGACCAGCACAGCAGAAGCCCCGTGGATCGTGATTGAGGGTACGGATCCACGTTATCGTAGCCTCACCGCAGGTCGTATTTTGTTGCAAGCCATGCAAAAGCGCATGGAGCAGACCGAGCTTGCGTCTTTATTGGTCGCGCCACCGTTACAAGTGCCCATTGATCATTTAGATTTATTTGATCGCTTAGACATGGCTCAAACGATAAACGATAAGAAGTTTGCGAAGGAGCTCGAAAAATACCAAGGCAAGTTGAATTTACTGACCAGAGATCCGCTTTTTAGCCAATTGTCGGTGATTACCGTGTTTGAAGGTGCCGATGCGGCTGGCAAAGGTGGCGCAATACGCCGCATTACGGGCGCATTAGATGCGCGGCATTATCGTATTGTGCCTGTGGCAGCCCCTACGGAAGAAGAGCGTGCGCAGCCGTATTTGTGGCGATTCTGGCGACATATTCCCGCGACCAGTGGGATGACCATTTTTGATCGCTCTTGGTATGGGCGCGTGTTGGTCGAGCGTGTCGAAAAATACTGTTCTGAAGCGGACTGGATGCGTGCGTATTCAGAAATCAATGATTTTGAGGAGCAGCTGGTTAATCACAATACTGTTTTGGTCAAGTTCTGGCTAACCATCAGTAAAGAGGAGCAATTGCGTCGTTTCCAAGAGCGGGAAAAGATAGGCTTCAAGCGGTTTAAAATTACCGAAGAAGATTGGCGTAATCGAGAAAAGTGGGATGATTATGAAATTGCCGTATGCGACATGGTGGATAGAACCAGCACTGAGATCGCGCCGTGGACGTTGGTTGAAGCCAATGATAAAAACTTCGCGCGCATCAAAGTGATTAAAACTTTGTGTCAACGCATTGAAACTGCACTGGAAAAACTAAAACGCCAAGCGTAACGATCTAAATGGATCACTTGAATGGCGTGTGTAAAATTGCTACCTCCTTTAACACCACGCAATGCTTGGTCTTGCTATTGGGAGTCAATGCGCGGGAGAATTAAAATTTGACCAAAGAGGGTTGCCGCCTTATAATGCACGGGTTCGGAGAGGTGGCCGAGAGGTCGAAGGCACGCCCCTGCTAAGGGCGCATACGAGCTTAAACTTGTATCGAGGGTTCGAATCCCTCCTTCTCCGCCAGTAATATGTTTCAAGATTGTCCACTAAACCCGCATACTGCAAAGGATTGCGGGTTTTTTGTTGGCTAACCGTTGTCGGTTCGCATCGTTCTTGTCGCCGTGCCTAAGGAGACGCTGATTCAATCTTCCATTCGTGGTGAACCTGTCGAACCATGAATGGAAGAGTTAATAAAATCAGTGCGTTAAATCCACCACCCTTCGACCGTTCGACAAGCTCTCGGCTCAGGGCGAGCGGATTAAATTGACCCGAACCGTCATTCCGACGAAGGTCAAAATCCAGTCAAAACAAAAATCAGCGTAGCGGACAAAGCCCATTTGGTCTCGCTGCGCGAAGCTGGGTTTTTAATCTGGATACCGACCTCCGTCGGTATGACGGGGGTGTGTCGGCATGACGAAGCACAATTCATCGCGTGTGGATTACAAAATCCGCAACAACCACGGGGCGAGGAAAGTGGGGTTTTTGTCGTGCAGCCAAGTGGCGGTAAAGGCATAAACGCCAATCCACACGGTGCCGATTAACGCCATGCGCAAATACTCCGCTGTTTTAGCGCGTTGTTCAAAATTCACAAAAGATTGCTTCGTTAAATCATTTTTTAAATCAACTGGTTGCTCTGGTTTGTCTAACCATTCGGTGTACAGCACTTTTAAGTTGCTGCAAGACTTGGCGAACCACAGCCCCAAGCCCGCAAACAGCCACAAAGTAACATAACGAATTCCCAACGGCGGGATGGAAAAGAGTGCGGATAGTTTTTGCACCATTTCTCCATAGTCTTTGAGTGCCGCTATCCAAGGCATTAAAACGGGAAAGAGGGAGATGGATAGCAATGCAAGCACAATCACCGCAAGCCAACGCAATATCACCCATTCAAAGCCTTTGACGGAAAGTGTCGTGCGGTCACGGAACTTTAGTTCCAACAATGGTGTGCGTTGGCGAAATTCTTCTTCCGTCATATCAAACGGGGGTTTTAGCAATAAAATCAGGGGAAGCCACAACCATGCGGTGGCTTTTAAGCTCAAGCGGTAAATGACGGCGGGGAGGTAATAGGCAAAAACAAGCCTCGCATAAAATAACTTATCCTCAACCTTAGTTGAATCTAACATTGCTAACCGAACCGTTCTGACAGCAAATAATGCGTTAATCTTGCTTGCATTAGGAATTAGCTCAGGAAGATGTTTCAAGTCAATTTGCCAGATGGTTTCATGCCAATTTTGGGGTAGTCGCATCAAACCTAAGCGAAAGTGACGAAAGGTGGCGACCCAGCGAATGAACTGACTACGCAGTAAAAGGTTGAGTGTCCAAGGTGGAAAGGCGGTTGTTACAAGCATAGAGTTGTGTGCCCCTTTGAATACGAACGCAATCGCAAATGTGAACAGAAGCACAAGTGCACCTACGAAATAGCCAGCCACAACATAGGCTCCCGCCAGAGCCCCCGCATTAGCACCAGCCCCTCCGAATATACCTACAACCGAACCCCTCATTACGTTGATACTGCTCCCGATAGAATATGAGAATGAAAGTGTGAAAATTGTTGCGCCAATTAGCAGTGCATCTCGAATCCAGTTTTGACTAGCGGAGCTAAGTGACCAGAAATTTGCCAGCCAAAATGACAATAATCCCGTCGCTATAATTGGAACGAGAAAAATAACATTGTTCTCCTGCGCTGAGGTTTCCTTTTTTTCGCTATTCCAATACTGTCCCAGCATCGTTACTCCCAGTGCTATTGACTCAGGCGAGCGCAATAACAGCATAGGCGCGGCAAATAGGCTAATAAATACCATCCACGACCAGTCATAGTGAATCGCTAACCACCACCACAACCCAACCGCAGCAATAGTTTCCACAATGGCAAGCACAGAAATTTTGCCTGCCGAAATGGATTCCTCATTGCACCACCAAACCCAAGCTCTTTCTGGTTTAGCGGTCATTGTGTCGTGGTCAGTCATGGCAATGTTTTGACAGGAAAATGGGATGAAAATACGTGGCGAATTATAGCCCGTTACATCTCAAAAACCGTATTGCTTGCTATTGTTGCTTGTTTAGATGGGCAGGCGGCATAGCACTATGCTTTGCCGCTGTTGGGGGCGCGTGTGCGCTGGATGTGTCGTGACTATTTGCGGGCTGGGGTTTGCGCAAACAGTTCTGCTTGGTGTTTTTGGTAGTATTGCAAGGCTTTATGCACCGCCTTGACGACTGCGCGGGGGCTGATGGTGGCACCTGCCATGTAGTCGAATTGTCCGCCGTCTTTTTTGACTTTCCAGTCCCCGTCTTTACCTGCCATCAAGGCTTTGCCGTCGAAACCTTTAATCCAGTTGCCGTGGGCAATGTCGATGTAATCACCTAGTCCTGGGGTTTCTTTGTGCGTCACGACGCGCACGCCGCCGACTGAACTATCGGGACGAATGGCGATAATCAAATTGATTTTGCCGCTGTAACCGTCGTGGGCGATGGATTCTAGTACGACGGCGACAGGTTTTCCGCCTTGGCGGGCGCGGTAGGCGAGGGTGGGTTTGTCCGTGCCGAGCAGTGGATCGGGTGCAATGTCCAAGGTGTCGCGCACGATGTCGTTATCGAACGTGGTCGGCGGCACCAGTTGGGAAATCAGTTTGAGTTTTTCTGCTAATTCGCTTTGCGCAATGCGCTCATGGGTTTGGTTGTAAGTGATTGCCAGAATCGCCGTGCCAATCACCGTGAAGAACAGCAAGTTCATTGCGGTGAGGAAGGATGCTTTTGCCATGGTGCGTCTCATCGCGCTTGCTCCTTTTTGCCGAAAACTTTAGGTTGCGTATAGAGGTCAATCAGCGGGACGCAGATGTTCATCAGCAAGGTCGCAAACGCCATGCCGTCGGGAAAGCCGCCAAATACGCGAATCACATAGGTG
The DNA here is from genome assembly GCA_028710565.1 of Gallionella sp. Lineage (GTDB taxonomy): Bacteria > Pseudomonadota > Gammaproteobacteria > Burkholderiales > Gallionellaceae > Gallionella. The sequence goes on from JAQTTV010000026.1 coordinate 24,912, forward strand.
AGGAAGGCTGCGCCTGCGGCGAAAATCAGCTTGCCTTTGTGTGTGGTGGGGCTGGTGACGGGATCGGTGAGAATGAAAAATGCACCCATCATCGCCGCGCCTGAAAATAAATGGAATAGTGGTGGGGCGTAGTGTGCGGGATCAATCGCATTGAAAATGCTCGCAATCATAAACAGCGTACCAAGATAGGCGACGGGCAAATGCCACGAAATAATGCTCGTCGCCCACAAATACACACCGCCAACCAAGAAGCCCACGGCGACCATTTCGCTACCATGTCCCGCCAATGCACCGAAAATAGGTTGCCCGAAAATGCTGCTGATGGCGGTGCCGAGGTGTAATTGGGTTTTTAAAGTATCCAACGGCGTTGCCATGGTCACGGCATCCAAGGTCATGTTTTGGGGCAAGACATCGCCAAACATATACGCCAATTGCCCCGCAAAACCTAAGTCAGCGTGTACCAGCATGGCAGGCGTGAGCCAGTGGGTCATGTGGGTGGGGAAGGAAATAATCAACACCGCGTAGGCAATCATCGCGGGATTGAAAGGATTGTTGCCCAAGCCGCCGTAGAGTTGTTTGGCAATGACAATCGCGAATACCGTACCGACAACCACCAGCCACCACGGCGCGAGGGCGGGAATGGATAAGGCGATTAGCCAAGCGGTCAGCAACGCGCTGTTGTCCTGCAAAAATGGTGCGACGGGACGTTTGCGCAATTTCAACATCGCGGCTTCGGTTGCCACGGCGGTGATGCTCGCCAATGTCAACGACACCAAAATAATCGGTCCGAAGTAATACAAATACGCGCCAATGGCGGGAATTAAAGCCAACATCACCCGCAGCATGATCTGCGACACGCTGATGGGTTTACGAATAAAAGGCGAGTAGAACATGGGTAAATATTCCTTATGAATCAGAACCCCCCTCGCCCACTTGTGGGAGAGGGGGTGGGGGAGAGGGGAAATGATTGACAATGCAACCGCCCTCTCCCTAGCCCTCTCCCGTAAACGGGCGAGGGAACTTGCGTGTGCTAGATCTTATCTACGTCCCCGCATCCGACTGAGCACGTGCTTGGCTATTCGCACGGCGAGCTTCAATGTCGGCGATTTCGGCTTGTTGTTGCGGCGTGAGATCGCTGACATTTTTGGGGGTGATTGCTTGTTGTTTTGCCAATGCCATTGCCGCTTGGATTTTTTGCTGCGCGTCGTCGCTCACGGGTGCGGCTTGTTTGGCGGCTAGGGCGGCTTTTTCTTTGGCGGCCAGCTTGTCGGCCTTTTCTTGCTTTTCGCGTTCTATGCGATATTCACGGAACTCATGGCGTTCCCGCGCTTGGTCAGCCGCCTTTTTATCGTTGTCACGCGCCCAAATTTCACTTTTGGCAAAACGGTAATACTGCACCAGCGGGATATGGCTAGGGCACACATAGCTACACGCGCCGCATTCGATGCAATCAAACAAATGAAACTCTTGTGCTTTGCCGAAGTTTTTAGACTTGGCAAACCAATATAAATCTTGGGGTTGTAACTCTTGTGGGCAGACTTCCGCGCAGCGGGTGCAGCGGATGCATGGCATGGCAGGCGGTGCAGGCGGGAATAACGCATCCGACGCGGCGATGATGCAGTTACATGCTTTGACCACCGACACTTGGTCATTGGGCAATGCCACACCCATCATAGGACCGCCCATAATGTGATGTGTGGTGTCGGGTTTTCCGCCCGCCCACGCCACCAGTTCATCGACGGGTGTGCCAATCAGTACTTCAAAATTTTGCGGTTTTTGCACATTGCCTGTGACGGTCACAATACGCGACAACAGTGGCTCACTGAATGCCACGGCGCGATAGATGCTGTAAGCAGTTGCGACGTTGAAACATTGCACGCCCTTGTCGGTAGAACGCACGCCTGCTGCAACTTCGATGCCTGTCAACACGCGGATCAATTGTTTCGCGCCGCCGCCAGGATACAAGGTCGGTACGGCGATCACCCGCATACTGCTGCGATCTACGCAGGCTTCTTGCATCATGGCGATCGCTTGCGGTTTATTGTCTTCAATGCCAATCAGCACTTCATCCGCACCTAAGACGCGTCGAATAATGTCCCCGCCGCGCACAATGTCGCGAGCGCGTTGCCGCATCAACATATCATCGCAGGTAATGTACGGTTCGCATTCCGCGCCATTGAGCACAATGGTGCGAACATGGTGTTTGCCACCCCGCAGCTTGGCATCACTGGGGAATACTGCGCCCCCTAAGCCTACGATACCTGCCAAACGCAAAATATGACGAATTTCATCAATGGGCAAGGTGATGGGGTTGTGTCGTTCGCGTTCTATCCATGCTTCGTTGCCATCGGGAATCAGCGTTGCGCATAAATCAGGCAAGCCCGAAGCGTGTGCGACCACTTGCATCCCGATCTCAGTAATGGTGCCAGAGGTCGAGGCGTGTATTGCACTGGACAATCCGTCTTCAGGCATCCCAATCAACTGTCCTTTGAAGACATAGTCGCCTGCTTGCACCAAGGGTTTTGCCATGCTGCCGACGTGCTGGTGAAAAGGGATTACCAGCTTGCTCGGCAACGGTGGCGTGGCGATCGGTGAGCGAGTGGATTGGTTTTTATGGGTGGGCGGATGCACCCCACCATGGAAATGATAGAGCTGAGTCATGGCGTGGGCGACAAGGCGTAAACGGGATATTTCCATTTCCAAACGGAAAGGGTTTCTTCAATGGGATTCATGGCAATGCAATCAACAGGGCAGGGAGCAAGGCACAATTCGCAGCCTGTACAATCCGCTGCGATGATGGTGTGCATTTGTTTCGCGGCACCGACAATCGCATCTACGGGGCAAGCTTGGATACACAAAGTGCAGCCGATGCAGGTGTTTTCGTCGATATAAGCAACCGATTTGGGTTTTGGTTTGGCATTGTCGCCAAACGGCTTGAATTCCTTATTCAGGAGTTCAGCCAACTTGCGGATGCCTTCCTCGCCGCCTGGGGGGCAGCAATTGATGTCCGCTTCTTCGGCGGCAATCGCCGTGGCATAGGGCTTGCAGCCAGGGAAGCCGCATTGCCCACATTGAGTTTGTGGCAAAACGGCGTCGATTTTATCGACCAGTGGATTGCCCTCGACCCGAAATTTAATTGCCGCATAACCCAGCACGGCACCCAGCACAATGGCAATACCCGCCATGACCAGCAGCGCGCTTATCATTATTTAATCAATCCTGAAAAACCCATAAACGACAAGCTCATCAACCCTGCTGTCACCATGGCAATTGCCGAGCCTTGAAAAATGGCAGGCACATCCGCCCCCTCCATACGTTCGCGCATGCCCGCAAACAACACCATCACCAGCGTAAAGCCTAACGCGCCGCCCATACCAAAGAACACCGATTCCATAAAATTATGTTCGGCTTGCACGTTCAATAGCGGAATGCCGAGCACCGCGCAGTTCGTGGTAATCAGCGGCAAATAGATACCTAACACCTGATACAACACAGGGCTGGTTTTTTGAACGACCATTTCGGTAAATTGCACGATCCCCGCGATCACGACGATAAATGACAAGGTCGTGAGATACGCCAGTTCAGGACCCAGCAGATAATGGTTGATGAGGTAGCTGACCCCTGATGCCAGCGTCAACACAAACGTGGTAGCTGCGCCCATGCCTATAGCGGCTTCCAGTTTCTTGGAAACCCCCATAAAAGGGCATAGCCCCAGAATTTTGACCATCACGATGTTGTTCACAAACACCGCACTAATCAAAATCAGAATGTATTCAGTCATTGCCCAACCCTAAGCAAAATTAGGCGCGGATTATCCCCCGATTCATCCAGCGGTTCAACTGGTTTGCCAGAGGCGAAGGCACATATATTTCTCGTATGGCGCAAATCAGTTTAGTGACGGCACCATGTAAGCTCCCGTTCAACAAGGGGTGCGAACGGGATTTTGGGAGATACCGAGAAGTTATTCTTTTACGGCTTCTACGGGCAAAGTCAACGTCACTTCATCGCTGACGTAAGGGGCGTATTTGCCCATGTTGAATTCGGAGCGTTTAATTTGGGTGGTGGCGTTTGCGCCACACGCGTCTTTTTTGCGCATGGGGTGAGGCATACATTTGAACGAGGTCACGGTCAACGTCACAGGTTTGGTAATGCCTTTGATGGTTAAATCTCCGTCAACGGCGGTCAGCACGTCTTGGTCAAAGCTCAGCTTGCTGGATTTGAAGGTGATGGTGGGATAGGCAGCGGTGTTGAAGAAATCTTCGCCTTGGATGTGTTTATTGAAAATTTCCACGCCCGTGTCGACTGAGGTGGCATCAATGGTCACATCCACACTACCTGTTTTAGCGGCGCGGTCAATGACGATCTTGCCTGAAGTTTTGTCAAAGCGGCTCAGTTGGGTGGAGTAGCCAAAGTGGCTGTATTCAAAGCGGGGCAGGGTATGTGTGCCTTCGATGATGTAGGTTTCAGGAGCAGCAAATGCGCTGGAAGCAAAAGCAGCGGCGAGGGTGAAGGCGAGGATGTGTTTCATGGTGAGTCTCCTAGGTGGGTGAAAAGGGATTTGTGATTTTTTCATTTATCCCAAATAATCCATTAGGTCAAACTCCCTCCCTTTCAAGGGGAGAGTTGGGGTGGGGATGGGTTGAGCATAATACACGACCCACCCCCATCCTAGCCTTCCCCTGAAGAGGAAGGAATTAATTTGGCTAAAGAATAATCTGGGTTTATGCTTCGACAAGCTCAGCAAGGTTTGAAGCGTTTACTTTTTTACTGCGCCTGCATTGACAATAAAATGAAAGCCAATTTGTATTTCGTTTGCGACGGTACTGATGTCAGTCCAGATGCCTTCGCCGATGCCGTAATCCAAGCGTTTCAGCACAAAGGTGCCATCAAAGATGGCGGTCGCACCATCGGGTTTGAAGGTGAAGATGGCGGACACGGGGACGGCTTTGCCTTTTAAGGTTAGCGTGCCGAAGGTTTGATAACGATTGCCGCCCAAGGCTTTGACGCTGGATGACACAAATTGCCCGTTGGGAAAGGCGCGGGTGTTGAACCATAACTTGCCGCTGACTTCTTCGTTGGCTTCCGATGAACCCGTGTCGATACTGGCGAGATTTACGTCAATTCGCGCTTGCGCGGTGGTGAGTTGAGCGGGATCGAAACGCATTTGCGCCGTAAATTGTCCGAACTTCCCGTCCATCGGCACGCCCATTTGTTTATAGCCAAAGGTCAGGCTGCTTTTGGCAGGGACAATTTGGGTAAATTCCGTGGCATAGGTTGCGCTGGTCAACCCCAGCAAACACAAGGTATAAAACAATTTTTTCATGGCATTTCTCCTCGCTTAAAACGGCAACATGCGTCGTAAGGTGTTGTCTTTATCAATCAAATGGTGTTTGAGTGCGGCAGCGATATGTAGCACGACCAACGCCAAGAGTCCTGTATTTAATCCCTCGTGCAACTCTTTGAATAAGTCGCCCAGTTCTTTGTTTTTGCTGACTAAGTCTGGTAATTGCCAAAGTCCAAAATACACCACGGGGATACCTTTTGCCGAACTCATCAACCAGCCTGACAGCGGAATCGCCAGCAGTAAGGCATAAATCAGTCCGTGTACAGCGTGAGCGGCATGACGTTGCCAGTTAGTTGCGAGTAAAGCTGGTGGCGTTTGGGTGAGTCGCCAAATGATGCGCACCAACAGCAAACCCAGTATCGTCACACCCAGCCATTTGTGATAGCTGATGAGTTGTAATTTCAACGGCGAAAAGGGCAGTTCGTGCGCGTATAAGCCCAGTGGAAAGGCGATGAAAATCAACAGAGCCATGAGCCAATGTAACGCCATGGCGGGATAGGTGTAGCGGGCAATCATGCTTTGTCCTCCATAGATGCGGTCTCAAAGGCGTTGCGCAAGGTGCGTAAACCCTCCGTCAAGGTTTGCATTTCACTGGCGGAGACAGGTGCGAGTGCTTGCGCAATATGTTGCAAGTGAGCTGGAAAACTTTGGGCGAATAAAGCATTGCCCGCTTCGGTGAGTTGCACAATTTGGCTGCGTCCATCCAGCGCATTGGACACCCGTTGCACCAAGCCTTTTAGCTCTAATCTATCTACCACGCCCGTCAATGTTCCCTTGGTAATCAAGGTGTTGTCACCCAATTCTTTAAATGACATGCCAGCGGTATTGCCCAGTGTGGCGATGATGTCAAATTGCGGTGGCGTAAGTCCCATGGTGCGAATATGACTTGATCCATACCCAGTAAAGGCTTGGTAGCTTGCCGTTAATTCGCGTAGCAGGGGTAAAAAAATTTTGGGGGACATGGCGAAGCTTAAAAAAGTACGTGTTAGGATTATATTAGTTCTAACGCGTACTACTGTCAAGCGGCTAAATGTGCAAAGTGATCAAATACTGTAATGTAAGAAAGTGTCCCTCACTGGGGGAAACTTAGCATGATATTGTTCTAGTAGCTGCATAAATGCGTTGATTTCAAGTGGTTGGCTGAAGAAATAGCCTTGATATGACATGCAGCCATTGTTTTTGAGGAAGTCAAGTTGCGCGCTGGTTTCTACACCTTCTGCAATGACATTCAGTTTGAAGTTTCTGCCGATGTCGATAATCGTTTGTATCATCATGGCATCATTAGCATCTGTTGCCAGATCGCGCACAAAACTCTGATCAATTTTGATTTGATCTAGAGGCAAGCTTTTTAGATGAGAGAGCGAAGAATAACCCGTACCGAAATCATCCATCGACAGGCGAATGCCGAGTGCTTTTAGCGCGTGCATTTTACTCACCACGTCAGCAACATCGTTGAGTACCACACTTTCCGTCAGCTCCAACTTTAAGCATGAGGTGTGTACATTGTACTGGCGCAGCATGGCGGTGATTTTAGCGACAAAATTAGCTTGTCTAAATTGATGTCCACTGACATTCACGGAGAGTATCAAATTTTGGGTTTCCTCAACGCTCCCCCATGCCATTAGTTGTTGACAGGCAGCCTCTAGCACCCAGTCACCAATTTCCAAAATGAGTGTGCTTTCTTCCGCAATCGGTATAAATTGCTGCGGGGGGATTAACCCGTGTTTTGGATGTTCCCAGCGTATCAATGCTTCTGCCCCAAATGGGTGGTGGTCTTGATTGACTTGTATTTGATAATACAAATGCAATTGCTGAAGCGGTATGGCATGGCGTAAGTCAGCTTCTATCCTCGCACGGGTTTCCACCACAAGCTGCATGGCAGGATCAAAGAATCGAACGGCGTTGCGCCCTGCGTCTTTGGCTTGGTACATCGCCATATCAGCGCGCTTAAGTAAAGTATCAATGGGCTCATCAATGCCGAAATACAGGCTAACGCCGATACTAGGCGAGCTGTGATAAGGCGTGTCTTTGAGGTGGTAGGGGAGTGATAGTGTTGAACGGATTTTTTCTGCAATCAGCGCGACCTTTCGTGAAGTTTCTTGCTGATCTTCATCTACTTCCTCAATGAGTACGACGAATTCATCACCGCCTAAACGCGCTACGGTGTCAGATTCTCGCACACATGATTGGATACGCTCCGCCACTTCAATGAGCAATAAGTCACCATAATCATGTCCCAAGGTATCGTTTAGCGTTTTGAATCTGTCCATATCTAGAAACAGCAGTGCGCCATATTTCAAGCTACGTGCTGAGATGGCGAGTGCCGCATGCAGCCTATCCATCAATAAACGACGGTTGGGTAACGTCGTGAGTGCATCGTAGAACGCCAAGTTTCGAATTTCATCTTCTGCTTGTTTACGTGCAGTGATGTCACTAAAAATGGCGACATATTCAGTGGTATTGCCTATGTCATCTTTGACGGCAGTGATGGTCAGCCACTTAGGATAAATTTGTCCGTTCTTGCGTTTGTCCCAAATTTCGCCTGTCCATGTGCCTTGATTCAGCAGTTGTTGCCACATATTGAGATAAAAAGCCTTATCGTGCCTTCCTGAACTGAGTATGCGTGGATTTTTTCCTAATACTTCATCTGGGGTATAGCCCGTAATATCCTGAAAGGCTTGGTTGACCCGAATGATATTGCCTTCAATATTGGTGATGACAATAGCTTCATGCGTTTCAAATGCGACTGCCGCCACGCGTAAACGTTCTTCCGCCTGTTTAGTCTCAGTGATATCTTGCACCACCCCCACCGAACGCAGGGGTTTGCCTAACGAGTCAAAATTACTGCGGCAATGCTCTCGCACCCACTTAATCCGCCCATCTGCGAATAACAAGCGGTGCTCCACATCATAAGGTTGGCGATTTTGCAAGGAATCCGTATAAGCCTGATTAACCCTGTCGCGATCATCAGGGTGGATCACGTTTAGGAAGTTTTCGTAACTGGGTTGAAATTGCGCAGGATCCAGTTCAAATAAGCGATAAATTTCATCTGACCAATTTAATTCTCCGCTCAGAAGGTTCAGCTCCCAGCTGCCTAGCTTGCCTAATAATTGAGCCTCGTTGAGTAAGTACTGATTGTGTTGCAGAATGAGTTGGCTATTTTTTTGTTCGGTGATGTCGGTGTATGTCCCGACATAATGGGTGGTGACTTGGTGGTGATCTTTAACGGCAGTGATCGTCAGCCAGTGAGGTCGTTCTCCGCCATTTTTGGTTCTGTTCCATATTTCTCCTTGCCATGCCCCTTCTCGTTGGATGGTCTGCCACATAGTGAAATAAAATTGATCATCTTGACGACCTGATTTCAGGAAGTTCATTTTCTGACCAATCGCCTCGGCGGCGGTGTAGCCCGTGATGTCGGTAAAGGCCTGGTTAACTCTTAAAATAATATCGTGTTCATCGGTGACCACCATGCCTTCATGCGACTCGAAAGCTGTTGCGGCGATGCTTAACTCTTTATCTGCCTGTTTGCGTTCGGTAATATCGGCGCGAATGGCAATGTATTGGGTGGGCTTGCCTTCGGGGTTTACATAGGGCACGATGGTGGTCAATACCCAATACAAGGTACCATTTTTGGCACGGTTGCAAATCTCGCCATGCCATACATTGCCCGTCGCGATGGTATGAAACATCTCCTTAAAGAATGCTTTGGGGTGTGTGCCAGAATTAAGCAAGCGATGGTTTTGCCCAATGAGTTCTTGGGGTGAATAGCCGCTAATTTGACTAAACTTTTCGTTTACATAAGTGATTGTGCCTCGTACATCGGTGGTGGCAACAATGGCATGTTGATCGAGTGCGAATTTTTGATAGCGCAGCTCTTCCAGCGCGCTTTGAGCATGTATTTGGCTGTCGCGGATGACTTTTTCAATACGTTTACGCTCGCGTATATCGCGTACGAATACCACGATTTGTTGCGTTTCACGCATCAATGTTGTTGAAATTTCGAGGTCAATTTCATCGCCATTTTTATGGCGGTGGCGAGTTTCAAACACATCGAAACCTAGCGACATGATTTTGGTGATGTGCGCCTGCACATCTTCCACTGTTTGCTCATATGCCTCTAATTGGCTGATGTGCATCCCCTGTAATTCTGTTACAGAGTAGCCAGAAAGATCGGCATAAGCTTGATTTGCTTCCAGTATGATGCCGTGTATATCAATGAGCCAATAACCATCATGGGTCGTGGCGATGATGCTATTGCGAAAGTCTCTTTCTCTTTGCATCACTTCGCGATCTGATAACTTGTCCAGCATGGCATTTAAGGCATCGGTCAATTCGCCTATTTCCCCACCCGATGTTTCAGCGATACGAAGATATTGATTGCCATTGCTAATTTGGTGTGCCGCATGGGTGATACGTTTGAGTGGGGCAAAGGTGTGACGCAAGATCAGCAAAAAAGCAAAACTGAGTAGCGTGACCATTAACGCTACGTAAGCAAGACTAGGTGTCGCGATGCGGGTCATTTGTTGAGCGGCTACTTGGGCGGGTATGTGATACGCCAGCAGTAGGAAGCGCATGGGTTGATTAACGTCAAAAAATATGCGTCTCGCGGCGATATAACCGCTTGTATCATTGCCAATGGCGCGAAGCTTTAATTGCTGTTCAGTGGGCGAGGTGAGTAAGGGTTTTAGCAGTGGAAAATCATCGACTATTGATTTTTGGTTATCCAATATGGGTAAGGACGCGTGTCGAACATCTTGTCGGGAAAGATAGTTTCCTTGTTGATTGGCAACATAAGTCAGTACGCCAGGTGGCAGTCCTATTGATAAGTCGGTCAGCAAAACATTGACATCAAGGTGCAGCACAACTAAGCCAAACAGCTGCCCAGTCGCATCAAAAACAGGAGTGGCAGTGCGCAATAAGAGTTGATGGCGGTGAGGGAGCGGCTCATCTTCTGCTTCAAGCATAAATTCGGATAGATGTACTTGTCCTTCACGTAGCTTCAATCCCGCTTGGAAATAACCTTTGTTTTCTCTTGTCTGTAGTTGCTCAGGAGGGGTAATTTGAATCTTGCCATTGTGATTTTCAACACGTATTAACTCGCGTCCACCATTTGCCAAGCCAATGTAATGTACTCGCACATAATCAGGGTGCGCTTTTAAAAACGCTGCAAATATTTCTTGCAATCTGGCAGCCCAAACTTCCGCGCTGTTGTGTTCGCGAGGATCCATGCCGTGGTTTTGACTGGCACGAATCAAGCCTGAGATTGGGGGGGTGTTAGCCAAAAATATGGTGTCTTGGCGTAATGTTCCAATGGCAGTGGTAAGGTGTGCCTGTTCTAGATTAAGCGCGGATTCAAGGTCAGCACTGCGTTCGGTGAGGTAGGCATCGTGCAAACGCTGATTTTGATTGACCACCCACAACAAACCGCCCGCGATGACCAGCAGGAGTGCCGCAAAAGTAATGCGGGTGGATAGATTCACGTCTCTGAGTTTCATAACCTATTCATGCGCGGCAGGACGTTGTGATAACAGAAAGTTAGATGCGTCGCCAGTATCCCGCTGACGATTTCTTGAAAGCGGTCATGAACAGGTTATCTGATCGGCGAGCGCAAATTATGGCATTAAATTTCTATCCGTGTGCCCATTTCAATGACTCGATTAACGGGAATCTTGAAGAAATCAGCGGCGTTCATGGCGTTTTTAGACATGATAAGAAAGAGTCGTTCGCGCCATTGCGCCATGCCAGGGCGAGGGCTGGAGACAATCATGGCGCGTGAAATAAAGAATGAAGTGGTCATCATGTCAAATGGCAACCCCTTTTTGGTGCAGGTTTGTAAAGCTAAGGGGATGTCTGGTACTTCCATAAAGCCATAACGGAGGGAGATGCGATAGAAATTATTCGTCAGGTCTTTGATGGTGAGCCGTTCGTCGTCGGCAATATAGGGCTGATCCTCGACTGATACGGTGAGTAAAACATTGCGTTCGTGTAGCACTTGATTGTGTTTCAGGTTGTGCAACATAGCAGAAGGAGCACCTTCGCGTGCGCTGGTGAGAAATACTGCTGTGCCATCCACCCTCATTACATCATCGACACCGCTAATCACCAGTTCCATCGGGACTGTTTGGCGAGAAATTTCAGCGTAGAGTAATTTCCGCCCTTTTTTCCAAGTGGTCAGTACAGTAAAGGAGATCAGCGCGATGCCTAATGGAAACCAGCCACCTTGTGGAATTTTCAGTGCATTTGCAGAGAAGTAAGCCAAATCGACCAAGAAAAATGTGCCGATCGTGAGGGCGGACAGCCATTTCGACCAACGCCATGCCATAACAATCACAAACGAAATCAGCAATGTGTCGATCATCATGGTGCCTGTGACGGCAATACCATAAGCAGCGGCGAGGTTGCTGGAGTTTTGGAAGGTGAGTACCAGGAAAATAACTGAAAGATAGAGTGTCCAGTTGGTGAGTGGGACATAAATTTGTCCTTGGGCTTGGTCAGAGGTTTGACGAATTTCCATGCGGGGTAAAAAACCCATTTGCACAGACTGATTCGCGACGGAAAATGCCCCCGAAATGACTGCTTGGGAAGCAATCACGGCAGCAGCGGTTGCCAATAAAACCATTGGGATCAAAGCCCATTCTGGGGCGAGCAAATAGAAGGGGTTGGCAATGGCGGCAGGGTTATCTAACAGCATTGCGCCTTGCCCAAAGTAATTCAAAACCAAGGCGGGGAGCACGAAGCCAAACCAAGTGAGGCGAATGGGGTATTTTCCGAAGTGTCCCATGTCGGTATAAAGTGCTTCGCCGCCCGTTACCGCTAACACCACCGAGCCGAGTGCTAAAAATGCCAGCCAAGGTGCATCGACTAAAAAGTGGAAGGCATAGGTCGGGCTTAATGCCAGTAACACATGCGGGTGTTGGGCAATTGAAATGAGCCCTAAGATACCCAAAATCGTAAACCACGCGACCATAATGGGACCAAAGGCCAAGCCCATGCGTCCTGTGCCGTGTTTTTGGACAAAAAACAGGGTCGTTAGAATAATTAAAGTGATGGGGATAATGTAGTGTTCAAGAGAGGGGGCAATGACTTTTAGTCCTTCAACAGCAGAAAGTACCGAAATGGCGGGGGTAATCATACTGTCGCCATAAAACAGCGCGGCAGCAAATACGCCCAGTATCATCACGATCCAAGATAATTTAGGATTTTCTTTGGTGAGCTCGCTGACCAACGCCAATAAGGCTAATGAGCCGCCTTCGCCGCGATTGTCTGCTCGCATGATAATGGCAACGTATTTCAGCGAGACCAGCAACATAATCGTCCAAAACATAATGGACAGTACGCCTAAGATGTTGGCTTCGATCACAGGTAACGGGTGGTGTCCCGCGAAAGTTTCTTTTAATGCGTACAGCGGACTGGTGCCAATGTCGCCATACACCACACCAATTGCGCCTAAAACCAAGGTAGAAAGTTTTTGCTTCGTTTGATGACCACTCATAAAAGTGCATACCCATTTTGCTAGTAAATTGGGCGGCACTGTACGCCAGCTGCCTGACGAATGCAATGCTTTGAGCCGCGCCATATGAGCTGCAATTCACCCTAACCCCCAATCAGGGGATGGGCACGAAGACCCCACTATGCCCCATAACTGACAACGCCAGTCCGAACACCCAAGTCATCAGTATGACAGGCACCACGGTCACCGCCGCCAGCACCAGCGCAACGATTTCCCGCAGCGCACTGGCTTTTAGCACCCCGATCCTCATCAGCAGCCAAGTGCAAACGCTGACCTTGAGCAACACAGGCACCACCTCACTGCTGGTGTACAACACCGCAATACAACTCACAGGCACCAACCCTGGGCAATTCGCCATGGTGATCCTCTCGCCCAATAATTGCCTATCGGTCAGCGGTTTCACCGTCCCCGCAGGCGGTAGTTGCGCGCTGGACATCCAGTACAAACCCAGCTCAGGCGCGGTGGTGGGGACGACCTACACCGCCAACCTGAGTTTCACCCTCAACATCCCCCTCAACCCCAGCGTCAGCCTAACAGGTACACTGTTCACGGGACTCCAAACTTATTACATCCACAGCGACCACCTCGACAGCCCGCGCAGCATCACCAATACCGCAGGGCAAGAAGTGTGGCGGTGGGACAATACTGACCCGTTTGGCAACAACATCGCCAACGAGAATCCCGCCAACCTTGGTGCCTTTACCTTCAACCTGCGCTTCCCAGGGCAGTACTTTGATCGCGAAACAGGGCTGCATTACAACGTCAATCGGGATTACAATCCTGCGGTGGGGCGATATGTGGAGAGTGATCCGATTGGGTTGCGGGGCGGGATTAACACCTTTGGGTATGTGGGGGGGAATCCGCTGATTGATGTTGACCCGTTAGGGTTGGCTGGAGTGTTACCCAAAAATTACGGTAAAGGGGTTATGCCTCCTAGTAAATCCCCCGACCCTGCGAGCGATGTAAAAAAGCAAAATGCAAAAACTCAAGATGCTGTAGATGTCACTAAAGATTTACTATGTAAATTAGGATTAACGAGTTGCATACCAAAAGAAGCCTTTGTTTGCCTCTACGCGGAATGTGAGAGATGTAATGGCGAAAAGTTTACAATCGACTACACGTCAAACGTTCCAACGATTACTGATAGAGACAAATTGAATCCACCAACACCCGAAGGGGTTCCTAAAGGGTGTACTTGTAAACAAGCAGGTATTCGCACGACTGGATCTAGAATGGAACCCCCAGGTTTATAAACTTACTGAATTTGGAATTTTTTAATGCAAAAAAAGAAAATTGTATTGTGGGTGCTTTTGTTGGCTATAACGCATTTGTTCTGCTTTGTGGGCGGCTCTATGCGAAGTCGGCAGATAACGCTTGAAAACCTAGCCCAAGGGCTTGAACAGGCCGATGCCCATGTTGAGTTATCGCATTATGTATCCTATAGAGATATTGCCTTGGATATCAAGTCTTCTAAAAAAGACCGAGCGATGTGTGAAGCGAAGATGGCAGCAACATCTATGTTTGACGTGCTGCAACATTGTTTGGCAAATAGTGCTTGCAGAATAAATATCGAAAAAAAGCTCAGAAGTTTGCGCCAGAGCTTTTAGGTGATAAACCATTACCTATCGAGAGGATAACGAGTTGCTCAATGAACCCGTAAAGCAGCCCGCGTAGGCAATCCGCCATTTTGCTTGCCAAACAGTGGATTGCTGCGTGAATTCCCCAGCGATGTTACAATCGCTCCTCATTTTTGACGGAGGTTTGTTATGCCCGCGATCAGTATGTTTTACGGCATTATTATTTCGATGTTTTTCGAGATTAAAGAGAAGCATCATCTGCCGCACATCCACATTCGTTATCAAAACTATCGTGCATCATTGGCAATTGAAGATGCTACGTTGTTGGCGGGTGAATTACCCGTGCGTCAGTTGCGCATGGTGCAGGTTTGGGTGGATTTGCACCGCGAAGAGTTGCTGGCAGACTGGGAAATTGTTAAAGCAGGCGGCGAACTTTTCCGTATTGACCCCCTAAAATGAAGGAGCAAACGATGTTGCTGGACGTGGTCTCTGTAGAAGTGAAGCCTGATTTTGTGTTGTGGCTGGCGTTTGAAAATGGTGAGCGGCGGGTTTTTAATATGGCAACTTACATAAACCAAAAACCATGGAATCGACTGAAACTCAACAATCTTTTTCAAAGTGCTTTCGTCGAAAATGGCACGGTGACATGGACAGGAAACATTGATATTGACCCCGAAACGCTGTATGAGTATTCAACGCCATCCGTTAGTTTGGAGGGCGTTCATCACTTTTCCGTGTCCAAGGGTGAATGGTTGCGCGAACCCAATCAGCAACTCTCCCCTTGACCCAAACGCCACACCAAATATACGCTAACAGGCACGCTGTTCACGGGACTCAACACCTACTACATCCACAGCGACCACCTCGACAGCCCGCGCAGCATCACCAACAGCGCAGGGCAAGAAGTGTGGCGGTGGGATAATACTGACCCGTTTGGCAACAACATCGCCAATGAAAACCCCGCCAATCTTGGTGCCTTCACCTTCAACCTGCGCTTCCCAGGGCAGTACTTTGATCGCGAAACAGGGCTGCATTACAACGTCAATCGGGATTACAATCCTGCGGTCGGGCGGTATGTGGAGAGTGATCCGATTGGATTGAGGGGCGGGATTAATACCTTTGGGTATGTGGGCGGGAATCCGCTGGGGAGGGCAGATCCACTCGGACTTCAAACATGCGTACTTGTAACAACCAAGTGGGGATTCGGTACGCACGCGGCACTTTATATATCACGAGTAAAACGAAATGAGAAAGATAGATCTACAATACCTGCTATTTATGATCCATCAGGCACTTACTCTGGGAGTGCCGAAGGTAATCTGGTCTATGGAGACAAAGCAGATATAGAAAAGTTTAGAAAACATCACAAGAATTTGGATGGTGACAAAACCCAAACATCCTGCAAGGATACATCTGAACAAGAAGAGCAAGAATTGTTTGAACAAGCTTTAAGCCAAGGTGCACAAAGTGGGTTTGTTTGTGCGTTTACAGTGTCAAATGTATTGTCAGGTTCTACGAATTTCCCCAACGTTAAATCGGCCACTATTTTTCCAGGTAATTTACTTAGTGATAGCAAGTGATGAAATCTAATTCTAAATGGCTTTATGGGGTAAGCGTGTTTGGTGGTGTTTTGCAATACTTGTGGTTAAGCCTAATTCCTGCCGTGAGCAATCATGCGGAAATTGTTTCATTTGCTACAGCGATCATTGGCATACCTATAGTGAAAAAAATACAACGAAATGATACTCACCCTACCACTTTTGTAAAAATAGGGCGGCTGTTTTTCTGTATGTTTTGCAGCTCTCTCATCTCGTTAGGGGTATTTAGCATTGCGGAGTACAGCGCAAGAGCTGATGGCATTGCAAATTCTGTGGTACACAATCCGTTACTGTATTTGCTCTTAAATACGGTTGGGCTTGCAGGTTGGGTTGTAGGGGGGATACAAAGCTTAACTATCAGGCAAGATCAATGAGATGAGTCCTCAAAGTAATCCGCCCTCACTCCCCCTACGCAAGTTAAACAACATCGGCAACCGCACGCAAGAACAAACCCTGGATGCCGTCGGTACGGTGATACAAAGCCACAGTCGCGAGTTTGACCAACTCAACCGCCTGTATAAAGACATCGGGGTGGTAAATCGAAGCACAACCACCTACGACTACGATGCCAACGGCAATGTTACCCGCGTCACTGACCCGTTAAACCGTCAAACGATCTACCACTATGATGCCCTTAACCGCTTGCTGAATAGCACGGATCCCGCCAATGGCATCACCCGCTATGGCTATGATGCGCAAGACCAACTGCTCAATGTGACCGACCCTAATAATCTGGTGACTCAATACCAACGCGACGGTCTAGGCAATCTCACTCAACAAACCAGCCCCGACACAGGTGTCACTGGCTACACCTTTGACCCAGCGGGCAATGTACTCAGTCGCACCGATGCCAAAGGGCAGGTCGCCCGTTATGGTTATGACGCATTAAACCGTCTGATAGGCATTACTTACGCTGCCACAGCCACTGCGGCCCCCAGCCTAACCGTTAGCTACCAATACGACCAAGGCAGTAATGGTATTGGACACTTGACAGGCTTAACCGACATAACAGGCACGACCAGTTACGGCTACGACCAACTTGGTCACTTAACCAGCGAAATTCACGTGACACACGGAGCCACCTACAGTACGCGCTATGGTCATGATGCCCAAGGTCGTTTAAACAGCCTGACTTATCCTTCAGGACGGGTGGTGAATTACAGCTTCGACAGCATGGGACGAGTGAGCCAAATCACCAGCACCCTCAATGGATTCAGCAATATTCTCATTAGCAACATCATCTACCAACCCTTTGGCGGAGTCGGCAGCTTTACCTACGGCGATGGTAAAACGCCGCCCGTACAAAAGTACACTCGTCAGCGCGATCAAGACGGCAGAATTGCCAGCTTCACCCTCAATGGCAAAGCCCTGTCCATAGACTATGACGCAGCCTCACAAATATCCTCTATCAACGATCCGTTAAATTTAGCCAATACTGCAAAGTACACTTACGACCCACTCAGTCGTTTGACCAGCTACAACACCCAAAACACCCAAGTCCAAGGTTTTAGCTACGATGCCAACAGCAACCGCAGCACACAAACGGTCGGCTCGACGGTGAATAACTACAGCTACGCCCCAGGCAGCAACCGCCTCGCCAGCATCCAAGCAGGCGGCGCAACGCAAAGTTTTATCAGCGATGCCAATGGTGCCACCTTGAGCGATGCCACCCGCCAGTACGCCTATGACCTCCGAGGCAGATTGACCCAAGTGACCACCGCACAAGGGATCATCAGCTACGAAGTCAATGCCCTAGGCTTACGCGTCCGCAAACAAATTGCCACGCCCGCCAGTGACACCCTGTATCACTACGACGCTCAAGGTCATTTGATTGCAGAAAGCACCACAGGCACCAACCAATTTGCCCGCGAGTACCTCTATCTCGGCGACCAAGCTGTGGCGGTGATGCAATGAACGCCCGTACTCCCCATAAAACCCGCCCCCTTGCGCAGCAAAGGTTAGGTATGAATACCCATAAGCGAATCCAACAGCGACACCTGTTCCCATCCCTCCGTGCCAGGATCGCCCGAATGGGTTCCAGCGCAACCCGCGCCATCCTACTGACCATGCTGCTCATCAGCAGCCTGTTTAGTGTCAACAGTTGGGGGGCGGTCACCGCCAGTTTAAGCACATCCAGTCTGACCTTTGGCAGCCAAACGATCAACACCTCCAGCCCCATCCAGACCGTTATCCTAAGTAACACAGGAACCTCCCCCTTAAGCTTGAGCAGCTTAGTGCTGGGGGGAGTCAATCCAGGACAATTCACCCTCAATAGTACCCCGAACAATACCGCCAACAGCATCAGCTACGTCTCAGCCCGCGTAGGACAAACCAATATGTATGGCATGTTCGGCTTAAACAGCGACCCCACCACCGACAGCAGCTACACCTCACTCGATTATGCTTGGTACTCTCTGCCAACAGGGGTACTGCAAATTTACGAAAGCGGTGTGTTAGTCGGCGCATTCGGCACCTACACCACCATCGACGAGCTTTCCGTGGTGTATGAAGGCAGCACCATCCGCTACCTTAAAAACGGCATCACCCAACGCAGCGTTGCCACCACCGCAGGGCGTACCTTTTATTTGGACACCAGCCTATACAACACAGGCTACACCCTCAACGACATCGAATATGGCGTATCTATAGATACGGCCAGATTATGTTTGAACTTTTCTGCAAACAAAACCGCATAGAATCAATACGTCTATGTGCATGAACTTCAAACTTCACTTGGCCGAATCAATAATCTAGCGACCACCTCAACAAACATCACGCTAAACGGCAACTCGATCAGCAAAACCAGCGGCACAACAGGCTGGAACGCCGATGCCTATAGCCAAAATGGCTACGCAGGCGGAGCCTACGTCTCGGCGCGCGCAGGACAAACCAATCTACCTGGCATGTTCGGCTTAAACAGCGATCCCACCACCGACAGTAACTACACCTCACTCGACTATGCGTGGTACCCCAGGCAGGGCAAACGCATTAAAACCACATAACAAACAATGAGCTAATATGTCATCTCAAACATTTTTATTGAGGGCAAAAGATGGCAACTGTTTTTTTAGAGCATTTTTCCGTGTTAAAGGATCCTCGAATCGAGCGGAAAAAGCTTCATGCCATGCAGGACATACTTGTTCTGGTTGTTTGCGCAGTCATCAGTGGTGCAGAAGGTTGGGAGGAAATTGCGGCATTTGGTCATAGCAAGCTTGAATGGTTGAGGCACTTTGTACCGTTAAAGAATGGCGTTCCTTCGCATGACTGTATCGCCTATGTCATGACGCGCCTGAATTCCA
>JAQTTV010000069.1 GCA_028710565.1 Gallionella sp.
CGTAACCGGTAACTGAGCGGCGTTCTATCGTGAAATAATCAGAAGCGCACAATAGCCTCCATAGAACTGAGGAAGTAAATACGGAGGGATAAAGAGCGATGGTAACAGAAAGGGTCAAGCCGTATCGGCGGCGCAGTGCATCCGAATGGCAGGCGTTATTGTCTGCAAAGGCCGCGAGTTCACTGACGATACGTGATTTTTGTCGGCAGGCTTGCGTGAGCACGGCAAGCTTCTACCGCTGGCAGGGGTTGCTGGAGCCATCGGATAGGGTGGATATGGGCCGCACGGATACCGTAAAACCTTCGCCGACGCAGCCCCCAGATTGCCGCCCGATGAATCGGGATGCCCCCTTTCTGGATCTGGGCGTGCTAAGCACGCCAGTGGCTCCGCGTCGGTCTGTGGATGGCGCGTCATCTCGTCTAGAACTCCATCTGGATCTGGGCGCTGGCGTGGTGTTGCATGTGGTGCGTGGGTAATGTTTTTTCCGGAAGGCCAGATTCGGGTTTATCTATGTGGGACACCGGTGGATATGCGCAAGTCTTACGACGGACTTTATGCCCTGACTCGCAACACGCTGCACCAGAATCCGTTATCCGGCCATCTTTTTGTCTTCATCAATCGGCGGGCTACCCAGATGAAAGTCTTGTATTGGGACCGCACCGGATTTTGTCTCTGGGCCAAGCGCTTAGAGCGCGGACGATTTCTGGCGCACGGGCGGGGCGCGGTCACGCAGGAGATGGATTGGACGGGACTCAAACTATTGCTCGAAGGCATTGAACCTGGACCGCTGCGCAAGCGCTACCAGACACCGAAAAACACACCATAACGGCGCCTTTTTGATAGACAAAATAGGCGGTTATTGTTATGATTTACCTATGGAATCTGTAACAGCAGCGACCCTATTCCCCACTCCTTTGAACCTCGACGAGGCGGCAGCGCTGTCTCCGCAAATAGTGCTTCAGGCGGTACAGGGATGGAGCGCGGCAGAAGCGCAAAATACGCGACTCCAGCAACAACTCCAGACCCTCAAAGAACAGGTGGATGCCCTCAAACACCAGCTCGACTGGTTCAAACGCCAGATCTTCGGTCAGAAAAGTGAAAAGCGCCTTCCCGAAGCCCCTTACCAGCAGATGACCCTCGCCGAAGCTTTAGGGATAGAAACCGGGACCGTCCCGGCAGAAGCCCCTACGCACCAGATCTCGGCACACAGCCGTAAAAGCACCCGGACCAAGCCCGAAGATGCGGCGGAATCGGTGCCTTTCTTCGATGCCAACCAAGTCCCGGTGACCACCATTGAAGTGCCTAATCTGGAGATTGCGGGTCTGTCTCCCGATCAGTACCGCATCATCAGCCACAAGGAAACCTACCGTCTGGCCCAACAGCCAGGTAGTTATGTGGTGATCAAATACCGCCGTCCGGTCATCAAGCGTCTCGACACGCAGACCTTGAGCTGCCCTTCCGCCCCTATGAGCGTGATGGAAGGCAGTCGCGCCGACGTCAGCTTCGTGGCCGGCATGACCGTCGATAAGTTCCTCTATCATCTGCCCCTGTATCGTATCCATCAGCGTTTACAGGATAGTGGCTTTACCCTGAGTCGCCCGTGGCTCACCCAGTTGATGCAGCAAACCGTAGGACTTCTGGAGCCCATCTACGAGGCCCAGTTTGCATCCATTCGAAGCGCACGGGTGAAGGCCATGGATGAGACTCCCATCAAGGCGGGCCTGAAGGGGCCGGGCAAAATGAAGCAAGGCTACTTCTGGCCAATCTATGGGGAACAAGATGAAATCTGCTTCCCATACTGCGAGAGCCGGCGCGCCGAACACGTCGATCAACTCTTGGGGCTCACCGCACCCCCCGGATCGGTACTGATCACCGATGGCTATGCCGCCTACCACCGTTATGCGCAAAAAACCGAAGGGCTGACTCACGCCCAGTGCTGGGCGCATACCCGCCGGGAGTTCTTCGAGAGCCAAGACGCCGACCCCCAACGGGCGACCATGGCACTGGAGATGATCGGTCGTATCTATGCAGTAGAAGCCGAGATTCGCGAGCGGGGACTGCAAGGCACGGAAAAACAGACCGTCCGGCTCACCCAAACCCGGCCTTTGGTAGAAGCGTTTTTTACATGGGTAGCGGATACCGCTGCGGATACCGGATTGTTGCCCAGTAATCCACTGAGCAAGGCGCTCGCTTACGCGCACAAACGACGGGCGGGTCTTGAAGTCTTTCTGAGCGATGCCGATGTGCCCATGGATACCAATCATCTGGAGCGGGGCTTACGGGTCATCCCCATGGGGAGAAAAACGTGGCTGTTCTGTTGGACGGAACTCGGTGCCAAACAGGTCGGCATCGTACAAAGCCTGCTGACCACCTGCCGACTGCACGATATCCATCCCTATGACTATCTCGTCGATGTCCTGCAGCGGGTCAGTCAACATCCATCTGCCAGAATTGCTGAACTCACACCACGACTGTGGAAACAGCACTTCGCTGCCAATCCTCTGCGCTCAGATATTTACCGCCCCAAACCCTAATCCTTCATATACGGGTACGCTGATCAGTTACCGGTTAC
>JAQTTV010000027.1 GCA_028710565.1 Gallionella sp.
CCCCAGTCGCACCGCCACAGTCAGCGAGATATTTCCATAACGAGATTCACTGCAACATCACCAGGCTTGTCCAACAAACGGTTCAGGTCGTGGCTCGCTTCGCGATCACGACCTAACCTTACTCGTTGGGCTGATTGTGTCGATGATTATCTGGGCTAATTTAGAGGGAAAATGGGTTGAATTTACTCGCCTTTTCACCGCTCGTTCCCAATTTTGCTATAGTCCGACTCCTTGTATATTCATCGAGAACTAAATTGCGACAATTTGACACGCTTATTATTGGCAGCGGGCTGGCGGGGTTGACACTGGCATTGAAGCTAGCAGATATTCAGAAGGTGGGGCTCATTACCAAAAAGTCTTTATTGGATGGTGCCAGCGGTTGGGCGCAAGGGGGTATCGCCGCCGTTTTGTCAGCGGACGATTCGCTGGAAGCGCATATTCAGGACACGATGATTGCGGGCGCGGGCTTGTGTGATCCCGCCGCGACGGCATTTGTGGTGGAGCATGGCAAGGAGTCTATCGACTGGTTAATTGCGCAGGGCGTGCCATTTACCAAAGATCACGGCAAAGACCAAGGCTATCATCTGACCCGTGAAGGCGGTCATAGCCAGCGGCGGATTATCCACGCGGCGGATGCCACAGGGCATGTGGTGCAGGAAACCTTGGCGCGGCGGGTGTTGGCGCATCCCAATATCACGGTGCTGGAACACTATATGTCGGTGGATTTAATCACGGGCAAAAAGCTAGGATTAGCTGAAAATCGTTGTTATGGGGTGTACGCGCTGAATACCGTCACAGATGAAGTGGTGACGATTAGCGCGCAAAACACCATTTTGGCGACGGGCGGCACGGGCAAAGTCTATCTTTACACCACCAATCCCGATACGGCGACGGGCGACGGCATTGCCATGGCGTGGCGCGCAGGTTGCCGCGTGGCGAATATGGAATTTATTCAGTTTCACCCCACGTGTTTGTATCACCCCCATGCCAAATCCTTCTTGATTAGCGAGGCGGTGCGGGGCGAAGGCGGGGTGTTGAAGTTGCCCGACGGGACGCGTTTTATGCCCCAGCACGATCCGCGTGCCGAACTCGCCCCACGTGATGTGGTGGCACGTGCCATTGATTATGAAATGAAAAAGCGTGGCTTGGATTGCGTGTATTTGGATATTTCGCATCAATCTGTGGAGTTTTTGCAGGAGCACTTTCCCAATATTTTCGCCCGTTGTTTGGAATTGGGTATCAATATCAGCCACGATCCCATTCCCGTTGTGCCTGCTGCGCATTACACCTGCGGCGGGGTGATGGTGGATTTACACGCTCGCACGGATGTCGAAAATCTATATGCGGTGGGCGAAACAGCTTACACGGGACTGCACGGCGCGAATCGTCTCGCCAGCAATTCTTTATTGGAATGTGTCGTGTTTGCCGATGCGGCGGTACGAGATATTTTAAACAAGCCCATGCTGCCCATGCCCGTTTTACCCGACTGGGACGAAAGCCGTGTGACCGATGCCGATGAGCAAATTGTCATCGCACATAACTGGGCGGAGTTGCGGCATTTTATGTGGGATTACGTCGGTATTGTGCGCACGACCAAACGCTTGGAACGTGCCCAACATCGTATCGAATTGTTACAAAAGGAAATTCAGGAATACTACGCACACTTCCACGTTAATGCCGATTTGCTGGAATTGCGTAATCTTGTGACGAATGCCGAATTGATCGTCAACAGCGCGTTGCAACGCCACGAAAGCCGAGGATTGCATTTCAGCAAGGATTACCCCGCTTTAGAGTCCAATCCGTTGCCGACGATATTGATACCTGATTGAGTGATGCCCTCGCCCGACAGGATGAATGTGATTTGTGATTAAAATCGTAGAGAGCATGCTCCTTCCCCCAAGCAGCATAGGTATCTACACAACTTTGTTCCCTCACCCTAGCAGGGGGAGGGTTAGGGTGGGGGTAGAATTTCATTTAAAAACAACATGCTTCATAATTTGTAGGGGGCGCGTTGCACATGCCCTTGTCTGGATGCAATTCGCTCCGTCGGCGTACCCTCTCCCCCTGCCCCTCTCCCACAAGTGGGCGAGGGGAGTCTGGGTTCAAATCCAGACATTCGGATATTGTTGTTTTTGAATGAAAAGTTTAATACACCCTTATTCCAAAATGATTGAAAGTTGTGTAGATACCTATGCCCAAGCAGGGGGAAGGCTGGGATGGGGGTTGAAGGTTTGCGCTACAAACGAGCCATTTCTACCCCCACCCTAACCCTCCCCCTGCTTGGGGGAGGGAATTATGTGCTTCCCTCTCCCACGGGGAGGGCGCAAGTTAAATCGCTTTTGCCAATACCGCTGCCGTACCGATATAGGTGTCAGGCGACAACTGCATCAAGCGCGTTTTTTCGTCCTCAGGAATATCTAAGGTGAGGATAAATTCGCGCAAGGAATCGCGGTTGATGCCGCTTTGCCCACGGGTCAAGGCTTTGAGTTTGTCGTAGGCATTTTCGATGTTATAGCGGCGCATGACCGTTTGAATTGGTTCTGCCAACACTTCCCAGCTATTGTTCAAGTCATCCGCTAAGCGTTGCGGATTGGCTTCCAATTTGTTCAAGCCTTTCAACAGCGATTCATAGCCCAACAAGGTGTAGCCCAACGCCACGCCCATGTTGCGCAACACGGTGGAGTCGGTCAAATCGCGCTGCCAGCGGGAAATTGGCAATTTTTCGGACAGATGTTTCAACAGCGCATTTGCCATGCCTGCATTGCCTTCGGCGTTTTCAAAATCAATCGGATTGACTTTATGCGGCATGGTGGAAGAGCCGACCTCGCCCGCGACGACTTTTTGTTTGAAGAATCCCAGCGAGATATAGCCCCAAATATCGCGTTCTAAGTCGATCAAAATGGTGTTGATGCGCGCATACGCATCGAACAATTCCGCCATATAATCATGTGGTTCAATTTGAATGGTGTAGGGATTGAAGGTGATGCCTTGCGCTTCGACAAAGCGTTGAGAGAACGCTGCCCAATCCACATTTGGGTATGCCGACAAATGTGCATTGTAGTTACCTACCGCGCCGTTGATTTTGCCCAACACTTCGGTTTGTGCGAGGCGTTGTTGAGCGCGTTGCAAGCGATACACCACGTTCGCCATTTCTTTGCCCAAGGTGCTGGGCGTGGCGGTTTGTCCGTGGGTGCGGCACAACATCGGCAAGTCCGCGTGTTGATGTGCCAAATCGGTCAAGCGGGCGATGACTTTTTGCAGCGCGGGCAACATCACCGCTTCGCGGGCGTGCTTCAACATCAGCGCGTGGCTCAAGTTGTTGATGTCTTCCGAAGTGCACGCGAAATGGATAAATTCCAACACACCCGCTGTTTCAGGTTGGCTACCCAATTGCTCACGCAACCAGTATTCCACCGCTTTCACGTCGTGGTTGGTGGTGCGTTCAATTTTCTTAATCGCCGCCGCATCCACCTCGGAAAAGTTGGCATTCAACGCGTCCAAACGCGCAATGGTTTCCGCTGAAAACGGTGCGATTTCAACAATATCCTGCTGCGCGCTCAACGCCTTTAGCCATTCAATTTCAATCAATACCCGAAAACGAATCAGCCCAAATTCGCTGAAATACCCGCGCAAGGCGGAAACTTTGTCGTGATAACGTCCATCGAGGGGGGAAAGTGCGGTCAGTTGGGATAACATGGTCATTGCCTAAAAATCGAAAACGCGCATTTTACGCGATTCAGGCGCGAGAAAAGCGGACATTTCTATTGGCCGTTGATACAAACAGCCGAGGAAGCGCGACAAAATAGCGGACTGCTTGCGCGAATCCGCCTAAAGAGAAGTGCGCTGCACGATTCATTTTGTGCTGCATGCGTCACGGGTTGCGCACGTTGACTTGGCTGAAGCATCGACAAGCGATCCAATCAAAACCCCAACGGCATATGCGGCGATATCGAGCCAAGAAAAGGTTGAACCGAGTACGAGGTGACCGAGCGTCGTGCTGCGAATTGAGTTGAGCCAAGCCGCTTGATAAAGTTGCGAGCACTCGACGAGACACGATGTTCCGAAGGCGAGAGCCGCAATGTTTCGTGTTGACGCTTGAGGCTTGCAGAAAGCCCAACCCAAGAAAACCATGAGTGCCCAAAGCGAATCACCAGAGTATTTGCCAACAAACGCGGGGAAAAGCCACGGAAACTTGCGAGAGGCAATGCCAAGAGCGATGACTGTCACAAACCCAACGGCAAGCCACAACCTATTACGCTTGATTTCGATTGGTTTCATTTGAAGCGGGTGACTGACGTAGCGCGAAGGGACACTGCGCTGCTTTCTGGTGCAGCGTCCCTTGGATCGTAGTGTTGGATCTTGTCACGTTAGCCGACCTTTCTAACTAGGTAGTTGAACAATGTGCGCACGGCATTGACCACAAGCGATGCTTCATCATCATTGAGCATATTCTCATTTGGATGTGCGACGCTCGCATGATTTCTGATGGTATTGACGGAGTCGATGACAGTACCGAACGAAGTCAATATTCTGACGATCTCATCTGACTGAGACCCAAGGTCCTGAAGTGATGTGTGCTTGGTTCTTACGATTTTGAACAGCGCGGTGATCGATGCACCCTCAGCCACAGTAAGATGTGCGTCTGCACACACTGCTCGAAGGTAGCCATGGAGTGCGGTGTGCAGTCGATCTATGGCACTTACTGCGCCGCTAGACTGAAGAAGCTTTTCAGAATCGGCGAGTGCCCGCCTAACAACTTCTCCCGCCGATAGCGGGGATTGAATAGCCGTCTGAACGTGTGCATCGGAGAGGCCTAGGTCTATCAGGATATCAAGATTATGCTTTTCAAGATATGGTCTTATCTTCTGGTGTTCTGCGACTTGGAAGAGTGCCGATTCGTCGTGCTGCCCAAAATGGTTGAGAACCTGGAAAACGCAACCACCATAGTCGTCATCTCCAAACCCGAGGCTACGTAACAGCCTAGCGTGGTGGAGTATGTAGTCGTGCTGACCTGTCTGATATCCAATCTCGTTCCAGTCTCCAGCATCAAACATTTCGACGATTGCCTTCTGGAGGGCGAGCATGAATCGCCCCTTTAGCTTGTCGTCACTTGCGAGAAGATTAAGGCTCATTCTTTAGATACCCAACGTATTATAGGTGGTAAAAGTGCCGTGTAACTCATCGTAATATTGCCGCGTAACGTTTTTCATTGTTCGATAACCTATTGTTACTTAAAGAAGTCGTATTGTGAAATAAGGCGTAAGTTTTTTTCAAGCATGGCGTTGTCTGCTTTTGCTGGATAAAGGGACGTTCCACGTTACGGCTTTTGTCCTAGCACAGACGTATCGCGTAACTTTATGCGAGCAGGATTAAACGCTAAATTTTGTGCCAAGACAAGCGGCATTAAGGGCAATGTGCAGTCGAGTGAGGTCGTCTGGCACTTGAAATTTGGGTTGTATCAATCAACTAAGGAAATGCGAATTATTGGGATTTCGTCATGCTTGCCGATACCTAAATCCAGTTAAACCAACGTGCCAGATCCCCGCCCCACGCTTTTGCAGGGCAGGCTTTTTGCGGGGATGACGAATAAAACGGTATCGCCTTAAAACGCGTATTTCATCCCGAACGAAACAGCCGAAGGTGCGGCACCTGCGCCGATGGAGGGGGTAGCACCACTGGAGAAAGCGGTGTTGCCTAAGCCATAGTTTGCGGCGCGTTCATTGTTTAGTTTGGTATATAGGGCGAAGAGCGTGGTGCGTTTGCTGATACGACGATCATAGCCGAGGGAGAGTTGATAAGCCCCGCTATTGGCTGTTGCGCCCAAGTTGCCGACACGGGTGTAGGCGGCTTTGACGATATTGCTGTCAAAGGTGTATTTGCCCGTCACATACCATGCGCTATGCCCCAAACAGTTGGTTCCCGCAGCCACTTTCGCACAAGCGGCAGGTGCGGCCGCTCCGCCTAAGGTGTCGCTGGTTTTTTCAAAAGCCATCCCGATGACAAAATCATCGAAGTTGTAACCCAGACCAGCACGCAAAGCATTTTCCTTCCCGCCGATACGCACGGTGTCTAGTTTGTGTGTTTCGTAGGCGATTGAGCCATGTAGTGTGCCTGAGTCGTACATGGCAGCCAATGAAGTCGCGCTGGCTTTTGCAACTGCGCTGGTGGTGGCGGCTTCGTTTAGGTTGACTTGGGCGATGGCGGCACTAAATCCTTCTATAGTCGGTGATTTATAGAAAATGACATCAGGTTGTCTGCCATCAAATGCGACGCTGGCCGAACTTCCTGTCACGCCACCAAATAGTGAGCGATTGTCGCCAATGCTGTCACCAAAGGGATCTAACTTGCGCGTGGACAGCTTATAAGGCGTGTCATATCGTCCCAGCAATAAAGCACCATATTGTTTGTTGCCCAGTTCAGCATAGGTGTTGCGCGTGGCGAAAGTGCCGCCCGCGTTGTCGAGTGCAATCAGTGATTCGACTTGCCAATTGCCCGACCAGCCATCACCGAGATCTTCTGAACCTTTAAATCCTAAGCGAGAGGCGTTGCTCGAAACCTTGTGGATGCTTGTTCCTTGTACACCTGCTGTGCTAGTCCCTGTATTGATGAAATCATATGAAACATTGGCTGCGCCATACAGCGTCACATTGCCAGTGTCTGCCAGTGCGACAACGGGAAGGGTTAGGGAAAGGGCGAGTAGTGGGTTTAGTAAATTACGTTTAGACATTTTAAGCTCCTAGGTGGTTTGATTTCGTTATGTCAATTAGTGCATAACGCAATCCCATATAAGCAAGGGACATGCCAAGGATTAAAATAGTCGATGCCAAATGATAGCAGGCGGTTTTGTGTGGCAAATGTATGTCATAAATCAGCTAATTTGTTCATCATCTAACAAAATGTTGCTATTTTGCGTCATGATCTAGGGTGTGTGATACCGTGCGTGGAGGGGAATTTCACTTTTCATTATGTTATTTAAGATATAACGCTTGCGCATTCTGATTCGTGCTGAGGGCTGTCTCACGTATCAGAATGCGGTTGTTGTGAACCTCGTGTACTTGAAATAAACAGGCTTACAGCGATTGCAAAAACCTCAACAGCGCGCGCCTAGACGAGACTGACATGTTGATCACGGCTTGTGCGGCGGTACGTCCTTCGCCGTCGTGCCATAACACCGCCTCTAGCAAGGTGCGGGCGCGTCCGTCGTGGAGAAAGCTTGCGCGGGGTTCAATTTTTTGTGCCAGACCAATTCCCCATAATGGCGGGGTGCGCCATTCGCGTCCTGTGGCTTGAAAATCTGGGCGATGATCTGCCAGCGCTTCACCCATGTCGTGCAAAAGCAAGTCGCTGTACGGGTGTATGGTTTGATGGGCGAGTGCGGGCAAGGCGGGGAATTCGCCCGTGGTGAGGGTGGGGGTGTGGCACGCAGCGCATTGTGCCTGTTGAAAAAGGCGTGCGCCCCGTTGTACTTCTTTATCTTGCGGCTGACGTGCTTGTGGTGCTGCCAAGGCGAAATGATAAAACGCGGTTGCCTCTAGTTGTTGCGCACTCAGTTCTGGCTTGCCTGCGCTGGGGGCAAGTTGGCAGTTGGCTTGTGTCGCCGTGCAGTTTTCGGCGGGGAAAATAGGCGAGGTGATGCCCATATCGCCGACAAATGCGCCTGCAATTTGTTGATGCACATTCGGCATATTGGCTTTCCAACCGAAACGTCCCAGCACGGTTTTTTGTTGTAGCGCATCCCATACTCGATTAACTTTGCCTTGAATCCCCTTGGGTTTGGGTGCGCTGACTTGCGCCACGATGGTGGATTCTGGCACGGCTTGCAACAAACCTAAGCCAAAAATCGGGGGCGCGATACGCGGGGAAGTCATCACGTCAGGGGCGATTGCGCCATAGCCCAGTTCAGTGAATTTTAGATGCGGTTGGCGCAAGCTGACGTGTTCCCCGCCGTTTAGTTGAATGCGGCGTGGGGTGTAATGCACCGCTACCCTGCCTTCGCCCTGCACACTCGGCACGCCGTTTTCGTTTAATTGGTCGCCATAAACGGGATGCGGATTCGGTGCGCCATGGGGATTTTCGCCTGCAATACTGAGCCGCACCAACATCGAGCGCATGGGTTCTTGCGGCGTGGCGGGTGCAAAGCCGCGTCCATTGCCCGCATGACAGGCGATGCAGGAAATGCGGTTGTACAGCGGACCTAATCCTGCAATCTCACGGTTTTCGCTCGGTGGAATGACCCAAACTTGCCGCACCAAACTACGCCCTTGCAAAAATGGTGGGCGTTGGGCAGCGGTTAAGGCTGGAATCGGCTGGCTGTAGGCGGTGCGGGTCGCGTCAGTCGTGGTGACCGCCGATTCATCTGCCATTGCCTGATGACAAAAGAGCAGCAAAGTAAGCTGAAGCGTGCGTTTCATTTCACCTCTCCCAAAATGGCTTGCGCCAATTGCGTCGCTTCTGCGTAGTGCAAAGCGATGTCGGCATCCCACTGTTGCTCAAGCAGTGCCGTTTGATCGTTGCGTTGAATAAACATTTGCTGAAGTTTGGCATCATTTATTTGCGCACTCGATACGGGCAACCAGTTGGCATGTTGGCGGGCGAGGGCGATGCGCGGGTCGTTTGGCGCGTATTTTTCAGCTTGGCGAATGGCATCCCACATCGTGGTTAATGCCTGATGTGGACGGGTAATTAAGGCATCAAACAGCGCGCTGACCAGCTCTTGTCGTGCTAACCCCGCTGCCATGTCGTAGGAATATGCCGCACGCAGCACCGCTGCAAAAGGATCAAAATAGCCTGTTGGTTTATGGGCATACACGGCAGGGCGCACGGGCAGTTTGCGAATGTCGGCGTGAAACAACAGCCGCTGACCTTGTTCGGATAACACGAATTGAGCAAATGCGCGTGCGCCTGCTAATTGTTGGCTTTCGCGGAAAATGCCGATATGCGCGGGGGAGTAGCCAACTTTTTTCGGATAGGCAAAGCGTAATGGCTTGCCATTGGCGATGGCAGAGGTGGCAAAAAAGTCGATGGTGATGCCCACCGCCACGCGCCCTCTGCCCACGTCATCCGAAATAAAAGTTGCTCCTGACTGCGCAAGGTCGGCATTCGCGGCAATTTGTCCTAACAGATTCCAGCCTGATTCCCAGCCTTCACTTTGCAATAAAGTGTCCATCAACATCGGCGCGTAGCCTACTTTGCTTGGAATCGGCAGGGCAATATGTCCTTTAAAATCAGGGGATGCCAACATTTTCCAATCGTCTGGAATAGGGAAATGGAATCGCTGTAATTCGCCAAGGTGATACGCCATACCATAGCCTGCGGTTTCACTGGCAACATACTGACCATCGGGGTCAGAAATTTGAAAGCCCCCAATTTTTTTAGGCAAGCCATGCAAATCAATGTCTAAAGGGCGAAACGCGCCTTCTTGAGCCAGCGTGGCGAAATTACGTTGCGCGGGTGTCCAGTACACATCGACCGAAGGATGGGGTTGATGCAAATAGGTCATGGCATCCCGCGATTGCCGCCAGAGAATTTCCAAGCGAAAGTTTGGATAGGCTTGCTCGAATGCAGCTTCAAATTGGGTAATCACCTCTTGTGGATAACTGGTCAACACCACCACCTTTTCGGCGGCGATGGACAGTTGTGACCACAACAATAGGCAAACGAAAAAGAGTCTTTTTGCGTATTTCATGGTCATGCTCCTAAAATTTAAAGCTGGCATTGGCGAAGAAGTTGCGTCCTTCCAGCGGATACCCTTCAATCATCATGTAATTTTTATCCAACAGATTATTCACCCCCGCTTCAGCAGACCATGCTTGGTTGAATTGGTACATGACTTTGATATTGGCAATGCCAAATCCCCCCGCGATGCGCGTGGCGTTGGTCGCGCTATAACGCCACGAATTTGCCTCTACGCTACCCAAAATCGACAACGGTTCGCTGACTTGCCATTTGGCGTAAGAGGAGAATTTTTTCAGTGGCACATCAATCAGCATCAAGGTGGGGTTGCTGATGTTGCGACGATTTAACAAGGTGTAATTCGCGCCCACTTCCACTTTGTCGGACAAAAAGGCAAGTGCGCCTAATTCCAGCCCTTGGGTGCGGACATTGCCGATATTCTGCATTTGGGTACACGCAAAAGCAGTTGGCGCGCACAAGGTGGTGGGAGTGACGGCAACCGCTTGAATCATGTCCTGCACATCGTGATAAAACACCGCACCATTTAAGCGCACCCGCTCGCCCAATGCACTGGAAATGCCCAATTCATAATTCGTTGATTTTTCTGCTTGCAAGGCGGCATTGGGAATCGCTGTGCCCAAACGATAGGAATAGCGATCTTTCATGGTCGGAAAGCGGCTTTTGCGTGAAACCGTGGCATGGAGTTCGTGGTTGGGAGTCAGCTTGTAAAACGCACCCAGTTGCGGATTCCATGCCGCCGCGTTGCCTTGTTGGAAATCCACCAGCTTGCCTGCCAGAAAATTCTGCGCTTGCACGGTATCTCGCGCATCGTAGCTAATCCCCGCCACGACCTTGAGTTGGTCATTAAAATGATGCGTGTCTTCTACCCCCAACGAGGTGGTGCGGTCTTTGAAATTTTGAATCGGGTTGCCCAAATTATGCTCACGATGCACATCGTCTTTTAAATGCGCGGCAAACTTCAGCGTGTTATTTTTCGACCATTGCGTGCCAAATTCCATGCTGCCGCCATAGCTATAATCGTCGTACCAGCTTTGCATAAAAGGCATTGCGCCTAATACGGTGTAAGTGTTGTTACTGAAGTTTTGGATCGAATTTTGGAATTTATCGTAATAAATCCGCGTTTTGAGATAAGCATCACTCCCGATAGCGGTGCGAGATACCCAGTACAAACTTTCTTTGTCCCAATACGGCCACTGCCAATAGCGCGCTGCTTTGATGGTCGCGGGGTCTTTCCCTGCATATACTGGCGTGCCTTTAGCCCCTTGTTGGTTAATGTAATTGAGCGAGTATTCATCGCCCGCATTGGGTGTCCAGCCGATTTTGAAGTTGAGCTTTTTATCGCGGTTGTATGAGTTTTCACGCACCCCGCCATTTTCCAAGGCGGTGGGTTGAAAATTGCCCGACAACAGATAGTGATCGCGATTCAAATACGAGCCGCTGGCTTGCCAATACCAAGTGCCTTGATTGCCGCCCATATTCACATCGGTGTGAAAACCATTGTTGCCCATGCTTTTATTTTGATAGACCCCAGCAGTCACATCCCCTTCAAAGGATTTAGTCGGTTTGCGGCTAATCAAATTGATCGCGCCGCCTAAGGTATTCGGTCCATACAGCACCGAGCTAAATCCTTTGGAGACGTTAATCGCGGTCAAGTCAAAGGTGTTAAACCGCCCCAAATCCACATAGCCATCATATGACACATACACAGGAATTCCATCCACAAAAACAGGGACTTGGCGTAAATCAAAACCGCGAATGTTCAGCATTTGCTCGTTGCGCCCACCGCCTTCTGTCCCCGTAATGCCAGGCAAACGACTCAAGGCTTTGCCTATGGTCTCGCCATTGAATAAGCGCAATTCTTCTTGGGTCACGGTTTGCGCCGTACCCAAGGCGGGACGTGGACTGGGGGCGGTGACCATGACTTCGCCTAAGGTAAATACTTCTGCGGATGCCGAACACGCCATCATGCAAGCCAGCCATAACGGTTTTGTTGTCCAATTTTTTTTCATCTTAATCTCCAGTATGTGATAAATTCGGTTATGTAAATTAGTGCATAACGAAATTCATCCAAGCAAAGCGCGTGCCAAAACCAGCAAATCAAGACGTAGCAATACTTCACGCATGGACAAGGCTTAGCGTTGTAGCCTTTGGGTTGTAACGAAGCCGCTAAATTGTTGAGAAACCAACAGGTTCATCGTAGCCCGTATGCAATACGGGATTTTTGCCCCGTTGGCGTTTAACCCGTATTGCATACGGGCTACGGAGGGGACGGGGCAAGTATGCACGGGCAAGATACTGGGCGTGGCATCGTTTTTGCTTATCGTTGGGTGGTGCAAGGTTATAACGTGGAGAACAGGATGGGACGCGCAATGACAGCGAAAAAAGTAGAACAAACCCCAGCATCAGCCGCATTTTCTAAGTTGAAAATTGCGAAAGGCCGACGCTGGGATCATTTGGAATTATTGGAACGTATTGATGCGACGGGTTCTATTTCCGCAGCGGCGAGTGCGATGGGCATGAGCTATAAAGCGGCGTGGGAAGCGGTGGAGAGCATCAATAATCTTTCTGAGCAACCGTTAGTCGAACGTAAAACGGGGGGGCAGAAAGGTGGCGGGACGACGCTCACGACCTATGGGCGGCGGGTGGCGGGTGCGTATCGGCGGCTGGAGCAGGAGCGAGAGCAAGTGCTCAAAAAGCTGGCGCAGGTGATGGATGATTTTGATGAGTATTATCATTTAATGAGGAGATTCGATATGAAAACAAGTGCACGCAATCAGTTTTTGGGTAACATTAAAAGTATCAAAACGGGAGCCATTAACGCCGAAGTGGTGTTGGATATTGGGGGTGGCGATACCTTGGCGGCGGTGATTACCAACGAAAGTGTGGAGCATCTGGGGTTGAAAATTGGCTCGGAGACCTATGCGATGGTCAAAGCCCCGTGGGTGATTGTCACGACTTCCGAGGGCTTTAAAACCAGCGCGCGCAACGAGCTGCATGGCACGGTGGTGCGTTGTCAGGAAGGTGCGGTCAATGGCGAAGTGGTCATCGAATTAGCAGGTGGCAAGAGCGTGGCGGCGATTGTGACCAATGACAGCATCAAGACCTTGGGGCTTAAAGAGGGCGTGAAAGCTTGCGCACTGATTAAGGCATCGCACATTATTCTCGCCGTGACGGCATAAAGGAGTCGCAAATGAAACTGAGTCAATCACGCGTATTATTGGGGGCGTTGCTGTGTGGCATGATGGCAAACACCGTTTATGCTGGCGAAGTCAATGCAGCGGTGGCGGCGAACTTTACCGCCCCTGTGCAACAAATCGTTGCTCAGTTTCAAAAGGAAACGGGGCATACGGTGAAATTGAGTTTCGGCTCTAGTGGTAAATTCACCGCACAGATTAAAGAAGGCGCGCCATTTGATGTGCTCCTCGCAGCAGATGAAAAAAATCCTCAATTGTTGGAGAAAGAAGGACTGGCGGTTGAAGGTTCGCGTTTTGTCTATGCCTTGGGCAAGCTGGTGTTGTGGAGCGCGCAGTCTGGCTATGTGGATGACAAAGGGCATGTGTTGCGTAAGGGCGGCTACAACAAGCTTGCATATGCCGATCCCAAACTGGCACCTTATGGGCTGGCAGCAAAAGAAACACTGGAAGAACTGGGCTTGTGGAATGCTGTGCAGGGCAAACTGGTGACGGGAGAGAGTATTACTCAGACTTACCAATTTGCCGCCACGGGCAATGCAGAGTTAGCTTTTATCGCATTGTCACAGATTACTCAAAACGGCAAAGTCACCGAGGGTTCATGGTGGATAGTCCCTGCGCATCTTTACAATCCGATTAAACAAAGTGCCGTGCAATTGTCTGCCGCAAAAGATAAAGCCGCAGCGCAAGCATTCCTCACTTTTTTAAAGGGCGAAAAGGCAAAGACCATCATACGCAGTTTTGGATATGACTTGCCCTAAACATGATGCTCAATATAGCCCCGGCTGATCTGCAATCCGTCTGGCTGACGCTCAAGCTGGCGAGCGTGGTTACACTATTGCTGTTATTGATTGCCACACCACTTGCGTGGTGGTTGGCGCATAGCCGTCGTTGGTATAAAGGCATCATCGCTTCGTTGGTTGCGTTGCCGCTGGTCTTACCACCGACGGTATTGGGTTTCTACCTGCTGTTGTTGATGGGGCCGCATGGGGTCGTGGGCGAACTAACCCATGCGCTGAATCTAGGCAGACTACCTTTCACTTTCGCAGGATTGGTCATAGGCTCGGTGTTGTTTTCCATGCCTTTCGCGGTGCAACCTATCCAGAACGCCTTTGAGTCCATTGGCAAGCGACCTTTGGAAGTGGCGGCCACCTTGCGGGCGAGTCTGTTGGATCAGTTCTTTAGCGTCGCGTTGCCACTGGCGCGCCCTGGTTTTCTCACCGCCATGATTCTTGCCTTTGCCCATACCGTGGGTGAATTTGGCGTGGTGTTGATGCTGGGCGGCAATATCGACGGTGAAACGCGGGTGCTTTCAGTCGCCATCTACAGTCACGTCGAAGCGATGGAATACGATGCGGCACATGTGCTGGCGGGCGGCATGGTGCTATTTTCATTTGTGGTATTGTTGGGTTTGTATTTGCTAGGTGGGAAAGAGGGAAAACGGTGAAGACATTGGCCGTAGGTGCGAATTTATTCGCACGCCTTTTGGGACGGGAACGAAAAATCGTGCGAATAAATTCGCACCTACATCACGGGGAAAAATAGCATGGCGATCCACGCCCACTTCACCCTTTCCCATCCCAACTTCAGCTTGGATGTTAAATTCCAAGCACCCGCCGTGGGTGTGACTGCACTCTTCGGCGTATCAGGTTCGGGCAAAACGACTTTGTTGCGCTGTATTGCAGGCTTAGAACGCGCCACGGGCAGTTTGTCGATTAACGACGAAATCTGGCAAAACGAACGCGTGTTTTTGCCCACGCATCAACGTCCCTTGGGTTATGTGTTCCAAGAAGCCAGCTTGTTTCCGCATTTATCTGTGCGGGCGAATTTGGAGTATGGCTACAAACGGATTAAACCAGCCGAACGCAAAGTCCCCTTGGAACAAGTGGTGTCGTGGTTAGGGTTGGAACATCTCATCGCACGCGGTGATCCCGCGCAATTGTCAGGGGGAGAACGCCAACGTGTCGCCATCGGGCGCGCGCTCCTTACCAGTCCGCGCATTTTGCTGATGGATGAACCGCTGTCCGCACTGGACTCCGCCAGTAAACAAGAAATCTTGCCGTACCTAGAGCGTCTACACCGCGAATTAGCCATACCCGTGTTGTATGTCAGCCATGCCATGGAAGAAGTGACCCGACTGGCAGATCATCTAGTATTGTTGCAACAAGGAAAAGTGATAGCCAGTGGCGCGTTGCATGAAACGTTAGCACGGCTAGATTTGCCGCTCGCGGCGTTTGATGATGCGGGTTCCGTCATTGAAGCACGGGTGGCGCAACACGATGAACCCTATCACCTGACGCGGCTGGATTTTTCGGGTGGCTCGTTGTGGGTGGGCAAAGTCAACCAAGCTTTGGGGATGCCTGTGCGGGCGCGAGTGCTGGCGCGGGATGTCAGCCTTGCCACACACGCGCCGCAAGGTTCTAGTATCACCAATATTTTGACTGCCCGCATCACGGAATTGCGCGATGAAGGCGTGGACAAAGTCATGGTCAAACTTCGCGTGGGGGATAGTCACACCTTGCTTTCCCGCATCACCCGCCGCTCTCGCGACCATCTGCAATTGCTTGCAGGCATGGAGGTCTTTGCACAAGTGAAAAGCGTGGCATTGATGTAGCCTGATGTTTATTCCCCTCGCCCACGGGTGGGAAAGGGGAGGTGTCCAAAAATAAATTATAAGGGCAGGGATGAGGGGGTGGTTTCATTATCCAAGCGAATCGCATTCCGTCCAGACGTTTTGGCGAGGTACATCATCGTATCTGCCCGCGCGAGAATCTGCTCTTGATCCTTTTCGTGGTTGATAAAGACCACGACGCCGATACTCGCCGTGCAGTGATGGACGATCACCGAATCGGGTTGGCCTTCGCGGTGGGAGGAGAGTGAGTAGGGTTCGGATAAGCTGAGCCGAATTTTTTCGGCGATGACACATGCTTCCGCGTTTGATGCTCTGCGTTTGGTTGACAATTCACTAATCATCACCACAAACTCATCGCCTCCAAAGCGTGCCACCGTGTCTATCTCACGCACACAATGCTTCAAACGGGTCGCCACTTCTACCAAGAGTAAATCCCCCACAACATGCCCATGTGTGTCGTTCAATGGCTTGAAGTTGTCTAAGTCAAGAAAGATGACCGCGCTGTAATATCCTTTGCGTTTGCTAGATGACATGGTTTGGCCGAGACGGTCATTGAATAAACGACGATTTGCCAGTTTGGTGAGGGGGTCATAGAACGCCAACTGGTGGACTTGATCTTCCAGTATTTTTTGCTCCGTAATGTCACGACTGATGCCAAACAAGCCGATCACTTTGCCCTCTGCGTCCAACAATGGCCACTTGCTGGTATTGAGCCAGCCTAATTTGCCTGTGGCGTCATAGTATGGATTGGTTTTGTTCAATAAGGGTTTGCCTGTTTGGAAAACGGGTAATTCTTCTTCAGTGTAAATTTTCGCAGTTTCTTCGGGAAAAACTTCATTATCATGCTTGCCTATCATCTCCCGCCAGCTGGTATGCCCTGTGATATTCGCCATAATCTGACTACAAAAACGAATACGGCTGTTACTGTCCTTGAAGTAGATAAAATCACTGGTATTTTCCAAAAAAGCCACAAAATCACGGTTCAATTCACTGATTTTTGCTTCAATAAATTTACGTTTTGTGATGTCTTCGGTGATACCCATCAGCTTAATGACCTTGCCCGCACTATCCTTGATCGGCACAAAACAGGATTGAAATATGGGGCCGCATGAACCACTGGCTTTGAATTCAAATCGACTTGCCCCATTGCTAAAGGCTTGGGTCAATAATGTGTTGATGCGTTGCCTATCTGTGTCACATACCGAATCCATGTAGAGCGTACCGCGTATCTCGCTTTCATCATTCACCCCCATCATCCGCAGCCCTGCTTGGTTCATTGAGGTGAATCTGCCCGACAAGTCTATCTCGTGGATACAGAGAGGCGAGTTCTCAACTAAGGAACGGTAACGGATTTCGCTATCACGCAAAGCACTTTCAGCATGCTTATGCTCGGTGATGTCCTGATAGAAACCCAGAACGCCGATGATCTGGTCGTTTGCATCTCGTAGCGGCACCTTAGAGGTGCGCAACCAGATCATGCTGCCGTCAGGTGTGGTCTGAGGCTCTTCAAAAGCCAGTTTGGGAATCCCTGATGCCATCGTGGCGTGATCGTCGGCACGGTAGAGTTCCGCTTGATCCTTCCATGTCATTTCAAAATCTGTCTTGCCAATTAACTCTTCAGGCGTGTTTCGCCCCGCATCAAGTGCAAAGCGTGTGTTGCAACCCAGATAGCGCGATTCAAGATCTTTCCAAAAAATACTGGCGGGCAAGTTTTCCATGATGCTTTGCAGTAAATTGGTCAATTTCCAAAGCGTACTTTCCGCCTGTTTGTGTTCGCTGATTTCTGCTTTGAGTTGTTGGGTAAAGGTCTGAAGTTCGTCCGTCATGGTATTGATGGACTGGGCGAGTTCGGAGAATTCATCCACTCTATCCATTTTAATTCGGTAACTCAGATCGCCGCCCGCAATGATCTTGGCACCATCGTGAAGTGGTAGTAGCTCCCT
The DNA here is from genome assembly GCA_028710565.1 of Gallionella sp. Lineage (GTDB taxonomy): Bacteria > Pseudomonadota > Gammaproteobacteria > Burkholderiales > Gallionellaceae > Gallionella. Next base: position 17,460 of record JAQTTV010000027.1, read on the forward strand.
GCGGATAAGCGCGCGGAGCTGCATTGAACTTAGGATGGTGATGAGAGCTAGGGTAAGCGAGAACAATCCTACGAGGAAAATTAAGCGTTGATAACTGCGCTCAACCCGTTCTGCGGTGGCATCCTTTAATGCCCTTGTCAAATTGTGAACCTCGCTGGATTTGAGCAACAGTTGGCTGTATAGCCTTTTATCTAGCTCTTCATAGACCTCATGATTGTTGGCGGCAGTATTTATGACCTCGGTATTTTTGACGATGCGGTAAAAAATCAGCGCGACCTCTTCAATACTTCTTTGTAGTCGTTCCAATGTTTGTTGATCTACTTCCTGTTGGAATTGCGCTTTTGCCTGATGCAACAGCGTGTCAGCTGCGAGCCTGTTTCGTTCCCATTGTGCGCGCAGACGGTCTTCACGATAGAGAAAATACTGATCCCTAAATGATGCTCGTTCAAAGAAATTCACTTCAATTGCATTGCTCAGCACGTAGTCACTTTTTGCGAGCCTGAATTCGGCAACTGACCAGAAGAGTATGGGCAGCAGCACGACCAGCGCGGCGGCGGTACTCGCTGAGATAATGGATAATTGTTTGGTGATGCGCATGGTTGCCTAGGGGTGCATGTTGACTGCTTCAGGTTTAACAGTCCTGAGGCTATCCGTATGAATATAGTGCGAGTAGTCGGGCATGATCGTTTGATCGGTTAACTTGTTTTTCATCGCCCACCTCGCCTCATCCTCTAAGGTAATGAGCAATGTTTGATCCAATACCACGCGGTAATTAAACGCGTTCCACACCTGATGGATGAGACGCTGTTCTATCTTAGTTGCGGCAGACATGATGACCTGCGCAGCTTCTGGATATTGAGCCACGAAATGTTCCGCCTTAATCAAGGCGCGGAGAAAGCGTTTAACTGTCTCTGGATGTTGCTTCACAAAAGCTTGCTGTGCTGCGATGTTGAACGTTTCGGTATAGATTTCCTGATCGTAAATCATTGTGGCATTGGGATGAAGCTGGTGCTCAATCAAGGTTAACGGATAGTTCCACGTAGAAACGGCATCGACCCGCTTCGCCATGATGGCAGCTTGCATCTCTTCAGGTTTCAATGGAACGGGTTGAATCTCTTGACGGGTGAGACCATTTGCGGTTAACAGCGAATCCAGAAAGAAGTCGGATGTGGTGCCAGGTGTAAACCCAATGCGCTTGCCCTTCAGGTCGCGGGAAGTAACAATCCCCGCATCTTTCCTTGCCACCACCGCATTATTTAACGAACTGGCTTCGATATTGGCAATCACGAAAATTTTTTCGCCCTTCAACACGCTAAACATCACGGGAGTTTCTGCGACTGTCGCAAAGTCAGCCTGGTTATCCAGCACGGATTGCAGCGCAGCTTTGCCATAAGTGTGCAGCAGTGACTTAACCTCCAGCCCTTCTTCCGCGAAATAGCCTTGTGCCACGGCAATGTGAACCAAGGTGCTTTGCGGTTGATAGGTGTAAGCAACCGTGATTTTCTGCACAGGTTCTACGTGAGGTGAGGGGGCTTTTTGGCATCCCATTAGCACCAGAATGCAGATGAACGTGAGGTGTTTTTTAAGCATGAGGGCAAACTTTCGTTAATCTGTTGTGAGGGTATCACGTTGGCGAGATGATATAAATGATGGAACTTAATTTTTATCTATGCACTTGATTCAGAATTGGAGCGAAAATTTTATCGCGATAGTGTCTTGTCCTAGTTTGATTGATCTTGTCGCGGCACTCTGTGATTTTGTCGTCTTTGCCACAAGCCAAGCTGCGTGTCATGTGTTATTTACGACAGTTGAGCGTGGGGCGTAAAAAATGCATATACAAATCATTTTGTTATGTGTAAGTGATGTCTAGGCACGGTGTTTGCTGATGTATTAGCAAACCTTAGTCGGAGGACATCACGTGCAACTACCTGTCATAAACAACGCAGCAAGCGAAGCCCCCAAAGGCGGTTGCTCTGCTGGATCGTGCGGCTCGACTGACGATCAGATGAATCACTTGCCAGAGCATATTCGCGAGAAGGTGTTCAATCATCCTTGCTACTCTGAAGAGGCGCATCACTATTTTGCCCGTATGCACGTCGCCGTTGCACCTGCGTGCAATATCCAGTGCAATTACTGCAATCGCAAATACGACTGTGCCAATGAATCGCGCCCTGGCGTGGTGTCGGAATTGCATCATCCTGTCCAAGCGGTCAAAAAAGTCTTGGCAGTCGCCGCGACCATTCCGCAAATGACGGTGCTGGGCATCGCAGGACCTGGGGACCCCTTAGCCAACCCCGAACGCACTTTCGAGACGTTCCGCATGTTGTCCGAGCAAGCCCCTGACATCAAGCTGTGTGTTTCGACCAATGGCTTGTCGCTGCCAGACAATGTGGAGGAGTTGGCGAAGTACAACATCGACCATGTGACTATCACCATTAACTGCGTCGATCCTGACGTAGGTGCGCAGATTTATCCGTGGATTTTCTGGAAAAACAAGCGCATCAAGGGACGCGAGGCAGCTGAAATTCTGATTGCCCAGCAACAAAAGGGTTTGGAAATGCTGGTCGCCAAGGGTATTTTGGTCAAGGTGAACTCGGTCTTAATTCCAGGTGTGAACGATAAACATTTGGAAGAGGTTTCCAAAATCGTCAAAGCCAAGGGCGCGTTTCTGCATAACGTGATGCCGCTGATTTCTGAAGCGGAACATGGCACTTACTATGGGCTGACGGGGCAACGTGGTCCGACCAATGAAGAACTGCAAGCTTTGCAGGATGCCTGCGAAGGCGACATGAATATGATGCGCCATTGTCGTCAATGTCGTGCGGATGCAGTTGGTCTGCTTGGCGAGGATAGAGGTTCTGAGTTCACTATGGACAAGGTTGAGCAGATGGAAATTAACTACCCCGAAGCGATGAAGATGCGCGCCGAGGTACATGCGGCGATCAACGAAGAGCTGGAAAGTAAACGTCTTGCTAAAGAAACTAAGGTGCAACTGGTTAGTATCCAAGGGCTGAAACCGAAAGAAGTCACGCGCCCTGTGCTGATGGCGGTTGCGACCAAGGGGAATGGTGTCATCAACGAACATTTTGGACATGCCAGTGAGTTTTTGATTTACGAAGCCTCGTCTGAGGGTATGCGCTTTATCGGTCACCGCAAGACTAAACCTTATTGTGAAGGTGGCGACACCTGCGGTGATGGTGAAAGTGCACTCGATACGACGTTGCGTGTGTTAGCAGGTTGCGAAGTGGTGCTATGCAGTAAGGTTGGGTATGAACCTTGGGGGCCATTGGAAGCCGCTGGTATTCAACCTAATGGTGAACACGCGATGGAGCCGATCGAAGATGCGGTACTCAAGGTTTATGAAGAGATGCGCGCGGCGGGAAAGTTAGATAAGCCTGTGAATTTGCAACTGAAAGTGGCGTAATTCGCGCCGTCAAAGGCGATTGACAACACGACTCCTTCCCCCTAGCAGGGGGAAGGCTGGGATGGGGGTTGAATGGTTCGTTACAAGTGAACGTTCCTACCCCCACCCTAACCCTCCCCCTGCTAGGGGGAGGGAATGATACTGACACACAAGGAAATATCATGTCACTCGAAATTATCGAATCCTGTACCAACTGTTGGGCATGTGAACCCTTGTGTCCCAGTAAAGCAATTTATGAGGCGAAGCCGCATTTCTTGATTGATCCCGATAAATGTACGGAATGTGCGGGGGATTTTGAAGACCCGCAATGTGCTGCCATCTGTCCGATTGAGGGCGCGATTTTGAATGAAGATGGCGTGCCGATGAATCCAATTGGTTCGTTGACAGGTATTCCTGTGCGAGCAGATTAAGGAGAAATCATGGCAACTGTTATTTTCTATGAAAAACCAGGCTGTGGTAATAACACCAAGCAAAAGGCATGGCTGACCGCATCTGGACATACGGTTTGCGCTAAGAATTTGTTGCTAGAAGCATGGGATGCGCCTAGCTTACTTTCCTTTTTTGGCGAAACGCCTGTCCCCCAATGGTTTAACCCCAGTGCGCCACGCATCAAATCAGGTGAAGTCGATCCCGATGCGGCAACGGCAGAAGCTGCGTTGGCGATGATGATCGCCGAGCCTTTGCTCATTCGCCGTCCATTGATGGAAGTATCGGGCAAACGCAGGGTTGGGTTCAATGCCGAGGCTGTACGTGCTTGGATAGGGTTGGCAGATGCACCCTCGGCAGAAGCTGAGGCGTGTCCCATCTGTCATCGTTCTCAATCTTGCCCTGCACCCGAAGAGACAGTATGAAACCCGTGCCAGATGCGGTTGAAATTGCGCCCAATACGCATTGGATAGGCGCGCTCGACCCCAGCTTGCGCGAGTTTGACATCATTCTTAAAACGGCAAATGGTACGACTTATAACGCCTATTGCGTGCGCGGTACGCAAGGTGTGGCGATTATCGACACGGTAAAAGCCTCGCACGCGGAGGAATTTTTTAGGCGATTGGAGCAGGTAGCGCGTTATGACGAAATCAGCACCATTGTGCTGAATCATCTGGAGCCTGACCATACGGGCGCATTGCCCGAATTGATGCGCCGTGCACCACAAGCCAAACTTTATATTTCCGCTAAGGCGCAATTGATGTTGAAAGCCTTGGTGAAAAATACCGAGCTGGATTACGCCGTGGTGGAAACGGGCGATAGCGTCGATTTGGGTGGGCGCACCTTGCGTTTTTTCAGCACCCCCTTTTTGCATTGGCCTGACACACAATGCACATTGGTAGAAGAGCTGGGTGTGTTGTTTAGTGGCGATGTGTTTGGTTGCCATTTTTGTGATACGCGGCTGTTTAATGACAAAGTCGGCGATTTCAGATTTTCGTTTGAGTATTACTACCAGCACATCATGCGCCCCTTTCGCGAATATGTTTTGGACGCGTTGGCGTTGCTCGAACCTTTGTCGCTGACGGTGATTGCGCCTGCGCATGGGCCGATTTTGCGCGATGCGCCCAAAAGTTATATGCAGCGTTATCGCCAACTTGCTTCACCCCTGCTGCATAACGAAATCGGTAGCAACCATAAATCGCTGCTGGTGTTTTACATCTCGTCTTACGGCAATACGGCTCAGATGGCACATGCCGTGGCGGAAGGTGCGGAAACGGTGACGGGCGTACGCGTGTCCTTGTATGACTTACAAGCCATGGGCAACTTGCCGTTTGTGGATTTAATCGAAGAAGCCGATGGCATCGCCTTTGGTTCGCCCACCATCAATGGGGATGCGGTGAAACCCGTGTGGGACTTACTGTCATCCTTGGCGGTGATCAAAGTCAGCGAGAAATTAGGCGCGGCTTTTGGTTCTTATGGTTGGAGCGGCGAGGCGATCAATATGATTGAAGATCGACTGCGTGGACTCAAGCTGCGTGTCCCACTCAAAGGCGTGCGGGCGCGATTGATTCCCACCGAAGGCGAACTCGAAAAATGCCGCGACTTGGGCAAACAGCTTGCGGAACATCTCACGGGCACGGTCGAACGCCGCGTCATTTCTTTATCCGAATTACTTGCACAGGAATAAATACCATGCCTAAAGCCAATGTTACGTTTGAAAAACTCGGTGTCACCGTCACGGTTCCCGCAGGGACACGCTTGATCGAAATCTCCGAAAAGGTCGGTGCCAGTATTACTTATGGTTGCCGTGAAGGCGAATGTGGCACTTGCATGATGAAGATCGTATCAGGCATGGAAAACATGAGTGAACGCTCGATTTTAGAAGACCAAGTCCTGCAAGAGAATATGGCAGGACGCAACCACCGACTCGCCTGTCAAGCCCAAGTGCTGGGCGGTGATATTACGGTGAAGGCGTAGGTTTTTATTCCCTCCCCCTAGCAGGGGGAGGGTTAGGGTGGGGGTAAAAAGCGTCGCGCGAATGTAACCTTTCAACCCCTATCCCCGTCTTCCCCCTGCTAAGGGGAAGGAGTTTTTTTCAACCCAACCCAAAGGAGCAAATGCAATGCCAAATATTACTTTTTCTAGCCCACTGCACAAAGACAAAACGGTATATGCCGTTGCAGGTAGTCATAAAAAAACCGTGCTGTCACTTGCCAAAGAAAATCACATTCCTATCGACTTCGGTTGTGAAAATGGCGAATGTTCGACTTGTTTGGTCAAGGTAACCAACTTGTCCAATAAAGGCCCGATGGCAGGTCCGTTAACTGATCGTGAAATCAACGTCCTCAAAGACTCTGGCAAAATCACCGCCGCACAAATCGAAGCCATGAAGGTGAATGATGTCATCACCACTGAATGGCGTTTGGCTTGCCAGATGGTATTGCGCGACGAAGATTTGTTGATCGAATACCCCAGCAAATAATCATCATGCAGCCCGATATGATGCCAACTCAAACATCTCTCACTCAGCCGCCTAGTGTGTATGCAGTGTTAATGGCGCATACCGTCGGGCTGCCGAATGATGAACTGTTTGCACAAATGATTGCCAGTCAACTGGACGGCGGCGGTGCGTTGCCGTCTGGTCTTGGGCTGACTCAACCCGATTTCAGCGCATTGTTGGCGCGGCATTTTCCCGATGCCAAGTTGACGTTGCGCTACACCGAGCAGATTGCTGATCCGCGTGCTTTGGAGCGCGATGACATACTGGCTTTATTGCTGGAGCACTGTGCAGGGCAAGATATTTCTGAGCAATGGATGGCGCACATCGTCACTGCCGCATGTATGGCAAACGATCATCTGTGGCAAGATCTTGGCTTATGGTCACGCGAACCGCTCAGTTGTTTGATGACCCAAAATTTCCCCGTGCTGGCGGCAAAAAATGTGCACGATATGAAGTGGAAGAAATTCCTCTACAAGCAGTTGTGCGAACGCGAAGGCATCAATGCCTGTCGCGCCCCTTCGTGTGAATACTGCGCGGATTACTTGAAATGCTTCGGCCCTGAAGTGTGATTATTTCCCATGAATAGCCTCCAGCGTGCCACAGCTGCTTACCTCGGACTTGCACTTGGCGACGCATTGGGTTCGACGGTGGAGTTTATGATTCCCCGTGAAATCGTTGCGCAATATGGTGTACACGACACCCTGTGCGGGGGCGGCTGGTTGCATCTCCCCGCTGGCGCGGTGACGGATGATACGACGATGGCACTTGCGCTCGGCAATGCGATATTGTCGCAAGGCAAAGTGGAAGCCATCGCGATTGCCATTGCCTTTGACGACTGGATGCGCGCCAAACCTGTGGACATCGGAAACACCGTGCGTCGCAACTTGCTGTATTTTCGTAAAACAGGTAATCCCGAAGCCCCTTATTCCGATCACGACGCTGGCAATGGTGCGGCAATGCGCTTATTGCCTGTCGCGCTTGCCACTTTTGGACAAAGCGAAGCGGCGATCCGCGCCGCCAGTCGCGCCCAAGCTCATACGACTCACCATTGCGCGCTGTCTGATGCTGCGTGTGAAACATTGATTTTTATGCTGCACGATGCGGTACGCGGCGCAGATAAAAATTATCTGCTTCACCAACATGCGCACCCGCTGGTTGCCCGTTACCCAGAATATAAATTTCGCGCCACCCGACAAATTCAAAACCCCAGCGGCTACATCGTCGATACGATACAAGCCGTATTCCAAAGCTTTTTCGATACGGATGATTTTCGTTCCTGCCTTATCGACGTGGTCAATCGCGGGGGGGATGCTGACACCACGGGTGCCATCGCAGGCATGTTGGCAGGTGCGCATTACGGCATCACCGCCATCCCCAACCCTTGGCTCAGAGTGCTCAATTCGCAAGTGAGGCAACAATGTGAAGCGCAAGCAGTTGACTTGATGAGTCTAGCAGCCATTCACGACGCGCCTCGTTAAATTCTGCTGTTCTCACGTAAGCCTTTAGCCGTTAGCTAGTGGATATGCACTGGGATTTTCAATTTATTCAAATTACGGATCTCTTGTTTTCTCCTCGCTAACGACTGTCAACTAGTAACTCAATATCTTTGATATTTATCCAGTAAATAACGGCTTGCCCACTGCGTTTGATCTCGCTGATGACTTTGTGCGATAGATTTGAAACAGGTTTTGAAGTGGCGTTTTTTAACTATATGATTATAAATATCTAATCTTTTTTGTTGAATTTTCGCTTGCAGAGAGATATTGCAAAGAATTGTAGGGATTAACTGAAAAATTCTGCAATACGGCTTTCTGTCGCTCTGTCAAGTGATAGCGGCATTAAAATGAAGCCTCTTCCCGACAAATTTTGGTTCATTTTGAGGGTGAATTAGCATAGAATCCCAGCGGTTAATTATCAGGTGAAGTGAAAGTTGAAAATGGCACTAGATACAAGCAGAGAGAAAGCAACGAGTTCAGCATTGCCCGTCGTCCTTGTCGTCGATGACATGGTGACGAATCGTAAGTTATTGGGATATGTTCTCAAGCCTTCTGAATTTCAACTTGTCGAAGCATGTGATGGAAGTCAGGCACTCGAAATTTTACGTAAATCGGAAGTTGATATCGTGTTGCTCGATGTCATGATGCCTGGCATAGATGGTTTTGAAACCTGTCGTCTCATTCGTCAGGAACTTGGTTTGACGCTGTTGCCTGTGATTATGTTGACCTCGATGGGGTCGCCCAGTGATGTGGCTAAAGGCATGGGGGCGGGTGCAGATGGTTATATCACCAAGCCATTTAACAGCGTTGAATTGGTCACTAAGGTTAAAACGGAGATTCAACGTAAACGATTGACTGACCGCGTAGCCGATGCTGAAACAGCGTTGTTGTCAATGGCGCGGTTTATCGAAGCGCGAGATGAGAATGCAGGAAACCATTGTGATCGTTTAGTTCACGCGGCGGGGGTGTTTGGTAAAGCTTTGGAGTTAGGGGAAGAAGATCTGGACGCGATACGTCATGGTGGTGTGTTGCATGACATTGGTAAACTCGGTATTCCCGAAGCGATACTCTTCAAAAAGGGGAAGTTGGACGCGGCAGAGTGGCAAATTATGAAGCAGCACACGCTGATTGGAGAGGTTTTGTGCAGTCCTCTGCGTAGCATGCAGCGCACGGCTGATATTGTCCGCTGTCATCATGAGAAATGGAATGGGACGGGCTATCCTGATGGATTAAAGGGCGAAGAAATTCCTTTTGTAGCACGAGTCTTTCAGATTATTGACGTTTTTGATGCCTTGTCCACTGAACGTCCTCATAAGCCCGCATTCTCGATTGAAAAAGTGATCGAAGTGATGGAACAGGAAGCTGCAGATGGATTATGGGATCCCCAATTAATGGGGAAGTTTGTCGCGCTTTTACGTGAGCGTCCAGAAGATCTACGATTGCCTGATCCTCATCAGAGGGATCGAAGCCAAGATGTGATAGAAGATATAAAGCGTAAGGGTGTGATGGATTGTCATGCGAAGGAGTCATCTCATGGGCGTTGATGCGGTCGCTAGTTCGACGATACAAGGTTTTCAATTTGCCGAAGAAATTTTGATTTGTCGTGTGGGGGGCGTGCTAACTGGTTTGGGTTTGAGTCATATCGAACGCACCATTTCGCTCGTTGCTATACAGCCAATGCCGAGTAGCGCGGATTATGTCGTGGGGCTTATGAATTTTGCGGGGAGTAGTTTGCCCGTGATTGATTTGGCGATGCGCTTGGGTTTACCCACCTCTCCCTATACTTTAGATACGCCTATCATAGTTTGTTTGTATGAACGACAACGCATGGGCATGATAGTGCAGGACATCGTTGGTATCCGAACTTTGCAGGATCAAGATCAACAGCTCACTGATGAATTTAGTCGATATGGTACGGCGTTTTGTGCATCTGCACATACTGACTTGGGATTGGTGCTGATGCTGGATGCGGCATGGCTCACTCAATCCGAACTTTATCCAATCGGGACGACACGCGAACATTAGTATGCCCGTTGACCCATTTTTCATCGCTCCTCCTTTGCATCCATCTCCAACCGTTATGGGTTTGGATGCAAGTTGTGAGGAAGCATTTTGCAAATTGCTTGTGCAGCGCACGGGTATTGTCTTGCAGAATCATCAGCTCTCTAATTTGCGTGACACGGTGCGTAAGGGGTGTGAACGCTTCGCATTCCGTGATGCCGTTCAATATTTACACGCACTACAACAGTCACACGACTTGACACCTCCCCTTGAATATCTGATTGCTGGGGTGACGGTTGGCGAAAGTTATTTTTTCCGTGACAGTGACCAAATGGATTTGCTGCGCAATCAGTTACTACCTGAGATGATTGCTGCCAAACGAGCGAGCGGAAATCTATCCTTGCGAATTTGGAGTGCGGGGTGTTCGCAGGGGCAGGAAATCTACTCTGTTGCGATCCTGTTGAGAGAGCTAATTCCAGATATTGATAAGTGGCATATTCATCTCATGGGTACGGATATCAATAGCGAAGTCGTTGCCAAGGCTGTTCGTGGTTGTTATTCAGAATGGTCTTTTCGCTCCACATCGGTCCATTTGCTTGACCGTTGGTTTACCCGCAAGGGGCATGAGTATGAAATCCATCCGCAGCTCAAACGTATGGTGCGTTTTGGCTACCTCAATTTAACGGTGGATGTTTACCCCTCAATATTGAGCGAAACAAATGCGCTAGATATCATCTTGTGTCGCAATGTGTTCATTTATTTAGATCAGCAAGCGGTGCAACGCAGCATGGCGCAGTACGCACATTGCCTTGTCGACGGTGGGGTGGTGATTTTGGGAGCATCAGACCCTATACACTATCAGCATACCAATCTTGAGTTGGTGCAAAATTCCCGCACGGGATATTTCCGCAAAGTGAGTTTTTTTACCGCATTACTTCCTGTTTATACGAAAACGATACCTGGCATATATTCGGAAAAGCTCTGTCAGCTGGTAGATGTTCCTGTGAAAAGTTCACCACCACGCAGCGCAGATAAGACACTGAAATCTTATGAGGATAAACGCAAGGTGGATGGTGAAATGGGGGGGCTGGTTCAGTTAATCAATGATGCTAATTGGCATGACGCACTGGTGCAAGTAGATAGAATTTTGCTGGAAGGTACGGAAAGTAGTGATCTTTGGCAAATGAAAGCCAAAGTACTAGCCAATATAGGTAGTCTTGAGCTTGCATTGCAAGCGTGTGAACGCAGTCTGAAGCTTAATACGGTAAATAAAACGACCTATTTTTTGATGGGATTGGTGCTTGCTGAGCTGGATAAGCTGCCCGAAGCGGCAGAAGCCTTTCGTAAAACCTTATATTTGGATCATGCTTTTCTGGAAGCTCATTATGAAATGGGTATGTTGAAAGTGCGGGCAAAAGATATGTCGGGTGCGTTCAAGTGTTTGGAAAATTCGCTTAGACTCGCAAAAAGGGGAAATCCAGAATTTAAATTGCATAATGCTGCAGGGATGACCTATGGTCGTTTTGCACAAGTGTTAGAAAAGGAGATGGAAATGTTGCGAGGTGGTGAGGGGGTCAAGTTGTGATAGACAGTTAAGTGTATTTGGTTATCTTGTCAATGGGGAAATGAGTGGGAATTGTTATTGGTATCATTCAGGTAAAAGGTGGGGTGGGGCGGTCTACCTTGGCGACCAACTTGGCGGCTGCGCTGGCGCGGTCTGCGCGCGTCGCATTGATTGATGCCGATGTGCCGCAAGGAACCAGTGCTTCTTGGGGCGCACTGCGCAAACGGGATGGGCGTTTAGGGCAGTTGATGGTGGCGAGCGTTGCGGATCATCGCGCGCTGGTGAACAAGGTTCGAGAGTTGGTGGAACTCAATGATTTTGTGGTGATTGATGGTCCACCCCGTTTGGCAGAAGTGACACGTGCGATTATGGCGATGAGTCGATTATGTTTGATTCCCTTAGGGGCGAGTGTGGCAGAAATTTGGGCGACAGCTGATTTGGTGGGCATTATTCAAGAGGCGCGAGACCGACATTTAAACGTCAATGCGCGTATTGTTTGGAATCGTTTTCGCCAGCAGACGCGCGCAGCTCATGAATTGGGTGATGCGGCTGAAAAACAATTGGGTTTATTTGCACTTCAGCATAAATTAGGTTATCGCGTGGCCTATTCTGAAGTGCTTGCGCGCGGTCTTACGGTGGCAGAGTGGCCTGATCATCTTGCGCGGGATGAGTTTGCTGGGTTGGTGTTTGAAATCAAACAACTGCTTGGCGTAAGCGTAGAAATGGAAAAATAAAATGGCTAAACGAAAAGCAAAGCAACAGCAAGCTCCCTCTCTAGGAGATATTACGCTGGCTAAACCTGATTTTGAGCAGGCACTTTCTTTTGCTGAGGTTGTACCAAATACGGACAAACCAGTAGATATATCCTCCCCTGCGTTAGGGACGCAGGTTGATATGGAAAGAGAAAAGGTTGACGCGGAAAGGAAGCAGCTCGAAGCGGAACGTCAAAAGATGGATGCGGAAAGGGCATTGATAGCAGCAGAAAGAAAAAAGCTCGAGAGTGCTACGGCTTCGTCCAGCGTTCCGCCAGAGCAACATATGCTATCTCATCCCACGGAAATACGACTCACGACTACTCCTGAACAACGCACAATAAAATCCCGTCAATCAGCGGCGGCGTTGATGCCGCAAGATCGTGAAACTTGCGATATATTAGCGGAGCGAGCTCGGACGATTGCGACTCCCGTGGGGCAGCAACAGTATGAGCAGCGCGATCAGTACTTACGTTTCCGTTTGGGGACGGTGGAGCTGTATGGCATTCCTTACCAGTATTTGGAGGAGTTGCGTTATGTTGGCAATCTAGCGCGCGTTCCTTGCACCCCTGCATTTGTGGCTGGGGTAGTGAATCATCGCGGTGAATTGTTGACCATACTCGACCTGAAACAATTCTTTCGGATGCCTGCGCTCGCGCTGGCGGGCGAGTGTCGCATTGTGGTGGTGAAACATGCGGGGACGCGTATCGGTTTGCTGGTCGATGAAGTGGATGGTAATGAAGAGTATCAAAGCGATGAGTTGGCACCTCCTTTAGGGTCAGATGGGGTAACAAATATGGAGTATGTATTGGGCATTCATGCGGGGCGAGTCACCCTTTTAAATGTGGCTGCATTGTTGAATGATCCCGCTTTGCGGGTGATGCGTTGAGTCCAGTATGATACGGACACTCTTCAGTACCGCATCAAGGGATGCCATCGTTGTCATGGACGAGCAAGGGCATGTCACTGAGTGGAATCCTGCGGCGCAAAAAATGTTTCAGTATCGTAGCGAGGAAGTGCTGGGTCAGCCTCTGCACCATTTGCTGGTGCCTGCGCGCTACCATGAAGAGGCTGCACGAGGTCTTGCGCGATTTTATGAAAGTGGCGAGGGTGCAGTCATCGATAAGCTTACTGAGATGATTGCACGACGCAAGGATGGTCAAGAAATTCCGATTGAACTGTCCATCTCGGCGGTGCAAGTGAATGATCGTTGGCATGCGATGGGGATTATCCGCGATATAAGCGAACACAAACGCGTCGAAGCCGAGCTCAACGCCGCCAAAGAACAGGCAGAAGCGGCTAGTAAAGCGAAAAGCGAGTTCTTGGCGCGTGTGGGGCACGAGTTGCTCACGCCGCTCAATGCGGTGATTGGTTTTGCGCAAGTGATGGAAATGAGTCCTGATGATGAAACCATGGGGGCACATCGCGAAAGCTTGAGTATGATTACCCGTTCTGGGTGGCATTTGCACCGTATTATCAAAGAGTTGTTGAACTTGTCTGAGCTGGATGCGCGCCAAGTTGAGCTTCATATTGAACCCATAGATGCGAGTCGCGTGATTTACGAATGTTGTGCGCAAATTGAGTCACTCGCTGGCCAACATGGCATTACGCTACATTATACCGAGTGTGGATTTGAAGGAGTTGACGTATTGGCAGATTCATTCCGTCTCCACGAGGTGTTAAGCAAGCTGCTGGATAATGCGATAAAATACAACCGTGCAGGGGGTATGGTTACTTTGGCTGGGTTGCTCATGTCTGATCGGCTACGTATCCTCATCTCGGATACGGGACAGGGCATTCCTGAAAATGAACTTTCAACCTTATTTCAGCCATTCAGTCGTCTTGCGCAGCGTTCCTACAGTATTGAAGGTGGGGGGGTGGGGTTGTCTATCGCAAAGCGGTTGATTGGGCTGATGGGCGGCACTATTGGTGTAGAATCCGTCGTTGGTCAAGGCAGTACCTTCTGGATTGAATTACCCATAGCATCCCCAGTATGAAACTGTTGCTCCCGTCATCCAAGTAGGCTTAGGGGATGAGATGTCTTGTCATTCAGTCTAGTCAAAAAAATGGCTGATCCGAAATTTAACATGAGCGTTCTATGAAAAATAACAAGAATCATTCCATTGCTCAAATGATGGGTATTGATTTACAGGCGCAAGCTGAGCGCAAGCGATTTGTCAATTTTACCGAGGTCGATGCGCAGGCTCTTAAGGCGTTATATCCCCTTATCCAAAAGCATAGTGATACGATAGTCGATCCATTCTATGAAAAATTGCTCCATCATCCCGAACTGAAACAAGTGATTGAACGGGCTAACTCCAGCATTGAGCGGCTCAAAAACACCCAAAAGCGTTATTTATTGGAAATGTTTGAGGGGGATTATGGTGATGCGTATTTTGAACGTCGGCTCAAGGTCGGCTTAATTCATAGCCAAATTGGTCTAACCCCGCGTTGGTATTTGAGTAGTTATAGTCAGTACAGTCAAGAGCTTACGCGACTTGTGCTCTCTCATTTTCGCTGGAATGCGCGTCAACGCGAAGTGGCACTACAGGCGGTGCATAAAATAATTTCGATAGACTCGCAGCTGGCGATGGATACCTATGTCTACGGTATGATGAATGAAGTTCGTGGCGGGAGTTTGTATAAAGAAGATGTTAGTGATCGGCTGGTTCAGTATCAGCAATTTCTAGTCAGTATTGCCTCTGGCGATGCGAGTCAGCGATTAGCGATTACAGGGGATGACGAATTAGCACGGCTCGGTGAAGGACTCAATGCGATGGCCACTAGCTTGGTGGATGCGGCAATGGGTACGCGAGACATGGTCAACACCATCTATCGAGATATGGATGCGTTGCAACAGTCGGTGCAGGTGCAGTCAGTGTCGGCATCGGAGCAAGCTGCTGCGGTGAATGAAGCCACTACGTCTTTGACGCAAATTAAAAGCATGGCTGCACAAGCGATGGAGCGGGTACAGGTGCTGGGTGAAACCGCTGAGCGTAGCCGTCGTGAAAGTGAATTGGGTAGTGCTGCGGTAGAGCAGACAACGGTAGGGATGTCTGGTATCTTGCACCGCATGGAGGGTATTGCACAAACGATCCTAGCATTGAGTGAACAGATTCAACAAATTGGTGAGATTACGGGTGTAGTGAGCAATTTAGCGCAGCAGTCCAAGATGCTGGCCTTAAATGCCTCGATCGAAGCCGCCAAGGCGGGTGAAGCGGGTAAAGGCTTTGCCGTGGTGGCAGCGGAAGTGCGCGAGCTGGCAGAACAATCGCAACACGCCACGGCGCAAGTTCAAAAAATTCTGCAAGACATTCGCCATGCCACGGATCGTGCAGTGATGGCGACCGAAGAAGGCAGCAAAGGCGTGGATGCGGGGATGTTTTCGGTACAGCGTAGTGGCGACGTGATGAGACAATTGAGTGAGGTGGTACGAGAAACCGCCCTAGTCAGTCATCAAATATCGGCGGTCGTAAAACAACAGTTTCTTGAAATGGAACATATGACCACGGCGATGCACGACATTAATAAGGTCACGTCGCAGTTTGCCATTAGTTCACAAGCACGCAAGGTGTCGTTCGAGGAGGTAGGTGAGATAGCCGATCAGCTGCGTGATCGGGTTAACTCGTATAAGTTGTGATTTTATAAAAACTGAAGGGATAGTGTTTTGAATAAACGAATGATGCTCCCTGCGACTAAGCTGATGGGCTCGTTGAGCTATAAGACAAAATTTCTGTTGATTTTTATGTTTTTCCTAGTACCCATGGTGCTGTTTGGTTTTGTTCATCTTAAAAGTATGTCTGAGCAAACTGCCGCGACATTGCAGGAAAAGGCGGGGATAGAGTACATCTTAGTGTTGAATAGCTTGCTCAAGGAAGTGACAGACCATCGCGGTGCGTTGATTGGTTTGTTGCGCGGAAATGATCATTTTAGGGATAGGGTAAAGCTTAAGAATGGGGTAATAGATGCTCTTTTTAGTGCGTTAGCTGAACAAGACAAAGCAAATCGTGAAAAGTTAGAAATTGGTACACGCAGTGACGAGCTGCTGAAACATTGGGTGCTCTTGAAGCAAGGGGGACAAAAGATGTCCGATAATGCGGCATTGGATGCGCATAACAAGATCATCGCTGAACTCAATGAGCTTGTACGTCATGTGTCTATAAGCTCTAAACTCATTTTTGACCCAGAAATGGAGAGTTATTTCCTCGCATCCATTTCATTTAAGCGTTTGCCTTTGCTCGCGGATGCCGTTGGGAACTTACGGCGTTTCTCGTCGGATATTATCGCCAAGCATGAACAAACCCTGATTGATGCCACGCTGATTGCCATTAAAAAAGAGGAAATACTATCCAATCTTGACGCACTTGATTTTGAATTGAAAAAAGCTTATCAGGCTGATCTAGATGGTGATACTCGAGGTAAGCTTGAGAGTGTGGGAAATGCGGCAATTGCTGCCACACAGAATTATATGCAATATCTAGATAATCAACTGGATAGCGAGTCACTGACTCAAGAAACTGAGCAGTTCTATAATCAAGGTACAGTAACATTAGATAAAATATGGGCACTTGATAATGTCCTGAACCCAGAACTCATCTCTCTGTTTAAGTCTCGTCTTGCGCGGCAGCAGATGCAAGAGATAATGGCGTACGCTTTAGTGTTTGTAGTGCTTGTGACGACACTTTATCTTTTTATGGGGTTTTATTTATCGGTACATCAAGCCATTGCGCGCGTGGCGGAAGGCGCACAGGCGGTTGCTGATGGGCAACTGAGTACACGTATCGACGTTGAAGTTAAGGACGAGATGGCGAACATTGCGACCAGTTTTAATGCGATGGCAGGGATACTGGAAGAGCGGGCGCAGCGAGATGAGTACGACAAACTGGAAGAAGCAAGAAAAACAACAGAGCTACGTGAGCGGCTGGCGAAGTTGAGTGCACATATCGAGAATGTCGCCTCAGGGGATTTGAGTAAACGCATTCGTATCTTAGGTGATGATGACTTGGGGCGTTTAGGCGTTAATCTGAATGCGATGACGGAAAGTTTGGCTGATGTTACCTCTGGCACAACCGAGGCGATTAATATCATTTATAGTGCGGTCGAAGAGTTGCAGTATTCGATTAACGAACAGTCTTCAGGTGCTTCGGAACAGGCGGTAGCGGTGAATGAAACTACCGCCGCGCTGGTTCAAATCAGCGGCATGGCAGCCCAAACGATGGAGCAGGTACAGATCTTGGGTGAGACCGCTGATCGTAGTCGGAGAGAAAGCGAAGAGGGTAGTGCTACGGTGGCGGAGGGCATTACGGTGATGACAGGTATTTTGCAGCGTATGAACGGTATAGCGCAGACTATTTTGGCACTAAGTGAACAAATTCAACAGATTGGCGAAATTACTGGGGTGGTCACCAATCTGGCGCAACAATCCAAAATGCTGGCACTCAATGCTTCGATAGAAGCCGCCAAAGCGGGTGAGGCGGGTAAAGGCTTTGCCGTGGTGGCAGCGGAAGTGCGTGAACTGGCAGAACAATCGCAACAATCCACTGCGCAAGTGCAAAAGATTTTGCGAGACATTCGACACGCCACGGATCGTGCAGTCATGGCAACCGAAGAAGGTAGCAAAGGCGTGGATGCGGGTATGTTGTCGGTGCAGCGTAGTGGCGAAATGATGCAAAAGTTGAGAGCGGTCGTGCTTGAAACCGCTACAGCAAGCCATCAAATTTCTGCGGTGGTGAAGCAGCAATTTATGGGGCTAGAACAAGTGACGAGTGCGATGAAAGACATCAATAAAGTGACTACGCAATTTGTGAACAGCACTCAACAAAGCAAAGTATCGTCGGTAGGTATCAGTAAAGTAGCGGATCGATTGCGTGATAGTATTAGCGTTTACAAGCTGTAAAACGTATATGAACAGCGTTGTAGAATGCTAATGGACAGTGACAAAAGAGGATGGATATTTTGAATAAGCAAATTATGTGGCCAGCGGTTAAGTTGATGGGGTCGCTAAACTATAAAAACAAATTTTTTCTAATTTTTATTATTTTTTTGGTGCCGTTGCTGGTGCTGAGTTTGATGTTGCTCAATAGTTTGAGAGAGGCAACCGAAGTGACCCGCCAAGAGCAGCGGGGTATCGAGTATCTTATAGTGGCGAATAGCATACTGAAAGAAGTGACCAACCATCGCGGCATGCAAGTGGCTTTACTACAGGGTAATAGCTCCTTTAGTGGCAAACTAGCAGTTAATCAGGCGGCGATAGATAAATTATTTGTTTCCTTGATGGAGGTGGATAAAAAGAGTCGCGCCAAGCTGGCTCTGGATTCACGTAGCGAGGAATTGTTGAAATCTTGGAATACCCTGAAGCAAACACAAGCCATGTCGATTGCCGAGGTGTTTGAATCCCACAAAAAATTAGTGGCGGATCTCAAGGACATGAATCGGTATATTTCGCTGAGTGCACAACTGGTGCTGGATCCTGAAATCGGCAGTTATTTGTTGACGACACTGTCGTTTAATCGGATTCCCGCCTTGAGTTCGGCGGTGGCTAATTTGCGGCGAATTTCATCTGAAGTGGCTTTTAATAAAATGCTGCCCCCAGAAGATGCGACTCGTCTTGCCATCGGCAAAGAAGTCGTATTGAGCAATTTGGATGCGCTGGAGTTTGAGTTGAAATCAGCTTATCAGGCTGATCCGTTAATTCGGACTCAACTTGAGACGGCTGCTAATGGTACGATGACCATAATACGAAACTATTTACAGTTCCTTGATCATGAAATGACGATGCAGACCTTATCCACAGACACAGAACGGTATTTCAATGAAGGTACGGTGGCGTTGGATAAAGTATGGGCACTTGATGCGGCGGTTAACCCCGTATTAGATGCCACCTTTGTATCTCGATTGATGCAGCAACAGATGCAAGAATGGACGGCATATAGCTTAGTAGGATTGGTGCTGCTGGTGACCGCTTATCTTTTCATTGGATTTTATTTGGCGGTTCATCAGGCGATCGCGCGCGTGGCAGAGGGTGCTTGGGCATTCGCTTCTGGTAACTTGGGTACCCGTATTGAAGTTGAAGTGAGGGATGAGATGGCGAACATTGCGACCAGTTTCAATGCCATGGCGGGGATACTGGAAGAGCGGGCGCAGCTAGATGAACGCGAACAACGGGAAGAGATGCAAAAATCAGCAGACTTGCGTGAACGGTTGGCGAAGTTGAGTGCACACATCGAGAATGTGGCATCAGGGGATTTGAGCGAGCGTCTAAGTATTTCAGGTGATGATGACTTGGCGCGTTTAGCCGCCAATCTGAATATGATGACAGAAAGTTTGGCTGACGTTGCTTCTGGTACCACTGAGGCGATTAACACCATCTATAGTGCGGTTGGCGAATTGCAACAATCCATTGCTGGGCAATCTTCAGGTGCATCGGAGCAAGCAGCTGCGGTGAATGAAACCACCGCAGCATTAGATCAAATCAAAGGCATGGCAGCGCAAGCGATGGAGCGGGTGCAAATGCTGGGCGAAACGGCGGAGCGTAGTCGACGCGAAAGCGAGCTGGGTGGCGTGGCGGTTGAGCAAGCGATTTCAGGTATGGCAGGGATATTGCATCGCATGGAAGGCATCGCCCAAACGATTTTGGCACTAAGCGAGCAGATACAGCAAATTGGCGAAATCACAGGTGTGGTGACGAATTTGGCGCAGCAATCCAAGATGTTGGCACTGAATGCTTCGATTGAAGCAGCCAAAGCAGGCGAAGCAGGCAAAGGTTTCGCAGTGGTGGCAGCAGAAGTGCGCGAATTGGCGGAGCAATCACAACAATCCACCGCACAAGTGCAAAAAATCCTGCAAGACATTCGTCATGCCACCGACCGTGCGGTGATGGCAACCGAAGAAGGTAGCAAGGGCGTGGATGCGGGCATGTTGTCGGTACAGCGCAGCGGCGATGTGATGCGACAACTGAATGAGGTAGTGCGTGAAACCGCCATCGCCAGCCATCAAATTACCGCTGTGGTGAAACAACAATTTCTTGGCCTAGAGCAAGTGACTAACGCAATGAAAGACATCAATAAAGTGACCGCACAATTTGTAGGGAGTACCCAGCAAAGTAAAGAATCGTCGGCGGGTATCAGCAAAGTGGCGGATCGCTTGCGTGATAGCGTCAGTGTATACAAGTTGTAGTTCTTAGTGCATCAACCTATTACGGAAAATATCAAACCATGGCATTAGAACTTGATCAGGAATTGATGCGTATGCTGTTGGACACTTTTGCCATCCAGTTTGATGAGCAAGTACAGTCGATCACGGATGGCTTGCTGGTGTTGGAGAAGGGTGTAACAGGAGACGAGCGTCGTCAGGTGTTGGAAAGCGTATTTCGTGCTGCGCATAATATCAAAGGTGCAGCCAGAGGTGTTGAAATCCCTGATGTACCAGATATTGCTCACCATTTGGAGAGCATATTCACTGTGTTAAAACGTGGCAATATCAATCCAGATAGCGGAGTGACTGATATTGCGCTGGAATCATTGGACGCAATGAAAAAGGCGATGCTTGCTTTTAGTGCACAACAGCCGCTAGGTTTTGACAAAGCGGAATTGATTGCTAGACTAGAGACCGTTGCGATTGCAGTTGAGCAAGAAGGTGAAGCAAGGCAGGTCGCCCAGCAAGACTCACCTGTCGTGGCAGTAGAAGTTGTTCAGGATAATGCCTCAACTGAGGCACTTGAAGAGAATAAGGTGCTTGATGGCCAGATTTGCGCTTGGGAGCCTAGTGCGAAGGTGGCGTCGTCGGGTAAAACACCACCCGTGGACGCGAATACGGCTGCCTCATCTGGTGTGGTGCGGGTAAATTTGGTGAAGTTAGAAAGCTTGGCTGCCTTGACGGAAGACTTTCAAGTTACCAAAATCGAAATGGATGACCACTTGGCTGGGATGCAGCAGGTGCGTGTCAAAGTGCAGGAGTTGATGGCTAGCTGGCGACGAAATCACACGAGTGGGGTGGTAAAGTATTCCCAGCAAGATATTGAGACATGGTTGGCTTCCAGTTCAGATGCTATTGCTGAGCTAGATCTTGCCAGTGCACAAATGCAGCGAGAAATGAGATCAAGTACTAGCCGATTGAGTATGTTGGTTGAGACGTTGCAAGATAGTGTACGCATGATGCGACTAGTTCCTGTCGCAACCTTGCTACGCCCCATGTCGCGCTCGGTGCGCGACATTGCGCGTGAGTTAAATAAGCAAGTTAACTTCGAGATTGTCGGAGACGATATTGAAATTGATCGTATGGTGCTCGATGGCGTACGAGACCCTTTGATGCATTTACTGCGCAATGCGCTGGATCATGGTATCGAATCGGCTGAGCAAAGGTTAAGTAGAGGTAAACCTGCAGAGGGTAAGTTACAAATTTCGGTGAGTAGTGAAGGTCGTCAAATTGTGATGACGGTGCAGGATGATGGCGAGGGAATTTCAGTAGAAAAAGTGGCCGCTAGCGCACGCAAAAAAAAGTTGGTCACAGAGATCGAGCTTGCTGCGATGGGACACGCTGAAATTATTGACTTGATTTTCCGACCTGGATTTTCCACGCGAGACATTATCACCAGTATGTCAGGTCGAGGCGTGGGGCTGGACGTAGTGGTCGCGAATTTGATTAAGCTGAAAGGCTCGGTGCAGATTGCAACTGAGGAAGGAAAAGGAACGCGTTTCATCATGAGGTTGCCCATTACCATGACGGCGGATAATGGTGTATTGGTGCGTTCTGGGGGTAGTGTGTTCGCTATTCCTACCTCTGCTGTGGATCGCATTATGGAAATCAGGCTGGATCAAATTATTGAAGTTGAAGCGAGCCATGCCATTTTGCATCGTGGGCGAAGTATTCCGCTACGTGATTTGGCCATGACGCTAGAGTTGAAAGCGCACGAGCCGCTGAAGCGAAAAATACTACCCGTTATAGTCGTCAATAAGGGTTGGGAGAGTGTGGCGTTTCTGGTGGATGAAGTGATCGGTGAACGTGAGATCGTGGTTAAGCCGTTCCGACCGCCGCTCCATGCCGTTCGCAATATTATGGGGGGAACGCTCACGGGGAGTGGTGAAGTTATCATGGTACTCAATCCACCCGATTTGGTGGACTCTGCCACGCGAAGCAGTCTATCTCACTTACGTGCGAGCCAGATTGAAATCAGCGATAAAAAAGTGCCACACATTCTGGTGGTGGATGACTCCATTACGACTCGTAGTCTAGAAAAGAGCATATTAGAACATGCGGGTTATAAAGTGACGGTAGAAGTGGATGGCAAGCGCGCTTGGGATTTATTGCAGGAGCAGTCCTTTGATTTGGTCGTCACGGATGTCGAAATGCCCGTGATGACGGGTTTAGAATTAACAGACCTTATCAAGCAGACGGAGTGGTTAAGAGGCATGCCTGTAATTATGGTTACCTCTTTAGCTAAGGAAGAAGATCGTCAGCGAGGTATTGACGTGGGGGCAGATGCCTATATCGTCAAGGGGCTATTTGAAACCAAGGCATTATTAGATGTTGTGGAGCAGTTGGTTTGATATCCTGCCCCCCATTCCTATTTATTTTGAGTCGAAAGTTGCTATGTTGCGAATTCTGATCGTAGAAGATTCGTCCGTGGTTGCCATGCTGCTGAAGGCGATTTTTGAACAAGAGCAGGATATGCGTGTGATCGGTCATGCCAAGGATGGGCATGAAGGAGTGCAAATGGCGAGGGATTTGAAGCCAGATGTGATAACCATGGATATTCGCATGATGGTCATGGATGGTTTCGAGGCGACCCGCATCATTATGGCGGATAATCCCACCCCCATCGTGGTCGTAAGCTCCAGTGTCGATGATGCGGAACTTCGCATTACATTCCGTGCAATTGAAGAAGGCGCGTTGGCGGTAATGGAAAAGCCACGTGGATTTAGCCATCCAGACTTTGAAAAAATTCGGCGTGATTTGGTCGATACTGTGCGTGCGATGGCGGGCGTTAAGCTTTTTAGGGGTAAAAAGGGAGCGCGTCCTAAAGATGTTGTGATTCATGATGAAATTGTGCGCCCGAGAACGAATGGGTATGAGTTGCTGGCAATAGGCTGTTCTACAGGTGGACCTCAAGTGTTGCATCGTATTCTTTCATTATTGCCCGTTAACTTTCCTGTACCCATCGTGGTGACACAGCATATTTCCAAAGGTTTTGTAGGCGGGTTGGTGTCGTGGTTGTCGGGTAATTCCTTGCTTAAGGTTAAATTAGCGGCACAGGATGAGGTGTTGATAGCAGGGGTGGTGTATTTTGCGCCTGACGATCAGCATTTGCGGATTAAACGAGGTGCATCGGGTTTAATGGTGGATTTAGGTCAGGATCCGCCCTGTAACGGTTTTCGTCCATCTGTCAGCGTGATGTTCAAGTCAATTGCTGAAACCTGTCAGGCTCGTGCAATCGGGGCGTTGTTGACAGGGATGGGAGTGGATGGTGCGGATGGATTGTTGGCTTTACGCCGCGCAGGAAGCCATACCGTGGTGCAGGATGAAATGAGTGCCGTTGTATATGGTATGCCAGGTGCCGCCATTGCACTGGATGCAGTCGATCAAAAGGTTGACGCAGATAAAATGTCTGCTTACTTCAGTCGTCTTGTGCGTGAATAAGTGAGGGGAGTACATGGAGCATATCGCGGCCAATTTGGCGCAAGTATTTTGTGAGGATTGCCGTGCGCGTAGATTGAAGATTGCTGAAATTGTGCAAGCAGGCATGCCGCTAACAACTGAGCAGCTGGTTCAATTGTATCAAGAGTACGATACTTTATTTGGTGGGGCGATCGCGGTGCGTGTGCGGTCAGAGCAGGAAGACTATTTTCGCAGTATGGCGCGTTATTTACGGTATTTACATAATCAGCTGCAGGCAGGGCAGCAAGTGGATTATCAGGATTGGCAATGGTTGTTGTCGGGTATCAAGATGGGATGGTGTTGCGATGACGAACTACCCAAAGGTTTCGATCAGGGCACGCACGAGGCATTGGTGTTATTGAAAAGTCGGATAAACAAGGTTAGTGAGAGGAAAGAAAAGTGAAAATCTTAATTGTGGATGACAGCATGACTTCGCGTATGTTGTTTGGTGCCTGTATGCCTAAGGGTAAGAAACATGAGGTCAGTGAAGCAGGAAATTTGCCTGATGCGCTGGCTAAGGCTAAAAAATCCCCTCCTGACTTGGTGGTGTTGGACTACAACATCCCCGAACACAACGGTGTGGAAATAGCAAAAGTCTTTCAGAAAGCGGGCATTAACGCGAAAATGGTCATGTTGACAGCCAGTACGGAAAAAGGCGTGACTGAGTCAGCACTGGAAGCGGGTTTTGTGCATGTTCTGCAAAAACCGATCAATCCTGCAAAAGTGGCAGATTTAATAAAGTTGATTGAAGATCTAGCTCCTTAATTGCACGTGATTAAAGTGTCCTTGGCTTCATGTTTTTACTTGTTACTCACAACGGGGCGCACGGTTAATGCATCCCAACCCTTGAAGAACTAGCTTTAGGCCCAAGGCAGACTCCAGCAAGCCGTAGCGGGATGGGGGTTGTTCGGTTTCCGACTTAGAAGAAAGCTCGAAGATACGATTGACCTAGGGTCTTGTATATTATTCAATATTTGCCATCGTGATAGAATGTGCGCGATAGTTGTAGCGGCAATTTTTAACGAGTAAGGTTAGGTCGTGATCGCGAAGCGAGCCACGACCTGAACCGTTTGTTGGACAAGCCTGGTGATGTTGCAGTGAATCTCGTTATGGAAATATCTCGCTGACTGTGGCGGTGCGACTGG
>JAQTTV010000052.1 GCA_028710565.1 Gallionella sp.
GATCTTTAAGTTAGAGGGTGGGTGACTGCTGCAAAAATCTACGCCACAGGTTATGAGCCTAAGGGTGGATACGGCATCCAGTCACCCGTTTTTGAGATGCCTCTCAAAAATCTGTTGGTAAAATACTTCGATTTATTGGATTATCCAAGTGGCTTCCAACGGGACGGATAATACAAGGGTGGATAAGCGTAGTGCATCCAACTGATTTAATAGTGTAAATTGCGAATGCGTGGTGGATGCGCGCAGCTTATCCCCCTATCAACTAACGACTTATCCACGATAATTTATCATTAGGTACTTATGACGGTTAAATTACACCGTAAGCGGATGTTTATTTGGGCATTGCTGCTCTGGTGTTTAAGCGGCTGTGCCTTAGCGCAATCCACTTTTGCTGAAGTCAAGGCGCAATACACGCCTTCAGATGCTTGGTTGCTAGCGCAAAATGGCGAGGTGTTGCAGCAACTTAGGCTGGATTTTTCGGTGCGTCGTTTGGCATGGACACCCTTGGAAGCGGTGTCGCCCGCCTTGTTGAGCGCGTTGATTTACTCGGAAGATAAGCAGTTTTATCAGCATAGTGGGGTGGATTGGCGCGCGGTTGCGGCTGCCAGTTGGCGCAATTTGTGGAGTACACGCACGCGGGGTGCCAGTACGTTGACCATGCAGTTGGCGGGTTTGCTAGATGAGCAAGCGGATAGTCGGCGCACGGGACGACGCAATGTGTTGCAGAAAATAGGGCAGGGGACGGATGCTTTGTGGCTGGATGCGCGCTGGCAAAAAGCGGAAATTTTAGAAGCCTATTTGAATCTAGTGAGTTTTCGCGGCGAGTTGCAAGGCGTAGCTGCCATGAGCTTTGGCTTATTTGGCAAGTCTCCTGCGGCACTGGATGCGCGTGAATCGGCTTTGGCAGCGGTGTTGTTGCGTGCGCCCAATGTGCCGCCCCGTCGCGCGGCTGAACGCGCTTGTGTGCTGTTGAAGCAATTGGGTGCTTCGGCGCAGTGCGCGGATTTAGAAGGTTTTGCTGCCTTAAAACTGAGTCCGCCTTATCAAATTCCCGCGCCCGATCATGCCCCTCATTTGGCGCGTATGCTGCTTAAAACCGCAGGGCAAACGGTGCGCAGTACCTTGGATGCCGATTTACAACGCTACGCCAATCAACAGTTGCGTGCGAATTTGATGCAATTGGAACATCGCAATGCGCAAGATGGTGCGGTGTTGGTGCTGGACAATCAAACGGGGCAGGTGCTGGCATGGGTGGGTTCCAGTGGCAAATTATCCTCTGCCCCCGATGTGGATGCTATTTTGGCGCAACGCCAAGCGGGTTCCACGCTCAAGCCTTTTTTGTATGGCATCGCCCTAGAAAAGCGCGCCCTGACGGCGGCTTCCATTTTGGATGACACGCCTGTGCGGATTACCACGCCAAATGGCTTGTATGTGCCGCAAAACTATGACAAACATTTTGTCGGCGCGGTGAGCTTGCGTATGGCATTGGGCAGTTCATTAAATGTCCCTGCCGTGCGCACCTTGTTGCGCGTCACCCCCGATGTGTTTCAACAACGTTTGATGCAACTTGGCTTTACCACCTTGAAAGAATCGGGGGATTATTATGGCTACAGTTTGGCGTTAGGCTCGGCCGATGTGCGCTTGCTGGATTTGACCAATGCTTATCGCGCCTTGGCGAATCAAGGACAATGGCGTGAGGTGAGTGGCTTGGTCGGAAAAACGGCGCAACCGCCTAGGCAAGTTTTTACCGCACAAACGGCCGCGATTGTGGCGGATATTTTGGCGGATCGCAGTGCGCGCCATCACACTTATGGCCTAGATTCTGTACTGTCCACGCATTATTGGACGGCTGTCAAAACGGGAACCAGCAAAGATATGCGAGACAACTGGTGCATAGGATTTTCTCGACGATATACGGTCGGCGTGTGGGTGGGGAATGCCAAGGGGGAACCCATGCACGATGTTTCGGGTATTTCTGGTGCGGCTCCCGTGTGGGTTGCGCTGATGGATTATCTGCATCGTCGTCAGGATGGACTCAGTGTGCGTAGTGATCCGCCGCCGATACCGCGAGGGGTCGTGCAACGTCAAATTCGTTTTGAGCCAGCACTTGAACCGCCTCGTACTGAACTATTTTTAGCGGGAACCGCGCAGACCGTGATTCGTGCCAGTGGCGAATTAGGGCGCGCACGCTCGGATGTGCAGGCGGCGAGCTCAATGGCACGTATCAGCTATCCTAGTACGGGGGTGATTATCGCGCTTGATCCTGAAATTCCACCTGCGCGACAGCGTGTGGTCTTTAAAACCAGTGTCGTCGCTGGTCGCGGTTGGCGGTGGGTGTTAGATAACCAACCCCTGGGTGAGGCGCGGCAACTGACTGCTTGGTTTCCCATGCCTGGGCAACATTTACTGGTGTTGCAAGATGCGCAGGGTATCGCAGTCGATCAAGTCCGTTTTGAAGTGCGCGGCGCGACGATGAAAACCAGTGAGCCACATCGTTGACTATTATGCAATCCGTGCGTATTTTTCGCGGTTGACGGTAATTTGAGAGTAGGGAATGTCGATTTTATTGGTATCAAAAGCCTGTTTAACGCGACCTAAAAATTTACGTCGAATAGACCACTGTTCCAGTGCGACGGTTTTGAAACGGCAGCGTATCATGACGGTGGATTCAGCAAGCGTTTGTATGCCTTGTATCTCAATAGGGGCGAGCATTTTGTCCCCAATTTCGGTATCAGATTGCATCGCATCCCCCACCGACTTTAGGATGTCATATACTTTGTCCAAGTCTTCGTGATAGGCAACACTGATATCGATGACGGCAAATGCGTAGTCGCAAGATTTGTTTGTCACGAGGGTGATTTGTCCGTTGGGGATGTAATGCACATTGCCTTCATTGTCACGTAGTCTTACATAACGCAGAGTAATGTCTTCAACTTGCCCAGATTTTCCGCACACTTCAATGGCATCACCTTGGCGAATTTGATTTTCTAGGAGCAGAAAAAAGCCAGTGAAGTAATCTTTGACAAGACTTTGTGCCCCAAAGCCAACGGCTATACCTACCACGCCCGCAGCCCCTAAAATGGGTGTTACGGATATCCCAATTTCGTCGAGCGCGAGCATGATGGCGATAAGCGAAATGATAACGGTCGCAACATAGCGAAATACGCGTGCAAGTGTGTTTACTTGACGATTATCCTCGGCTGATTTTACGTGAGTGTTCATAAAACCTTGGAAGACTCGAATGAGCTTGCGACTTAAAATCAGTGCCAGCCATGCCAATATAAAAATAGTGATGACGTGTAAAAGTTCCCTAGGAAGACTGAGAGTGCTTAAGTAGCTATAAATTGCCATGAGCGTTTTGTTTTAAAAGTAAAATTGCATTCTATCCTGCTATCGAGTTGTTTGAGTTAAAATACCACGCTCTCGAAATGCAATAAGGCACTTCACAGCGTCACCTTTTTTGGTTAGGATGCGCGTTCTAAATTATTGCACCTGTTTTTTTTAGGCTGTTTTGACAGCTGCTACTCTTACCTTAAGCGAGATACACCATGAGTGAACATATCCATCACGTTTCCGAAGCCACTTTTGAGGCAGAAGTATTGCATTCCCAATTACCTGTTCTGGTTGATTACTGGGCTGAATGGTGCGGTCCTTGCCGCCAACTAGCCCCTATTCTAGACGAAGTTTCCAAAGAGTACGCAGGGCGTCTAAAAGTGACAAAGTTGAATGTCGATGAGAATCAAGTGACTCCAGGGAAATTTGGTATTCGCGGTATTCCAACCTTAATGCTGTTTAAAAATGGGGATGCGGTGGCAACCAAAGTCGGTGCGTTGTCTAAGTCTCAATTGACTGCTTTCATTGATACTCATATTTAATTTGACAGCTACGTTTAATCCGTTTATTGTCACCCCCGCATTGCCTCTCTTGCTTCGTCTCTCAATCTAAACGAATCTGCTAGAGTTAGTGCGGGTGCATCCACCCGTTTTAATTCCCCTCCTCATTCTCCGAAATTCATATCCGCATCACTATGCACTTATCCGATATAAAGACCAAGCACGTCACTGAACTGGTCGCAATGGCCGCCGAAAATCAAATTGAAAACGCGAATCGTATGCGTAAGCAAGATTTGATTTACGCACTCCTGAAAAGCCAAGCCAAGCGTGGCGAAAGTATTTTTGGCGATGGCACATTAGAAGTCTTGCCTGACGGCTTTGGTTTCCTACGCTCGCCCGACACGTCCTATCTTGCAGGTCCAGACGATATTTACGTCAGCCCCAGCCAGATTCGCCGTTTTAATCTGCATACGGGCGATTCCATTGAAGGCGAAATTCGTACGCCCAAAGACGGCGAGCGTTATGTGGCTTTAGTCAAAGTGGATAAGGTCAACGGTGAACCGCCCGAAAACGCCAAGAATAAAATCCTGTTTGAGAATTTGACCCCGTTATTCCCGACCGTGCCATTGAAATTGGAGCGCGATATACGGGCGGAAGAAAATATCACAGGTCGGATTATCGACATCGTGTCGCCGATTGGTAAAGGGCAACGCGGCTTGTTGGTGGCTTCACCGAAATCGGGTAAAACGGTGATGTTGCAACATATTGCACACTCCATCGCAGCGAATAATCCTGATGCGATTTTGATTGTGTTGCTGATTGATGAGCGTCCTGAAGAAGTGACGGAAATGCAGCGTTCCGTGCGTGGCGAAGTGGTCTCATCCACGTTTGATGAACCCGCCACGCGTCACGTGCAAGTCGCTGAAATGGTGCTGGAAAAAGCCAAACGGTTGGTTGAGCACAAAAAAGATGTGATTATTTTGCTGGACTCGATTACCCGTCTGGCACGCGCTTACAACACCGTGATTCCTTCATCGGGCAAAGTGTTGACGGGCGGCGTGGATGCCAACGCGCTCCATCGCCCTAAACGCTTCTTTGGCGCAGCGCGTAATATCGAAGAAGGCGGCTCACTGACCATTATCGCCACTGCGTTGGTGGATACGGGGTCGCGTATGGATGACGTGATCTACGAAGAATTTAAAGGCACGGGCAATATGGAAATCCATCTGGATAGACGCATGGCTGAAAAGCGCATCTATCCAGCGATTAACGTAAACCGTTCTGGCACACGTAAAGAAGAATTACTCATCAAGCCTGACATCCTGCAACGTATCTGGCTGTTGCGTAAGTTGTTGTATCCTATGGATGAATTGGAGGCAATGGAATTTTTGCTGGATAAAATCAAAGCCACCAAGAACAACAATGAGTTTTTTGATTCCATGCGGCGTTGAGTGAGTGCGGTGAAATGTGATGCGCTGCTTCGCAGCTTGGTGAAATGTGAAAAGGCGTGGGTGTGCGACGTCTTGTTTCACGTTTCACCTTTCTCGTTTCACAAAAAATAGCGCATCACATTTCACATCAAAAGGAGATGACCATGTCTAAAGATGTCTATTTCAGTTTGCAACACAGTGAATCCGTGGTTGCGCAAATGGCGGCAACGATCTTCGCGGCTTATGTTCAAAAAGGTGAAGTTAACGACGACACCGAAAACACCTACATCCAAAAATCCACCTTGATCGCCTTGAAAATGGCTGATTACGCCGACAAACTTATCAAAAGTGACGAAGAATGGATGGTCAAAGACACGCCTTCTGCTGCATCGTTGCTGTAAACCTCTGCACCTCGGGTTAAAATCCGACCTATCCCAAATGGCCATAAAATCCACCATCTTCAAAGCCAATCTGCAAATCGCCGATATGGATCGGTTCTATTACGCCGATCATCCGCTGACTTTAGCGCGCCATCCTTCCGAAACGGATGAACGCATGATGGTGCGCTTGCTGGCGTTTGCGTTGTACGCAAATGAGGCACTTATTTTTGCGCAAAGTATCACGGGTGAAGATGAACCTGATTTATGGCAAAAAGACTTAACAGGCGCGATTGAGCGTTGGATCAACGTAGGTTTGCCTGACGAGCGTATTCTGCGTAAAGCTTGTGGGCGTGCGGCGCATGTGGTCGTGTTGACCTATGGGCGCACGGCTGATGTATGGTGGAATCAGAATCGCAGCAAGCTGCAACGTCTGAACAACCTCACCGTATTAAATCTCCCTGTTGAAACCTCCCTCGCGCTCGCCAAACTTGCCAATCGCAATATGCAGTTGCAATACACCCGTCAAGAAGGCGATTTAATGATGACCAGCGACGCGGGAATGATAGAGCTGACCGTTGATGCGTGGCAGGGCAAGCCCGTTTAATGTAAAACTCGCGTAGCGATTCGTTCGCTTCCTCGCCCGCTTGCGGGAGAGGGTTGAGGAGAGGGGATGCTCGCATCCCTCGTTAGAAAAGCTGGTTTTACCCTTCTCCCTTCCCTTTTTATCCTTCTCCTTTCAGCCTCCTTCTCCTTTCAGCCTCCTTCTCCTTTCAGCCTCCTTCTCCGTTCGCAGCCCGCCCTCGCTGCGCTATAATCACCCGCCTTAAATTCTCTCCTCTTTGAAAGCCTATATGGACAAGCAACTCCGTGATGCCGCGCTGCAATATCATCGTCAATCTCCCGCTGGAAAAATCTCTGTCAATGCCACTAAACCCATGATTACGCAACGTGATCTGGCGTTAGCGTATTCGCCTGGGGTCGCGGCGGCGTGTGAGTTGATTGTGAAAAATCCTGCTGAAGTGCGCAATATGACCGCACGCGGCAATTTGGTGGCAGTGATTACCAATGGCACGGCGGTGTTGGGTTTAGGCGCGATTGGTCCTTTGGCAGCGAAACCTGTCATGGAAGGTAAGGGCGTATTGTTCAAGAAATTTGCGGGCATCGACGTATTCGATTTGGAAATTGCGGAGCTTGATCCCGATAAATTGGTGGATATTATCGCGTCCCTAGAGCCGACTTTTGGCGGGATTAACTTAGAAGACATCAAAGCTCCAGAATGTTTCTACATCGAACGCAAACTGCGTGAACGCATGAAGATTCCCGTGTTCCATGACGATCAACATGGCACGGCGATTATCGTCGGCGCGGCGTTGTTGAATGGCTTAAAAGTGGTGGGCAAGGACATCGCCTCAATTAAACTTGTCGTCTCAGGTGCGGGCGCAGCGGCGTTGGCGTGTCTGGATATGCTGGTTGATTTAGGCGTACAGATGCAAAACATCACGGTCACCGACATCAAAGGCGTGGTCTATCAAGGTCGTACCGAGGAAATGGACGACAACAAAGCCCGTTTCGCGATCAACACCACGGCACGCACCTTGGGCGAAGTGATTGCAGGCGCGGACGTGTTTTTGGGGCTGTCGGCAGGTGGGGTGCTCAAACCTGAGATGGTGGCGAAAATGGCAGATAGACCGCTGATTTTTGCGCTGGCGAATCCCCATCCAGAGATTCTGCCTGCGGACGCGCTGGCGGTACGTCCCGATGCAATTTTGGCAACAGGACGCTCTGACTATCCCAACCAAGTGAATAATGCGCTGTGCTTCCCCTATATTTTCCGTGGCGCACTGGATGTCGGTGCATCTACCATCAACGAAGCAATGAAACGTGCGGCAGTGCATGCGATTGCGGATTTGGCTGAAGCCGAACAATCCGCTGAGGTTGCCAGCGTGTATGGGGATGACAATCTCAGTTTTGGTGCTGATCATCTGATTCCCAAGCCATTTGACCCGCGTTTGATTACCCGCATCGCCCCCGCCGTGGCGCAAGCCGCGATGGATAGCGGCGTGGCGGAGCGACCGATTGCCGATATGGCGGCGTATCGCGAGCAACTCGCTTCATTCGTTTATCAATCCAATATGCTGATGAAGCCCGTGTTTGACACAGCAAAATCCGCGCCTAAACGCTTGGCTTACGCCGAAGGGGAAGATCCGCGTGTGCTACATGCGGTGCAAACCGTGGTGGATGAAGGCTTGGCGTATCCGATTTTGGTCGGTCGTCCTAGCGTAGTGGAACAGCGCATCGCCAAACTGGGTTTGCGCATTCGCGCAGGGGTGGATTTTGAATTGGTCAATCCTGACGATGATCCGCGTTACCGCGATTACTGGATGGAATATCACCAATTGATGCAGCGACAAGGTGTGACGCCAGAATCCGCCAAGCGTGAAATGCGCCGCCGTACCACCTTGATTGCGGCGATGCTGGTGCATAAAGGCGATGCCGATGCCATGCTGTGCGGCACGGTGTCACAACCGCTGCGCCATTTGTCCTATATTGACGAAGTCATCGGCCGTCAAGCGGGTGTCAATGTGTATGCCGCGATGAATATTTTGATGCTGCCGAAACACACGCTGTTTATTTGCGACACCCACGTCAATCTGGACCCGACGGCTGAGCAAATTGCTGAAATGACCTTGTTGGCGGCAGAAGAAGTGCGGCGTTTTGGTTTAACGCCCAAAGCCGCGCTGTTGTCGCATTCCAGTTTTGGTAGTCACGCCAATCCTTCCGCACAGAAAATGGCACGCGCACGAGAACTATTGGAACAGCTTGCACCTGAGTTAGAAGTAGAAGGTGAAATGCACGGCGATGCTGCCTTGTCCGAAGCCTTACGCCAACCGTTGTTCCCTAACTCCAAGTTGAAAGGCGAAGCCAATTTGTTAATTATGCCCAATCTGGATGCCGCCAATATCGCCTACAACTTGCTCAAAGTGACCGCAGGCGAGGGCATAACCATCGGTTCCATCTTGCTGGGCGCGAATAAATCCGTGCATATCCTCACCTCCACCGCCACCGTCCGCCGCATCGTCAATATGAGCGCGTTGGCAGTGGCGGGGGTGAAAAACCATTAGAAATAGTGAGGTAGTAGCGTAGGTCGGGTTAGCGGTTTCACCGCGTAACCCGACGTGGATCCTCGAAAATGTCGGGTTGCGGCTTGCACCTAACCCGACATACAAAACTATTTAGCATTAAGCAATCATGGAAAAACTCAGGAAATCAGAAATCTATGAACGCTGTGTCGCTGCGTGGGCGATCGAGCATTTCGATTTCATCGATGTTACTATCACTGCGAATGCTAAAATTTTCGGTACGATTAGCAAAAGATCTCGCCAGATTGACGTACTGTTAGAGGATCGAGCTCAAGGAAACCCCGATGCCCGAGTGATTGTTGAGGCAAAGCTTCATGGGCGTCCTGTGGATATCGAAGTTATCGAAGCAACTGAAGCTAAACTTCGTGATGTGAATGCTGCATATGCAATTGTAGTGTCGTCAGGAGGTTTCACAAAATCGGCAATTAGCCGAAGTGAAGATTACGTTGGGTTGATTCCATTGGAATATGATTTTCTCATTGATGAATACTCGAACGCCTTTTGTAATTGTCTCGCCAATGCCGATTGCGGATCAGAAACACTGCTGTGGGCAGTGGATAAGGTAGACGGAGTCGGTTTGGCTTGGCTCATGTATAAATATGGCAAGTGCGTCCGATGTCAGACCTTTCATGTATTCTGCCAAGATTGTGATAGCGAATTTTCAATTCCAGATGGGCATACAGTTATGTGTGGTTGTGATGACCGTGAATGGGGGGCTATCCCCGAATCGGAATCGTCTGGACATATAGATTTGCCAGAATCTACTTGGCTAATTGTTTAGTCCCACCATTAACTGGTTTGGGTTGATGTAAAAAATATCAGGTGTTTTTTGATAGGCGTTGAGTATAGCTTCAAAGGGGGGAATGCGCCCAATGGCACGGAGTTTTAGGTTGAAGTTGT
>JAQTTV010000001.1 GCA_028710565.1 Gallionella sp.
TAGTGGCAGGAAATCCATGGGGCTGATTAAGCCTTTTACGGGATGTTCCCAGCGAATTAACGCTTCAAAGCCTGCGATATGCCCGTGCTCTAAATTGCAAATAGGCTGGTAATACAAGCGAAACTCTTCGTGGGTGAGGGCTCTGGTAATGGCATGTGCCAAGGAGAGTTTGCGGGTCACTTCTTTTTTGAGGACAGCGTGCTGATCGGATTGCGCAGGCGAAAATAAATGCTGACTGGGTATAGTCGTCACCTGATTGCGGAAACGCTCCAAAATAACCAGCAGCAGGTGGCGCAAAATAGGATCGCTTTTGGCAAGCAGGTCATCGACGAGGGAGCGTTGAATAGGGACGAGTACCGGTCTTTCCAATGCCCGCACGGTTGCGGTGCGGGGCTTTTGATCTATGAGTGCGATTTCACCAAACATTTCACCCGCACCCATGAGGCTAATGCGACTTTCTTGACCATTTTCGTGAATGACGACCTCAATTTGCCCTTCCGCAATGAGGTAGGCACAATCACCAATATCACCCGCCTCAAAAACATGTTTTCCAGCGGCATAAACTTTACGGTCAAATTCATCAAACATCTTCTTGTCCTTAATAAACTTACGCGTATCTTACTCTAAGTGCCGCTACAAAGTCTCTACCTTTCGTCGCTCTGCCAGCAAAGCGTATAAGCGGCGGCTATCCACGTGAAGTACGGTAAAGATCAGCTCACCAAGTTGAAATTGATCGCCAGATTTTGGCAGCTGTCCTGCGGCTTGTAATATCAAGCCCCCCACGGTATCGAATTCTTGATCGCTGAATTCAGTTCCCAAAGCAAGATTGAGATCTTCAATCGTGGTGTCGGCTTTGATGCGATAGTGACCCGAACCATCAGGGATAATATTATCTTCGTCCTCATCAAAGTCGTATTCATCTTCGATGTCGCCGACGATTTGCTCCAGCACATCTTCGATGGTCACCATGCCTGATACGCCGCCGTATTCATTGACCACCAAGGCGATGTGATTACGGTTGCTGCGGAAGTCGCGCAGCAAGACATTGAGGCGTTTGGATTCGGGGACAAAAATGGCGGGGCGCAAAGTGTCGCGCACATCAAGGGTTTCTCCCATGGCATAGCGCAGCAAATCTTTTGCCAGCAAAATACCGATGATATTGTCTTTATCGCCGTCGATGACGGGGAAGCGCGAGTGCGCAGTTTCGATGACGAAGGGAATAAACTGCTGTGGGGATTGGCTGATGTCGATGACATCCATTTGTCCGCGCGGAATCATGATTTCGCGCACTTGCCGTTCTGATACTTGTAATACGCCTTCCATCATGGAAAGCGCATCGGCATCCAGCAAATTGTGTTCATAAGCACGGTACAAAAGCTGTACCAACTGCTCGCGGTCTTCGGGTTCACGCAATAATAAAGTAGAAAGACGTTCTAACAGCGTAGGCTGACGACTTCGGGGTAAGTCCATATTGAGTGTAATTAATCTAAGTAAGGATTAGGAAAGCGTAATTTTAGCATTAGCTGGGTTTCTAATGCTTCCATCGTTGCAGCATCTTCATCATTTTCATGGTCATAGCCCTGTAAATGCAGCACGGCGTGCAAGGTTAAATGCGCATAATGCGCGATTAACGCTTTGTTTTGCTCTGCCGCTTCCTTTTCCACCACAGGCGCGCAAATCACCACGTCGCCATAACTCACGGCATCGGGCGAACTCGTTTCCTCATCGTCATAGACAAAAGTCAGCACATTGGTGGCGTAATCTTTGCCGCGATAATCACGGTTGAGGGTGCGACCTTCGTCTTCATCGACGATGCGCAAAGTCAAACTAAGGTCATCCTGTAAGCCAGCTTGCGCCCAACGGCGAAACTGTGCGCGGGTCGGCAAAGGCTGCGCCGCGCTGACATATTGCACGGCGAGTGAGAGTTTGGGTTTGGTGGTGTTGGACATAATGTACTTGGTGCAGGTAAGGGGGAATGGGGCAGAAGCATACTGGATTGTGCCGCTGTGACTCAAATCGTTTTTGCAATTTCGACAAAGAATACACTTTGCACCTCATACCCAGCTTGACGTAAAGGCGGGCTTTATCCGATGATGCGGATAGGATGCGTATTGCATCAAGCAAATTCAATTTTAGGTCAACCATGAGCAACTCCGAAAACAAGCAAACAGGTGCAGCAAAAACGGCTCGCAATCCCATCAAAATCGTGCCCTTGACCGAACGCTTGCGTAAACCGCAATGGATACGCGTCAAAGCCAGTAGCGGCGCGGGTTACACCGAAGTCAAACGCATGTTGCGCGAACACCAATTGCACACGGTGTGCGAAGAAGCTTCTTGTCCCAACATCGGCGAATGTTTTAGCAAAGGCACGGCGAGCTTTATGATTTTGGGCGATATTTGCACCCGCCGCTGCCCATTTTGCGATGTCGCACACGGCAAACCGTTGCCGCCTGATGCCGATGAACCTGAAAATTTGGCGCGCTCGATTGGGCTATTGAAGCTGAAATACGTGGTTATCACCAGCGTGGATAGAGATGATTTACGCGACGGCGGCGCACAACATTTTGTCGATTGCCTCACCGCCATCCGTGCCAGTTCACCTGATACCCGCTTGGAAATCCTCGTCCCCGACTTTCGCGGTCGTTTGGACGCCGCTTTGGATGCACTGGCAACAGGCTTACCTGACGTGCTAAATCACAATCTGGAAACTGTGCCTCGCTTGTACAAACTCGCCCGCCCAGGCGCGGATTACGCCCACTCGCTGCAATTATTACAAGACTTCAAAACCCGCTTCCCGCACGTCCCTACCAAATCAGGCTTGATGCTGGGCTTGGGCGAAACCGACGAAGAAGTGCTGGAAGTCATGCGCGACCTACGCGCCCACGGCGTGAATATGCTCACCATCGGGCAGTATTTACAACCCTCCGATGGACACCTGCCCGTGTTGCGCTACGCCCCGCTGGAAACCTTCACCATGCTGGAACAAGAAGCCAAAGCAATGGGCTTCGACCACGCCGCCTGCGCGCCCATGGTGAGGTCTAGCTATTTTGCGGATGAACAAGCGGAAAAGGCGGGGGTGATGGGGTAGGGTTCAGGACGAGCGTCTCTTTGGGTGGGTAAAAGCCACCACTTGGGTGTGTTGGCAAGTGAGACTTAAAATTCAATCTGTAGCAACGCTGTAAAAACCAGTAAAATGAGCGCCTTTGTTTAAGCCTGAACACCTCATCGAAATGCTTACCTTTCAACAAATCATCCTCACGCTACAAAATTATTGGGACAAACAAGGTTGCGCGCTGTTGCAACCTTACGATATGGAAGTCGGTGCGGGCACGTCGCACACCGCCACGTTTTTACGCTCACTCGGCCCAGAGCCTTGGAAAGCCGCGTATGTGCAACCCTCGCGTCGTCCGAAAGACGGGCGTTACGGCGAAAATCCCAATCGCTTGCAACATTACTATCAGTTCCAAATCGTCCTCAAACCCGCGCCCGCGAACATTTTGGAGCTGTACCTCGGTTCGTTGGAAGCCTTGGGGTTCGACTTAAAACAAAACGACATCCGCTTTGTAGAAGACGACTGGGAAAATCCGACGCTGGGCGCGTGGGGACTGGGCTGGGAAGTGTGGCTGAACGGCATGGAAGTGACCCAATTCACCTATTTCCAACAAGTCGGCGGCATTGATTGCAAACCGATTACAGGCGAAATCACCTACGGCTTGGAACGCTTGGCGATGTATTTGCAAGGCGTGGAAAGCGTGTATGACCTCGTATGGACGGACGGCGTGAGCTATGGCGACGTGTATCACCAAAACGAAGTCGAGCAATCCACCTACAACTTTGAACACAGCGACGTGGATTTTTTGTTGGTTGCATTCGGCAAGCATGAAGAACAAGCCAAGCATTTGATGGAACAACAACTCGCCTTGCCCGCCTACGAACAAGTGCTCAAAGCCGCGCATACCTTCAACTTGCTGGACGCACGCGGCGCGATTTCGGTGACGGAACGGGCAGCATATATCGGACGCATTCGCAATTTGGCGCGTAGCGTCGCCGCATCGTACCTAGACAGCCGCGCCCGCCTAGGCTTCCCCATGG
This sequence comes from Gallionella sp., assembly GCA_028710565.1. Classification (GTDB taxonomy): domain Bacteria; phylum Pseudomonadota; class Gammaproteobacteria; order Burkholderiales; family Gallionellaceae; genus Gallionella. The sequence continues at coordinate 4,093 of JAQTTV010000001.1, forward strand.
CAAAACGCGAATGGGCGGACGATGTGTTGGCGCAATTGGAAAAGAAAGCGGCGTAACGTGCCCACCGTGCTGCGACTGCTGGGTTGGCGTTTCCATTTTTACTCGGACGAAGGTAATGAGTTTCCGCATATCCATGTGGATACAGGAGACGGGGAATGTAAATTTTGGTTGTCGCCAATACGTCTGGCGCGCAGTGAGCGGGTGAAACCGCATGATTTGCGCCGTATCGAAGCCGTGGTGGCAGAGCATGAAGCATTTTTTCTGGAGAAATGGCATGAATTCTTTCGTTGCTGAAACAGACCCCCGCGCCGTGCGAACTTGGGTGCATAGGCGTGTCGTCTTCGTCGAATTGACCGATGGTCGTCAGATTGGCTTTCCGTCCAGCCGTTTTCGCCTCCTCAGTCATGCCAGCGACCAAGCGTTAGGCGAGGTGCAATTGAGACTGGAAGGAGCTGCCTTGCGCTGGGAAAATTTGGATGAGGACATCACCATACGCGGCATCCTCGAAGGGCGTTTTCAACTCCCCTTGCCGCTGGAAAAACAGGCGGCGTAAGGCGTGTGCCATACTTTGCTGACCGTTTAAAGGAATATCGACATGGATAGTAAAACATTGCGTGAATGGCGTAAGGCATTGAATGCAAGTCTCATTCCGTTAGAGGTTGACGATGCACGGTTCGTGAAAAACTTGCATGGATCAGACGACGATGATGTGATTGAACGGCTGCGTCAAAAAATTGAAGACACGGAAGGCTCTTCCGCCATCTATTATTTTACGGGGCAACGAGGCGTGGGGAAGAGTACCGAGTTGCGTCGCTTGCGTACCGAACTGGAGTCGGGCGATGTTTTTCGTTGTGTGCTTTTTGACGCGCTGGCGTACATCAACGAGACACAACCCATCACAGTTGAAATCCTCATGTTGATGGTGGCAGTTGGGGTGCGTGATTGGCTAGAAACCAAGTATCCAAGCAAGAACTTTACGGCTTCCCCTATCCAACGTTTTGGAGCTTGGCTGACTGAGACCAAGGTTGAGCTAAAACAAATCGAAATCGGTGGCATTTGCAAACTTGATCTTAAAGACCGCCAAACGACGGTGGATGAAAAACTGCGTAACCTCTCTTCGCAACACGATTTTTTGAATCAGCTCAGAAACTACACCGCTGAGATGGTGCTGTGGTTAGGCAAACAAGAGCAACGTGAAATCGTGATTTTAGTGGATTCGTTAGAACGCTTGCGTGGCGCATCGGGCAAGGATGGTGCGGAGATGTTTGACAGTGTCGCGCTGGTGTTTGGTGACCAGTTTGATCACTTGCGTGTAGAGCGCGCACAAATTGTGTATGCCGTGCCACCTTATTTGTGTCTATTGGAAAATGTCCGTGTACAACTGCCGTGGTATGCCTTGGGTTCGGTACGCGTCTTCGAGACACCGAGCAAAGCACGTCGCCAGCCGCGTGACCAAGGTTTAAAAATTATGCAACTGTTGGTGAAAAAGCGAATTCCCAATTGGCAGCAAGCACTTAAGCCAGAAGCTTTGCAACGTCTGGCATTGTGTTCGGGCGGCGACTTGCGGCACTTCATGTTTCGTTTGTTGGAGGATGCCCTATATCGAGCGCAATATGCACTGGATCGCCTACCTTTGGACGAGAACGATCCCATCATTGCCTCATTGGAAGATGCTAGTCGGCGTGAAATGACTCAACTCACGGTGCGGGATGAGTGGGCATTGTTGCGTCGTATCACGCAAGGGCATGAAGTGGTTGCCGACAATCGTGAGCAATTCCGCACCTTGGCACATTTGTTTGATACGCGTGTCATCCTCAACTATCGCAACGGGCAAGAATGGTACGACCTGCACCCCAGTTTGTGGGCGACCATTGGCGCGGCGGGTGATGCTGCGCCATGACCGAACTTTTCGCGTCCACCGCCTCGGCAAATCTGGAAAACAACGAGTTTGAAGCCGCTTGGCAGCGGCTGTTGTTGTTGCTGGAAACGCCTGAGCATTTTGGCGTGATGTTTGTGTTTTCGGGTAATGACTTGTTGCGTCAGGCGTTGCTTTCGCGCTTGGAGCAGGCGGCAACAGGGCGGGCGTTGGCGGTGCAATTCTTGCCCGAACAGCCGTGGAGACTACCCGACCTGCATCTCACCGCGCTCGATCCCACCGAAGCCGAACCCGTTTGGTTGCGGCTCATTTTGGCAGATTGCATAAACACCCTGTTGCCCGCCGCGCCCACTGCTTTGCGCGTGGGGATTTTGTCGTTGGACGGCAATTTGCCCTTGGCATTGCACACCGCCTTGAGCGCGCAATCGGCTTGGACCCCCTCCGACACCAGCGATCCGATTCAAGCCAGCATCCGCTGGGCGCACCTGCTGCGCCGCGAATTGCTCGCCCGCCTGAACGAACGCCGCACCCAGTTGGAACAACGCGGCCCGCTGCTGATTTTGCTGCCGCTGGATGCTACCAAAGCTACCGCCGAACTCGCCCCTGATTTATGGACGGTGCGCCTGACTTCGCACTACCTGCAGCCGCAAGCGACCAACGTTGATATGCCCACGCTCCCGCCTTTACCTCATGCGGAACGCACGTTCGGCGGTGAAATCACCCCCGCCCACCGCGAAATTTTGGCGCATTGGCAACAGCGGCAACAAGCAGGCAATACCAAAGGGTTGCAAGTGTGGGACGGGCTGAATGCTTTAGATACTGCGATGAAATTGGGTTTGGGGAAAGCGGCGGTGCAGAAAATTTCCCAACAAGTCGTCGCGCTTGCCTATACCCGTGGCACGGTGCGCGAACAAATGCTAGCGCAAAACGCATTGGGCGATGTGGCGCGGAATAACGGCGAGTTAGAACCTGCCATGGAAGCCTATAAAATCGCGTTCAACCTTGCTCAAACCGAACACACGGCGCATCCCAACAGCACGCTCTGGCAGCGCGACTTGAGTGTGGCGCACAACAACATCGGCGACATCCACCTAGCCCAAGGCGACTTGGCGGGCGCGTTGTTGTCCTACCGCGCTAGTTTGACCCTCCGCGAACGCCTCGCCCTGCACGATGCGGCGAATACCCAATGGCAGCGCGACTTGAGCTTTTCGCACATCAAAATCGGCGAGATACAACAAGCCCAAGGCGATTTGGCGGGCGCGCTGCTGTCCTATCGCACCAGTTTGACCATCCGCGAACGCCTCGCCCTGCACGATGCGGCGAATACCCAATGGCAGCGCGACTTGAGCGTGTCGCACATCAAGATCGGCGACATCCAACAAGCCCAAGGCGACTTGGCGGGCGCGCTGTTGTCTTATCGCACTAGACATGCCATCACCGAACGCCTCGCCCAGCACGATGCGGCGAATGTGCAATGGCAAACGGATGTGGTGATTTCGTGCGTGAGATTGTCCAGCTTGCGCGGGCAAGGAGTGTCTGACCAAGAAGCGGCGGGTTATTTGCAACGGGCGTTGAGCATTGCGGAATGCTTGCAACGGGAAGGTAAATTGAATGCGCAGCAACAGGTTTGGGTGGAAGATTTGCGCGCACGATTAGCGGCAATTGGCGCGAAGTAGGCATTCCCTCCCCCTTGCAGGGGGAGGGTTAGGGTGGGGGTAGAAATTTCAATACGGCGCAACGCTTCAACCCCCATCCCGCCCTTCCCCCTGCAAGGGGGAAGGAGTGGTAGGGTGGATAAGCTGCGCGCATCCACCTGAATCAACAGGAAAATCGGTAGATGCGCTGCGCTTATTTACCCTACGGCGGTGTTTCGACAAGCCGCACTGAATTGATGATATTTTTGAATTAACCCATTGTGATGATTGAAAAAATGATGCTTAAAAATTTACTTGTGGAATTGTTTGTTGAGGAACTGCCCCCTAAATCGTTGAAGAAATTGGGCGAGAATTTTGCCGCGACGTTGGCTTCGAGTTTGAAGGCGCAAGGCTTGGCGGGGGATAGCACGGATGTGGTCGCTTACGCTACGCCGCGTCGGTTGGCGGTGCGGGTGTCGGGTGTGGCGGCGCAGGCGGCTGACAAGCGGGTGTCGCAAAAGTTGATGCCTGTCGCCGTGGGCTTGGATGCCAATGGCAATGCCACGCCCGCGTTGTTGAAAAAACTCGCGGCGTTGGGCGCGGATGCGTCGGTCGTGCCGAATCTGACTCAAGCGGCGGATGGCAAGGCGCAGGCGTTGTTTTTTGAAAACGTATTGGCGGGCGCGACCTTGGCGGAGGGGCTGCAAAAAGCCTTGGATGAAACCCTAGCGAAATTGCCGATTGCCAAAGTGATGACCTATCCTAATCCATCGGGCGAAGGCTGGGCGACGGTGAATTTTGTCCGTCCCGCGCATGGCTTGGTGGCGTTGCATGGTGCAGAGATTGTGCCGATCAGCACCTTGGGGCTGCAAGCGGGTCGCACCACGCAAGGTCATCGTTTTGAAGCGGCGAATGCGGTCATTAGCATCCATGACGCGGACAGCTACGCGCAGCAATTGGCGGATGAAGGCGCGGTGATCGCCAGTTTTGCCGAACGTCGTGCGGATATTGTGCGCCAACTTGCGGCTTCCGCCGCGCTGCAAAATTTGCAACCCATTGAAGATGAAGCCTTGTTGGACGAAGTAACCGCGCTGGTGGAACGTCCGAATGTGCTGATGGGGACATTCGAGGAAGCGTTCTTGGAAGTGCCGCAGGAATGTTTGATTTTGACCATGAAGGCGAATCAAAAATACTTCCCGCTGCTGGACGCGAACGGCAAATTGACCAACAAATTTTTGATTGTGTCCAACATTCGCCCAGCGGATGCCAGTTTGGTGACCCAAGGCAACGAACGCGTGGTGCGCCCGCGCTTAGCGGATGCAAAATTTTTCTTTGACCAAGATCGCAAAAAACCGCTGGAATCACGAGTCGCTGGACTTGATAAAGTGGTGTATCACAACAAACTCGGCACGCAAGGCGAACGCGTCGAACGCGTGCAAGCCATCGCCCGCGCCATCGCTGCGCAACTGGGCGATGAAACCTTGGTGCGCCAAGCCGACCAAGCCGCGTTGTTGGCAAAAGCCGATTTGTTGACCGATATGGTCGGCGAATTCCCCGAATTGCAAGGCATCATGGGACGCTACTACGCCCAACACGACGGCTTGAGCGATGACATCGCTTTTGCGATTGAAGACCATTACAAACCGCGCTTTGCGGGTGACGAATTGCCACGCAACACCGTCGGCATCTGCGTCGCGCTGGCGGATAAATTGGAAACCTTGGTCGGGATGTTCGGCATTGGGCAAATTCCCACGGGCGACAAAGACCCGTTCGCGCTGCGCCGTCATGCGCTGGGCGTGATTCGGATGTTGGTGGAAAACGCCTTGCCGTTGAACGTGTTGGACTTGGTGCGCGCCGCCTTCGCGGGTTTCCCAGCGGGTGTGTTGAACGATGCAAACGCCGAAGTTGCCAACTTTGTGTATGACCGCTTGTCAGGCACATTGCGCGAACAGGGCTACAGCGCGCAAGAAGTCGATGCGGTGTTGTCGCTGCGCCCACAACAATTGAGCGAAGTGCCAAAACGCCTCGCCGCCGTGCGCGCCTTCGCCGCTTTGCCCGAAGCCGCCGCGCTGGCAGCCGCCAACAAACGCGTGGGCAATATCTTGAAAAAAGTCGAAGGTGATTTGCCCAGTGCCGTCAGCCTCGATTTGTTGCAAGAAGCCGCCGAACAAGCCTTGTACCAAGCCTTAAACCAAGTCGCGCCCCAAGCCGATGCGGCATTCGCGGCAGGCGATTACACCGCCTCGCTGCAAACGCTGGCAACCCTGCGCGACCCCGTGGATGCCTTCTTCAACAATGTAATGGTCAACGCCGAAGACAAAGACCTACGCGCCAACCGCTTGGCATTATTGGCAAAACTGCACCAAGCCATGAATCAGGTGGCGGATTTGGCGAAGTTGGCTTAAGGGCGGTGAAATGTGAAAGGTGAGCGGTGAAATGAGTGGGTATTCAACGGTCTGCGACGTAATGCAGGCAGCGTATTGCGCGCTACGCTTCACTTTTCATATTTGTCCTTTCACGGCAGTGCAGCGGCCTCCAGCACCGCACGTTTCACGTTTCACCTTTAACTTTTCACGGTATTTCAACAATGAAACTCATCATCCTAGACCGCGACGGTGTGATTAACCACGATTCGGCGCAATTTATCAAAAGTCCTGCGGAGTGGCAGCCGATTGCGGGGAGTTTGGAGGCGATTGCGCGGCTGAATCAGGCGGGGTATCGCGTGTTGGTGGCGACCAATCAGTCGGGCGTGGGGCGCGGACTGTTTGATATGCCGATGCTGAATGCGATACACGACAAGATGCACAAGGCTTGTGCGTTGGTCGGGGCGCGCATCGACGCGGTGTTTTTCTGTCCGCATACCAGCGAGCATCATTGTGCGTGTCGCAAACCTAAAGCGGGTATGTTGGAAGAGATTTCCAGTCGCTACAATACCAATTTGACGGGGGTGCCGATGGTTGGCGATTCTTTGCGCGATCTGCAACCCGCCGCTGCCATGGGCGCGCAACCGTATTTGGTGCTGACAGGAAAAGGCGGAAAAACCCGCGATGCAGGTGGCTTGCCAGAAGGCACTTTGGTTTTTCCTGACTTAGCGGCAGTGGTGGCGACACTGGTGTAATTTGTTTCATCATCCCTGCGCAGGCGGGAATTTTTTTAACTCACTGGATTTCCGCTTGTGCGGGAATGATGCAATTATGCTTTTTCTTCGTTCCTTGATTTTTTTGTTATTGCAACTCGTGATCACGCCGATTTTTTCGGTGTTGGCGTTGCTGACGTTTCCTTTGCCCGCGCTGACCCGTTATCGCTTTATTTCGCTGTGGGCGAAGATGATGTTGGTGTTGCTGCGGATGGTGTGCGGCATTTCTTACCAAGTTCGCGGCTTGGAAAATATGCCGACTGAGCCAAGTATGATTTTGTGTAAGCATCAATCTGCGTGGGAAACGCTGGCACTACAGGAAGTCTTTCCCGCACAGGCGTGGGTGTTAAAGCGTGAATTATTGTGGATCCCGTTTTTTGGCTGGGCATTGGCATTGACCAATCCGATTGCGATCAAGCGCAGTGATGGCAAAGGCGCGATCAAACAATTATTAAAACAAGGCAAAGAACGCTTGAAACAAGGCTTCCATGTCGTCATCTTCCCCGAAGGCACTCGCGTCCCGTTTGGTGAGCGTGGTAAATACAAAATTGGTGGTGCGCTATTGGCCGCCAGTAGCGGTGCGCAGGTGATTCCCGTGGCGCATAACGCGGGAAGATTGTGGGGGCGCAAGGCTTTTGTGAAACGTCCAGGCGTGATTATCATGAGCATAGGCGCGCCTATTCAGAGCAAAGGGCGCAAAGCAGACGAAATCAACGCGGATGTCGAAGCATGGATAGAAAACGAAATTCAGCAACTTCCACATTAAGCAGTGGTAGAATCCGCCGCTGTTTTACGACCAATCTGCGTTTTCAGCGCAATTTAGGAATACTAAACGAATGAGAATGTTAAACCGTCTTCAGGGTGTGCTGTTGTGGGGTGCTTTATTACTAAGTGCCAGTGTTTCGGTTTATGCCGACCCCATACAGGAAGCCAATAAGTTATTTAAGCAAGGTGATTCTGCGCAAGCACTTGATAAAATTGAGCAGTTCTTGGTGGAAAAGCCTAAAAGTGCACCTGCGCAGTTTTTAAAAGGGCTGATTCTGACCGAGCAAAACAAGACGGAAGAGGCGATTAAAGTCTTTACGGCCTTGAATGAGGATTTTCCAGAGCTGCCAGAGCCTTATAACAACCTTGCTGTGCTGTATGCGGGTCAGGGGCAGTACGAAAAAGCCAAAACCGCGCTCGAAATGGCGATACATGCCCATCCTAGTTATGTGACAGCGCATGAAAATTTAGGTGATATTTACGCCAAACTCGCCAGTCAGTCCTATGATCGCGTGTTGCAGTTGGACCACAACAATGCGGCCGCTAAAAGCAAGCTCGCGACCCTACAGGGCTTGTTCCAGGACATCCCGCGCAGTAAGCCTCATCCCGTTAAAATCAACGAAAAGCCTGTTGAAGTCGTTATTGCGAGTGCCGTCAGCCCAACAGCGGTGATACCTGTTGTTTCGTCGGCGGTGCTGCCCGCTTCAACGGTCATGGCTGCCTCTAGCGTACCTGTGGTAGCAGTTGAATCTGGTGTGCCTGCGATCGCTTCCAGCGTCGTTGCGACTGCCTCTATGAACACGCTAGATCCAGAAAAGGAAGCTCTTAAAGCGCGCAACAGCGAAGTGATGAGTAGTGTCAATGCATGGGTATCGGCTTGGGAAAATAAACAGGTCAAAAAATATGTGGCGTGCTATGCCAACGATTTTAAGCCCAGTCAAAAAGGGCTGACCCGCGCCAAATGGGCGGATCAGCGTAAAACTGACATTGAAGACTCCAATAATATTCAAATTAGCATAAGTCGCGCGGCCGTCAGTTTTAGTGATACCACTCACGCGACGGTGAAGTTCCAACAATCGCTGAAATTTGGCAAAATGCGCAAAGCCAAACTCAGTCGTAAGACTTTGACCATGGTCAAATCTGGCGGCAAGTGGCTGATTTTGGAAGAAAAAGCTAAATAATTCTAGGTCGGGTTTTAACCCGACCCGCCCATTTTCACAAGGACATTCATTATGAAAAAACTCATCACCACCCTCTTCGCGCTGCTGCTGTGCTGCGCCATGCAATCTTCATATTCTTTAACTCAAGGCAAAAAAACCATGGTCAAATTTGAAACCAATCAAGGCTCTTTCACGATTCAACTGGACGCTGAAAAAGCCCCGATCACCGTTAAAAACTTCCTTGACTACGTCAACGCAGGTTTTTACACCAACACCATTTTCCATCGCATCATCGACAATTTTATGATTCAAGGCGGCGGTTTTGAAGTGGGCATGAAACAAAAGCAAGGCAACGCCCCGATCAAAAACGAAGCGGCAAACGGTCTGAAAAATGACAAATACGCCGTGGCAATGGCGCGCACCAATGATCCTCATTCCGCCAGCTCGCAATTCTTTGTCAATACCCGCGACAATGATTTCTTGAACTACCCAGGCCAAGACGGTTGGGGCTATTGCGTATTCGGCAAAGTCATTGAAGGCATGGATGTCATCGACAAACTCGGCAAAGTCAAAACAGGTCGTCAAGATGTGCCGAATGAAGACATCGTGGTATTGAAGGCGGAAGTGGTTAAGTAATTTAACCTAACCCCAATCTAACGCGCCGTGTACTGCCTTACGCAAGACACGGCGCGTTTTAATTTAAGGAAAAGTATTCGTGGAACAAATTGAAATCAAAGGCTTTTTGACCATAGAACACGCTGTGTTTGAAATCAAAAAAATCAATATTCTGATTGGTGAGCAAGCGCAAGGGAAAAGCGTGATTGCGAAGTTGGTGTATTTTTTCAAAAGCCATTTCACGGAGATTTTCGTTGAGTCTATCCGAAACTTTGAAACTGAGCAGCAAATTGAGGAAAAGTGTCTCTCCAAGTTTAGGAAAATCTTTCCTTCCTATACTTGGGAGCAAGATGATTTTTCAATCAGTTATAAGAATAATGATTATGATTTAAGTGTTGCAAATGTAGAAATTGATGGTAGAAATGTTTTGAGTTTCAATCTTTCTCATGCTCTAGTTGAGTTCCAGACGGCATTTTATGCTGATTACAAGCAAGCGTTGAAGGCACCAGACATGATGACGATAGCATCGGGTGGTTTTTTTGCAGCTAGATCATCAAGAGATGTTTTTTATGATACTTGGCGAAGAAGAACAAGCTTTACGAACTTTCAAGAGGGAAGTGTCTTTATTCCCGCTGGGCGTTCATTTTTTGCGATGTTGCAGAACAATATTTTCTCTTTTTTATCGAAAGATATCGATATTGACCCTTTTATAGAAGAATTTGGTCGTCTATATGAGCGTGCAAAAAGGCTTAAACATGTGATAGGAACCGCCGAATATTACGAGTCGCCACACATTTCTATAGGTATTCAGAAAGAGATGGCACATCTTTGCGCAGACATCACAAAGGGTATTTACGTTTCTGCGTCCAATCAAGATTGGATTGAAAACGAGGAAAGACGCATCAATTTGGCAAACTCATCCTCTGGGCAGCAAGAGTCCTTGCCCATGCTTTTGACCCTACAAGTTTTTGCTTCTTTTCAGGCAGGTGAAAGTCCAACAAGATTTTTCATCGAAGAACCTGAAGCGCATTTATTTCCCCATTCGCAAAAACAAGTCGTCAGTTTAATTGCCACGATTTACAAAGAATTGGGGCATAGCTTCTTTATCACCACTCATAGCCCTTACATCCTCACCGCGATCAATAACTTGGTCGTTGGACAAGATGCGTATGACAAGATAAAAAACAATCCCGAAAAGTTAGCGGCACTAGAAAAAGTCTTGCCCGCCAGTCAGTTGATTCGATTGGAAGATGTGTCTGCCTACACCTTGAAAAATGGCAAGTTGGAGTCCATTATTGACTGGGAAAATCGTTTGATCGGGGCGAATTTATTAGATGCGGTATCAGATGAATTTGAGCAAGCCTTTAATGTGGCGAGTGATATGCTGTATGGAGATGAATGATGCCCTCTTGTCGTGAGTATTCACAAAATTCTATCATTCCAGCCCCTCCAGAAAATCAAAGAAGTTTTAGGGTAGAAAACAATAACCAGAAGTGTATATGTTTGGTGACTGTGGATGGTTGTGCCATTACGCAGGGAGTTCGTTGTGATTATCTCTATGAAATCTACGAATTACCGAAAGATGGGCAGAGGAGTCAAATGTGCCCTCCAAATTCAAAGTCTCATCCAGTAAAAATTGAAAAGGTAATTTATCTGGAGCTTAAGGGCACGGATGTTGTTCATGCTTTTGAGCAATTAGAAGCCACAATAAGATTTTATTGTCAGCAGCATAAGGATTGCAAAGAAAAAGAGGCTTACATTATCCCAAGCAACGTTCGTCCCGCGTTGACAACTAAAATTCAACAGGCAAAGACCAAATTTCTCCGAGAATTAAAAACTAAACTTACCGTTAAAAATCGGTCGCATTCTGTATCTGTGTGAGGCGATGGTGAGCTTTGTTTGCGATATAGAGTTAGGTCAGATGTCCCACACCCTCTTCCTCTCCGACCTCCACCTCTCCCCGACCAGCCCGACATTACGGCGGCGTTTTGTGACGACCTTTGCGCCACATGCTTTTGATTTCTATCCCCAAGGCGTTTAGCGTGACATCAAAACAGTCATCCCTGCAAATAGCATCACGCCCCCGCCCCTTGAAATCCCCGCTTCAAATGCACCAGCAACAAGGACAGCGACGCGGGGGTTACACCTGAAATCCGTGCGGCTTGGGCGAGAGTTTCGGGTTTGTGGAGGTTGAGTTTTTGTTGCACTTCGATGGACAGGCCGCGCACTTGGCGGTAGTCCATATCGGCAGGCAAGGCTAAGTTTTCGTTTTGTTCGGCGCGTTTGATTTCGTCTAATTGGCGGTCGATGTAGCCTTGGTATTTGGCTTTGATTTCTACTTGTTCCGCGACTTTGGGGTCGGCAACCCCTTCGCCTGCGTTGGGCAAGGTCATCAAACTTTGGTAGCTGACATCGGGGCGACGCAGCAATTCGTACAGCGGATATTCGCGTTCGATGGCTTTGCCCAGCACGCGTTCGGCATCCTCGGTGGGCAGGGTGCGCGGGTTGACCCACGTCCTGCGCAAGCGTTCTTCCTCAAGGGCGATGGATTCGCGTTTTTGTTCAAATGCTGCCCAGCGCACATCATCAACAATACCTAAACGCCGTCCGATTTCGGTCAGGCGCAAATCGGCGTTGTCTTCGCGTAGTTGCAAGCGGTATTCGGCGCGGCTGGTAAACATGCGGTAGGGTTCGGCAACGCCTTGGGTAATCAAGTCATCGACCAACACGCCCAAATACGCTTCGTCGCGGCGTGGACACCATGAATCTTGTCCTTTGACTTGCAGCGCGGCGTTCAATCCCGCCAACAAGCCTTGTGCGGCAGCTTCTTCGTAGCCCGTGGTGCCGTTGATTTGTCCTGCGAAAAACAGCCCTTGGATGGCTTTGGTTTCTAAAGAGCTTTTGAGTCCAATCGGGTCAAAATAGTCATATTCAATCGCATAACCAGGTCGCAAAATATGGGCGTTTTCCAAGCCGCGTATCGAGCGTACCAAGTTCCATTGCACGTCAAACGGTAAGCTGGTGGAAATGCCATTGGGATAGACTTCGTGGGTGGTTAAGCCCTCAGGTTCTAGGAAAATCTGGTGCGAAGATTTATCGGCGAAGCGGGTGATTTTGTCTTCAATCGACGGACAATAGCGCGGGCCAACCCCTTCAATTACGCCTGTGAACAACGGCGATCTATCCAAGCCGCCACGGATGATTTCGTGGGTTTTCTCGCTGGTTTCGGTAATCCAGCACGGCAATTGGCGCGGATGTTGCGCAGCGTTGCCCATAAACGAAAACACGGGCACGGGTGTGTCGCCGTGTTGTTCCTGCATCACGCTGTAATTGATGGTGCGCCCGTCGATGCGCGGCGGCGTGCCTGTTTTCAAGCGTCCGACGGGCAAATTCAATTCGCGCAGCCGATGCGCTAAACTGACGGAGGGGGGATCGCCCGCGCGACCTGCGGGGTAATTGGCTTGCCCGACGTGAATTAGTCCCGACAAAAATGTGCCAGCGGTCAACACCACCGCATTGGCGCGGAAGCGCAATTTCAACTGTGTGACCACGCCCACGACGCGATCTTGTTCTACCAGCAAATCGTCCACGGCTTGTTGGAACAGCCACAAGTTGGGTTGATTTTCTAAACGCTGACGAATCGCTGCTTTGTACAAAATCCTATCCGCTTGCGCCCGCGTGGCGCGCACGGCGTGCCCTTTGCTGGCATTTAGAATACGGAATTGAATCCCGCCCTCGTCTGTCGCCGCCGCCATCGCCCCACCCAGCGCATCAACTTCTTTGACCAGATGCCCTTTGCCGATGCCGCCGATAGACGGATTGCACGACATTTGCCCCAAGGTTTCGATGTTATGGCTTAACAACAAGGTCTTGCAGCCCGCGCGCGCGCTCGCCAGTGCCGCCTCTGTGCCCGCGTGACCGCCACCGACGACAATCACATCAAAAATATCAGGAAAATTCATCGCAATCGTGCTTAAAAAAGAGCGCGCATCATACAACAGCTACCCTCAACTTTGAATTTTTAGCCTCATTGTCTCGCGAAATTTTTATGCAATCTCGCTGACAGCACGTCAACTGCGAAAGCGGGTTTTATCGTTTACAATACGGTATGCACAACGAACTCTCTTCCCCACGAAAACTCCAGTCAGGCAATCTGATCCTTATCGGCATGATGGGGTCGGGTAAAACCACGATGGGACGCGCCCTCGCCAAGCATTTAGGCAAAACCTTCGTCGATACCGACGAAGAAATTCAATGTCGCACGGGGGTCACCATTCCGCATATCTTTGATGTAGAAGGCGAAGCTGGTTTTCGTGTGCGGGAAGCGCAAGTGATTGCCGATCTGGTGACGCGTGACAATTTGTTGCTGGCAACAGGTGGCGGCGCGATACTGACCGAGCAAACCCGAATTGTTTTACCCGAAAATGGTGTGGTGATTTATCTACGCGCACAAGTCCATGATTTGTGGCTGCGCACCCGCAATGACAAAAACAGACCCTTGTTGCAAACAGGCAATGCACACGCCAAACTCAGCCAGTTATTTGAGCAACGTGACCCTATTTATCAACAAGTCGCCGATTTAATCGTGCCTAGCGGCAAGCAAAGCGTGCATAGCATGATGCTGTCCTTGGTGGTCGAAATCGACAAATTCAAACATAAATACGAAGCATAACCGCGCAAATCGCGACCGCCTCGTTAGGTATTTTTATGAAAAGCATTATGCAAACACTTACCGTTGGTTTAGGGGATAGAAGTTATCCGATTCATATTGGCAGCGGGCTGTTGCCACAAGCTGAGCTACTAAAACCGCACATTCCACGCAAGCGCGTGGCGATCGTCACCAACACCACCGTTGCGCCGCTGTATTTAGCGCAGTTGCAGCAAACGCTGGAGTCCATCGGGGTGACGAGTATTTCGGTGATTCTGCCTGACGGCGAGGTGTATAAAACCAGCGACACGCTGAATTTGATTTACGACGCGCTGTTGCAAAACCGTTGCGAACGCAGCACGCCGTTGATTGCCTTGGGCGGCGGGGTGATAGGTGATATGACGGGCTATGCGGCGGCGACTTATTTGCGCGGGGTGCCGTTTATCCAAATACCCACCACGCTGTTGTCGCAAGTCGATTCCTCCGTCGGCGGCAAAACGGGCATCAATCACCCGCTGGGCAAAAACATGATCGGCGCGTTTTACCAGCCCCGCGTGGTACTGGCGGACACGGATACGCTGAACACTTTGCCCGATAACGAGTTGGCGGCAGGGATGGCAGAGGTCATCAAATACGGCTTAATTCGCGATTTGCCGTTTTTGGAATGGCTAGAACATAATATGGATGCGCTGTTAGCTCGCAATACCACGGCGTTGCAATACGCCATTGCCCGTAGCTGCCAAAACAAAGCCGATGTGGTTGCCGCAGATGAACGTGAAACGGGCGAACGCGCGCTGTTGAATTTGGGTCACACCTTTGGTCATGCCATTGAATCGGGCATGGGCTACGGCAACTGGTTGCACGGTGAAGCAGTGGCAGCGGGCACGGTGATGGCGGCGGATTTGTCACGGCGGTTGGGTTGGATAACTGATGCCGATGTTGCCCGCGTGCGCGAGGTGTTAGTCCGCGCTCACTTGCCTGTTATCTCGCCAGATTTGGGCGTGGAAAAGTATATGGGCTATATGGGACTGGATAAAAAAGTCGAAGCAGGCAAGATACGCTTTGTGCTGCTGCAAAGCATCGGACGCGCCGTGGTATATGGTGATGCGCCAGCGGCATTGTTGGAAGCGACCCTAAAAGCGTGTGTTGAGTAGCAAAAAACCTCACCCAAACCTATCTCCCGACGGGAGAGTGACTTTGCTCCCTTCCACCTTTGGGGGAAGGGCTGGGGATGAGGGTGATTCTCGGAGGAAATTGAAATGAACCTCGCCCCCTACGCCGTCACCGCTGCTAATTCTCGTGGTCGGCAAATTGCCGAAACGCCGCCTAGCGGGCGGACGGAGTTTCAGCGTGACCGTGATCGCATTATTCATTCGGGCGCGTTTCGGCGGTTGGAATACAAAACCCAAGTGTTTGTGAATCACGAAGGCGATTTATTCCGCACGCGACTGACTCACAGCATGGAAGTGGCGCAGATTGCCCGTTCCATCACGCGTCGTTTACATCTCAATGAAGATTTAGCCGAGGCGATTTCCTTAGCGCATGACTTGGGACACACGCCATTTGGCCACGCGGGGCAAGACGCGCTGAATGCCTGTATGCAAGCACACGGTGGCTTTGAACACAATTTGCAATCGCTGCGCGTGGTGGATGTATTGGAACAGCATTACGCTGAATTCGATGGGCTAAACTTATGTTTTGAAACCCGCGAAGGGATTTTGAAACATTGCTCACAGGCTGCGGCGGCGCAGTTGGGCGAAGTCGGCGAGCGGTTTTTGCAATCGCGTCGCCCGTCACTGGAAGCGCAAATTGCCAATCTCGCCGATGCGATTGCCTATAACAATCACGATGTGGATGATGGGCTGCGCTCTGGGCTGATTACGCTGGAACAACTCGCTGACGTGCCCTTGGTGCAGCAGCATATTTTGCAAGTTCGCCAACTTTATCCAGATTTGCCCACCCGCCGCGTGGTACACGAAACCGTGCGGCGCATGATTAACACGCTGGTCGCGGATTTAATCCAACAAAGTCAGGCGAATATCGCCGCGCAATCCTTAACCTGCTTGGACGATGTGCGCGCTGCTCCGCCCCTGATTGCCTTTAGCGCAGACATATTTGCGCAACACCAAGCACTCAAGCAGTTTTTGCGGATCAACATGTACCATCACTACCAAGTCGAACGCATGAGCCACAAAGCACATCGCATCATTAGCGACTTATTTACCGTCTTTATGGAAAATCGCAACTTGTTGCCACCCCAGTTCCAGCCGCAAGTTGACCATGCTCGCGCCGTCGCAGATTACATCGCTGGCATGACCGACCGTTATGCCATCCGCGAGCATCGACGCATTTTTGAAGTAACGTAGTTTCCTCTCCCCCAGCCCCTCTCTCACTGGTGGGCGAGGGGAGTGTCACAGTCCAATAACTTTACCAAGCAGGAGTAAATGATGATTAAAGCAATTATTTTTGATGTCGATGGCACACTGGCAGACACCGAAGACGGGCATCGCCGCTCATTTAACCAAGCTTTTAGTGAAAGCGGGCTGAATTGGGTGTGGGATGTGGCGTTGTACGACAAACTGTTGAAAGTGACAGGCGGCAAAGAGCGCATCAAGTATTTTGTGGAATCCTTTTTGGGGGAATTTAATAAACCAGCGGATTACGACGGTTTCGTCAAAACCCTGCACGCACTTAAAACAAAACATTACACGCGCTTGCTCGCGACGGGCGAAATTCCCTTGCGCCCTGGGATTAAACAACTGATTACCGATGCGCAGCAACGCGGCATTCGTCTCGCCATCGCCACCACCACCACACCTGAAAACGTCACGGCACTCATTCAACAAGGCTTGGGTGCGGATGGCATGAGCGTGTTTGAATCCGTCGGTTGTGGCGACATCGTCCCCGCCAAAAAACCTGCACCCGATATTTATTTCTGGGTATTGGATCAAATGGGACTCAAAGCCGAAGACTGCTTCGCACTGGAAGATTCCGAAAACGGCTTGCGTTCCAGCTTGGCAGCGGGCATTAAAACCTTTGTGACGACCAACTTTTATACCCAACATCAAAACTTTGACGGTGCCGCCGCCGTGTTTGAAGATCTCACCGATTTGGATGCGTTTTATCGTATCAGCGGAATTTAAAGCGAGCACGGGGCGATAATCAGGTCAGGTTATTGCGCGGATAAGCCACATCTGCCTTTATCTTTCCCGAAACAAATGCACATAACTGCGGCTAACTGTCAGCGTTTCGGGGCGGTGGTGCAAGGTCAGCATCATACGCCCCATTAAATTTGGGCGAGCGGTGGCGATTTCGCGCACATTGACCACGGTGCTGCGGTGAATTTGCCAAAATTCGTGTGGGTCGAGTTGCGGGATTAGCTCTTTCAGCGACGTTCGCAACAGCAGTTCAGCATCTTTAGTTAGCACGGTGGTGTATTTGTCAGCGGACTGGAAATAGCACACGTCTTCGATGGCGACCAATCGCAGCGTTTGCCCGACTTGGGCGCGTAGCCAACGCAGTGGTTCGGGCGATTTGACGGGCGGCGCAGCGTGCTGCAAACGGGCGATGCACTGCGCCAAGCGGCTGTCGGTGATCGGCTTCAGCAAATAATCCACCGCCGCTTGTTCAAAGGCCTGCACCGCATGGCTATCGTAAGCTGTCACAAACACCACGCGACAAGTCGGCGCGGCAGATTTGGCAACCTCCAACCCAGACTTCCCTGGCATCCGAATATCCAAAAAAACTATGTCGGATTGTAACTCGCGCAATGCAGCTTCCGCCGATATACCATCATGCACCACCGCTACGATTTCCAATTCTGGCCACAGCCGCGCCAACCGTCGTTTCAGGTCATCGGCAAGGTGTTTTTCGTCATCAGCGATAAGGGCTTTCAATGGTTCTCGTTTCTGTGGGTAAGTACCCAACTCTAAGTTTTCGTGTATTTTCGTTGATTTGAGACATTCACACCGTGGGAGCGCAATTTATTGCGCGATAGGTGTTGCGAGGGTAATCGCGCAATAAATTGCGCTCCCACGTCATCATCCCTTGTCGCGGGAAATATATGAAAACTTTTCATCAGCCACTTACGAATTTACTCGTACATAGCTCGTCAGGGTAATCCGTTAGTACAACATGGGTGGGGACGTACGAATAAATTCGTACCCACAGGCAATGTCAAGTGAGCGGTCGCGCCGCCTACTTCATTGTTTTTTAAACTCAAGCTCCCTGCTTCCCCATACAAGGCGGCGACGCGAGCGCGCACATTGCTCAACCCTGCGCCCTCGCAAGCTGCCTCACCCAAGCCCGCGCCGCTGTCGCTGACCAACACATGCAGCATGTTTTGCTCGCGGGTGATATACACATAAATCTCGCCGCCGCCCAGTTTTGGCTCAATGCCGTGGCGCACGGCGTTTTCCACCAACGGTTGTAACAACATCGGCGGAAACGGCAAAGCGCGCAAATCTTCGGCGCAATCCATCTGCCAGCGCAAGCGTTCATCAAAGCGGGTTTTCAGTATATGCAAATAATTTTCCAACATCGTCAACTCATCGCCCAACGTCGCCGCATCACAGCGCGCTTGCGCCAATGCCGCGCGTAGCCAGTCGTTCAATCTGTCCAACAAACGACTGGCGGCGACGGGGTCGCTGTCGATCAAACTGTTCACATTCGCCAAGGTGTTAAACAAAAAGTGCGGCTCAATCTGCGCTTGCAACAACTTCAAATGCGCCTCCATTGCCCGTCTATCTTGCTCTGCGAGGCGCAACTGGCGAGTTTTTACCGCCGCATTTAACAGCCCGATACGCTCTACCAACAAAAAGGTGATACTGGCAAGCAGCCCAAAAAATAGCCCGATCCACATCGCCTGCCAAATCTGCGGATGCGACCACGCGCCAAACCCCGTCAGCGCGAAGCCCAACGACAAGCCCACCGCCACGCTCAACGGCAACACCCCCGCCAACGCTGCCCAACGCAACCACCCCGCTGGCATCCGCGCCAAGGTCAACGAACTGATGATCGCAATCGAAAGCCCAATACTCTGCGAAAACACAAAATTACACCCAAACCCGCACGACTCCGCCATCCACCCCGTCGCCGTCAACAACCCCGCAATCGCCGTGTTGTAAGCGAAAGTGGCGATTAGGGAGAGGGTGAGTTTGGTCATGAGGTCGATAAATTAGAAAACCAAAGTATCATAGGCATTGCTACAAATCATGCTCGCATGACGCTGAATTCAATCTTGTAGATGTTGCAGGTGTTATGCTTTACCAATTTTCTTCGTGTCCATAACCCTTTGCCCTTGGACTGGAATCTTTAATAATTCTGCTAGCTTTTGTTTTTCTTTATATTCGATTGGAAACATGTAGGTGTGCTGAATAACCATCTCTTTAAGAATACGTGTACAAACTGCATTATTTTTAACGAAATCTGCTGTTTTTGTAATAGATCGAATATTGAAGTCGCTATTAAAATGAAGCTCAATAGCTTGATTTAATAGTGCGAGTGCAGGGGTGGGATGCATCTTCTGAATACTGGCATAAATTTCACCTGCTTCTTTGGAGCCTATAGAAGATGCTATCTTTCGTATTACACCATTGATTACAGCATAGGTTAAAAGTAAAAACATGTCTTTAGCATAACTCTGCACCTTCTCATTTGAAAGGCTTGGATGCTCTTTAAGTTTGTATTCGATGTATTTGATGACTTCTGCTTTTGTAGCCTCCGACATATGAATAAAAAACTCCAAAAATCTAAGACCAGTAAATGCGCCATTGCTAGCTAATCCAAGCATCGCTTCTCGCGTTAGCGTTGCGTGCCTGTTTCGGATAATCTGCCCAGATATTTCCATTCCCTTAAAAGCTTTGTTTATGTTAGCGAGAACATCAGCAGACTCCAGACTTTCCTCTGCATCTTTGTCAAATGGATCGCCATGTCGATCAATATCATCTAAATTTTTATCATGATTTACTCTTTCCTCACTAATAACCCGTTGCTCCATTACTAGATCAGGTATTTGGGTGAGGAACTCATCCATAAAAACTAATTGATCATTAGACAATGTTGCAGGCTTCTGATCAATAAACAACAACTCTAAAGCATTTTGTATTTCTTCAAGCACCCATGCTTCTTTCGTATGATGTGTAACAAAAACAAGAATATTCGCGTAATCTTCGCGGTGAAGATTAGCGACTAAGTTTTTTACTTCATCCTTAATATCTTGGTTTTTAGAGAATGATTCAGATATTTTCTTCGCCGTAAAAAAATAAAATAGGTAGGGATACTTGAATTGGATTTTGAAATCCTCCTCCATTAGTATGGAGCTTGATTTCAGCTTTCTAATGACATCCGAACCATTAACAGGCAAGTATGTATTTCCGTATTCGGTAAAGAATTCGTCCACTTGCTCTTGATTCATTACCCCTGAATTTTTATAGAGTACCCATGATAATTCCGAAAGTACATTGAGATATTTATCAATTTCCTTCTTTGGTATCTTTGCGTGGTCAAATGCTTGATAAATCAATTGTTGATAACAGTGTCCATGCGAAGATAGCTCTAAATTTTGCTGTGCATATGCTTCAAACATTTGCAGGAGCATCAGAATGTATATGGGTTTTGACGGGACAATATTCTTTCTTAAGATAGCGTCCAGTTTGGCTTTAATTTCATCGCACTGTTCATAGAGTGAACATTCATCTATAGATTCTTCAATTCCAAGCGATATCCATTTCTCCACAAGTTCAGACCTCTTTAAATGTCCAAATCCAAGTAGTTCGTGTCGTTCATACCCATTAAGCTCTTGAATTTCTGGTGAGACGTATCCAAATGAGGAGTGGCAAGTCAGAACAATATGCTTAAATTCTTTGTTTATAGAAAAAAGAAAGTTAGATCTATATTTCTGATTTACCCCCAGCTTATCAAAGTCATCTATGAGTAGCACCTTGTTTGGACTTAACATGAAATTCTCAAACTCAATATTTGAGTATTGCTTTTTCAAGACGGTAGCTAGTGATTTTCTAATGTCTGCCTGTTTAATATCTTTTGCATTTAAATAAACAGGGATGCTTCCCCGGGTAAGGAGTGCTGTGAAAGCATGCTTCAATAAGCTGGATTTTCCTTGTTGCTCTTCCCCGCAGATTAAAAATCTATTGGGATTGTTAATAACCATATCAGAGGAATTTATCTCGATATTTTTCGATTCCTTACCTGCCTCAGTTTCCATATCAGGCGAGATGTAAACATCGCTAAGTTTAATTTTATTAGTTCTGCGATGTGTCAACACAACTTCAGTGTCTTCAAGCCACACTTGTGCGGGATCAGATAGTTGCAGCGGCTCAAACTCGCATTTCACAGGAGCTGCTGGGGTAGGTTTAAAGTTGGCTAGGTGACTCTTTATACCGCTGACGACATCAAGCCACGCCTCATCGAGGTTATCCCATGATGTGATTGGCTTTGCATCTTTAGGTAAAGCCTGAAAACTTGATAATTCAGATGCTTTCCAGTCGCAAGCTCGAATCACGATGGGGATAAGCTGAGCTTTTCCTGCATTGTGCATCTCAATCGCGCGTTTCACCTCAATACCAAAACAGTAATCGGAGGACAAAAAACTTGAGCTAATTAGGAATATTATCAGTTCCGATTGTTCAAGATTATCAGAGATTTCTTTTGACCAGTCTTGCCCAGGCAGAATCTTTCTGTCATGCCAAGCATCAATATCGCGGTTCCTCCTTAGAGTTGCAAGATGTTCGTTGAATAAATCTATGTGAGACTCGTCTTTATGGGAGTAACTGATAAAAGCCTTTTTTGACATTTTGTACGCTCAAATAAATTGATTAATTGGGGCTTGTGTTCCTTAAATGCGCAGGAAAGACGAAGCCAATAGATGCAAGACCTAACAATACCTTGAGGAGCGTACTCAATATTTTGCTGTAAGTCTAGCTCGCATGTGCAAATGGGCATTCCTGCTACCGCATCCCCACCTTAACGCCAATAATCACTGAACTTCTCAACAAATTAGCAAACTCCTGCCGCGTCGATCCAATTGGCAATGCAGCGACGGCGAAGGCTGTGAGGTGTGAGTTGAGCGACTTTTCAGCGTAGGCGGAGAGTTCGTTGCCGCCGTCGGTGAGGCTGTGGGTTGCCATGGCGCGCCAGTAGCCGCCGCTGTCTAGCAAATTGCTTTGCCAGACGAGGTGCAGGTAGTCGCGTCCCAATAGCGGCGGGGGATTGCCGAGTGCCATGCCTGCCCACATTGGCGAGGCGGCGGCGCGGGTGTAGTAGGCGGATTGTTGCGCGGGGGGGTAGCCGTGGTTGTCGCGTAGATATTCGAGGTTGAGTGATTGTCCATTTTCCAAAGTGTAGGCCGCGCCGATTAGGGCGGTGAGGCGTTTGGGCGACTGGGCGGAAATGGTGAACGGTTGGGCAAGATCGGCGGGGGATTGCAGGGTGTTTTGCCGAGCGGTGTAGCCCGCTTCACCGTAGAACAGCCATTCATCGCGGGCGGTGTATTGGGCGTGCGCGCCGAGGAATTGCCCTTGTCCTGCGATGTGCGCCCATGCCACGCCGCCCGCCCAATCGTCACCACGTTGGTCGGCTTTAAGCAACCAACTATCGCGCCACGGGTTTTGCGCGCTGTGTCCCGATCCGACGATGCGCGCTAGGCTCAAAGTGCGCGCTATGTTGGGAGTCCATGAAATTTTGACGGTATCCACGCCCGACAATTCGCGCATGGGATTGCTGCGCCCGTTGTCGAAATAAAACGGGCTGGATGGCGAGCGAAATTGCGCCGCGCCCCAGTTCAACACCTCGCGCCCCGCCGCGAGGCTAACGCTTTCCGAGGGGCGCAGCCGCAGTTGCCATTGGCTGAGATACGCCTGATTCGCTGCCGTTTGGTTGACGATAATCGGGCGTAAAGTCAGGCGCAGCGCGTCGTTTTCCCATTTGACATTGAAGCGCGCCTCGGCGGTGTTGATGCTGCGCGGAATATGCGCGAGCTGGTTTTGCGGGTTCAACACGCTGTCCATGCGCGGCGCAGTTTGAGTGGTGTAGCCGTAGAGCGTGCCGTCCCAATTGGTTTCGGCATGGGTGGGGAGAGGTGAAAATAGCGGCACAAAAAATAGTGCCGCAAAAAATTTTAGTGCGCCGATTCCCTCTCCCACTTGTGGGAGAGGGTTAGGGAGAGGGTGTTTGAGTACGCAACCCTCTCCCCCAACCCCTCTCCCGTAAACGGGCGAGGGGAGTAACAGCTTTGTGCGCATCATGTTCTCCACCCAAACCAACGGTTCACCTGCCCCAAATACGCATCATATTCCGCGCCAAAAATTTGCCGCAATATCTGTTCTTCGGGGCGAATTTGAAAGCGGTTAATCAGGCTGACAAACAGCGGCAACACCAGCCACGGCGACAGACTGCCCAACCAAATTGCCCACGCGCTGAGTAGAAAAAATAAGCCTGAATACATCGGGTTGCGAGTAAAACGATACGGGCCGCGTATCACCAAATGCGCGGTTTTGTGCGGTGTCAGCGGGTTGATGGTGGTTTTGGCGCGCAAAAAATGCAGCAACGCCCAACTGTCCAATGCCCCACCCAAGGCGGCGGGAAACATCGCTAACCACGGTGCAGACAGCACGTGCATGATGGGGAAATGTTGATTTAGCCAGTACATCAGCCCTGCGGCAAGCAAGGCATAACCAGGTGGGGGGATTTTGGTGTTGTAGTAGTCAATCAATTTCGCTCACCTCAATCAGTCGTTTTTGTCATATTGGTTTCAAAGTGGTTAGGCGAAAGGTGTTTAGTCCTAAGGAGGTGCTGATTAAATCCGTTCGCCCTGAGCTTGTCGAAGGGTGAACGAATTTAATCTATTAATTTCATTAAATCTTCCATTCATGGTTCGACAAGCTCACCACGAACGAAAGATTTAATCAGCGATTCCCTAACATAAATTGCTACGTTAAAACCTTCGTTAGCCATTTTTATCCATCCGCCGATACTGCACCGCCTCGGCGATATGTTTCACCGCAATATCCGCATCGCCAGACAAATCGGCCAGTGTGCGGGCAACTTTTAGCACGCGGTGGTAGGCGCGAGCGGAGAGGCTTAAGCGGGTGATGGCTTGTTCAAGCAGGGTGAGGGTGGCACTATCCAGCGTGCAAACTTGGTCGATTTCGGTCACAGAAAGTTGAGCATTGGCTTTGCCTTGACGGGCGAGTTGGCGTTGGCGGGCGGCTTCAACGCGATGTTGAATGGCGGCACTTTTTTCACCTTGGGTTTTTGCGAGTAGGTCGTTTTGCGGCACGGCGGGTACTTCGATTTGGATGTCGATGCGGTCTAAAAATGGCCCTGAAATTTTGCCGCGATAGCGGGCAATTTGGTCGGGGGTGCAGTGACATTTACCGTTGTAATGTCCCAAATAGCCGCACGGGCAGGGGTTCATGGCGGCGATCAGTTGAAATTGTGCAGGAAAATCGGCGCGGCGGGCGGCGCGTGAAATGGTGATGTGTCCGCTTTCCATGGGTTCGCGCAGCACTTCCAGCACTTTGCGGTCAAATTCGGGCAGTTCGTCCAAAAACAACACGCCATGCAATGCCATGGAAATTTCCCCTGGACGGGGATTGCTGCCGCCACCGACCAATGCCACGCCTGAGGCGGTGTGGTGCGGGGCGCGATAGGGGCGGGTTTTCCAACGACTGACATCAAAACTGCCATCCA
The DNA here is from genome assembly GCA_028710565.1 of Gallionella sp. Lineage (GTDB taxonomy): Bacteria > Pseudomonadota > Gammaproteobacteria > Burkholderiales > Gallionellaceae > Gallionella. The sequence continues at coordinate 28,634 of JAQTTV010000001.1, forward strand.
AGGATTGCACGGCGGCACTTTGAAGGGCTTCGACTTCGGTCATGGCGGGCAAAATACTGGGGAAACGCGCCGCCAACATGGATTTTCCAGTGCCTGGTGGGCCAACCATCAATACGCTGTGACCGCCCGCAGCGGCGATTTCCAAGGCGCGGCGAGTTTGCATCTGCCCTTTGACTTCGCACATATCGGGGTAGTGCGGCGGGATGATTTGCGGTTGGCTAACAAAGGGCTGCATCAATTCCCGCCCTGTGATGTGAGCCACCACTTGCAACAAAGTTTGCGCGGGGTAGACCACCGCATCTTCAACGAGCGCGGCTTCGGCGGCATTGGCAGCGGGCAACATAAACGCCCGTCCGCTGCTGGCGGCGCGATAAGTCATCGCTAACGCGCCGCGTATCGGACGCAATTCGCCCGTCAAGGCTAATTCACCTGCATATTCGTATTGGGCTAATTTGTTGCTAGGAATTTGCCCTGTTGCAGCAAGGATGCCCAAGGCGATGGGTAAATCAAACCGCCCACTTTCTTTGGGTAAATCAGCGGGTGCTAAGTTGACAGTGATGCGGCGGGCAGGGAAGTCAAATTGGCAATTTTGCAGTGCGGCGCGCACGCGGTCTTTGCTTTCTTTCACCTCAGTTTCGGGTAGTCCGACGATGGTAAACGCGGGCAAGCCATTGGCGAGGTGGACTTCCACCGTCACTAATTCCGCTTCCATGCCTGATAAAGCACGGCTGTATAGCACCGCGAGACTCATTATGTTTCCTTATTTTAGTCGTTAGCTACTAGTTGTTAGTCGTTGGTTGGCAGGTGGATCGTTCTATATCTATATCTATATGAATACATTAAAAACTTGCCAATGCGCTGTGCCTCACCACGCCAACAGCTAACGACTAGCGGCTAGTAGCCAGCAGCTTAACAACCTTACACCGCTTTTTTCGCCTCCAGCTCCGCCACGCGAGCTTCTAAGGCGGTCAGTTGTTCGCGTGTGCGAGCCAAGACTTGTGCCTGAATATCAAACTCTTCACGCGTTACCAAATCGAGCTTGGAAAATCCTTGCGCCAATAAGACACGCATATTTTTTTCAATGTCTTTGGCTGGGCTATTTTCGACCGCTTCGCGTAACTTAGCGGAAATGTCTTCAAAAATTTTGGCGTTTAACATAGCAAGGTTCCTGTGTTGGTGAAAAAATATCGTGGGTTTGATGCGTTGCGCATCATAGCAAAAATCTTTGCACCACAAGCTGCACACTCACGGTGCGGACACGGGGTTAAGCGCATAGGATTGGTGCGTAAGAATTGATGCAGTACACCGAAAAACACATAACATAATGTTTATAAATATAAAATTAATGTGGCACGGTTGATGCTTATGTATTGGTGCGGAAATTTACAAACCGTCTTAACTTTAAACTTTGAAAGGAAATACCATGCGTACCTTATTAAATACTTTGATTTTGGCTGCTTTGACAGTACCAAGCGTGGCAATGGCAGCAGATGCCTCTCCTCACACTTTTACCAGCAATGTCGGTTTGGTTTCTAACTATCTGTATCGCGGCATTTCGCAAACTGGTGCGCAAGCGGCTATGCAAGGTGGTTTTGACTATGCACATTCCAGCGGTTTTTACGCAGGTGTATGGGGTTCCAACATCAGCTGGTTAAGCGATGCAGGTATTGCTTCAACCGCTAGCGTAGAGTTGGACACGTATGCAGGTTACAAAGGAACTGCTGGTGACGTAGGTTATGACGTTGGTTTCTTGCGTTATAACTACCCAGGCACCTATGTCGCTGGTGCAGTAAAAGCGGATACCAATGAAATTTACGGTGCAGTGAGCTACTCCATCGTGACTGCTAAGTATTCATATAGCTTGGGTGACACATTTGGCGTGCCAGATGCACAAGGCACAAACTATTTGGATCTGAGCGCGAACTACACACTGCCAGAAACAGGCATCGCATTGGGCGCACATTATGGCAAGCAAACTTATAAGGGTTCGTCTGCTCGCTACTTGGCCTCAGTGGCAGCGGGTTCTGCAACGTACTCTGATTACAAGTTAAGTGTTACCAAGGACTTTAGCGGTTATGTACTGGGTTTGGCTTACAGCAGCACCAATGCCAGCCCTTTCTACACCAGCTTGCAAAACAAGCAATTGGGTAAAGGAACAGCGGTATTGTCTTTGACACGTTCTTTCTAACTTAACCGCAATCTAAGCATTAACGGGGAGAGAACGCTCTCCCCGACCTCAGGAGAATGATGATGAAAATGATCGTTGCAATTATCAAACCATTCAAATTGGATGAAGTGCGTGAAGCACTGTCTGAAATTGGTGTGCAAGGTATTACCGTATCCGAAGTAAAAGGGTTCGGTCGCCAAAAAGGGCATACAGAGCTGTATCGCGGCGCGGAATACGTGGTGGATTTCCTGCCTAAAGTGAAGCTTGAAGCCGCTATCGAAGACAATTTGCTGGATCAAGTGCTGGAAGCGATTGAGAAATCAGCACGCACAGGCAAAATCGGTGACGGCAAAATTTTCGTTTCCAACCTTGAACAAGTTATCCGTATTCGCACAGGCGAATCGGGTACCGATGCTTTATAAAGGAGCGTGACCATGAAAAAGCTATTGGCAATTTTTGCTTTAATGACTCTGTTGTGCACTGGATCTCATGCTGTTTTAGCTGAAGAAGCCGTCAGCGCAGTTGTCGCGATTTCAGCAGTGGCAGAGGTGAGTGCGGTGGTTGCTGCCCCCGCGACTGAAGCTGTCGCAGTTGCTGCCCCTGTTCCCAATAAAGGGGACACCGCGTGGATGTTAGTTGCCACGATTTTGGTGATTTTGATGACTTTGCCAGGTTTGGCACTGTTTTACGGCGGCTTGGTACGAGTTAAGAACATGCTGTCCGTGTTGGCACAAGTATTCGCGATTTTCTGTTTGATCGCGATTCTGTGGGTGACATACGGCTACAGCTTGGCGTTCACTTCAGGCGGTGGGATTAACAACTTCTTAGGTGGCTTCTCGCGCCTATTCCTGTCGGGCTTGACTGTTGAATCGACGGTTGAAACTTTCAGCAAAGGTGTTGTGATTCCTGAAATGCTGTTTATGGTGTTCCAATTGACCTTCGCTGCGATTACTGTCGCGCTGATCGTGGGTGGTTTTGCTGAACGGATTAAGTTCTCCGCATTGCTAGTGTTTTCCGCATTGTGGTTCACTTTCTCCTACATCCCTGTCGCACATATGGTGTGGTTCTGGGGCGGTCCTACAGCTTACGCTGATCCATCTGGCTTCTTGTTTGGCAAAGGCGCGTTGGATTTTGCAGGCGGTACAGTCGTTCACATTAACGCCGCGATGGCAGCATTGATGGGCGCAATCGTGTTGGGCAAACGTATCGGCTACGGCAAAGAACCGATGACCCCACACAGCTTGACCATGACCATGATCGGCGCATCTTTATTGTGGGTAGGTTGGTTCGGTTTCAACGCAGGTTCTAACTTGGAAGCAACAGGTACTGCTGTTTTGGCAATGGTCAACACTGTGGTCGCAACTGCCGCCGCTGGCTTCGCTTGGATGATGGCAGAGTGGATGCACAAAGGTAAACCTAGCATGTTGGGCTTGGCTTCAGGTGCAGTCGCAGGGCTGGTTGCTGTGACGCCTGCTTGTGGTTTCATCGGACCTATGGGCGCAATCGTGTTGGGTTTAGTAGCAGGTGTATTGTGCTTGTGGGGTGTGACGGGCTTGAAGAAATTGCTGAACGTGGATGATTCACTGGATGTATTCGGTGTGCACGGTGTAGGTGGTATCTTGGGCGCATTGGCAACAGGCGTGTTGGCATCTCCTAGCTTAGGCGGTACAGGCGTATATGACTACGCAGCAGGTAAAGTAGGCGAATACTCCATGATGGGGCAATTGACCAGCCAAGCATGGGGTGTGGGCGTGACCATCTTGTGGTCTGGTGTAGTCAGCTTCGTGTTGTTCAAACTGATCGACATGACCATGGGCTTACGTGTACCAGAAGAAGCAGAACGTGAAGGTCTGGATACCGCAATCCACGGCGAACGGGCATATAACCTGTAAACCTTGGTTTCGGTAGGTAATAAACGACAAGGACTCGGAAACGAGTCCTTGTTTTTTGGCGCGCCAGTAGGCTATACGTGCTTATCCGCCAAGGCATACATCCCTAACTTATCCAACAAAGCACGATCTTGTTCAACCATCGGATTGCCCGTGGTGAGCAATTGTTCGCCGTAAAAGATCGAATTTGCACCCGCGAGAAAGCACAGGGCTTGAATCGCGTCGGACATTTGCTGCCGTCCCGCAGACAGGCGCACACGGGCGGTGGGCATGGTGATGCGGGCAACGGCGATGGTGCGGACGAAATCAAACGGGTCTAGGCTTTCGGTTTCCGCTAACGGCGTGCCTTCAACTTTGACCAAGTTATTAATCGGCACGCTTTCGGGGTAGGGGTTCATATTGGCGAGTTGGGCGACTAGCCCTGCGCGTTGGGTCAGATTTTCGCCCATGCCTACAATGCCGCCGCTGCAAACGTGCATCCCTGCTTTACGCACGCGCTCCAGCGTGTCCAGCCGATCTTGGTAATCGCGGGTGCTGATGATGTCGCCGTAAAATTCGGGCGAGGTGTCCAGATTGTGGTTGTAATAATCCAGCCCCGCAGCACGCAGTTGTTCGGTTTGTTGGTCGTTTAACATCCCCAATGTGGCGCAGGTTTCCATGCCCAGCCCACGCACGGCTTTGACCATTTCCACCACGCTTGCCATGTCTGCCGCGCTGGGTTCGCGCCATGCTGCGCCCATGCAAAAGCGATCCGCGCCCGCGTGTTGCGCGGCTTTGGCGGCTTCCACGACGGCGGAAACATCCAGCATTTTTTGGTTCTCCACGCCCGCATTGTGAAATGCCGATTGTGGGCAATAGCCGCAATCTTCCGAGCAACCGCCTGTCTTGATGGACAATAAAGTCGAAAGCTGCACGGCGTTGGGGTCAAAATGTTCACGGTGTACCTGTTGGGCGCGGTACATCAAGTCCGCAAAAGGCAGTTGGAATAAGGCGGTGATGGCTTCGACAGACCAAAGTGACTCGGTGTGGTGAGTGGGTTGAATAGGTTGAAAAAAAGTAATCGGTTGCGTGTTCATAGTGGGGTGGTGTTCGGTAGAATGGCGGTTTAAAAAATGGCAGCAATAAGTGATGCACGCTCCTTGGAAAGGCGGCTTACGTGTCAATTTTACGCGATAGATGGTTAAACATCTGCTTAAAACTTCAGCGAATTCTCCCCGCTCAACCCTGTGTGTTGTGCGGGGACATGAGCCATCATGGACTGTGGTGCGCGGCGTGCGAAGCGGATTTGCCATATTTAGGCGCAGGACACTGTCCTGTGTGCGCATTGCCGACCACGCAAGGGGAAGTGTGCGGGCAATGCTTGAAAACACCGCCAATTTTTACCCGTACCACCGCCGTCTTTGCTTATCATTATCCACTGAATAAGTTGATTCAACAGATGAAATATGCTGAACAGCTCCCGTTGGCACACGCTTTCGCCCTACAATTAGCGCGCAAAATAAACCTGACCGAACGCCCTGATTATGTGATTGCCATGCCGCTGCACCCCACGCGACTACGCGAACGCGGCTTTAATCAATCGTTGCTGCTTGCGCAAAGCATTGCCTACACCCATCAGCTCAAACTACTGCCGACTGCCTGTCAACGTATTCGCGCCACTGAGCCGCAAACAAGCTTACCCAGAGATCAACGTGCCAAAAACATGCGAGGGGCGTTTCAATGCGATCAAGATTTGACGGGGAGGCGAATCGCACTGGTCGATGATGTGTTGACCACAGGCGCAAGTCTGAATGCGCTCGCCGCTGCGGTGCAAGCACGCGGCGCGACACAAATTGAGGCGTGGGTGGTGGCGAGAACGTTAGGAGGCTAATTGATAAGGAGGCAACTCTGGCGCGCTTCCAAAGCCTGGTCTACATTGGCTATCAGCGTAGCAAGTTCTTGTTCGACTTGGATAAGCTGCGGTTCTATTTCTGTCAAGGCTCCGTGCTTGATGCTACTTTCCAGCAATTCTGCTTGTTGATGCAAAGTTTCCATGCCGAGTGTACCTGCATTGCCACGTAGTGTATGCGCTAATCTCTCGGCTGTTTTTGAATCGCCTTCGAAAAGTGACTGCCGAATTCTGACAATAACATCGCGTTCCTTCATGCGGAATTTATCGAGCAGTGTGTAGTAGAAGCTAACCTTACCGCCTATACGGCGTATACTTTCCGCCGCATTTACCCCTGGGATGTCTGGAATTGCCTGAGAAGCCAGGGGTTGTGCTGCTTTAGGTCTGATGAATATCTTTGTCGGATGCACCCATTTAACCAGCGTAGCGACCAGTTTGTCAGGATCAATAGGCTTGCCAATGTGGTCATTCATGCCCGCACCCAAAAATTCATTTTGCTCACTGACCATGACATTGGCTGTCAAGGCGATAATCGGCAAATGGGCAAATTTCGGGTTTTTCCGTATCACACGGGTCGCGGTAATGCCATCCATCACAGGCATCTGCATATCCATGAGTACGCCATCGAATTGCGCTTCATTGAGCATGGCAATGGCTTCTTCACCGTTCTCCGCAGAGGAGACGATAACGCCAAATCCTTCGAGCAACTCTTGCGCCACTTGTCGATTGATTTCGTTGTCTTCTACCAAAAGTAAACGGGATCCACGAATTTGATCTATCAGTTTTGAATCAAACTGCGCACTGATTTTGAATTTACCTGTCGCCGTTTGATCTCGGTTAGAAATGTTGGCAACAGCATCAAATAACTTACTTTGTTGGAATGGTTTTGCCAGTATGCCATCTACCAGCCTATCGTCTACATGCAAGGACATTTCATTTTGACCATAGGCGGAAATCAGCAATACTTTTGGTTGAACAGGCAACTCCTTCATTTCTCGCAACTTTGTAGCCAATTCAATACCATTCATCTCTGGCATCTTCCAGTCGAGTATCACTAAGGCAAATGGATTGCCTGCTTGATGCGCACCGCGTACCGCATTCAGGGCATCGCGACCATTATTGACAATTGTGACATCAAAGGTGAACGATTCAAGGTAGCTTTTAATAATCTCTAGGCTACTTTCGTTATCATCCACTGCCAATACACGCAAACCGCGTAAATCATTGGACACGGATTGACGATAATTGGTTTGTTTTCCACTCTTTTGAAAACGTGCCGTAAAAATAAATTTCGACCCCACTCCTGATACACTTTCCACCCAGATTTTGCCACCCATCATTTCAACTAAACGTTTGCTGATCGTGAGTCCGAGTCCTGTACCGCCAAACTTGCGGGTAATGCTGGTGTCTGCTTGAGTAAAGGGTTGAAACAGTTTGCTTATTTCCTGCGGCGACATACCAATTCCAGAGTCTTTTACGGTGAAGCGCAAATCAACCTGATCTTCATCTTCTCTTTCTAGTTCGACACGCACCACCACTTCACCTTTTTCAGTGAATTTGACTGCGTTTCCTGCTAAATTGATGAGTACTTGGCCCAGTCGCAGCGGATCGCCGATCAGTGCGGACGGTACATTTAAAGCAGTCTCCAATACAAATTCGAGATTTTTTTCTTGGGCTCTATTCCCGACGATGGTTGCTAGATTGCCTATGACTTCTTCTAAATCAAAGGGGGTGCTATCCACTTCCATTTTGCCCGCTTCAATTTTGGAAATATCTAGGATGTCATTCAATATGCCCAAGAGTGATTTGGCCGAACCATGAATTTTATGTAAATAATCACGCTGCTTGACAGACAAATCGGTCTGCAAACAGAGATGACTTAAACCTATGACGGCATTCATGGGCGTGCGCAGTTCATGGCTCATATTGGCGAGGAACTCATCCTTGATTTGGCTTGCCGCTTCTGCATGATGTTTTGCGGCTTCTGCTACTTTCAGCTTTTGAATTTCAGATTCAAGATCGTCATTCATTTTTGCCAATTTTGCATTGCGCTCTTCGACCCCTTTTTCTAATAAGATGATGCCGCGCGTTACCAGAAACGTGAGTCCTGCGATGACCAATAACATCAGCACACCAATCACCGCCCCCGTTTCCTGAGCGCGTTCGGATCGTCTTATCGCGGTTTTGATCGCTTCATGGAACTCATTTTCTGCAATATCTTTGTATGCTATGGCATCAGACGAATAGAGATCTCGTAATGTTCGCATTTGCGAAATTTGCTCAAAACTAGGCGTTTCCGTCTTCGTCGCCATTTTTCGTGCAACAACAAGTGCAATGGAAAAATAGTTATTGAATTCGGATGTAAGCTTTTCTATCCTATTCCTGTGTACTGCATCAATTTGCTCTAGCTTTCTATAACGGTTTCGCAGTTCGATTGCCTTGGTTTGTGCTATATCGAGATAGCCAACCTCACCCGTTGCGGCAGCCGTATTCAATGCCTCCACAACGTCATCTTGACTGCTGAGATTTTTTCCTGCCAAGTCAAGCATTGGAAAATCGCTATCACGAATTTCTTTGAGGAGATGATTACCGTCGGATAATACTAACGATGAATAAATGAGCCATGCACTAAAGCTGAATGTGGCGACAATGGGAACCAGTAGCAGTTTCCAAGTCAGCGAGAGGTTAGAGAATTTTTTTTTCATGTACACTGTTCCACATTAAGGGGTCAAGACAATCTTGACGCTGCTGTCCACCGCATTGCTGTCGATATATCCAATCGTTTTTGGGTTATTGGCAATGGCTTTCTTAACGGCGATGTTGTTTTCAAGCCGTTGTGGCGGTTGTCCATCGCCCGTAAAAATAATTTTTGCCCAATACGCGGTGAGCTGAGCGGGATTTTTATGTGCTACCTTGGCGTAAAACTCATCTTTGATAGCATTCTCAGCTTGGTCGACGGGAATAGCATTATCACCATTAGGGAAGGTTGTGACTTTGCCGAGAAATATTTTGCTTGCTTGTTCAGCGGTTATGCTGCTGATGGGGTTTTTGACTGAAACAACAATGACTACATCCGCAGATGCGTCGGCAGATGCGATGGTAGCAGCCAACAACAGTGTAAACGTCAAGCAATGAAGGAGTGTTTTAGGCGATTTCACATTACTACCCTTTGTTAAAACACGAAGTTAACACCAACTGAAATGACATGAAAAGTTGATCCATATAGTGTCACACCAGCAGGTACATTCGTGAGGTAGCCGTTAGAATTGTCACCCAGTTTAACTCGATCGTATTGCAGTTCAATATCCATATTTCTAGTGAAGTCCCAGCGCAGCCCTAAGCTAACCGTACTTTGTGAACGTTTGGAATTCTGTATTGAAGCCACAGTGGGCGCGGGGAAGCCAGGTATAAACGAGCTGCGGCTGTTTTGACTATAAGTAATGTAAGGAGTTAGTGTGTCCAATCGGACCCCAGTACTCACATACATTGCACCTGTCTTGGTGGTTGATTGGCGCTGTATCCATTCGGCTACTGCAAACCAATTTCCAGGGTCATAACTTACCCCAGCAGATAAATCGTAATTCGGAATCCAAGCACCTTGAATGCCATTGATGAGGCTTTGAGATGACGCGATGCGCTTCTGATAACCGAGGCTGAAAGTGGTTGAATCGTATTCTAATTTATCGAAAATGCCCCATAAATCCCTGGAAGTAGAGATGCTAGTTGGGCGATCTATGATGTTGCTACCATAAAGTAGTTTGATTGTATTGCCTACTTCACCCATTTCAAAACGATAGCCTGCGTCAATCCCATCACTACTCGTGAGCGTTAGCTGGCGATAAAGTTCAGCAGGAGGCCGTATCCAAGGATAACTATATCCTACTTTTCGCGTATCAGAATAAAGGAAGGTCGGGAGCGAGATGCGTCCAACGCGGATGTAGCTATCAGGTGTAAAGGCATATTTGATGTTGCCCCATTCGACTGCGGGACGATAAGTACCGTCAGCTTGAAACTCTGAAATAACTTGAAGGACAGCTGAAATTTTAGGGCTGAAGTTTGCAGACACTTGCAATCCGAGGCGGCTGTCGTTGCTCATTGCCCAGTTTTGGCTACGTCCTGTGCCTTTAGGGACAGTGCTATCCAGTACATAATCCCCCAATCCTTGGCTAGAATGGGATAAAACGAACGTTCCGAAACCGCTTAATTTAAAGATGGAGGGCTGTTCTTCGCTCGTCTCCCCAATTACATCTACTGTGTTGGCTGCGACAACAGAAGTTGTTGCAATTTCATCCGCTTTAGCAATGGAAATGCTCGTGGCAAGCAACGAAAGTACGACAAGACAGTGCTTTGTCATGGTCAATTTGTCAATTGAGAAAGACATATCATTTTACGGCTAATGGGTGGAGCGCGAAGTATAGCGGCTAAATGCATTTTTGGGGGTAGGCTCAATTATTTCAGTTAAGCCAACAGTGAGAAATCGTTACAGTTCCTTTATTCTTTGCTGCACAAATTTTTGTAAGGAGGGTGTCAATGTCTGGCTATTTAAAGCACGTTGAAAGACCTCTTTAGCCTCAACATTACGTTGAAGTGCTTGCAGGGAAATACCCATTCCCATCAGCCATATCCCGTGGTTAGGGTGTTGTTGTAAAGCATTTTGATAGTAAGTGACGGCTTCAGCATGTCTAGCCTGACGTTGCAACAACGCAGCGAAGAAGGCTAGGTATTCTGCCTGCTCTTTTGCATAAGGCAATCCCGTTTCTAGCGTCTGCAATCCTTCCGATAATGCGCCCCGATCCACTTGCAAACGAGCCAGCAGCATGATGAAAGTAAGTTGTTGCGGGTTTTGCTGAAGCCCCACGTGTAGCACGCGTTCTGCATCTTCGCTGCGCTTGTTTTCCAGCAATAATGCCACTAAGGTTTGGCGGGCTGCTTCGTGTTTCGGTTCTAAATTCAATACGGCTTCAAGCCCCGCCAATGCTTCGGCGAGGTGCCCCTGTTGCATAGCAACGGTTGCTTGATGAAACTCAGCCTCAACTTGTTGAGCCATACTGATTTTTTTTGCAGGCAAGAAGACGGGAGCAGTCACAGGAAGGGGAGGGGCTTGATCGGGCAATGCAGCTATCTGCTGCGGAAAAGGTTTGTCAGGATGGGCTGCATGGGGAGCTTTGGCTGGATGAACGGGTTTTGTATCTACTGCAACATAATCACGCGGCGGGGGCGGAGGGGAAATAGTTGGTATGGCAGAGGGTTCTGGCATGGCAGGAATAATCACGGCCGATGCCCCGCTTGATACAGGCATCGTGATAGTTGGAGTGCTGACCGTTATTGCCGAAGCGATGAGTATAGGTGAAGTCGCTACGGGTGTAACAGTCGTTACTACAGGTGTTTTTGTGGTGTGATGCGATAGCCAGCTGCCTAGTATAATACCCAGCAAAACACTCACAATCACTGTAAATACGACCCATAACTGGTTTTTGCGATCCTTTTTGACCACAGAGATAGGGCGAACCTGTCCTGATTCGTCATGTATGCCGCGCTGTTCCAATTGGCTTAACACTTGGTTAATGACACTCATCGTAGCATGCTCCAGACGACCAAACTTAACGCGATCAGCACAGCCGCACTTGTAGATACCATGATCCATGGCAACCAGTCACGCCGCACTTCTGGTGTGTCAGCTGCGGCAATTGCGATATGCGCGGCAGAGACTTCTGTTTGTCCTTCGCCGAAAGCGACCATCAAGGCTTTGTGGGCAACAATATTAATCAAGCGCGGTGTGCCTGCGGTAATGCGATGCAATTTAGCAACCGCTTTTTTTGTGAATAAGGTTTCACCCTTAAAGCCTGCAATTGACACTCGATGACGTAAATAGCGATCTAATTCGTCACGTTGCAACCCTTTGAGTTCATACTGAAAACTGATACGTTGACGTAATTGGCGAATGGAGTGATGACGCAAACGCTCATCTAATTCTGGTTGACCAAACAAGACCACCTGTAATAGCTTGCGTTTTTCGGTCTCCAAATTGGTCAATAGTCGCAGTACCTCTAGACTTTCTAAAGGCATGGCTTGCGCTTCATCCAAGCAAAGTAAAGCGCGTTGACCATTGCCTGCAAATTTGAGCAACGCCAATGTCAGCCCCTTGAGCAACATATGTTGATCCGTGTCCTTTTCCAATGGCACGCGAAACTCCTCTGCCAGTGCCAACAACAAACTACGCGGCTCTAAGTATGGGTTTGGAATATAGGCAGTTACAAAGCGAGGTTTCGCTGGGGTGGCGAGTTCTTCTGCGGTTAGATTTTGGGTGCCAATCAAGGTGGTTGGTTTTTGACCTTGGTTTAATAGGGTAAGAAACTTACGGCATAACAACGTTTTGCCGTAGCCGACTTCACCCGTGATTTTAATAAAACCCTCGCCATTGCGCGCAGCGATCAAGAGCGTATTTAAGGCTTCTTGATAACCCGTACACGCGAAAAAAAAACTGGTGTCTGGCGTTAATCCGAAGGGGGGTTCACGAAAACCAAAATGGGCTAAATACATAAATAAATCATGGGATAGGGTGGGTTGCCGTGTAAAGAAGAGCTAAATGGAAGTTCAATTCCGAGTTCACTTATCATTTGCCACGTTCGCTGGAGAGACGGTTCAATCGATCTCGACTTCGTGCAATATCATCCGCCCAATCTTGATCGCTATCGACCACGGTGGGTTTCAGTAAAATAATTAACTCACGCTTCTGACTCACCTGACTCGTTTGACCAAATAAGTTCTTAGATAAACCTGGCAAACCAGAGCGATCATCCGTATTGGCTTGCCTCATCAAACCACCAATCGCCACAATTTGCCCATCTCTTGCGCGCACAATACTGTCTGTTTCAGAGATTGAGCTGGAAGCCAAAGGTAAGTTATATACCCCCGTGCCAGTGCCTAAATTCACTGATTTATTGATGGTGCTCACCACGCTGACCGAGGGATGAACATGCAAAATAATTTCGTTGTTTTCATCAATGCGAGGGGTCACATCTAAAGCAATACCCGAAAAGAAGGGCTGTACTTTGACGCTGGGTGCCGTCCCTGCGACGTTCAATGTACCTGAAGTCCCTCCTGATATTTCAGTCACAAAGAACTCATCTGTTCCGACTTTAAGAACAGCTTTCTGATTGTTTAATGTGGCAATCCGTGGGCTTGATAACACATGCACATCCCCTTGTGTTTCAAGGAAGTTTAATAAAGCGGCAAAGTTGTTGGTTTGGAATGCCAATCCAAACATTGCGCCAGGAATAGTTGCTCCCGTCACTGCATTGGCTGCATTAACAGCAATCCCCGTGCCAGCTTGGGCACTCATCACCCCATTGGTGAGGGTTTGAGCTGCGCCTGCCGCATTAGGAACTAAGGTTGAACCTGGCGATAACACGCCAAACGCCGCTCGATTGGTTGGTCTGTTTTGTAAACTCCCAAACCCGCCCCAGTTCACGCCAGTTTGATAGCTGTCGTTTAACTGCACTTCGATAATTTTTGCTTCCAGTATCACCTGACGTTCAATCGAAATTTGCGACGCTTTGAGATAGGCCGCAACATTACGTAACTCGTCAGGCATCGCACGCACCACAATTACGCCTGACATGGGACTAATCACCACACTGCGTCCTTCGGCCTGCCCCACAATGGCCTTAAGCGATGCGCTGAGTTCAGTCCAAAAATCGGCACTACTGGTGGTAGTAACTTTGCTGCTCTCTTGAGGCCCACGAATGGTACTTGCCGTATTCGACGTACCTGTTGTACCTGTCATACCTGTGGTAGCTGACGAGTTGGCTGATATACCCCCGTTAGTGCTGACCGAGTCAGCTACTGAACCACCTGTCACACGCAAATTTGACACGCCAGAACGTAAACCCGTTAAATAGTTGACTTGAAAGATGCGTGTCTGTAAGGCAATGGACTGAATATAAATTCGTGTACCATCTACTTTGTAATCATAGCCATACAGTTCTCGAATGGATTCGAGAGCTTCGAAAACGGTCACATCCTTTAAATTGATCGACACGGTGCCACTCACGTCAGGATGAAGCAGTACGCTGTAGCGAGTCCCAGATACGATGGCCATAAAAACTTGTGTGGCGGGCGTATTATTCACGGCTAAATCAAAACGAGATTCTGCGGGTGTCGTGTTGATAGTCGGTAAATTCAGGGACAGGGGGGGCAAGAGTGCATCATTCACAGCGTTTGAGTTGCCTGTAGGCATGCTTTGCACGGCCAGATCCATTTCTTGCTCAATTGCCTTCGCAGTGTGCTCACGATGATTAGGCGTCGCACACCCGACCAGCAACAATATGCTGAGCAACAATAAGATTCTCATTTTTTCTCCTTGTGCTTGACTGGTGGGTTGTTATTTTGATCAGTCTGCACACCATGGGCTGGCAACGTGGACGGGGATATTTCGACTTTTTTAACCAAACTTACTTCGGGAAAAAGTTTGAGTACACGTCGCCCATGCGAATCCATGAGTACCACACTACTTTCACTTACCTCAACTAATCGAGATTCACCATACAACTGTCCTAGTGCGATGGTTTTGCCATCAATAATAGCGGCACGCCTTGTTTTTGAAATCAGTATGGATTGTAAGCCACTAGGTGGGGGACCCACAACCTGACTTGCTATTGGTGTTGCAATTGAGTTTATTTGTGCTGGAGGACGCGTGGGGTCAATCAGCGTTTCAGCACGTGCTGCGATACTGAGTAGCATACACATCAAGCCTGCAATTGGTACTAAACGGCTAGCCATGTTTTATCCAAACTCAATGTAAACAAAGTCAAACTCACCACGGCATCGGGATATGACTCTACTTTAAACGTCATTTCACCCCAAAACATTTTTGTGGGCATATTTTCCAGTGCGGTTAGGTAGCGCAATACATCTAGGTAGTTGCCACGCATAGTAATGCGAACCCCGTGTTTAAAAATCTCTTTTTTGCTATCTTTGGCGGGGGATAGCTGCTCAGTACCATTGATTTTCTCAACAGGTGGTTTTTCAATAAGTGGAGCAAGGGGCAAGGTTTCTAGTGTTAATAGCTGCAACTTACCCTGTTGCAGTAAAACTTGCTCTAACAAGTTCGCAATTTGTTCAGGCGGTACTAAATGTTCGCTACGGCTACTCAAATACAAATTCTGATCTTGTAATTGTACTCGTAGTTGCGCTGCACGGAGGCGCAAGGGCGAGTTTTGGTCATCACGCTTGGCGTTTAATAAGGTCTGAATAGTGGCTTGTTGCTCCCGCATTTGATCTTGTTGCTGCACGACCTTTTGCGATAATGCTTTTTGCTTTGCCAACAACGGATCAAGTAATAGGGCATTCAAGAGGGAAATTAATACAAAAGCAGCCGCTAAAAATACCATGGCGCGCTCACGCAGCGACATGGCATCAATTGTGGCATGTGCGGTATTCCAGTATTTGCTAAGTTGTTTGTTAAACTCTTTCATCGTCGTTGCCAAAAACCTTATTTTCTTGGTGTTTTTTGCTTATCATCCTCTTCAGACTGAAGCGAAAACTCAATATATCCCGCATGGATGGGTTGCTTGCTAGGCGTTTTAGCGATAATCAGGGCTTGTTGATACGCATTAAATTCCTCTGGCGTAATAGGTTTTTTAGTGGATTGTCGAATACGCCAATCATTTTCAACGGCGGCTACTTGAGCCGCGATCCGTGCCCGCATTTGCTCCGCCACTTTTGCGTCATCTACCACGGGCTGCTGCATTTGGAGCTTAGAAAAAGTTTTTCCTTGTATCACCACTTCGTTATTTAACCGCTGAATATAAGCAGGCAATAATTCGGCTCTCAATACCCCCCCCGACAACGTCATGTGCGCGCCATCGCCCAACACGCTAAAGCCCGTTAACCATAAACCCTCAATCACTTGACGAGAGAAAGCTTGCATATAGGCTGAATAGCCCGTGGTATTCCCCACCTCGCCTGATTTCAGGGTACTCACGACTTTTGCTTGCTCAGTATTTTGCTGTTCTAAATTCTGTACTTCGTCTTGTAATAACTTATTGGCTTGTTGAGGTGAGAACTCTGACGTATAACGGGTCAAGCTGGCCTGCCCCACCTTAAAGCGCTGGTCACTTTCCTCGGACTGTCGTGTTAACTGAGTGACCTGATATTGAGCATAGCCATAAAAAAATCCCGATCCCAACACAATTAACCCCAATGCCTGCACCATGGTCAGTAAAGAGAACATCTTTTGCTGCCGCAAAAAAATGGGGTTGAATAGGTTGATTTGCTGACTCATAGCACGCGCCTTTCTTCACGCAACGCCGCGCCCAAAGTGGTCAATGCATGAGCCACAAACTCACTGTTGTGTAATTCTGGGATCGCACGAATGTCCATCACCTGCGCTAAATCTAGCTGCTCAATCGAAACATCCATATTGTCTTGCAAAAACGGTACCAATTCGGTCTGCTCAGCTACACTGACAATTACTCGACTGATGGGCAATTCGTGATATTGCCGATCAAAATAATCTAAGGAGCGACGTAGTTCTAGCTTAACCCTGTCACGGTGTTGTTGACGCAAGATTTCATTGGCATCTTGTAATTGTCCTAGCGTAATGTCAACGCGTCTTGCAAAATACAGCTCACCCTTCGCCGTAATCGTGAGCAGTCCACCGTCATCATCAAATGCAAGCAATCCCAAAGCGCG
Source organism: Gallionella sp. (assembly GCA_028710565.1). Lineage (GTDB taxonomy): Bacteria > Pseudomonadota > Gammaproteobacteria > Burkholderiales > Gallionellaceae > Gallionella. The sequence continues at coordinate 45,273 of JAQTTV010000001.1, forward strand.
ATCTTCTTGCTCAAACAACACGGATATATTGCGCTGAGCCGTCTCAGGAATATCAATGACATTTAATTTGAATTTAGCTTGTTCAAATAAAGAAATGTACTTTTGTATGGTCACGTTGCTTGCCGCTACAGCATAAATGGATTGACCGTATTCTAAGCTTCGTTGGTTGGTCGGGATTTGCAACACGTCAATCGTCGCATCATTCACGAGGCAATTTAAGCTATCCTTGATCTTCCAACGAACGGCTGTTTTAAGTTCCTCTGCAGGCACGTTTGGCGCATCCACCATCAAAAGCTGATAGTCTCCCACCGCGAGTATCGTGGAAAAAAGAGGATCACCCAACTTGGTCTCACGCTTCATTTTTTCTAATGAGGCTGATGTGATATCGCGCATTTCATGGTACTCACAGCGTAACACACATGGCACACTGGATAATTCTACTCGCGCCAGATACACACCATGCGTGGCGATGCGAACCGCAAGCCAACCCGCATCACGTGGTTTACTTTGGAATAGCAGAGAGGAAAGACTAGATAATTTTATCATTGGTCGTGACGGTAAATTAAAAAAGCATTATGGTCAACGAGTTTGATGGTTTGATACATGTCTTTGTTCATTAAATATTTTTCTTCGTATGGTAATCATACCTGTATCGGCGGATATTCAACAACATATCGCCTTTGATTGAGTGCTAAGTCTAAAGATTAAATCTGCACTTGATAGTTCAGCTTAAAAGAAGTCTATTTTATCCCCGCTGGCACAGGCTACTTGGAAGATTTCTTGATCTTCTAAGCGAATGGCAGTGAGCGTGCCGCCCCATAAACAGCCCGTATCCAACGCGATGACGTTATTTCGCATCAGTAATCCTAATGCAGACCAGTGCCCAAAAATAATGGTTTCATCACGACTCGCGCGCTGAGGCAAGGTAAACCAGGGTTGATAGTCTTCGGGAATATGAAGCATTTCACCCTTGAATTTGAACTCCATTTCACCAAATTTGTTGCAGATACGCATCCGTGTCATGGCGTTGATAATCAGTCTGCGACGTTTGTGCCCACGCAGTTTTGCATCCCACGCGTTGGGTTGATTGCCATACATTTGCTGTAAAAACGATACATAATCATTTCCACGCAACGTGGCTTCCACTTCTCGCGCTAGTTTCGATGCTTGCTTGATCGTCCAATCAGGTAACAAGCCTGCATGTACCATGGCAAACTGATCTGATACATGGAGCAGGGGGCGATGACGCAACCAAGTCAGCAACTCATCGCGATCAGGCGCGCTTAAAATTTCGTCTAAGGTGTCACCATGGTGGATTTTCGCCACACCCGAAGCCACGGCTAACAGGTGTAAATCGTGATTGCCCAGCACCGTGATGGCGGCATTTCCCAGTGACTTGACCATTCGTAACACCTCCAGCGACTGTGGCCCGCGATTCACCAAGTCGCCGACAAACCACAACTGGTCATGCGCTGGATCAAATGCGATGGTTTTCAGCAAACTTTGCAGTTCGAGATAACAGCCTTGTACATCGCCGATTGCGTAAGTTGCCATTTGGGATCAATCCACAGGACGATGTTGCACCAGCAACCAAGGATTCACTACCACTGCCCACACCGACACATCGTTGGCTAACCAAGTTCGTGCGAGGTCATCTGAGACATGTGCCAATTGTCCGTTGTCTAGCCAGTGTTTGATTTTGGCGGTATTGTCTTCCGACATTTGAAAGCCCACCTCCACTAAATCGACTTCAGGTGCCACCACCAATACCGCGCCTGTGGCGAAATAGCGTTGCAGTTCTGTCCACGCGATCAGCGAGGTTTCTAGGTTTATTTTTGCGCGGACGACCGCTTCGCCATTTTCAGTGGTCATTTCAATTCCTTGTTTGCATCCATCAGATAATTATTTTTAGTACGAATATAGTGCTCGGCGGAATAGCGCAAATAGTTAATTTCCGAGTCGGTCAACGGACGCACTGCTTTGGCAGGTCGCCCCATATACAATATGCCACTTTCCAGTGTCTTTCCTGGTGAAATTAAACTGCCCGCCCCCACCATCACGCAATCAGGAATCACCACATCATCCATCACAATGGCACCCATCCCAATTAAGCATTCATTAGCGATGGTGCAGCCATGCAAAATCACACTATGCCCCACGGTCACATAGTCGCCAATAATCAGTGGTGAGCCATCGGGATGTTCGGGTGTTTTGTGCGACACATGACCCATGGTCAAATCTTGCACATTCGTGCCGCGCCCAATCACAATTCGATTCACATCGCCGCGTAACACCGTGTTGCACCAGACAGAACTATCCTCTCCAATTGTGACATCTCCAATTACTAGGCTGGAAGGATGGAGGTAGACGCGCTCACCGAGCACGGGGAGAGTGTTGAGGTAGGGAGAGATAGGCATGTTTAATTCACTTCAGAGTTAAGTATCCACCGACTTATTCGGACTTTGTCTAGCCTGCACAAAGCTGAATCCAGTGAAAGCAAAGTACTAGATCGCTATTGCAAATCGAGAGCAAGTGTTCAAACCGATTGCGTAACTTATGCGAGAATCATTGAAATCGTGACGCACAAATTATCAATGAGCAGGTGGTTCGAATGTGACGGGTAAATGTGATTAACCTTGAGTCCAAGGCAGTCCTTCCGCGCGCCAGCCGCTGAGCGTATTGCGATGTTGTTCGCCATCCAACTCGCCTTCAAAGCCGTCTAAAACGCCATAGCAAGCAGAGAAACCCGCTTGGGTGGCTGTGATGGCGGCAGCATGGGAACGTACGCCGCTACGACAAATAAACAGCACCAAGGATTCTTTGTCCACTTGCTGATCCAAATGCGCTACAAAGTTAGGGTTAGGTTTCATGCCTGGATAAGTCAACCATTCAATTTCTGTGCAATCAATCTCATCACCGACGCGCCCGACCCAATCTAACTCGGCACGGGTACGCACATCCACCAGCTTAGCATGAGGTGCTAGTTGCAATAATTCGTAAGCCTCAACGGAGGTAAGTGCGCCACGATACGCCAAGCCTTTTTCTTGTGCGCGTTGGTGTGCCGTTTCTAAAATAGCCGTAATTCTTCCCATTATGTTCTCACTTTAAATCAATTTACATCATCAAAAAGGCATCAACGGATGCTATGCTGCGCCGCCTGCCCGAATACTAGCGCAATCACTATGAAAAATCATCGCCACGTACCCACGCATTCACCACAAACGTTTGAACCAGCCCATCCAGAACGCTTTGCTGCTGCACAAAAAAGCACTTGGGTGAGCATGGTCATCAATCTTGTACTCACTGTTTTGCAAGTGTTAGGTGGGATCTTTGCCCATTCACAGGCACTTATGGCGGACGGGCTACATTCATTATCCGATTTATTGTCTGATATTCTTGTTCTATTTGCTAATCGTCATGGCAACCGTCATGCCGATGCCAAGCATCCTTACGGACATGCACGCGTTGAGACTGCAGCCACGTTGATTTTAGGCTGCTTTCTGGCTGTGCTGGGGGTGGGGCTATTAGTGACGGCCGCATTGCGCTTACAGCAACCACAAACCTTGCAAATCGTTAGTCCAATAGGGTTGGCTGTGGCAGTCATCGCACTCTTGGCAAAAGAAGGTATGTTTCGCTACATGATGGCGGTGGCAAAACGGGTTCGCTCACAAATGCTCATCGCCAATGCTTGGCACGCGCGTTCAGATGCCGCCTCATCACTAGTCGTCGTAGTCGGCATCATCGGTAATTTGATGGGTTTTGCCTTTCTAGATTTAGTCGCGGCGGCCGTCGTGGGGGTCATGATTGGATACATGGGCTGGAAATTGGCCATTGAAGCTCTGGCAGAATTGATCGACACAGGACTAGAAGAAAGCGAAGTGGAAGCAATACGGCAGACACTACTCAATACACCAGGGGTGCGCAGCCTGCATGAACTTCGCACTCGCAAGATGGCTGACAACGCATTGGTCGATGCCCATATCATTGTTGATCCCAAGATCAGCGTATCTGAAGGACACTACATTGCTGAATCTGCTCGTCAAGCAGTACTAATGCAACATCACGTGATGGATGTCATGGTACATATCGACCCAGAAGATGACATCAAATGCAAACCCAACGTGAACCTACCTAACCGACTGGCTCTACTAGAAAAGTTATCCAGAGAACTGGAAATGCCGATCCTTATGCAACAGTCCGTCCTGTTTCATTACCTCAATGGTCAGGTAGAAGTGGAAATCCATTTATGTGACGACCAAAACGCGGCACAGATTTTGCAGCAACGCTGTGACACATTGTGTAAAAGCATGCCTATCTTCCGAAGCATTCAGGTGTTGAGTCACTGCGCACTAGATTAGTGCGCAGGCAATGGGTGCGCGCCCAATAACAGTGCAAATTTTTTATGCGCTGTCTGGCGCGAATATGGCAAAATGCGCAACTGTGGCATGAAATAATTTAGATTTGTTTCAACCTTTTTGTACGGTAGTTTGGGTGATTCGATTTTTGCGGTTTATTTTTTGGAGAGTAAGTGATGGCTATGACAGCAAATGATGTATTACAGTTAATTAAAGACCGCGATGTTAAGTTCGTGGATCTGCGTTTTACCGATACACGCGGTAAAGAACAACACGTTGGCGTACCTGCCAAATACGTGGGTTTGGATAAGTTTGAAGAAGGTCACGCATTCGATGGTTCTTCCATCGCGGGTTGGAAAGGCATTCAAGCTTCCGACATGTTGTTGATGCCACAAGCAGAAACTGCTTACATCGATCCCTTCATGGACGAAGTTACCTTAGTCATGACTTGCGACGTGGTTGAACCTTCTGATGGTAAAGGCTACGACCGCGATCCACGTTCTATCGCAAAACGTGCTGAAGCCTATTTGAAATCCACAGGCATTGGCGACACTGCGTATTTTGGTCCAGAACCAGAATTCTTCATTTTTGATTCCGTACAATGGAAAATTGACATGTCTGGTTGCTCCAGCAAGATCAATTCTGAAGAAGCGGCTTGGTCTTCTGGCGACAGCTTTGACGGTGGCAACACAGGTCATCGCCCAACTGTTAAAGGGGGCTACTTCCCAGTGCCACCCGTTGACAGCCTGAACGACATCCGTGCCGCAATGTGTTTGGCATTGGAAGACTTAGGCATTGAAGTGGAAGTGCATCACCACGAAGTGGCGACCGCAGGTCAATGTGAAATCGGTACCAAGTTCAACACCTTGGTACGTCGCGCAGATCAAACCCAAACTTTGAAATACGTGGTATTCAACGTTGCACATCAATACGGCAAAACAGCCACCTTTATGCCTAAGCCTATCGTAGGTGACAATGGTTCTGGTATGCATGTGCATCAATCCATCTGGAAAGATGGCAAAAACACCTTCGCAGGCAATGGCTACGCTGGCTTGTCCGAAACCGCGCTGTACTACATCGGCGGTATTATCAAGCACGCAAAGGCATTGAACGCGATTACCAATCCAGGAACAAACTCCTACAAACGTTTAGTGCCTCACTACGAGGCACCAACGAAGTTGGCGTACTCTGCTAAGAACCGTTCCGCTTCGATCCGTATTCCTCACGTCGCCAGCGACAAGGCTCGTCGTATCGAAACACGTTTCCCAGATCCTTCTGCTAACCCATACTTGTGCTTCGCGGCATTGATGATGGCGGGCTTGGACGGTATCCAAAACAAGATTCACCCTGGCGATCCAGCAGACAAGAACTTGTACGACTTGCCACCAGAAGAAGATGCAAAAATCCCAACCGTATGTACTTCGTTGGAACAAGCATTGGACAGCCTGAACGCAGACCGTGAATTCTTGACTCGCGGTGGTGTATTCTCGAATGATTTCATTGATGCCTACATCAACCTGAAAATGGACGAAGTCAATCGCTTCCGCATGACCACTCACCCAATCGAATTCGAGATGTATTACAGCCTGTAATTCGATGACGTATCCGCGAACCTTGCAAAAGGTTCGCTCTAAAGAAGGCGAAAAACGTGTTGCTGCGTTTTTCGCCTTCTTGCTTTAAGCTCGCTCATATCATAGTGCTCATCAAGGTGCATCTTATGTCAAATGCACTTTTCGCAAGAAAATGATGCTGCCGCACTTGAAATCTATCTATTCGCCCTAACCTTGTCACCTGTTGGCGAAGAGTGCTAATCTTTGCCACCTTCTATTAATCTATTTTTAGGAAACCTCAAATATGAAAATTCGTCCTTTGCATGATCGTGTGATCGTTAAACGTATGGAAGAAGAACGTAGAACTGCATCAGGTATTTTTATTCCAGATGCGGCTGCTGAAAAGCCAGATCAAGGTGAAATCGTTGCTGTGGGCAATGGCAAAGTGGGCGATGACGGTAAAGTACGCGCCATGGACGTTAAAGTCGGTGACCGTATTTTGTTCGGTAAATATGCTGGTCAAACCTTCAAAATGGACGGTCAAGAACTGTTGACCATGCGCGAAGATGACATCATTGGCGTAGTTGAAGCCTAATCCAAACCCAAGCCCTAATCGTGGGTGAAAGGTGTCGGCAGATTTGCCAGCTACTCACCGCAGCGAACTTATAACTTATTGAATTCAGGAGAAATACAATGGCAGCTAAAGACGTAAAATTCCATGACGCAGCCCGCGCCAAGATGGTAGTGGGTGTGAACATTTTGGCAGATGCAGTAAAAGTAACCTTGGGTCCTAAAGGTCGTAACGTGGTGTTGGATCGTTCCTACGGTTCCCCAACCATCACTAAAGATGGCGTATCCGTAGCGAAAGAAATCGAACTGAAAGACAAGTTTGAAAACATGGGCGCGCAAATGGTCAAGGAAGTTGCTTCCAAGACTTCTGATGTCGCGGGCGACGGCACTACCACCGCCACCGTGTTGGCACAATCCATCGTGATGGAAGGCATGAAGTTCGTTGCCGCTGGCATGAACCCAATGGACCTGAAACGCGGTATCGACAAAGCCGTGGTGGCAGCCGTGGCGGAATTGAAAGCCATTTCCAAACCTTGCACCACCAGCAAAGAAATCGCCCAAGTGGGTTCGATTTCCGCGAACTCTGACACCGCAGTCGGCGAAAAAATCGCTGAAGCGATGGACAAAGTGGGCAAAGAAGGCGTGATTACCATTGAAGACGGCTCTGGTTTAGAAGATGAATTGGACATCGTGGAAGGGATGCAGTTTGATCGTGGCTACTTGTCACCTTACTTCATCAACAACCAAGATCGCCAAATCGCAGCGATGGAAAATCCTTTCGTGTTGTTGCATGACAAGAAAATCTCCAACATCCGTGACTTGCTGCCCGTATTGGAACAAGTCGCTAAAACAGGTCGTTCTTTGCTGATTATCGCGGAAGACGTGGATGGCGAAGCTTTGGCAACTTTGGTGGTCAATAACATTCGCGGCATCCTGAAAACCGTTGCGGTTAAAGCACCTGGTTTCGGCGATCGTCGTAAAGCCATGTTGGAAGACATCGCGATTTTGACAGGCGGCACGGTGATTGCAGAAGAAGTGGGTCTGACACTGGAAAAAACCGAATTGTCTATGTTGGGTCAAGCGAAACGCATCGAAGTGGGTAAAGACACCACCATCATCATCGATGGCGCAGGAGCAGAAGATGCAATTAAAGGTCGTATCGTTCAAATCAACAAGCAAATGGAAGAATCTTCCAGCGACTACGACAAAGAAAAACTGCAAGAACGCAAAGCCAAATTGGCGGGCGGTGTTGCAGTGATCAAAGTAGGTGCTGCGACTGAAGTTGAAATGAAAGAGAAAAAAGCACGCGTGGAAGATGCATTGCATGCGACTCGTGCAGCGGTTGAAGAAGGCATTGTTCCTGGCGGCGGCGTGGCATTGTTGCGCGCTAAAGTGGCCGTTGCCAAACTGAAAGGCGACAACCACGATCAAGACGCAGGTATCACCATCGTATTGCGTGCGATGGAAGCACCTTTGCGCGCTATCGTGCAAAACGCAGGTGACGAACCTTCTGTGGTCGTGAACAAAGTGTTGGAAGGCACTGGCAGCTACGGCTACAACGCGGCTTCCAGCGAATACGGCGACATGTTGGCGATGGGCGTGGTAGATCCTACCAAAGTGACCCGCACTGCTTTGCAAAACGCAGCGTCTATCGCAGGTTTGATGCTGACGACTGCTTGCATGGTTGCAGAAATTCCTGAAGACAAACCAGCGGCTGGCGGTATGGGCGGCGGCATGGGTGGTATGGACGGCATGATGTAATCGTTTAGTTTCACCCTTAAAACCCCGCGCAAGCGGGGTTTTTTGTTGTTGCTCACCCGCGTGGTATGTTGTGTACCTCAGCGATTCACGGCACACCTTTTTTAAAAAAATCGTCATCAAGTCTGCCACTGAAGCTGCTCAAGAGATTATTCTCAACTTTAAATAAGCAATATATTCAAGATGCGGTGAGTGGATTGTAAAACCTACGTGATCTAATGAGTGGGGAACAATTCTTGACTAACCATTACACTTGCATTCATCGCCAAGCAAAAGTCTTCCCGTGCTTCAAGTTTGAAGTGCAACCGCATGTTCGTGCTATGTGTCCGTGCGCTGCATATTTTCCTGATAAAGTTTGACAGTGTCACGGCCGATAGTTTTAGCGTAATACATGGCGGTATCCGCATTTTTGATCAGCTGATTTTCCTCGTCCGCGTGTTCAGGGTAGAGTGCGATCCCCGTGCTCGACGAAATTTGTAGATCGTGACCAGCCAATGCCATAGGCAGGTTGAGCACTTGACGGATTTTCTCGGCGACACCTATTGCATCTTGCTCAGCTTCAACGATGGGCAATAGCACCACAAATTCATCTCCTCCGATACGTGCCACAGTGTCAGATTCACGTAGGCATGCTTGGATACGTCGAGCGACTTCTTTCAGAACCAAATCACCCACGCCGTGACCCAGTGTGTCATTGATGGGTTTGAACTTATCTAAGTCGAGAAACATCAACGCTAGATGCAAATGGTTGCGTTTTGCAGCCGTCAGGGCTTGTTGTAGGCGGGCTTCAAAAAGCGTTCGATTGGGCAAATTGGTCAGCGGATCATAATGGGCGAGATGTTGTATTTGCTCTTCCATCGCTTTCCGATCAGAAATATCATAAAACCAACCCAATACAGAAGGATCGCCATGATAATCAAGCTGCAAGTAAGATGCTAATGCCCATTTTGTAGTTAAGGGTTCGTTGGGGATGTGTAGTTCTACTAGCTTGTTGCTCACTCGCCCTTCTTCGCTAATCTGTGCGAGCACATCCTCATAATCTCGCGGGTTGGCATAATACTGTTTGGGATTGATGCCAATGACTTCATTAGGTGTCAGACCAACTAATTCGGCATAACGCTGATTGGCGAATACCACCTGACACGTTGCACACTGGGTAATGCGAACGGCAATTGGGCTATTCTCCAATATAAAGCGGAAACGTTCTTCACTTTGACGTATCGCTTCTTCATTCTGCTTCCGTTGAGTAATATCCACTTTCGCGGCTACGTAATGAGTCAGGATGCCAGCCTTGTTTTTTACAGGCGAAATGTGCGCCTCTTCCCAATAAATCTCACCATTTTGGCGTTTGTTAATCAACTCGCCTTGCCACATTTGACCGCTGACAAGGGTGCTCCATAGGGCCAAATAAGTTTCTTCAGGTGTTAATCCTGATTTCAAAATACGCGGATTTTGTCCGATTGCATCTTGCAATGGGTAACCCGTGACTTCGGTAAATCGCGGATTGACATACTCGATGTTGGCATCCACATCGGTAATCACGATGGAAATGGGACTTTGCTCAATAGCGGCGAAAAGCGTACGAAGTTTTAAATCAAAGGCAAGTTGATCTACTTTACGTCTATAGAGCAAATATCCCGATAGGCTTAGAAAGACGAATACAACAGGGGTGATGTACTTTATAAAATCTCGCCAAGTCACGTCCTTATCTTCGTAGAGACCGAACCATTTTTCGTACAGTGTGCGGTATGTGCCATTGGATTTGGCAATGGCTAGCCCTTCGTTGAGTTTACCTAATAACTCTGACTGTCCTTCGCGTATCGCAAAGGAAAATTTTTGAGAAAACCCCGCTTTTGCACGTGCTTCAATTGTATTGAGTTCCAATTCTCGCAGTGTTTTTATCCCCGTCAGCTTGCCTAGCAACATTGCGTCGTGCTTGCCCGATGCGAGTAGATTTAAGCCTTCGGCTGCGGTTCCGACCAAAACCAGTTGCTTTTCCCAACCTTTTGAGAGGGCATAGTCGTGTGCTAGATCCGCTTTGAGTACGATGATCGATTTATTTGCAAGGTCATTTTCTGAGTGGATAACTGCATTATCTTTGCGCACAAAGATTGCGCCATGAATGATGACATGCGGTACGGTAAAGTCAGCAAACTGATGGCGTGCATCAGAGTAGGCGAGGTTGATTAGGACATCAATCTTGCCGTCTTTGAAATCTTGCAAAATCTCATGGAACGGCGCGACGTGAATGGTGTAGTTGAGATTGGCCTCTTTAGCGACAGCTTTCCACAAATCAACCGTGAAACCGCCTGCAGTGGCATCGGTCATGCCTGTCGCAAAGGGTGGGTAGTCTTGCTCGCTGCCGACCACCAGTACCGCTTTTTGTGCCTGAAGGTGCGACTGTGTATGAGCAGCGGCAACTTCTGCCCAAGTTTGATTGCTTGCAACAAGCAGTATTAGCATGATGATGCTAATACTCAGCCATAAACTAGAATGGAAGAGCTGGTGTGTGAGTTTATTGAGTAATGGCATTTTTCGGGAATGCGCTTGGTGGTAAAGATTGATTTGCTATGAATTATTCTATCACTATAACGGTGAGTGTCAGACATTGCTAACGAAAGGGAAATCGCTCGAAGTCACGAAACAGTGCAATTTACAAGTATAGAAATAGCGGGGATGCCGTCAATTCACTGAATGCACTTTTTGTTTTCTCTGCAATGCCGCTTATAATGCGCCCTATGAAAAATTCTCTCCTTATTTCCGATCACGCGCTGGAGCTAGGACGCGAAGTATTGCGTATTGAAGCCGATGCTGTTTTAGCTTTGTCACAACGACTTGATGTCTCGTTCTTAGCTGCGTTAAATGTGATACTTAATTGTTCAGGTCGCGTGATTGTCAGCGGCATGGGCAAATCAGGACATATTGCGCGCAAAATTGCGGCAACCTTGTCTAGCACGGGTACGCCCGCTTATTTTGTCCATCCTGGGGAAGCCAGTCATGGCGATTTGGGTATGATTACCCCTAACGATGTGATTATCGCGTTATCGTATTCAGGCGAAAGCCAAGAATTAATGACTATCGTGCCCGTGATTAAACGTCAAGGGGCGAAGTTGATTAGTTTGACGGGCAAGCCGTCGTCGAGCTTGGCATTGGCGGCGGATGTGCATTTGAACGCGGCGGTGGATAAAGAAGCTTGTCCGATGGGACTTGCCCCGACTGCCAGTACCACGGCGGCATTGGCGTTGGGCGACGCGCTGGCGGTGGCGTTGTTGGATGCTAAAGGATTTAGCGCGCAAGATTTTGCCCGTTCCCATCCTGGCGGAAGCTTGGGGCGACGCTTGTTGACCCATGTCCGAGATATTATGCGGGTGGGTGAGCGTATTCCTGCGGTGGATGAAGCCGCTATGCTGAGTCATGCACTGTTGGAAATTTCGCGAAAAGGGGTCGGTATGACCGCTGTGGTGGATGCCGAGCAGCTTGTGCTGGGGATTTACACCGATGGCGACTTGCGTCGCACCTTGGCTAAAAATTTAGATTTCAACACCACATCCGTGCGCAGTGTAATGTCGTCGAACCCACGCTGTATTAGTCCAGATGCGCTGGCGGTGGATGCGGTGCAAACCATGGAACAGTACAATATTAGCCAAATATTGGTGGTGGATACAGAGAATAAGCTGGTTGGTGCGTTGAATATGCACGACTTATTACACGCCAAAGTCATTTAACCCTTACCCTTTCAGGAGAAAAACATGTTGCTCAGTCGTGCCAAATTGATTCGTGCGGTCGCTTTTGATGTGGATGGTGTGATGACAGATGGGGGGTTATATTTGTCGGATAGTGGTGAGGAGTTTAAACGCTTCAATTCCTTGGATGGGCAAGGTATCAAAATGTTGCGCGATAGCGGATTTGAGGTGGCAATTATCACGGGTCGTACATCCAATTGCGTGGCTCTGCGAGCCAAAAACTTGGGAATCACACATGTTTATCAAGGTGTAGAAGACAAGCTCGCCGCCATGATTGATTTTCTGGAGCAAGTCAAATTACCCCGTGATGCTGCCGCGTATATGGGCGATGATGTGGTGGATTTGCGCGTGATGCAAAATATGGGGTTTGCTATTAGCGTGCCTGATGCACCTCAGTTCGTGCGAGAGCACGCAAATTATGTGACGCAACGTCGCGGTGGGCATGGCGCGGTGCGCGAAGTCTGTGAGTTTTTCCTCTCTACGCAAGGCTTGCTGGATGCGCAATTTGCTCGGTTCGTGCAATGATCCATGCTTCACGCATACGTCATTGGTTGCCTTTGTTGCCATTGTTGGGTTTGTTGGCGGTAACCTACTGGTTAAATGAGCAGGTGCAACCCGAAAAAATCCTATCTGACCGTCATGCTGAACATTTTCCCGATGCGATTATGGAACGTTTTTCAGCCATTGCGCTTGATGAGCGGGGTAAACCGCGCGGCATCATGGCGGGTCAAAAGTTATTGCATTACTCCGATGACGATAGCACTGAGGTGATTGCGCCGCATGTGACGAGTTTATCTGTCGATCATCCGCCAGTGCATATCACGGCTCTGCATGCGTCGATTTCCAGTAAAGGGGATGAAATTTTTTTTGATCGCGCGGTGCGGGTGTTGCGGGTTGCCAACGCGCAACGTGTTGCACTGACGATGGATACCGAGTCTCTTCGAGTGATTCCTGATAAGGATTGGTGCGAAACGGATAGACCTGTGCGTATCGTGGAAGGTCAAAACATACTGACTGCCATTGGCATGGAAATGGACAATCAAACACGGCTCATAAAATTGCGTGCACAAGTGAAAAGCGATTATGTACAACCTTAATAATAAACTGCTACTTGCCTTGATTTTAGGGGTATTCGCGCTACCTTGTTTTGCTGAAAAAGCGGATCGGGAGAAGCCGATGCACCTAGAAGCGGATCAGGTGGTCATGGATGATGCTCAGCAAATTAGTACCTTCACTGGCAGCGTACAGTTGACCCAAGGTACGATGCTGATACGGGGCGATAAAATCGTTATTACTCAAGATAAAGCGGGTAACAAACATGCTACGACGACGGGGCAGCTCGCAAGCTTTCGCCAAAAACGCGAAGGGGTGGATGAGTATATAGAAAGCTATGCCCAACGCATTGAGTATGACACCCATGCCGAAACCATTGATTTTTATGGTAAAGCTCAGATGAAGCGAGAGCAGGACGATCTGCGCGGTGAACATATTACCTATAACACCAAAACGGAAATTTTTCAGGTCAATAGTGGGGCGAATGCCACCATGCCCAATATACGGGTCAGAGCGGTGTTGCAACCTAAAAAAGACACTGAAAAACGCCCCGTCCCCAGCACTTTGCCCATACAACCGAGTTCTAATTTAACGCCGATTGAGTAGCTATGAGTGAATTGCGCGCAGCAGGGCTGCAAAAAAAGTATGGTTCACGCATCGTGGTACACAATGCCTCTTTGTCGGTGCACAGTGGTGAAGTGGTCGGTTTGTTGGGACCCAATGGTGCTGGAAAAACCACCTCGTTTTATATGATCGTTGGTTTGGTGGCGGCCGATGGCGGGAAAATATTCATTGACGATAAAGACATCACTCACTTTCCGATTCATCGTCGCGCGCAATTAGGCTTGGGTTATTTGCCGCAAGAAGCGTCCATATTCAGACGGTTAACCGTTTCGCAGAACATTCAAGCGGTGCTGGAACTGCAAGGCTTAGAGGATGAGTTGCTTGAAAGTCGTCTTGAGGAGCTATTGGACGATTTGCACATCGCGCATATCCGCGACAATCCTGCGGTGAGTTTGTCGGGGGGGGAGCGGCGACGGGTCGAAATTGCCCGTGCGTTGGCAACGAATCCGCGATTTATTTTATTGGATGAACCCTTTGCGGGCGTTGATCCTATCGCGGTACTCGATATTCAAAAAATTATTCGCTTCCTCAAAGAGCGTGATATTGGGGTGCTGATTACCGATCACAATGTGCGCGAAACCTTGGGAATCTGTGATCGCGCTTACATTATCAATGCGGGTGCGGTGATGGCAGAAGGCAAGCCAGATGAAATCATCTATAATGAAAGCGTCAGAAAAGTTTATCTAGGTGAAAATTTTAAATTGTAATGATGTGCTTAATGGACATCATAGATCGTACACCGCTGGTGATCTCTCCTAATTATTACGCCTAATACATGAAAGCTTCGTTACAACTTCGTTTATCTCAGCAACTTGCATTGACTCCTCAATTGCAGCAAGCCTTGCGCTTGTTGCAGTTGTCCACGCAAGATATGCAAGAAGAAGTGTCGAGAATGTTGGATGAAAATCCCATGCTGGAAATGGCAGACGATACTTCGTCTATGCCTTTTACTGCCGATACAATGATCGCTACGCCCCAACAAAAAGAGGTCAGTGATTCACGTGATGATCGTGAAGATAGAGACTTTTCCAGTGAGGCCAGTGATTGGAATACCGCCAGTGCGCCCTACAGCAGTGATGATGAGGATGATAGTTTTCCTGAACAGGCTGCATTGCAAGCCAGTTTGCGTGAACATCTGCACGATGAACTATGCTTGAGTCAATTGGATGATAAGGATCGCCATGTCATTGGCATGCTGATTGAAGCATTGGACGAGAACGGCTATTTAGAGCAAGATTTGGAAGAGCTCGTCACTTTGTTGCCCGCTGAATTAAATATCAGTTTAGATGACTTGGAAACCGCATTGGTGCAATTGCAACATCTTGACCAGCCAGGTTTGGGCGCGCGTAATTTGAGCGAGTGTTTAGAATTGCAACTCAAGGCCTTACCTAAAGAGACACCCCAACGGGAGTTGGCAATACGCTTAGTCAGAGATTATTTGGGGCTCGTGGGTGCACACGATTTTGCTAAAATAAAAAAACTATTACGTTGCAGTGATGATGAATTACGTGAGGCGCAATATTTGATTGCGGAGTTAAATCCCAAGCCTGGCGCAGACTTTAACCCAAGCGTTGCCGATTATGTCGTGCCTGATGTGGTCGTGGAAAAGCATAAAGGCAAATGGCGCGCCCGTTTAAATGTCGAGGCGATGCCTAAGTTGCGGGTGAATCAAGTGTATGCGCATATTTTGCAGCAGCGCGATGAGAAAAATGGCTCGCAACTCAGCAGTCAATTGCAAGAAGCCAAGTGGCTGATTAAAAATTTACAGCAGCGTTTTGAAACGATTTTACGCGTAGCGCAAGCCATTGTGGAGCGACAGGAAAAATTTCTGGAACATGGTGATATTGCCATGCGACCGCTCGTGTTGCGTGAGATTGCGGAAACACTGGAGATGCACGAATCTACGGTGTCGCGCAGTACCACACAGAAATTTATGCTCACCCCACGTGGTATTTATGAATTTAAGCATTTCTTTGGCAGCGGTTTAACCACGGAAGATGGCGGCAGTTGTTCTTCTACGGCAATACGCGAACTGATTAAACAATTGGTCAGCGAAGAAGACAGTCGTAAGCCACTTACCGATAGCCGCATGTCAGAAATCTTGGCACAGCAGGGCATAGTAGTTGCTCGGCGTACCATAGCAAAGTACCGGGAAGGGTTGCATATCTTGCCGGCGAATCTCCGTAAATCACTCTAACAAGGAGCAAACCATGAATCTGCATATCACTGGGCACCATTTGGAAGTTACCCCTGCCATCCGTGAGCATGTAACGAGCAAATTTGACAAAATCAAACGTCATTTCGACAATGTCATTGATGTGAAAATTATTTTGTCTGTGGAAAAGCTCAAACAAAAGGCGGAAGCCACCATCCATATTAGCGGTAAAGATGTATTTGTCGAATGCGACGATGAAAATTTGTACGTTGCGATTGATATGTTGGTGGATAAATTAGATCGTCAAGTGATTAAACATAAAGAAAAATTATCTGCACGTCGTCATGACGAGACAGGTAAATTTGCGGTCGACGTGGATTAATACTCCCTCTCAGGCGGCTTTATGCCGCCTTTGTTTTTTTGAGTGATGACGATGAATTTAATCAGCAAAATTTTGCTTCCAAATAACATTTTTTTGGATCACGAATCCCATAGCAAAAAATGCATTTTTGAACGTGTGGGATTGTTGTTTGAGAACAATCAAGGTATTGCCAGAAGTGTCGTATTTGATAGTCTCATGCGGCGAGAAAAGCTGGGGTCAACGGGGCTAGGCAAAGGGGTGGCGATACCGCATGGTCGCATTGCCAAGCTACGTGATGCCACCGCCGCTTTCATTAAGAGTAGTCACCCCATCCCTTTCGATGCACCTGATGGCAAGCCTGTTCACTTGATGTTTGTGCTGCTGGTGCCAGAACGCGCCACGGATTTACATCTCCAAATTTTAGGGGAATTGGCACAAATGTTCTGCGATGAGCACTTTCGCAGCCAACTGATTGCTAGCAATGACCCTGTTGTTTTACACAAGCTATTCCATGATTGGCAGGCAAGTTAAATGGCGCAAGTCAATATTCGACAGCTCTTTGAGGATAAGCAGGCTCGATTGGAGCTGAGTCGTGTAGCGGGTATGGATGGGTTTAATCACATCATCGACAGTGAAGAAGTGTTGGTGTCCAATCAAGGACTGGTGGGGCATCTCAACTTTATTCACTCTAATTGGGTGCAAGTGCTGAGTAATATAGAACTAGACTATTTGCGAACCATCTCGGAGTCTGAACGTGAACAGGCTTTTGCCAAGCTAGAAGAGAATGGTACGGCTTGCCTGATCGTCGCAGGCGCGACCGATATTCCTGCTGAACTGATCGATTTTGCCAATCGCTCCCACATTCCCCTGTTTTCCTCACCCAAGCCTAGTGTCCATTTGATGTGGTTGATTCGTCACTATCTGGCGAAGGAATTGGCGGATTCCACGACCCGTCATGGCGTATTTTTAGATGTATTGGGCGTGGGGGTGATGATTACGGGTGAAAGTGCCGTGGGGAAAAGTGAGTTAGGTCTTGAGCTGATTACGAGAGGTAACGGCTTGGTGGCGGACGACATTGTTGAGCTCCATCGCATCGCCCCTGACACGCTTGAGGGACGTTGCCCAGAACTTTTACGTGATTTTCTGGAAGTGCGAGGATTGGGCATGTTGAATATCCGTACCATGTTCGGTGAAACGGCGGTACGCCGCAAAAAAAGCCTTAAACTGATCGTCCATTTGCATCGCCCTGCCTGTGGCGATGTCTCAAAAATGGAACGTTTGCCGCTGAAAGCAACTCATCGTGAAATTCTGGGCGTAAATATTAATACCGTTAATATTCCTGTGATTGCTGGGCGCAACCTTGCGGTGCTGGTGGAAGCTGCAGCGCGCAATTTTGTTTTACAACAGCGCGGTATCAATACCACGGAAGAATTTGTTTCGCGCCACGAACAATTGATGCTAGGCGATTGATACCCTTCCTCAATGGCTACGACGATTTAGAAAGTCAAATCATGCAACTATTTCTCATCAGTGGCTTGTCTGGCTCTGGTAAAAGTGTCGCGCTTAAAGTGCTAGAAGACAGCGGTTATTATTGCGTTGATAATTTGCCAGCTGATTTATTGGTCAGCTTGGTTAAGCATTTGCAAATGGCAGGTTATACACATATCGCGGTGAGCGTGGATGTGCGTAGTGCTAATAGTGTGCGGCTTTTACCGCCTTTGGTAAAGGAAATTCAGCAACAAGGCGTTGACGTGCGTATTTTATTTTTAGATGCGCAAAATGCCACGCTGGTGAAACGTTTTTCAGAAACGCGTCGTTTGCATCCTTTGAGTGACCCGATGTTTTTAGAGCAAGGTCATGTGGCTCGAACCTTGCCTGAGTGTGTGGAATACGAACGGGAATTGTTATCCGAAATCAGCGATATAGGGCATCATATTGATACAACAGAAACGAATGCCAATGCGCTGCGCGCGTGGATTAAGCAACTCATTAAAATAGACAAAGCGCGATTAACGCTGTTATTTCAATCTTTTGGTTTTAAACATGGCATCCCGCTGGATGCGGATTTGGTTTTTGACGTGCGTTGTTTGCCCAATCCGCATTATGAGCCGCTATTGCGCCCGTTAACGGGGCGAGATACGTCAGTGATTGAATTCCTAGAAAATGCACCACTCGTGCAAGAGATGTTTGCGGATATTACGCATTTTGTCGAACGTTGGTTGCCGCATTACATCGCCGATAATCGCAGTTATCTGACCGTGGGTATTGGGTGTACAGGGGGGCAGCATCGTTCTGTTTTTCTCAGCGAAAAACTCGCTCATCACTTTGCCGATCAGCAACAAGTGTTGATTCGCCACCGCGAACTCGCGCAATAGTCCATGTCCTTGCTGCGTTACATCAAGCTGGGCGACGTGTTGACTTTGGTATTCGCCAGTGCGGGGGTGGTGGTGTTGACGTTAACCTTCTGGAACGGGGCTTTAGCAGATAAAGTGGTGATACGCAGCGGAGGCAAAATTTTCCGCGAAGTCTCTTTGTCTCAGGATCAAGAAATTGCGGTCACAGGTCCTTTGGGGGTTAGTATCATCGTTATTCAAAAGCGCAAAGTTCGTATTGCCTCTGACCCCAGCCCGCGTCAATACTGTGTGCGCCAAGGCTGGTTGCAACAAGCGGGCGAAGTCGCCTTGTGTTTACCTAATCAAATCAGCGTCGAATTAGTCGGCAGTAAAAAGCAATATGACAGCCTTAGCTACTAATCCATTGACGCTGCACACAACCGCTGAAGATCACCGCATCGCCCGCATGTCAGCTGTGGCATTGGGCTTAACTGTGTTGGAAAATGCGATCCCTTCGCCCCTGCCAGGAGTGAAACCAGGGTTGTCCAATATCGTCACACTCATCGTATTGGCGCGCTATGGTTGGCGGGTGGCTGCATGGGTGTCATTGTTGCGTGTGGTTGCAGGTAGTTTGCTATTTGGAAACTTTCTCACGCCTGGTTTTTTTCTGAGTTTGTCGGGTGCGCTGTGTAGTCTGTTGGTGCTAGCCTGCGCGCAACGCTTGCCCGCCCGCTGGTTTGGTGCAGTCAGCCACAGCGTGTATGCCGCCTTTGCTCACATCGCGGGACAAATGATCGTCGTCTATTTATGGCTCATTCCCCATAGCGGGATTTTATATCTGGTTCCTATTTTTGCCACCGCTGCATTGGTATTTGGTACGGTTAACGGCTTGATTGCCGCCCGTTATATTGAGGGAACCTCTCCATGAAAACCATTACCCTCGCTTTTACAGGAGCCTCTGGTTTGCCTTATGGTATGCGGTTGTTGGAGTGTTTATTGCGTAGTGGCCAACGCGTGCAACTGGTTTATACCCAAGCGGCACAGATTGTGGCAAAGCAAGAGTTAGGTTTTATCTTGCCTAATCGGCCACAAGACGCTGAACTCATATTAAAGCAGCGGTTGGGTGAATTCAGCGGGGAATTGAAGGTGTATGGACGTGATGACTGGTTCGCTCCCATGGCTTCGGGTTCAAATCCAGGCGATGCGATGGTGATTTGCCCTTGTACCATGGGTACACTCGCTGCTGTCGCAGTGGGATTAAGCGACGACCTTATCGCCCGTGCGGCGGACGTGATGCTCAAAGAAAAACGCTTACTGATACTCGCGCCACGGGAAATGCCTTTTTCCGTGATTCATTTGGAAAACATGCTCACCTTGGCGCGAGCGGGTGCCATCATTATGCCGCCTAATCCTGCTTTCTATACCCACCCCAACAGCGTAGCAGACTTAGTGGATTTTGTAGTGGCGCGGATACTCGATCATCTAAGTATTCCACAAGCGTTAGTCGATCCATGGGGTAAAACATATTGAGCAGAATGTATCGTTGCACTATGTTCTTAACACAATTGACTATACTTAATTTGTTTGCCATGACGTATTGAGCCTCCTTCGTTTATAATCGCACGACCTTTTAAATATGACTATTGCGGTAGGCTATTTGTTAAGAGGCGGTGGTGGTTATTTTAACGGGACTGAGGTTCCATGCTTGGGAGAAGTTTAAATGAAAAAAGAGTTAGGTTTTACGTTGATTGAATTGGTCATGGTGATTGTGATCTTGGGGATTTTGGCGGCAGTCGCGATGCCAAAGTTCGTTAGCTTTAAAACAGATGCACAAACTGCTGCGTTGGCGGGGGTGGCGGGTGCGATTGCCTCTGCGAGCGATATTAACTACGCTACGCGAAGCCTCAATCCTTTGTCAGGGGTCGCAACGATAGGGTTGACTTGTTTATCAGCCGCATCATCCGTGTTAAACGGTGGGCTGCCACCAGACTACACCTTGTCTGCTTCGGCGATTGTCGCAGGATCAAATACCTGTGTCGTCACGCAAGCGAATGGTGGGACGCGTAATACTTACATTACGGGGATTTAAGCCAAAAAGGTCTGGGTGATTTGCCTAGGCTTTTTTTATTGGGGCTTCTTCCTCGCTCGAATGCCGCCTCTTATTAGGCATTAAAACTCGACCTAAATTATCATGAAAAAATTACTCTCTTTACTTTTACTTTGTTTATTGAATACTGCTCAGGCGACGGAGGCTGAAATACGCCAGTCATTGCAAAGTAAATTTCCGAATATTGGCAAAATCGAACACATTGTCAAAACGTCTTATGCGGGCTTGTATGAAGTGGTGATCGGCGATCAATTGCTGTACACCGATGAGCAAGGTTTGTACCTGTTTGACGGCAGTATTGTGGATGTCAAAACCCGTACCAACCTCACCGAAAAACGCAGTCAAGTCCTGTTTGCCATAGATTTTGATAAGCTGCCATTGGAGTGGGCGGTTAAAAAAGTCAAAGGCAATGGTAAGCGCAAAATGGCGTATTTCACTGACCCGAATTGTGGTTTTTGCAAAAAACTGGAAAAAGAACTCAGCAAAGTAACTGATGTGACCTTGTATGTGTATTTATACCCTATTTTCCAAGGGTCAGACGAAATCGTGCGCAATATTCATTGTGCTAAAAACCCCGTTAAAGCATGGGATGATTTGATGTTAAATGGAGTCGCTCCCGCGAATGCAAGCTGTAAAGTGTCAACTGATAAAGTGGTTGCGTTAGGCAAAAAGATGCATGTCAATGGCACGCCGAATCTGATTTTTGGTAATGGTGTACAGATACCTGGATATTTGTCAGCGGATGATCTCGAAGAAAAACTAAACGCAGTGGTTGAAAAGTAATATGAACGACTTCCCCGCGCTGCCGCCTACATTGTTTGTAGAAGCCGTTGAGCAATCGCATGATGGCATTACGATTTCAGATGCGAACAATCACTTTCAGGTTGTTTATGTTAATCAAGGTTTTCAAACATTGACAGGTTACAGTTCGGCGGAGATGCTCGAACATGGCTACCGTATTTTGCAAGGCGATGATACTGAGCAACCAGAGCTGACAACGCTGCGCAATGCGATTATCAATGGCGAAACTTGTGTCGTTACCCTGCGGAATTACCGTAAAGATGGCTCTATGTTCTGGAACGAGCTGAGTGTCTCACCTGTGCGTGATGCAGAAGGTAAGTTAACGCATTACATTGCCATTCAAAAAGATGCGACTGCAAGAGTTTTATTAGAGCGTTATTTGCATCAATCGAACTTGGATTTGCGCCTGCTTAACCAGCAAATGGAGAAGAAAGAGCATATTGATCCTCTGGTTGGATTGAGCACCTTCCGACATTTTAACGAAATGTTCGCTACGCTACTGCATGGCTCTTTGCGTACCCACAGCGACTTGGCCGTATTGATTATTGAGATTAGTCACTTCAAACCATTTAACGAACGCTATGGTGTTCAGGCAGGCGACGAATGCTTGCGTATGGTGGGCGAGGCGATTGCAATGGCTTATACCCGTCATTCGGATTGTGCGAGTCGCTATGCAGAAGAGCGGTTTATGGTGATTTCTTTGGGCGGAAATGCTGAAGAAGTGCGTCGACATGCTGAGAAGCTATGCGCTAAAGTTCGCACCTTGGGCATCCCACATTCGGACTCTCCTTTTGGTGTGGTGACAATTAGTATTGGCGGCATTGTTTGTACGCCGAATCGAGAGAGTCAGTCTGATGACCTAATTAAGCAAGCGGAAGTGGTGCTTTCGATGATGGTAAAACGAGATGAATATGAGCAAGTGCGTATTATGAATTTATAAGTTTTTTGGTTTATATTTGTATGCTGAAGTGTCTCGATTCAATAATTTCAAAAGCTGATTGGATGAATGCGACTACCATAAATCCAGCAAAATTGCTGTCGGCGCATTTAGAATCGCGTGGTAGATAAACCATTGATGGGACGAATGCATTGAGTCAAAGTGTTTAAAGGTGGTGTATTTATAGTGGAGACTTATTGGGTGGCATCTGCAGTATTTTTGGGATATCGGCAACCTTTTTATAAAATTGGCACTCATATGTGTCGAGTGTTAAAATGAAAGACAGGAGGAAATGCGATGAATACTGCAATGAATTTACAGCTGCCGTCGAATGTTGGCAATCTGGAGGCTTATATCCAGTCGGTGAATAGTTTTCCTATTCTGTCGCAGGAGGAGGAGTTTTCTTTGGCGACGCGTTTCAAAACTGAAAATGATCTAGCAGCTGCCCGTCAGCTAGTGGTGTCGCATCTGCGGGTGGTGGTGAGTGTGGCGCGTGGCTATGCGGGGTATGGCTTACCGCAAGCAGACTTGATACAAGAAGGCAATATCGGGCTGATGAAAGCGGTTAAACGCTATGATCCTGATCGTGGTGTGCGTTTGGTGTCGTTCGCATTGCATTGGATACGAGCTGAAATCCACGAATTTGTGGTGAGAAATTGGCGACTGGTCAAAATTGCGACCACTAAGTCGCAACGTAAGTTGTTTTTTAATTTGCGTAGCATGAAGCAAGGTTTGCAGCCGCTAAACCCCAAGCAGGTCACCGAAATCGCTGAACAATTGAATGTGAGTGAGCGAGATGTCCTTGAAATGGATGCGCGCTTTTCAGGGCATGAAATTGCTTTAGAGTCGAGTGGCGGAGATGAGGAGGATAGTTACTCCCCAATTCATTATCTTGCTGACAGCGAAGCCCACGAACCTTCGCGTATTTTGGAAAACTCGCAACGAGAGTATGCGCAATCGACAGGGTTGGTGGATGCATTAGCAAGTTTGGATGCACGCAGTCGTCGAATTGTGGAAGCGCGTTGGTTGAACGAGGAGCATGCTGCGACTTTGCATGAGTTGGCGGCGGAGTTCAATGTTTCGGCTGAACGTATTCGTCAAATTGAACAAAAAGCGATGAGTAAAATGCACAGCGCATTGGCGGTTGCTGTTGCGTAGATAAAAAGCATTAATAAATAGATCGTTTGTGGTGTTACTGCTCGTTCACTTGTTATGCTGGTGATATATCTTCTATTTTTAATCAAATGATTGATATATTGATGACATATTGTTGGCAAGTCGGCAGGGTTCTGAATGCTTCTCAAGTATTTGTTCCTACCCCCATTATATTTGTCCAGTGGTTGCCCTAATCAAGGGGCTACGGCATAATTAACGCCCAAACGAATTTAATAACCCATGAACCCATCTCACAAGGATGATTAGGAGGCAGGAAATGACAGCAGCACGCAATATCACCCCCCCAAAATATAACGACATTACTGGCGCGATTCGGATGCTGGCGGTAGATGCGGTGCAGAAAGCCAATTCTGGCCACCCTGGCGCACCGATGGGCATGGCAGAAATCGCTGACGTGCTGTGGAATCACCACTTACGCCACAATCCAGCTAATCCAAAATGGCCTGATCGTGACCGCTTTATCTTGTCAAATGGTCATGGCTCCATGCTGATTTATGCATTGCTGCACTTGTCTGGTTACGACTTGCCTATCGAAGAGCTCAAGCGTTTCCGTCAAATGCACTCCAAAACGCCTGGTCACCCAGAATATGGCTACACCCCTGGCGTTGAAACAACAGGCGGTCCATTGGGTCAAGGTATTACCAACGCAGTTGGTATGGCCATGGCTGAAAAATTACTGGCGGCAGAATTCAATAAGCCTGGTCACGAAATCGTTGACCACCGCACTTATGTGTTCTTAGGCGACGGTTGTATGATGGAAGGCATCTCCCATGAAGCATGTGCGTTGGCTGGCACATGGGGCTTGGGCAAGCTGACTGCATTCTGGGATGACAATAATATCTCTATCGACGGTCATATCGACGGTTGGTACACAGATGACACCCCTAAGCGTTTTGAAGCTTACGGCTGGCACGTGATTGCTGATGTGCAAGGTCACGACAGCGCAGAAATCGACGCAGCGATCAAAGCTGCGAAAGCCGTCACAGACAAACCTACCCTGATTTGCTGCAAAACAGTCATTGGTGCAGGTTCACCTAACAAAGAAGGCACACACGATGTACACGGTGCGGCTTTGGGCGATGCTGAAGTGGCGGCAACTCGTGCGCATATCGGTTGGAACTATCCTCCATTTGAAATCCCAGCTCACGTTTACGAAGCATGGGATGCTCGCACCAAAGGCGAGGGTATGGAAAAGTTGTGGAACAACAAATTCGCTGAGTACCAAGCTGCATTCCCAGCTGAAGCTGCTGAATTCTTGCGTCGTATCAACAATGAACTGCCTGCAAACTGGGCTGCTCATGCTGCGGATGTGATCGCAAAAACCAATGCTAAAGGCGAAACGATTGCGACACGTAAAGCGTCACAAAATGCGATTAACGCATTGCAACCTGCTTTGCCTGAATTTTTGGGCGGCTCAGCTGACTTGACAGGTTCTAACCTGACTAACTGGACAGGTGCACATCACGTATCTGGCAAAAAACCAGGTAACTACATCAGCTACGGTGTACGTGAATTCGGTATGTCCCATATCATGAACGGTATGGCATTGCACGGTGGTTTGTTGCCTTTCGGCGGCACATTCTTGATGTTCTCTGAATATGCACGCAACGCGCTGCGTATGTCCGCGCTGATGAAACAACGTGTGATTTATGTCTTTACTCATGACTCAATCGGTTTGGGTGAAGATGGTCCTACGCATCAACCTGTAGAACAAACCACGACACTGCGTTATATTCCTAACATGGAAGTGTGGCGTCCTTGTGACACAGTTGAATCTGCGGCTGCTTGGGTTGCGGGTGTTGAACGCTTAGATGGTCCAACATGCTTGATCTTCAGTCGTCAAAACTTGGCGTTCCAAACTCGTACTGCAGAACAAATCGCTAATATCCGTAAGGGTGGTTATGTACTGTCAGAAGCAGCTGGTACATTGAACGCAATTTTGATCGCAACAGGCTCCGAAATCGGACTGGCGATGGATGCACAAAAAGCATTAGCCGCAGAAGGTATCAACGTGCGCGTGGTTTCCATGCCATGTACCAATGTGTTTGACAAACAAGATGCCGCTTACAAAGCAAGCGTATTGCCTAAGGGTGTTAACCGTGTTGCGATCGAAGCGGGTGTCACAGGTTTCTGGCACAAATATGTAGGCTTGGAAGGCGCAGTGGTCGGTATTGATAGTTTCGGTGAATCTGCACCAGCACCAGAGTTGTTTAAGCACTTCGGCTTTACTACTGAAAATGTAGTTAAAGCAGTGAAAGGTGTGTTGTAAAAAAATGCTGGGCGTTAGGTCGTATTTGCAAAATCAATACGACCTAACAGACATGGCTGATAATTTTTAATTACTAAACGGGAGAGAAAAATGGCAATTCGTGTTGGTATCAATGGTTTTGGTCGTATCGGTCGTATGGTGTTCCGTGCTGCAACTAAAGATTTCCCAGAAATCGAAGTCGTCGCAATCAATGACTTGTTAGAGCCTGACTATCTGGCTTATATGCTGAAATATGACTCTGTGCATGGTCGTTTTAACGGTGATGTTTCTGTTGACGGTGGTAGCTTGGTCGTCAATGGCAAAAGCATCCGCTTGACCGCAGAACGCGATCCCGCAAATTTAAAATGGAATGAAGCAGGCGTGGACATCGTGATCGAATGTACAGGCTTCTTCTTGGACGACGCTACTTGCCAAAAACATTTGGCAGCAGGCGCGAAGAAGGTGGTGATGTCTGCTCCTTCAAAAGACGCAACACCGATGTTTGTTTATGGCGTAAACCATGAAACCTACAAAGGTGAAGTGATTGTTTCCGCAGCATCTTGCACCACCAATGCTTTGGCACCTGTCGCTAAAGTATTGAACGACAATTTCGGTATCAAGCGTGGTCTGATGACGACGGTTCATGCTGCAACAGCAACGCAAAAAACAGTTGACGGTCCTTCTATGAAAGACTGGCGCGGTGGTCGTGGTATTTTGGAAAACATCATTCCATCTTCCACAGGTGCTGCTAAAGCGGTTGGTGTGGTATTGCCAGCATTGAAGGGTAAGTTGACTGGTATGGCGTTCCGCGTACCTACTTCTGACGTTTCTGTTGTAGATCTGACTGTAGAACTGAATACCGAAGCTTCCTACGCACAAATTTGTGCTGCGATGAAAGCGGCTTCACAATCAGGTCCTTTGGCAGGCGTATTGGGCTATACAGATGAAAAAGTAGTTTCCACAGACTTCCGTGGTCAAACGACTCCTTCTGTATTTGATGCAGAAGCAGGGATTGCACTGGATCCAACTTTCGTTAAAGTGGTGGCTTGGTACGACAATGAATATGGCTACACTTGCAACTTGATGCGCATGGTACGTCATATCGCCAACTAAGTCGGCTATGACAGAGAAAGGATGAAGCGTACTTTGCCTTCATCCTTTTTCCGTCTTCATTAACCTTGAAATTCATAAGGAACGATATGTCAGTAATTAAAATGACCGATCTGGATTTAAAAGGCAAACGCGTCTTTATCCGTTCAGATTTGAATGTCCCCGTCAAAGACGGCAAAGTGACATCCGATGCACGTATTACTGCATCCATGGCAACCATCAATTTCGCACTGAATGCAGGCGCACGCGTGATGGTGACCTCCCATTTAGGTCGTCCTGTAGAAGGCGAATACTCCCAAGAAAACTCCTTGCAACCTGTTGCCGATGTCATTGCAGACAAGCTAAATAAGCCTGTGCGTTTGATTCGTGACTGGGTCGATGGTGGTTTTGATGTTGCAGAAGGTGAATTGGTTTTGCTGGAAAATTGCCGTTTCAATAAAGGCGAAAAGAAAAGCAACGACGAAACTTCCCAAAAATACGCAGCTTTGTGCGATGTATTTGTGATGGACGCATTTGGCACCGCTCACCGTGCAGAAGCTTCAACACATGGTGTAGCTAAATTTGCGCCCGTGGCAGCAGCAGGTATTTTGCTGACCCAAGAATTGGAAGCACTGACAAAAGCTCTGTTGAGCCCGGCGCGTCCGATGGTGGCGATTGTTGGTGGTTCTAAAGTTTCAACCAAGTTGACCGTTTTGGAAAGCTTGTCTGAAAAAGTGGATCAAATGGTGGTTGGCGGCGGTATTGCTAATACATTCTTGAAAGCCACAGGGCACCCAGTTGGTAAGTCTTTGTGCGAAAACGACTTGGTTCCTACTGCGCAAGCATTGATTGCAAAAATGGCTGGTCGCGGCGCAATTATTCCAATTGCAACAGACGTGGTTGTCGGCACAGAAGCACCTTTCTTGCCAGGTAAAGAAAATACCCCAGCGATTCTGAAAGATGCCAAAGACGTGGCTGATGACGAAATGATTTTTGATATTGGTCCTAATTCCGCACAGGAAATTGCCGACATCATCATGAAAGCGGGCACGGTTGTTTGGAATGGTCCAGTAGGCGTATTTGAGTTCGACCAATTTGGCGAAGGTACGAAAGCGATTGCGATGGCAATTGCCAACACCAATGCCTTTACTTTGGCGGGCGGCGGCGACACCATTGCTGCGATTCAAAAATATGACATTTATGACAAAGTGTCTTACATTTCCACTGCGGGTGGTGCGTTCCTAGAATTCCTCGAAGGTAAGAAATTGCCTGCGGTGGAAATTTTGGAACAAAGAGCTGCTCAATAACACACTAGGAAACACATGCTGCGTAGAACCAAAATAGTTGCAACCCTCGGCCCTGCCACACGTAGTCAGGCAGTTCTTGAGCAAATGATTCGTGCTGGTGTTGATCTGGTACGGATGAATTTCTCCCACGGCACGGCACAAGATCACGTCAATAGTGCAGAAACAGTACGAGCAGCGGCGCGAGCTTGTGGTCGCACTGTTGGTATTTTGGCTGATTTGCAAGGCCCCAAAATTCGTGTGCGCAAGTTCGAGAAAGATAAAATCACCTTGAACAAAGGTGATACTTTCATTCTGGATGCATCCATGGATGGACTGGGTAACCAAGAGCGTGTTGGTCTGGATTACAAAGACCTGCCGAATGACGTAGAGCCAGGTTCGATATTGTTGCTCAACGACGGTATGTTGGAATTCCATGTGCTAGAAGTGAGAGGCACTGAGGTTGTCTGTACAGTCGTTCGCGGCGGTATTTTGTCAAACAACAAAGGGATCAATCGTAAAGGCGGGGGCTTAACCGCACCTGCTTTGACTGATAAGGACAAGGAAGACATCAAAACCGCCGCGCTGATTCAAGCCGATTATTTGGCGGTGTCTTTCCCGCGTACAGGCGATGATATGCGCTTGGCACGTAGTCTGATGCAGGCGGCGGGTGGAACTAGCCTGTTGATGGCGAAGATTGAACGTGCTGAAGCGATTCCTGTGTTGGACGACATTATTGAAGCATCGGATGCCATCATGGTGGCGCGCGGTGATTTGAGTGTGGAAGTGGGCGATGCGGCTGTGCCTGGTCTGCAAAAGAAAATGATCAAAATGGCACGTGCCAAGAATCGTTTGGTCATTACCGCTACGCAAATGATGGAATCCATGATTACCGCGCCGATCCCAACGCGTGCCGAAGTGTCTGATGTGGCGAATGCCGTATTGGACGGCACGGATGCGGTGATGTTGTCGGCTGAAACAGCGGTTGGTGATTATCCAGTCGAAACCATCGAAGCCATGGCACGTATTTGTCTGAGTGCTGAAAAAGAGCTGGATATGGTTGCGCACGGTTGCGATCAGCCACAAGTCGTCTTTACCCGTGTCGATCAGTCGATTGCGATGTCCGCGCTGTATGCCGCTTCTCATCTCAAGGTGAAAGCGATTGTGGCATTGACACAATCAGGTTCGACAGCATTGTGGATGTCTCGTAGCAATGGGCTTGTGCCTATTTTTGCGATGACCCCAATGCAATCCACCTTAAGCAAGGTGACTTTGTTTGGTGGCGTACATCCCATCGCGTTTGAGAATAATTCAACCTATCCTTCTGTGGTGCTAGGCGCAGCGGAAGATGAGTTGGTTCGTCTGGGATTGGTTAAGCAAGGCGATCTCGTGGTGATGACCATCGGTGAGACGGTCGGAAAATCAGGGCAAACCAATACCATGAAAATCGTGCGTATTGGTGACTAATTCATCGTCTCAAGCCTGAATAAAAAGCTTGCGACGATTGGATGATAATCTGCCTGCTAAAAATTTAAGTCATCATAAGCAATAACTTACACACATTATAACTAGGAGAAAAACATGGCTTTAGTATCTTTGCGTCAACTTCTCGATCATGCAGCAGAACACAGCTACGGTCTGCCTGCATTTAACGTCAACAATCTGGAACAAGTCAAAGCGATCATGGAAGCGGCTGATGCGACGAACAGCCCAGTGATTATGCAAGGCTCTGCTGGCGCACGTAAGTACGCAGGCGAAGCATTCTTGCGTCACCTGATCGAAGCAGCAGTGGAAATGTACCCACACATTCCTGTCGTCATGCACCAAGATCACGGCGCATCCCCAGCAGTTTGTATCCAAGCGATTCGCTCTGGTTTCTCCAGCGTGATGATGGACGGTTCTTTGCTGGCTGACGGCAAAACACCCTCCAGCTTTGAATACAACGTCAATGTAACTCGCCAAGTAGTGGAAATGTCTCACGCTGTGGGCGTTTCTGTTGAAGGTGAATTGGGTTGCTTGGGTTCTTTGGAATCTGGCCACGGCGAAAAAGAAGACGGTCACGGTGCAGAAGGCGTATTGAGCCACGACCAACTGTTGACAGACCCAACTGAAGCAGCTGAATTTGTGAAAGCAACAGGTGTAGATGCACTGGCAATCGCGATTGGCACTTCACATGGCGCGTACAAATTCACCAAACCGCCCACAGGCGACACGTTGGCGATCAGCCGCATCAAAGAAATCAATGCACGTATTCCTAACACCCACTTGGTTATGCACGGTTCTTCTTCCGTGCCTCAAGAATGGCTGAAAATCATCAACGAATTCGGTGGTGAAATGAAGCAAACCTACGGCGTGCCAGTGGAAGAAATCGTTGAAGGTATCAAATATGGCGTACGTAAAGTGAATATCGACACTGACTTGCGTATGGCATCCACAGGTGCGACTCGTCGCTACTTGGCACAAAATCCATCGAATTTCGACCCACGTAAATTCTTGGAAGCGACCACGAAAGCTATGAGAGACATCTGTATCGCTCGCTACGAAGCGTTTGGCGCAGCAGGTCAAGCAGGAAAAATCAAAGTCGTTTCTCTGGATGCAATGGCAACACGCTATGCAAAAGGCGAATTGAAAGCGATTGTAAAATAAGCGTTTAATCTCCGTTTAAACAAAAAAGCGACCTTCGGGTCGTTTTTTTGTTCTTTATCATGGAGTGAGTAAAGCGTAATTAAGTAGATTCATAGTTGGATGCAATAACCATAGAATGCAATTATGCTGAACAGGTTATGTGACAAGGCATACTCAAAAAACACTCACCCTGATCGATTCAGGTTAAAGACGCTGAACCCTTGCATTCTTTTAGGAATATAGATTCGTGAGTACATTAAAAGGAAAGAAATGCGCTTAACCCTCTATACCGATTTTTCGCTACGAGTTTTGTTATATCTCGCGAATAAACCCGAACAATTAGTGACCATTACAGAGCTGGCCGATTTTTATAAAGTTTCGCGCAATCACTTGGTTAAAGTTGTACATCAACTTGGCATCAAAGGCTATATCCTGACGATACGAGGTAAAAATGGTGGTATGAAATTAGCTCGCGCACCCAATGAGATCGTGGTTGGAGAAGTTGTTCGCAACATGGAACCCGACTTCGACTTGTTTGAGTGTTTTAATAAAGAAGAAAATCGATGTGTTATCACGGAAATCTGCCAATTGAAATCAATGTTTTTCGGCGCAAGAAATGACTTCCTTGATGCGCTTGATCAGTACACGTTGGCAGACGCATTCCGCCCATCGACACAAGTAAGCATGGCATTTAAGGCTATACCTGTGGTGAGCAACTAGCTTTCATCGCGCGTTGTATCACACGCATCGCTTTTCCACTCGCCCCTTTATGTGCTGCAACGAAGTGTTGGGCTTGTTCTGACATGGCAGCCAAATGGGTTGGGTCATTCAATAACGCATCAGCCGTTGTAAACAATTCATTGGCATCATGGATACGCATTGCTGCGCCCGCTTCGACTGCGAGGCGGGACGCATCGGCGAAGTTGTGGGTGTATTGCCCAATCAGCACGGGCGTGCCGACCGCACAGGCCTCGATTAAATTTTGCCCACCAAAGGGTAACAAACTACCGCCAATAAATGCCACATCTGCGGCGGCGTAATAGGCGAATAATTCTCCCATACTGTCACCTAGCACCACATCCACTTCAGCGGCAACGGGTTGGTTCAGGCTGCGGCGTTGACAACGCAATTCGTGTTGTTGGATCAGCGTTTCAACTTCGGCGAAGCGTTGCGGATGACGCGGCACCAGCAGCAACAAAGGGCGCGGTTCAGGCATTGTGGCGAAGGCTGCTAGCAATAAGGCTTCCTCGCCTTCGCGGGTGCTGGCTAAGAGCAACACGGAGCGATCAGTGCCAAATTGTGCTCGCAGTGCTTTGCCCAATTCCAGCATGGCTTGCGGTGGCAAAATGTCGAATTTCAAATTACCCATCACCGAAACCTGCGCCGCACCGAGTTGAGTCAAACGATTCGCATCGTCAACTGTTTGAGCCGCAATGGCGGTAAAGCATTGCAACGCAGGGCGAGTCAGCGCGGCAAAGCGGGCATAACCACGCGCCGATTTTGCCGACATACGCGCATTCAACAACAGCAGCGGCACACCTTCCTGCTGTGCGGCATGAATCAAATTCACCCACACCTCGGTTTCCATCAAAATCCCCAGTTGCGGGCGAAAATGCCGCAAAAACCGCCGCACCGCAAACGGGTAATCGTAAGGCAAATATACCCGCTGCACCGCATCACCATACAGTTGCACGCTGGTGTCGCGCCCCGTCGGGGTGGTGTGGGTGAATAAAATTTGATGCTGTGGATAAGTGGCGCGCAACTGCGCAACCAAACTGACCGTGGCGCGGGTTTCGCCGACGGACACGGCGTGTAGCCAAATGATGGGCTTATCGTTGATTCTATTGGGATAAAAACCAAATCGCTCGCCCCAATGACGCAAATAATCAGGTTGTTTGCGCCCGCGCCACCACAACCGTATGAAAATATACGGCAGTAAAAGCCAGAGGAAGAGTGTGTATAAGACGCGGGGCATCAAGAACGCGCACTGCGTGCAATCCGCCAATGAATCAGAAATGCCAACGCATCCACCAGTATGACGATTAAGGTTTTAACCAATGTTTGCTCACCATCACGCTGTTCACTGGCCTTTTCTAACGAAAAAGCTTCTGTGCGCTGTTTGGTGAGTTCACTTTCACTTGGACGGATAGTGGATTTATCCTCTTTTGAGCAACTACCACGCCCCTCTTTCATTTTCCAGTAAGTATCGTTTGACTGGTAGTTATCGAAATCATACGAACGCATCGTGAAATCTGGTTTTGCTATCTGGACAAGGCTATAACCAGCAACCCCCAAACAAACCACAAAACAAATGATGCTGACAAAACAAACGGCTAATGCATAAATTTCTAAGATGGTTTTTTTCATTTCTATCTCCAATAACGGGGTGACTTCGATTAGGAATCCTAAACTACTTTTTAATCTTCACAGGCCGTTGCCAAGTGGGAATGCTAATTTGTTTGCTGCGTGACAAGGTGAGCTGTGCTTCAGGCGTATTGCGTGTGATGGTTGACCCCGCGCCTATCGTCGCCCCTTTGCCGACTGTCACGGGGGCGACCAGTTGAGTATCCGAACCGATAAACGCGTCGTCTTCAATCACGGTGCGGAATTTGTTTGCGCCGTCGTAATTGCAGGTAATCGTGCCTGCACCGATGTTGACGCGTTGCCCGATGGTGCTGTCGCCGAGGTAGCTTAAATGATTGGCTTTGCTGCCTTGTCCCAGTTCGGTGTTTTTCAGTTCCACAAAATTGCCGACGTGGGCATCGGCATGTAATTCCGTGCCAGGGCGCAAGCGGGCGTAAGGGCCGATACGGCAGTTTTCACCCACGATGCTTTGGTCGATGTGACTATACGGAGCGACTTGCGTATTGGCGGCAATACTGGCTTGGTTGATGATGCTGTACGCACCAATTTGCACGTTGTCGCCTAACACCACGTCACCTGAAAAAATGCAGCCCACGTCGATAAACACGTCTTTGCCGCAGGTCAATGTGCCGCGCACATCAATACGGGCGGGATCGGCTAAGGTGGTGCCTTTTGCCAATAAAGCTTGGGCGTAATTTTGTTGCCAGATGCGTTCCAGCACCGCCAGTTGCGATTTGTTGTTCACCCCGTGAATTTCCCATTCATGCGCGGGTTGGCAGGTGCGGACGGGGACATTTTGCGCCACCGCCATGGCAACGATGTCAGTCAAATAGTATTCGCCTTGAGCATTTTCGCAGCGCAGATTATTGAGCCATGACCGCAGCAGCGCGGTGGGGGCAAGCAGAATGCCCGTGTTGACTTCGCAGATGGCGCGCTGCGCGGGGGTGGCATCTTTTTCTTCCACGATGCACTGCACTTCGTTATTGGCGTTGCGCACGATGCGCCCGTAACCCGTGGGATGGGTGAGATTGACGGTCAGCAATACCAAGCCGTCGCCTAGTCCGAACATGGCTTGCAAGGTGGAAAGTTGAGTCAGCGGTACGTCGCCGTATAACACCAGAGTATGACTGTCATCGGACAACAGCGGCATCGCTTGTTGTACGGCGTGACCTGTGCCGAGTTGTGGCTCTTGAATCACAAATTGTGCGGGATAATTGACCAAGGCATTTGGTACGGCTTCGCCGCCATGACCATACACCACGCAAACTTGTTGCGGTGCGAGTGCCATGGCGCAATCCACCACGTGCTGCACCATAGATTTACCTGCCAGTTTGTGCAATACCTTGGGCACACTGGAATACATCCGCGTGCCTTTGCCCGCCGCCAAAATCACCACATTCAACGCACTCATCTTTGCCCCTTGCTTAAAAGTGCGCGGATTATAAACCTGAACCGTCTGCCTGACGAATCGCTACCTGCCCAATCTTCCCGCAGGATGGGTTTCCACGCACTCCACCGCTTCGCCGTCATAAAATAACCATAATGTCCCCGCCGCCATATTCAGCCATGTTTCATTATCGGTCAGCGGCAACGTGGCGATGATGGCGACGCGGTCATTGGGGCGAGTGAGTTCGCTAAAATCGACTGTTATATCTTGGTCTTTTAGATGCGCCACGGAAAAAGGCGCGCGCCGCACCAGATAATGCAAGCGTTCCGAGCAATGCGCAAACAAACAATCGCCATTGGATAACAGAAAATTAAGGATGCCCTGATCGGCGATGCGCAGCGTAAGTTCGCGCAAAGTGTGCAACAAAGTCAGTCGATCAGGCATGATTTGCCCAAACCGCGTGCGCAGATTTTCCAGCAACCAGCAAAATACCCGCTCGCTATCAGTATCGCCCACGGGGGTAAAACTGCCGTTGAGTTCGGGGTAAAAGTCGGGCATTTTGCCGTTATGCGCAAAAATCCAATGATGTCCCCACAATTCGCGCATAAACGGATGGGTGTTTTCCAGCCGCACCGAGCCATGCGTGGCTTTGCGAATATGGGCGATGACATTGCGCGAACGGATGGGATACTGGCTGACCAATTGCGCGATAGCAGAATTCACCGACGGCTCAGGATCCAAAAACAGCCGCGCACCCTTGCCTTCAAAAAACGCAATCCCCCAACCATCCCGATGCACCCCCGTCCCCCCGCCGCGCTGCTGAAACCCGCTAAACGAAAAGCAAATATCCGTCGGCACATTGCAATTCATCCCCAATAACTCACACATTTTTATGCTCCCCAAATTGATGCGACGCGCGCCCTTGTCGCGACAGGTCATCATAACATTTTGAGTTGGGCGATTTGGCAGGGATAGGCAATCTATCCCCCTATTGATTCCCTTGTCGAGCAGCGATACAATAAAGCTACTTTTGTAGCAATAGGAGCGTCATCATGGGAATGCCTGTCAGAATCGAAGATAATTTATACGAACTCGCCAAAGCGGAAGCGCAAATAGAACACCGCACCATTGCGGGGCAAATTGAGTATTGGGCAAGCGTGGGACGTGCCGCGCTGGACAATCCCGATTTGCCGATTGGCTTTGTGGTCGAAGCTCTTGCCGCCTTGCGTGAACCGCACGAGCAATCCACGCCGTTTGTGCCGCGCAGTCGCAGCTGATGAGCTATAGTATTTTACAAACCCGCCGATTTTCTCGCCAATACAAAAAATTGCAAGACAATGTGGCGTGCGATGTTGATCTTGCGGTCGAAACCGTTGCCGCGCAACCCACCCTAGGCGAACGCAAAAAAGGCGACCTCGCTGCCTTGCTGGTGTATAAATTCCGCAGCCAAGGACAACTTTATCTCTTGGGCTACACTGTCGATAACGGCGTGAAATTGGTCTATCTCGAAGCCATCGGCTCACACGAAAACTTTTATCGTGACCTTAAACGTTGAACAGGGTGGGATGGATTACAATAAACTCGTATTGCGGGTTCGCGTAGCCGATGGGAGTGAGTAATGGCGGATTGCCTACGGCGAATCCGCCTTAATGGTTATGACGAAAAACATAAACTTTTTAATCCCGTGTGTACGATTTTTCAGTTCGCCGATTATAATGGTTCGCCCGAATGCGATCACGCACCTCTTCCAACAGGATGGAGATATAAGGTGCAGTGTTTGCAAGAGAGTGTGGTATGTTTAAATTTGGATGCGCTGTTAAATCAATTGGTTGCAGTATGATTTGTATGCAGAAGAAATTCTGTCTATTTCACATTAGAGCGCATGATGGCAATCAACACCGTATTACGATCCCCCTTATTTGTCATCACCCAAACGGTGCCACCCTTACTGATGTTCTACGTCGTATTCGGTAGGTTTGATATCGGGACTTCCCTTATTGTCATACCACCGCTTCTCTTTTCGCTCTTTCGCATCGTCAAACTGTCGTACAAAAAGCAATTCCACCTGCTCTTGCGCCCTTCCTTAACCGCCTTTTTGGGGATGGTTTTCATTGCGATGGGTAACTACTATTCCATTCAGTCTGTGGAGTATGTAAGGCAGTTGGCTCGAACCATGCACGAGCAATGTAATCGTGATGGCATTTGTAAGTTGCCTGTTGGTGACTGGAGAGTTGCTGATGGGTATCCGACACTATTTCGCTCATACACAACAGGTCTGGTTCCGATGCGCCTCGTGCTGACGTTCAATGAGTTTGAGCCAGGGAAGAATGTCGGATGTGATTGTCCCATTACCAAACCTGGTAGTCCTAGCTCGTGCCTTACAAAAACGGTTAGTTTCACCTCGTTTCATCTCCTTCGTCAGTTGGAGGATCATAACTACGGAGCTTATGGTGGCGTGGGGAGGACATTGAACATTTCTGATTAAACACAAAAAATGTGAGTTGAGCTGAGTTAATCAATCCTTCTCGAGTGCGTTGGGTTGAACGCAGTGAAGCTCAGCATCCATTTCCACTGTGATCTATCCGTTTTTACCCCGCCAACATATTCATCACCAACCGTATCATGGTTTCTTTATGCGAGGGATCGGATTCGGCGACCAGCAGGGCTAAGGCTGCCAAGCCGATGTCGTTAATCACGGGTTGTCCTGCGTCGTCAAACAGCCCGCCCATTGCGGTTCAAAAAATACACGAACAATTTCGACGCTGGGGTAGGCGGGTTCGCCAAATACGCTTTGGTCGAGGTTGCCCAACAGCGCATCAAAAGCATCGCCCCGCTCCCGCGCAAATAAATCCGTTGCTTCGCCGCGTGCGATTAAGTCGGTTTTTAATTGCGCCAAGGCAACGCGCGCTTCGTCCAAGGTGGGCAAGGTGCCGCCGTGTTGTTCAGGCGGTTCGGTCAGCAAACCTTCGTCGTAGCGTTGCAATAACAAAAATGTCTGCGCATAGCGCGACACAATATCCACCAGCCCACGCCCCATGTCGGCAGAGAGTTCGGGGCTTTGCACCGCCTTTTTGACCAACGACAACGCCGCCTCTAATTCGCGGGCATTGGTTTCTAGGCGTTGGCGATTGCGGGTGCAACCATGGGTTAAATGCTCGCGCAGCAAGCGAGTTGCCCATTGGCGGAAGCGCGTGCCTTGCTGGGATTTGACGCGGTAGCCGATGGAGATGATGACATCGAGGCTGTAAAACTTAACGGGTTTATCCGATCCAGCAATGTGCAAATTTTGCACATTGCTTTTTTCATCTAATTCTTCCTCGGTAAACACATTGCGCAAATGCTTGGTAATCACCGAACGCTCACGCCCAAACAACTGGCTCATCTGCTCCTGCCGCAGCCAAACCGTGTCTTGTTCCAGACGCACTTCAAGGTTGCCGTTTTCCGCTTGGTAAAACGAAACGGCAGTGGTTTTTGCAACATCAGGGAGGGTATTTTGATTCATGGTCATCTTTATCAATTCAACGTTTATTGCGTGGTTGGGCTGCGCTGACACTCAAACCAGCTTACAAAAACTGGATTCCTGCCTGCGCGGGAACGACGGATTACGTTCTACCGCTTCACCTCATCAATTTTCCCGATCATATACAAGGCATTTTCGGGTACGTCTTTAAACTCGTCGTTCAATATCCGTTCGCAGCCGTCCAACGCGTCTTGCAGGGGGACGAGTTTGCCTTGTACGCCGCTGAATTGTTCGGTGGTGAAGAAGGGTTGGGTGAGGAATCTTTCTAATCTTCGGGCGCGGGCGACGACGGCGCGGTCTTCGGCTGACAGTTGTTCTAGCCCTAGCATGGCGATAATGTCTTTTAAATCTGCGTATTGCGCCAAGGTGCGGCGGATGGCTTGGGCTAATAGATAATGCCGTTCGCCGACCACGCTGGGGGTGGCCATTTTGGAGCTGGATTTCAGCGGGTCGATGGCGGGGAATAAGCCTTCGCTGGCGCGTTTGCGCGACAACACGATGGAAGCCGATAAGTGCGAAAAAGTATGCACAGCGGCGGGGTCGGTGAAGTCGTCGGCGGGAACATACACCGCTTGAATTGAGGTAATCGCGCCCGTATCAGTGTTGGCGATGCGCTCTTCTAGGCTGGAGAGTTCCGTGCCCATCGTGGGCTGATAACCGAGGCGAGACGGCATTTGTCCCATCAGCCCAGAGACTTCCGACCCCGCTTGGATAAAGCGGAAGATGTTGTCCATCAGCAACATCACGTCACGGTGTTCGTCGTCGCGGAAGTATTCCGCCATGGTGAGTGCGGCATGACCAACGCGGAAGCGGCTGCCTGGGGGTTCGTTCATTTGCCCAAACACCATCACCATATTCGGCAATACGCCCGCGTCTTTCATGTCGCGGTATAGCTCTTCGCCCTCGCGGCAGCGTTCGCCGATGCCACAAAAAATACTCACGCCGTCGTGATGCCCGACCATGTTGTGGATCATTTCGGTCAGCAACACGGTTTTGCCCACGCCCGCACCACCGAACAAGCCCGCCTTACCGCCGCGTTCCAAGGGAACGAGTACGTCGATGACTTTGATGCCCGTTTCAAAAATTTCCGTTTCAGTGGAACGACGCGACAACGGTGGCGGGGCACGGTGCACGCTGCGCCATTCCAGATCGGTCGGCGCGGGTTGGCGGTCAATGGCGTTGCCAAAGACATCAAACATGCGCGACAAAATGCTTTTGCCCACGGGGGCAAGCAAGGGCGCGCCCGTATCCCGCACCGCCATGCCCCGCGCCAACCCTTGCGTGGGAGTCAACGCGATACAGCGCACCCGCTGCGCGTCCAATTGCGACAACACTTCAATGGCGATGGCTTCGTTTTCCCCCGTGCGCAACAGGGTGTAAATCGGCGGTAAATGTTGCTCAAAAAATACATCCACCACGCTGCCGCGTATGGAAACGACTTTGCCGAGGTGAGGTATGGTCATGATTTTTTCCTCTCTTTAAATAACAACTCATACCCCGCCACGACATCGAACAATTCTTCGTCGATGCTGCTTTGGCGGATTTGGTGGAAGGTTTGTTTGAGTTCTTCCAGCAATTCGTCGATATTTTTTTCGGCGCGCTGCATGGCGGCGAGGCGGCTGGCGTTTTCGCTGGATAAGGATTCGGCGCAGGCGCGAAATAGGGAAATAAACAGGTATTCGCGCACCAAGGCGCGCAGGGTGGGTTCGCCACAATGCAAGACTTCGGGCAAGTTTTTGCTCGGCCACGGCATGGCGGCGAGGCGGGCTTTCCAGCTTTCGTCCAGTGGCAACAGGCGTTGCACCACGGGTTGATAGACCGCACCCGCTTGTGGGCGGTTGTGGAAGACATACACTTCGGTCATTTTGCCCAGATGTGGTTCGAGGTTGGTGAGGACATCCCCGACCAGCGCGCTGATGCCGTTGATGGAATTCGGCACGTTAAAACCTGCGGTCAGCGTCAAGCCAGCGTCGGCGAGATAGCCTTCGACGCGTTCGCCCACCGTCCACACCCACTTTTCGGCGGGCAGGGCGTGCAATTTTTCCAGCGCGAAGTTTGCCAAGATGTCATTAAATTGCCCCACTAAGCCTTGATCCGAGCCAAATACCACTGCGCCAATTGCGCCGCGCACGGGCGTTTCTTCGACGTAGAACGGTTGTTGGCGGAAGCAGGCGGACAGCCCAAGTGCTACGGTGTGGTCGTAGTCTTCTAGGGCGCGCACGGCTTGCTCATATTGGGTGATGCTGGAGGCGGCAAGGGCTTTCATGGTGCGCACCACCGATTCTAATTCTGCCGCGCCGTCGATTTTGCGACGCAGGCTTTCGGCGGTGTCAGTCATGGGCGTAGATAACTACACAATTTATGGCACTTTTTAGAGAATGTACCTATCTTGAGTGAAGTAGACTGGCTAACGCTAATAAGATGATTTGTAATTAAAATCGTAGCGAACCTGCTCCTTCCCCCTGCTAGGGGGAGGGAATATGGCAATGTGGGAAGCGTTGCCATATTCATGTTACGAAGGAGGATACGTTCACCAATGCCGCCCGCGCCATGTCCAATAATTGCTTGCGATCCGCATCAGCTAATTTGTCGGCGGTGGCGAAGCGTTGCACGAGGTCTGCTGGCAGGTCGCGGGCGGCGTGGCGCACGGCGTGTTCAGCGGCACGCATTTGATCCAGCGGCGTGTCGTCGAATAGTTTTTCGGTCAGTGCCAGCAACACGGCGATTTGTTCCGCCATCGACAGCGGGTCGAATTCGGGTTGTTTCAAACAAGCGCGGATGCGCAAGCCGTGGTCGATGATGCGGCGGGTGCTTTCGTCCAAGCGTGTGCCGAAGCGGGCGAAGGTTTCCAACTCTTCAAACTGGGCATAAGCCAATTTCAACGTCCCCGCCACGGCGCGATACGCCGCCCGTTGGGCTTTTCCCCCCACCCGCGACACCGATTTGCCGACATCCACGGCGGGCAAAATGCCGAGTTCAAACAATTTGGGGGCTAAGTAAATTTGCCCGTCGGTAATCGAAATCAAATTGGTGGGGATATACGCCGACATATTTTGCGCTTCGGTTTCGATAATCGGCAACGCGGTGAGCGAGCCGCCGCCGAGGTCATCGCGCAGATGCGTCGCCCGTTCCAACAGTCGCGAATGGATGTAAAAAATATCGCCAGGGTAGGCCTCGCGCCCAGGCGGGCGGCGCAGCAATAACGTCAATTCGCGATAAGCGCGGGCGTGGTGGGTGAGATCGTCATACACAATTAGCACATCGCGACCTTGTTCCATAAAGTATTCCGCGATGCTGGTGGCGGCGTAAGGGGCGATGTACGCCAAACCTGGCGGGTCGTTGCCTTCGGTGACCACCACGACGGTATAGTCCATCGCGCCTTGTTCGCGCAAATCGGCGACCACTTTTGCCACGGCGGAGGCGCGTTGCCCGATGGCGCAATAAATGCACAGCACGTTTTGGTCGCGCTGGTTCAAAATGGTGTCAATCGCAATCGCGGTTTTGCCCGTTTGACGGTCACCCAAAATCAGCTCGCGCTGCCCGCGCCCAATGGGAATCAGCGCGTCGATCACCTTGATGCCTGTTTGCAGTGGCACGGTCACGGGGGCTCTATCCATAATCGACTGCGCGCTGCGTTCAATGGCTAAGCGTTGCTCAAATAACAATGCACCTTGGTCGTCCAACGGCTGACCCAACGGCGTAATTACTCGCCCGATCAAGCCATTCCCCACAGGCACATCCATCACCCGCCCCGTGCGCAACACCTCGTCTCCCGTATTTAATTTCCAGCTTTCCCCCAATAACACCACGCCAATTTCATCCTCATCCACGTTAAAGGCGATGCCGAATAAATCATTCGGGAATTGCAACAACTCTTCAAAACCCACATTGGGCAAGCCGCTGACTTTGGCGATACCCGTCGAAACGCTGGTCACAATGCCGATTTCTCGCGGGGTGAGGCGTGGGGTGTAGGCAGCCGTGGCGTGGGAAAGTGCGGTGAGGGATGCGTCAACAACGGTGCGTAGGTCGGGTTGTTTACTCCCCTCGCCCACTTGTGGGAGAGGGGGCGGGGGAGAGGGAATTTGTGCATGAGCAGTTTTCGAGTTCATTTCAACTCACCCGCCACCGACTGCTCCAAATCGTTCAAATAACTCGCCACGCTCCACGCCAATTTATGACCATCGACATTCAGCTCAATCCCGCTGATGCAATTGGGATCGGTGATAAAAGAGGGGCGTGCGAATAAATTCGCACCCACAGCCAGATTTTGCAGCGCGGCGGTGATGTCAGTTTGTTGTGCGGAAGTGAGGGCAAATGCGCTACGCACGGAGGGAGATCCAATTTGCAATTGCGCCCGTTCGTCATCACTTAACTCGCCTAAACGACGGATAAACACCTTAATCATTTGTTGCTCTAAGCTGGTATCCGCCAAATCGGTGAGCGTTTTACGGGTGAGATCAAAAATTTGTTGCTGGGTGCGTTGCAAAATCGCTTGTTGTAGAACGCGTTGTTCATTTTGCAAAGACTGCTGGAATTTCTCACGTAATGCGTCGGCTTCGGTGCGGGCAGTGGTGAGTAGCGTTTGGCGTTCGGCTTGTGCGGTCGCATTCGCTTCGGCGAATAAGGCCGCACGCTGTTGGTCAAATTCGGCATTTTTGCGTTGAAATTCCGCTTGCTGCTGCGCGGCGGCGGTGGCAGTTTGTTGTGCTTCGGCAATTTGGGTGGCAATGCGTTTTTCCCGCGCATCTATCGCTTGCAAAATCGGTTGGTA
The DNA here is from genome assembly GCA_028710565.1 of Gallionella sp. Lineage (GTDB taxonomy): Bacteria > Pseudomonadota > Gammaproteobacteria > Burkholderiales > Gallionellaceae > Gallionella. The sequence continues at coordinate 88,083 of JAQTTV010000001.1, forward strand.
CAAAAAACGCTTGAGCAACCACACCAAAATCAGAAAATTGGCAATTTGGGCGACGACGGTAAACCAGTCGATGAGCATGGCTATTTCACCGCTGCAATTGCATGGTTCCAAAACGGGTTGGCGAAAATCAAAATCATCGACACCACAAAGCAATAAATCGCCGTGGATTCAATCATCGCCAAGCCGACGAACAAAGTGCGCGTGATGGTTTCCGACGCGTCGGGCTGTTGCGCCAACGAAGTCAGCGCGGTGGCAACCGCTTTGCCTTCGCCCAGTGAGGGACCAACTACGCCGATGCTGATGGTGAGACCTGCGGTGACGATGGAGGCGAGGGCGATCAGGGTAGAGCTGTCCATATTGATTCCTTTTCTAACAAGTTGTTCACTGAATCCGTTCGTCTTGAGCCGTGAGTTTGTCGAACGGTCGAAGGATAAATGACTAAGGGCTCAAGACACTCAACCCGCCCTTCGACTGGCTCAGGGCGAGCGGATTAAAAATTAATCGACAATATCCTCGTGATGCGTGCGCACCGCTGCGGCAATATACACCGTCGCGAGGATGGTGAAAATGTATGCCTGCACCATGCCTGTCAGCAGCCCCAACATGCTCATCACCAAGGGGAAAACAAAAGGCGTGATGGTCAGCAAAATCGCAATAATCATCGCCCCGCTCATCATATTGCCAAACAACCGCACCGCCAGTGCCAAGGTGCGCGACACTTCGCCGATAATGTTAAACGGCAACATCAACGCCGTGGGTTCGAGATAGGTTTTGAGATAGTCGCGCACGCCTTGGTCGGCAATCCCAAACAGCGGAATGGCAATAAACACGCACAGCGACAAAGCCACCGTGGTGGAAAGCGACCCCGTGGGCGGCTCGTAATACGGGAAAATGGTAAACAAATTCGCCGTGGCGATAAACAAAAACAGCGTGCCGAGAAAGCCCAAATACACCCGTGGCTGCGGCAAACCCACTTCCGCAATTTGCTTGGCGATGCCTGTGACGATGATTTCCAACAGATTTTGCCAACGCGAACGCTGTTCGTGATGGGACAAATTGCGAGTCACCAATATCGACCCGATGGTCAAAAATGCCATCAAGCCCCAAGTAAACAACAAAGTCGCATTGAGTTTAAAAAAGCCAACTTGCCAAAAAATAATATCGTCAGGACTGAGGCGCATCGCATTTTCTCCCATCAGAATTTTTCGCTTCCTCGTTTGTGGGTGAGGAGTGTTTGAATTTTCGGTTGATTAAGTATCGTGCCAGCGTCAGTCCTAGCACACACGCTACCCAGCGTTGCCAGTCTTGCCCTGCGATAGCATAAAACCCCAAGACCACCACGCTGCTGCGCACGAGTAGGCTGATTAAAAACCAGCGGGCGGGGTGGGGAGAAGCCATGGCGCGCTGGACTGTCCACCATAATCCGCCGAAGAATATGCCGCCTAAGAGCAAGCCGACGGCAAAGACTAATAGCAGCATGAGATTCATGGGCGTAGGTGCGACAAATTCGCACATATTTTGATTGAAAAACGTGCGAATTCATTCGCACCTACGCAAGCATTTATCACGACCTATCCTTGTGCCGAATTTTCTGGTTTTCTTTGCTCATCCAATGCCATGCGTTCCAGCAGCCTGCGCATAGACCGATGATGAGCATGCTGAGTGTCCAAGAGTGATGGGCAGGGTGATTTTTGTCTAGCCAGATACCCAGCATAGTGCCGAGTAGGGTGGGGACGACGATGGACCAGCCGACTAAGCCGAACAGTCCGAGTCCTGACCAGATGATACGGGTGCGATGGGCTTGGAGTTTGCGGGTTTCTTTCGCGCCAACTTGTTGGATAAACGCGGCTTCTTTGGGCTGCGCGCGTTGAAATTTGGAAATTTTAGCCATGTTGGAACTCCGCAAAACGTCGCACAAAACCATTTTCTAATTTCGCCAGCACGGTGCGGAGTTGTCGCTCACCTTCGTCCAAGGTGAGGAATTCCTGTGTGACCGCTTCGCGCAACGAACCCAAGGGCATGCCGCTGATGGCATGACGTACCGACACGCGTACTTCGGAGCCTGATTTAACCAATACGCCTTCATCGACGGCGACATAAATTTCTTCACCTGCCGCAGTTTCATACAGCAAAATCCCCGCTGTCAGCACCGCGACACAATCCAAGCGATGGGGCAACATGCCAAATGATCCGTGCGCGGTTTCCGCCACCACCCGCCGCACGTTGCGGACTTCGGTAAATACCCGAAAAGGCAGGAGAATTTTGAGGTTCATGGGGTTTTACTCACCTATCCAATTTTCGATCATTCCTGCGGGCTGAAACAAGCGGAAGTTATTTCGTCCACTCTCTTTTGCCTGATACATGGCCTGGTCGGCACAGCGCAGCAGCATTTCATCGTCAGGTGCGTCATCGGGATAAATCGCGGCACCGATGCTGAAGGAAATGACTTGGTCTATCTCGCCTAGGCGGTGTGGGGTTGACATGGCAATCATAATCTTTTCGGCGACTAAACGCACATCGTCTATAGAGTGTATGTCCTCCAACAAAATTAAAAATTCATCCCCCCCTTGGCGGCAAACGGTATCCGATGACCGCACGCAGTGTTTCAATCGTTCCGCAACCGATTTGAGTAGCTGGTCACCTGCGAGATGGCCCAAGGTGTCATTGACCGCTTTAAACTTATCCAGATCCAGAAACATCAAGCCGACTTTGGCCTTTTGACGGTGTGCCATGACCAGCGCACGTCGCAAGCGATCCGCGAATAAAGCCCGATTCGGTAGTTTGGTGAGCGAATCGTAATGGGCTAAAAACTCAATGCGTTGTTCCGCTTCCTTGCGTTTGGTAATGTCGGAGAAAAGGGAAATGTAATTGATGATTTCTCCGTGGGTATTTTTAACTGCACCGATAGACAACCATTCTGGATACGTTTCGCCATCTTTACGGCGATTCCATATCTCACCTGACCATTGCCCCGTCGCTTCTATGGTTGCCCACATCAGTTGATAGAATTCTGCTGTCTGTTTTCCTGAACTGAGTAGCTTAGGATTTTCGCCGATGACTTCAGCAGCAGTGTATTGGGTGATTTGTTCAAAAGCAGGATTGACGGTTAGAATACGCTTGTTCGCGTCGGTAATGGCGATGGCTTCGCCACTGTTTTCAAACATTTTGGCGAATAATTCCAGTCTATTTTGCGCTTGTTCCAAATTCGCTAACAGTGCGTTAAAGGTGCGTGCCATCTCGCCGATGTCTGGATTTTTCTCGTCCACATTTGCGCGCTGGGACAGATCGTTGCTGTGTTGAATCGCCGTCATCGCCAATTGCAGATTATGAATGGGTTGGGCAATGTTGCGTACAATCAAGTTGCGGACAAACAGCCAGATCAGCCATGACAAGAAAATCTGGATAACCAGATGCCCTATCCACAAATTCTTTTTAAATTCGGCTAATTCGGCTTCATCTTCGGACAGGTCGATAATGACGCTTGCCGCTCCATTCACACTGCCCTCTGCTGCTTCATGACAGCTCATACAGTTCGTGCCGCGAAAGTCTTTTTGGGCAATAAACGGCACAACGACACGTAGGGCAGAAGGTTGCCCCGCTTCTTGGATGCGCTTAAACGCTTGTTTGCCGCTAGCCAATGCGGCTCTATCCATGTCATCTTTTGCATGCTCTTCGGGTAATCCTTCCCCGAATTGGGCAACCACCGATGTGCCGCGCACGATGCGTAATTCCCGTACCCCTTTGGACTGCCGCATTTTATCGACTAGCAGTTTACGGTTGGCAGGATCATGCACCGCCCCTGTGAGCATGAGCAAATTCATGCCGTTGATTAAACCATCTGCCGTCTCATCTGCACGCTGTTCGGCATGGCTCATAATCTGCTGCTCGAATCGGTCTGTCACCCAATTCATCGAGATGATGAACAGCACGATCAAGGAGCCTTGAATCAGGATATGCAATTTCTCTTGCACGCCCAATTGATGCCAATGAGAACGAAGTGATTTCATCATCTGCTTACTCGATCAGAAAAGGGACGAATGTGCATCATACCTCGCTCAATATGGCGTTGGTAAAAGGGTAGGCGAGACTTAACAGTCTGAGAATGGGAGGGGGTTGTCATGTCAACTTGGGCTGACATGACGGAGGGTATTGCCCCCTCGGTGTTTACTCAGCAGCTTGCTTACTCGCCCGTGGTTTCGCAGGTTTTTTGACTGCGGTAGTGGCGGATTTTGCCGCCGTTTTCTTTGCTGCTGGTTTTTTAGCGGCTATCTTCTTAGGCGCAGCTTTGGGCTTAGCTTCTGTTGAGGTTTCTGTTTTTGCCTTAGCCGCTGGTTTTTTACGCGTCGTAGGGGCTTTGGCGGCTTTGGCTGCAATCAATGCCAAAGCTTGTTCCAAGGTCACCTCATCCACGCTCACGTCTTTGGGTAAGGTGGCGTTGATTTTGCCGTGTCGGGCATAAGGACCGTAGCGTCCGCTGCAAATTTCGATACTGGTTTGGTCGTCGGGGTGGTTGCCCAATACGCGCAGCACGGTGTTGCCTTCGCGTCCTTGAGTCAATAACTCCACGGCTCGCTCCATCTCAATATCAAAGATGCTGTCGCTTTTGGGGATGGATTTGAATTTGCCGTCATGCCCAATGTAAGGGCCAAAACGTCCGATGTTGACGATGACTTTTTTGTTGGTTTCGGGGTGCAAACCGAGGTCACGCGGCAGGGACAGCAATTTCAGTGCGGTGGCTAAATCCACTTGTTCCAGCGGCAATTCTTTTGGCCACGACACGCGCTTGGGTTTGGCTTTTTCGCCCGCGACCACTTCGCCGAGTTGGACGTAATGCCCGTAAGGCCCGCGCAACAGCAGCACGGGTTGCGCCGTTTCAGGGTGCGCACCCAGCTCGATGCGTAGCGAGGCTTCCTCTTCCGTGTCGCCACTCAAACTGCGTTTGTATTTGCATTCGGGGTAGTTGGTGCAACTGACGAAGCTGCCGTAGCGGCTGAGTTTTTTCGCCAACGGTTTACCGCATTCTGGACAGGCTTCGTCCAGCAATTCCACGGGGCGGTCGATGTTGGTTTTATCTTTGATTAAGCTAGAGAAACCTTGCCAAAATTCGTCCAATACACCTATCCAGTCGCGCTTGCCTTCAGACACTTCATCTAGCTCATCTTCGAGTCCTGCCGTGAAGTTGTAATCCACATAGCGGGTGAAATGCTCGGTCAAAAATTTGGTGACCACGCGTCCCACATCGGTAGGAACAAAGCGTTTTTTGTCGATAATCGCGTATTCGCGGGCTTGCAAGGTAGAGATAATGGTGGCGTAAGTCGAAGGGCGACCGATGCCGTATTCTTCCAATGCCTTGACCAAACTCGCTTCCGAAAAGCGCGGCGGAGGTTGGGTAAAATGTTGTTCGCCATATAGCTTGTCCAGCGGAATGACTTCGCCTTCTACCAATGGCGGCAATTTACCGCCTTCTTCTTCGGTCGCATCATCCACGTCTTCCATATACACGCTGATAAAGCCAGGGAATACCAACACTTGTCCCGATGCGCGGAACAAGGTGTCATCGCCGCCGAGGCGAATGTCCAAACTCACCGTGTCGTAGCGGGCGGGGGTCATTTGGCATGCCAGCGTGCGTTTCCAAATCATTTCGTATAGACGCGCTTGGTCGGCGGACAAATGATTTCTGACGCTGTCTGGTGTGCGCAATATCGAAGTAGGGCGGATCGCCTCGTGGGATTCTTGGGCGTTTTTGGTTTTACTTTTGTATTGTGGTTGATGGTTAGGTAAGTACTCGCTATCGTAATTATCCTTGATATAGCCGCGAATTTCTTGCACTGCTTCTTGCGCCAACGTGACGGAATCGGTACGCATATAGGAAATCAAGCCGACGGTTTGTCCGCCAATATCCACTCCTTCATACAACGATTGCGCCGTCCGCATGGTGCGTTCTGAAGTCATGCCCAATTTACGCACCGCTTCTTGTTGCAAAGTGGAAGTGGTGAATGGCGCGGCGGCGTAGCGTTGCTTGGCCTTTTTCTCCACGCGTACCACTTTAGGCGGTAATTTCGCGTCGTTCAGTTTTGCCGAAATCGCTTCGTATTCGGCTTGGCTGCCGATGCTCAGTTGCTCTACTTTTTTGCCTTGATACTGGAATAACTTAGCGGTGAAGTTGTGGAAATCCTTGTGGCTGTCCAGATGAATCGACCAGTATTCCTGAGTCTTGAAGGCTTCGATTTCCAGTTCACGTTCGACAATCAAGCGCAAGGCGGGGCTTTGCACGCGACCTGCTGAGAGTCCTGCACGGATTTTGCGCCACAACAACGGGGATAAATTAAAGCCGACCAAGTAATCCAAGGCGCGGCGCGCTTGTTGGGCATTCACCAGCGGCATGGAAATTTCACGTGGATGAGCGACGGCTTCGCGCACGGCGGATTGGGTGATTTCATAAAACACCACGCGCTGCATCGTCTTGTTTTTTAAGGCGCGTTTGCTTTTCAGTAATTCGGCGATATGCCAAGCAATCGCTTCTCCTTCGCGGTCAGGATCGGGTGCGAGCAGGATGTGATCCACCGTCGCAGCAGCTTTGGCAATGGCATCCACGTGTTTGCTATTGCGCGCAATGGTTTCGTACTGCATGGCAAAGCCATTTTCGGTATCTACCGCGCCTGTTTTCGGCACGAGGTCTCGGACGTGTCCGTAAGAGGCAAGGACTTCATAGTCTTTGCCCAGATACTTTTGCAGCGTTTTCGCCTTGGCGGGAGATTCGACAATAAGAAGATGAGTAGCCATGCGTAGAGTATTTAGTGTAATTGCGAGGAATGTAAGGGTGTGATCAATTCTTCAATCAGCAATGGATCGAGTTCTTGATGGCGATTCCAGAGTACCATCAACATAATAAGTTTGAGTTTGTCTAAGCCCAGTTGGGATTGTTGCAATGCAATCGCACGGTCAACAATCATCTCACGTTCTACCGCAGAAATGAGTTTTTGCTGTTCAGCGAACAATAAAAACTGACGTGCTTCTTGACTGATGCGTTTTAATTCCACCTCTGCAAAGCAACGTAGCCCAGCGTGTTCCAGCGAAGCAGGATAGCTATCGGCGGTTTGGGCTTGCAAAGCGGACAGCCACGTTAAAGCCTCATCAATTTCGTCACCTTCAAAGCCCGCTGCGGAAAGTTTGCGCGATAGCTTTTCTGGAGGCGGATAACTGCCTGCGTCGAAATAACTTTCAAACAGATACATGAGAATTTCAAACATAATAGTTGTAGTTTTAAGGTGTTGCGTTATTTAGTCGCTAGTCTCTAGCTGTTAGTCGTTAGTTTTTAGTTAGGGGGTAATCTAAGTATCTCTAGCTGAATATATTTCAAATGGTGGACGCGCTGCGCTTATCCACCCTACCAACTAACCGCTATCAACTAACGACTAGCAGCTAACAACTAACCGCTAATGCGTTCGTTGATATAAGCCGCCAGGCAGGGTATGCACCCGCCCATTCAGCTCCAGCGTCAACAGCATGGCGGATAGCTGGCTAATCGTCAAGCCGCTACGTGAGCAGAGGGTGTCTAAATCGACGGCATCGTAGCCTAAATGCGTCAGTAAATTGGCATCTGAGTTAGTAAGCGTCTCAGTCTCGGCGGCGGGAAGACAGATGGGCGAGGGGTGAAACAGACTCCCTAGCTCTTCGAGAACATCTTGTGCCGATTCCACCAGCTTCGCCCCTTGTTTAATCAGCGCGTGACAGCCCTTGCTTTGCGGTGCGTGGATAGAGCCTGGAATGGCGAATACGTCGCGGTTTTGTTCCATCGCCAAACGCGCAGTAATCAGCGAGCCGCTTTGCAATGAGGCTTCCACCACCAAACACCCTAAACTCATGCCGCTAATCAGCCGATTGCGGCGTGGAAAGTTGGCAGGTAAAGGCGGCGTACCCAAGGCAAATTCTGAAATCAGCAGACCTTGGTCGGCCAAGGTATGCGCTAACTCACGATGTGATGCGGGATAAATTCTGTCCAACCCTGTGCCGACCACGGCGATGCTGCTGCCTTGAGCACGCAATGCGCCACGATGGGCGGCGGCATCTATGCCATGCGCCATGCCACTGATGATGCACAAGCCTGCGTCACTGAGGGCTTGCGCAAAGGCTTCTGCGTTATTTTTACCTTGTGGTGTGGCGGTGCGACTCCCCACAATGGCGAGTGCGGGCTGGTTGAGTAAATCGCGCTGTCCTTTGACATACAACAAAATGGGCGGATCGGCGATATTCAACAAGGCTTGCGGATAATCCGCATCCGCAAGGGTGACGATGTGATTGCGCTCATCTTGCAACCATGAAGCCGCGACGACAAGTGCTTCATTCTCCATGCCTTTGCCGATTTCCGTTGCTATATTGGCTTTGACATGATCCCTGAGTTGGCTAGTCGGCGCGGCAAAAATCGCTTCTGGTGAACCGAATTGTTTGAGCAGCTTACGCGCGGAATCGCCACCGAGTCCGCGTATCAGGCTGAGTGCCAACCAAGCCTTGAGTGCCGCGTCCATGTTAGGGAGTTTGGGCGCGATCCAGTAAGGTAACAGGCAAACGCGTTTCCATCACCAAGGCGTAAGCCACTTTGTTAAAGACGCGGAATACAAACAGCAATCCGTTGCGTTCGTCGGGTAAGTTGACATCATTCCCTTGGTATTGCACGGTCTTTCCCGCTTTGTACAAAGCTAATACGTGACCGACCTTCAGCCCATCTCGTGCACCTTTGTTGAGGGTAATGATGCTGTTCTGGCTGGCTTGGGTCGAACTGCCGTAAATGGAGATGACTTTGCTTTCTATCATGCCTTCAGGTGCGCGAGGTAGATAGTGGCTGGTCAATTCCTCTTTAAATGGCACCAGACGCGCACCTCTTTCAATTTCTAGACGACTCTTGGTAACGCGAACGGTGCTGGGTTCATCAATTTTGCTAGGATCTGCGAATTTGACGACCTTGACGTCGCCTAAATAGGTGACTTCGTACCCCAAGATCTCTTCGGTTTCAGGATCGACTAAGGGTTTTGAGGGTTGATAAGCCTGCCATTTCGTGCCCTGGTCGGCCGTGAGTCCGCTTGCATAGCCTAACTCTCCTTCGCCTAGTACCACGCGCTGTTCCTGTAATGCGACTATCATTGGGGCGGTTTCTAGATCATTTTCTTCCACCGCTAAAGGTTGGGCTAAAAACGGATTCAGTGCGCGCGAAGGAATGCTGAAAATGGGATCGTTGCTTTCCATGCGTGCTGTCGGTGATAGTTTCACCGTGCCGTCGGCCATCTTGACTTCTCCAGAGACCGTTGCAATTTGGAGCTTGCCTGCATTGCGATCAAATCGAATCACATTGCCAGGGTAAATCCAGTGCGGGTCTTTAATGTCGTTTTGGTTCACGTCCCACAATTGGGGCCATTTCCATGGGTCTTTAAAAAACAGATTGGAGATGCCCCAAAGTGTGTCACCTTTCACCACAACGTGTTGATCTGGCGCGTCAGGACGGAATTCGGGTTGGGCTGCCGAGGCGATGGCAGGCAATAAAAAGCAAATCAGCGATATAATCTTGCGCATGAAAGTGTCCCGCAGAGTGTAAAAGAAAGGCGAAGGGATGTTGCCGCGCCAAATTTTGCCTCTAGTCATCTAAATAAGCAAGCATTCATGGAATTCGCATGGCCATACTTAAAATTTTGCAGTACCCAGATCCTCGATTACAAAAAATTGCCCAACCTGTAAAACAGGTGACGGACAGCACGCGCAAACTGATACGCGACATGGCAGAAACCATGTATGCAGCCCCTGGGGTGGGCTTAGCTGCGACCCAAGTGGACGTGCATCAGCAGATTATCATTGCTGATATTTCTGAAAAGCATAATCAGCTTTTGGTGTTGATTAACCCCAAATTGCTGGCGCAAAGTGGCGATGAAGAAAGTGAAGAGGGCTGTTTATCCGTGCCTGGCATTTACGAAAAAGTACAGCGTGCCGAGAAAATTACCGTCAGCGCGCTGAATGAACGCGGAGTTGAATTTACCTTGGAAGCCGATGGTTTTCTAGCCGTGTGTATCCAGCATGAGATCGATCATTTGTACGGCAAAGTATTTGTCGATCATTTGTCGCAACTCAAACAGGGTCGCATACGCGCCAAGTTGATTAAACGGCAACGGGAGAATATGTGAAACGTGAAAAACATGAGTATGCAACGGTTTGTTTCACGTTTCACCCTTCTCGTTTCACCAAAAATATACAACGATTTGTTTCACCTTTCACCTAAAAAAACATGAAAATAGTCTTCGCAGGTACGCCTGATTTTGCAGCGGAAGCGTTAGCTGCGTTATTGCCCGAACATGAAGTCGTGGCGGTATTGACGCAGCCAGACCGTCCCGCAGGGCGTGGGATGCAGCTTGCCGCCAGTCCTGTTAAACAACTGGCTTTGCAACATGGCTTGACCGTGATGCAGCCCACGACCTTAAGAACCGACGAAGCAGTGCAAGCGATTGCCGCGCTGAATGCCGATGTGATGGTGGTGGCGGCTTACGGGCTGATTTTGCCGCAAAACGTTTTGAGCTTGCCGCGCCTAGGCTGTTTGAATATCCACGCGTCCTTGCTGCCTCGTTGGCGCGGTGCCGCCCCCATTCAACGGGCGATACAAGCGGGCGATACAGCAACAGGCATCACCATTATGCAAATGGATGTGGGGCTAGACACGGGCGATATGCTGCTGCGCGAGATCACGCCTATTTCCGCAACCGACACCGCCGCCACTTTGCACGACAAACTCGCAGAACAAGGCGCGCACAGCATCGTCCAAGCTTTGCGCCAATTGCCGCAACTCACTGCCGAAAAGCAAGATGCGACACTCGCGACCTACGCCAGCAAGCTGTTAAAAAGCGAAGCGATGATAGACTGGAGCTTGGATGCGCATGTGATTGAACGCACGGTGCGCGCTTTCAACCCTTTTCCCACCTGCCAAACGCTGTACCAAGGCGCGATGCTCAAAGTCTGGCAAAGCAGCGTGGTGGCAGGTGTGACAGGGCAAGCAGGTGAAATCCTCGCCCTAGACAAACACGGCATCACCGTTGCCTGCGGGCAACACGGATTGCGACTGGAAACCGTCCAACGGGCAGGCGGAAAACCCCAAGCGGCGGGACAATTGGCGCAGGGGATGAAGGTGGGGGAAAAACTAGGGGAAGAGGAAAGGGAGAAGAGGGAAGGGACGTAGGTGCGAATTCATTCGCACGATGTATGTTTGTCATCCAATGGAGAAATACATGGAAACGGCTATCTTTGGACTTGCTGGTGTAGTGCTTGGAGCTTTGCTAACAATTGCCAAAGAATGGTGGTTTCAGCGCAGTAAAAACAAGAAGGATGCTGAGTATTTATCAATTCAAGTGTTGTGTCGCCTTGAGCAGTACATTTGGGAGTGTGCGGATGTTGCAGGAGACGATGGGCTTTGCTGTGGTCAGCTAAACAAAGACGGAAGGCTCCAAGCCCAAGTTAAGACTACAAAATTTGAACCTGAGTTATTAAACGTTGAGTGGAAATCAATACCTCCGAATTTGATGTACGGAATTTTAGATTTTCCTAATCAAGCAATATTGGCGAACAGATATATCGCCGAGGTTTTTGAAAGCTGTGATGACGGCGAAGGGTTTGACGAGCGACAGGTTCAGTATGCAAAAATCGGCATTGCAGCAGCAGAATTGGCTGCAAAATTGCGCAAACATGTAGGATTGCCCGTTAAAAAATATGGCGAATGGAATCCTGTACGTTATATGGAACAAGTTGAACAACACAGAATAAAAATAGAAGCCTTGCAGGCAGCCAAGTTAGGCGATCAGTCTGCTTCGGCTTAATGTGCTACAAAATCCCATTACCATTTACACTTTAATTTTAGGAATCTAAATGCAACAAATACAACTTACCGCTGCGCATTTGGTTCAGCAAGTGCTGGAAAATGGACGAAATTTGAATCAAATTTTGGAGGATACCTTGCGCAATAAGACGGCTTGGAAGTCGTCGGAGCGGGGGGCGTTGCAGGATTTGAGTTTCGGGACGTTGCGGTTTTATGGGCAGTTGCGGGGGGTGTTAGGGCAGTTATTGGAAAAGCCGTTGGAAGATCAGCGCATCGTGTTTGTGTTATTGGTGGCGTTGTATCAGTTGCAATATAGCAAAGCGGGGCAGCACGCGGTGGTGGATCAGGCGGTGCAGGCGGTGCGCACCTTGAATCAGCGCATGAGCGGCTTGGCGAATGCCGTGCTGCGCAATTTTTTGCGCAATCAAGAGGCTTTGATGCTCGGGGCGGAGCGCACGCCTGAAGGCAAGTTTAGCCACGCGGCGTGGTGGATAGATATGTTGACCGCGCAATATGGTAAAGAAGTGGCTGCCCAAATTTTGGCGGTGGGCAATCAGCATCCGCCGATGACCTTGCGGGTGAATGTGCGTCAACACACGGTCGATCAATACGCGGAGTTGCTGGCGAATGAAGGACAATCTGGGCAATTTGTTGCCCCTGATGCGCTGCTGTTGGATCAGCCTGTTTCCGTGGATAAATTACCTGGCTTTTTTGACGGCTGGGTGTCGGTGCAGGATGCGGGCGCGCAATGTGCGGCGGGTTTGTTAGATGTCAAAGATGGCATGAGAGTGTTGGATGCCTGTGCTGCGCCTGGCGGCAAAACCGCACATTTGTTGGAGTTGTACGAGTTGGATTTGTGGGCGGTGGATAAAGATGCCAAACGTCTGCATCGCGTGGACGAGAATTTGCAACGTTTGCATTTACAGGCGAAATTGGTGCTTGGCGATGCGGAACTGCCGTCGCAATGGTGGAATGGCAAGCCGTTTGACCGCATTTTGGCGGATGTGCCGTGCTCTGCATCGGGTGTGGTGCGCCGTCATCCCGACATCAAATGGCTGCGCCGCCGCGAAGATATTTCTGCTTTCGCTAGGCAACAACTGGATATTGTGCAAGCCTTGTGGAGCACCTTGGCGGTTGGTGGGAAAATGTTGTATGTGACGTGTTCAGTGTTTTCGCAAGAAAACGAAGGTGTGATCGCGGCATTTCTTGCCAAACAAAAAGATGCGACGCGTTTGCCGATACGCTTACCCAATGGCAGTACGGGGCAATTAGTGCCTAGCGATTTACAAGATGGTTTCTTTTATGCCTTGTTGCAAAAGAATAGCTAATACGCCGTTTGCGGCGGGATGGCAATACAACCTGCATCGCTTAGTGCGTTGCGGGCTGTGGCTGTTACTGCTGGCGTGGGGTAGCGTGGTTTACGCCGACAGTATCTCCGTCAATAAAACGGATGTGCGGGTGAGTGAGGATAGCTACCAGTTAGCTGCAGAATTTAATATTCGTCTTAACTCGGTGGTTGAACAAGCCTTGTCACATGGCGTGGCAATTTACTTTGTGAGCGAATTTAGTGTGACGCGCTCGCGTTGGTATTGGTTTGATGAAGAAGTCATCAAGAGTGAACATGTGATCAAATTGTCCTATAACGTACTGACGCGACAATATCGCATTTCGCATGGTGCGTTGTATCAAAATTTCCCGACTTTAGAAGAAGCCTTGCAGATTATGCAAAGGCAAAGTTCACCCCCTATTTCCATTGATGTCATGAAAAAGGCAGGTCATTATCTGGCAGGTGCTCGGCTGAGATTGGATATTGAACAATTGCCTAAATTGCTGCAAGTGAATGCACTGACCAGTAAAGATTGGGATTTAGACACTGACTGGTTTCGCTGGGTGATACGTCCTGACGACATTGCGGCTCGCCAACCTAGTGAGGCTGTGCGTTGAAATACGTTATTCTCATTAGTGCTGCAGCGGGTGCGGCATTGCTGTACTTTCTCTCTAGCAATAGTGCGAACACGGAGTTGTTTTCCAATAACTATTACAACGCGCTCTTTCTCACAGGCTTGTTGGTTGTTGGTTTATCCGTGTTGGTGCTCTATCAATTGTGGCAATTGCGCACCAAGCTGAAGAACAAAGTATTCGGTTCGAAGCTAACCATGAGATTGGCGTTGTTTTTTATTGGGATTGCGGTTTTGCCTGGTATTTTGGTGTATGCCGTTTCGGTTGAATTTCTGAGTAAAAGCATTGAGTCTTGGTTTGATGTGCGGGTTGAGAAAGCCTTGGAAGGCGGACTTAATTTAGGCAAAAATGCCTTAGATAATAGTCTGCGTGAGTTATCCCAAAAGACTCAATTTGTTGGATTGCTCTTGGCGGAGAAATCCCCGTCCCAGTACCAATCTTCCTTACGCAGGTTGATTGATGAGGGGATGGCGCAAGAAGCAGCTGTTTTTACGACCTCTGGTAAGCCGATTGCTTTTGCCAGTGTCGCCGCTAACCATAAGCCCGTGCTCATTGACCCGTACATGATGGCGGAAGTCACGAAAAAATATCAATACATGGCGGTTGATACCGTGCCGAATAAAGGTTTGATTTTACGTGTCTTAGTGTTGGTTAAAGCACATTACCCTGATACGCGTCAGTTTGTATTGCAGTTTACCCAGCCTGTCCCCCCTAAGGTAGAACACGATGCCGAAACCGTGCAGGGCGTGTATCGAGATTACCAAGCCTTAGTGTTGTCTCGCGTGGGATTGAAACGGCTGTATGGTATTACCTTGACCTTGTCACTGCTGATCGTGTTGCTGGCAGCGGTGTCGGCGGCTTTTTTCATCAGTGACAAATTAGGCTCGTCTTTGGAGGCGTTAGCAGAAGGGACGCGTGCCGTCGCCCAAGGGGATTTTAGCGGGGAATATCCCGTGCGTAGTCAAGATGAACTGGGTGCGTTAACGGGCTTATTTAATCAGATGATACGCCAGTTAGCCGAAGCTAAAGCGACCAGTGAATTGCAACAGCAACAGGTGGAGAGTGCGAAAGGTTATTTGGAAAGTGTATTGACGCATTTGTCATCAGGGGTGATCGGTTTTGATACGGATTTGCGCTTACGCTCGGTTAATACTCGTGCAGGGCAAATTTTATCTGCCCCCCTGCCAGAGATGCAGCGCATGAGTTTGGTTGATATTGCTGCGAAATACCCGCTGTTGACCTCATTTTGCAGCACGATACACGATGCTTTTGCTGAGGTTGATAGCGGTGAATGGCGTAAGCAAATTGAACGTACGAGTAAAAATGGTACACAAGTTTTGTTGATGCGGGGAACACGTTTGCCGCAAGGGGCGGAAGCGGGTTATGTGGTGTTATTTGATGACATTAGTCATTTGTTGCAAGCAGAGCGTCAAGCAGCGTGGGGTGAGGTGGCGCGGCGTTTGGCGCATGAAATTAAAAATCCACTGACGCCGATTCAACTCTCCGCCGAACGTTTGCAGCATAAACTCAGTGCGCATTTAAATCCTGCCGATGCACAATTGTTGCAGCGTGCTACCCAAACTATCGTCAGTCAGGTGGGCGCATTGAAAAATATGGTCAGCGATTTTGCCAATTATGCGCGAGGTCCTGTCGTCAAATTGACCCCGCTGGATTTGCATCAGTTGATACGAGAAGTATTGAATTTATATGAGGCGAATGAGATGCGGATGACAGCAACTTTGCATTCACCTTACGCCATCGTTCAAGGTGATGCCACGCGTTTGCGTCAGGTTATCCATAATTTGCTGCAAAATGCCCAAGATGCCTTGCAGGGGCAAGCGGATGCGCATATCACACTGAGCACGTCTTCGCAGGGAGGTAACATCAGTTTGCTGGTCGCCGACAATGGTAGCGGCTTTTCCGATCAAGTGCTTTCTCGCGCCTTTGAACCCTATATGACCACCAAGAGTAAAGGCACGGGGTTGGGATTGGCCATCGTGAAAAAAATTATTGAAGAACACAACGGGCAAATTAGTATTGAAAACAACATAAACGGTGGGG
Source organism: Gallionella sp. (assembly GCA_028710565.1). GTDB lineage: Bacteria > Pseudomonadota > Gammaproteobacteria > Burkholderiales > Gallionellaceae > Gallionella. Next base: position 103,945 of record JAQTTV010000001.1, read on the forward strand.
CAACGATTACGATCACCCTCCCCACGGTGATGGAGGTGGCATGAAGACAATTTTAGTGGTGGACGATGAAATGGGGATCCGTGAATTACTGGCGGAAATTTTATTTGATGAAGGCTATCAAGTGGACTTGGCAGAAAACGCTGAACAGGCGCGGATTTATCGTCAAACCCACCAACCTGACTTGGTGTTGTTGGATATCTGGATGCCCGATGTGGATGGCATTGCCTTGCTCAAAGAATGGTTGAGTGAAAACTTGCTGACCATGCCTGTGGTGATGATGTCGGGACATGGCACGATAGAAACTGCTATGGAAGCCACGCGCATCGGTGCGGTTGATTTTCTGGAAAAACCAATTTCATTGCAAAAGCTGTTGTCAACGGTGTCGAGAGCGATGAGTGCTGGGATGCGCCCTATTTTGCATGCTGAGCCTAAACCTGTTGAAGTGATGGTTGCGCCTGATCTTCCCCGTATCAAGGAACTTTCGGCATGGTTAGCGTTGCCCTTGCGTGAAGCACACGAACAATTTGATGCATATTATTTTCAACATCACTTGGTGCAAGAGGATGAAAATATGACCCGTATAGCAGAAAAGACGGGTATGGAACGCACACATTTGTACCGAAAACTCAAACAGTTAGGAATTAAGCTCCACAAAAAATCAGCCCAGTGATGAACAAAATAGGTTGATAGTCGTTAGTCGTTAGTCGTTAGTCGTTAGTCGTTAGTTGGTGGTTGGTAGTTGGTAGTTGGTAGTTGGTAGGGGGATATTTGTAGTGTGATTATGGTTTATTCAATGTATTCATGCTTTTGCTCTGCTAACTAAAAACTAACGACTAATAACCCATATCCGATTATTTGTACGCAACATCTTACCATCATGCTTCAAAGGCATTTTTGATCCATTGTACATTGCGTCCTTGAGCATCTTCCATCATTAGGGCATCAAAGCGACAAGGGGGCGTGCGCGCTTGGGTGCTGAGATACTGCTGTGCAGTGCGAATTATGCGTTGTTGTTTATGATAGTCGATGCTGGCCGCCGCGCCGCCGAAATCGCTCTGACGGCGCAAGCGCACTTCAATAAAAACCAACACCGCGCCATCTAGCATGATTAAATCAATCTCACCAAAACGGCTATGATAGTTTTGTGTGACGAGGCGCAGACCTTGTCGCTGTAAATAGTGTAACGCCCAACGTTCAGCCTCTGCCCCCGCTGTGTTCATGGCTGATTGCGCGCTTGACCTGGGAATAGTCTTACCTCCGTGGTGTCAGCATCCGTAGATTGGGCGCGCCCTTGTACAAACACAGCGGGGGCGGCACTTCGTAGAAATTGATGGCCACTGAGTCGAATCTCCCCACTGACACCATTTAGCGGCAAAGCATCGCTCAATTGATTTTGTATCACCAACTGAATCAGTCGGAACGCATCCACGCCCAAGGCATACAAGCGCTCAAGCTCCACAGGCAACGGTGGGTTGGCACGAGGATAAGCACGTACTGCTGGATGATCGGCTTGCACTAACCAAGGCATGTCCACAAATCGAATTCCATTGAGTTCAAAGTTGGTTGGTGAATAATTGGCAAATATCTGCGACGTGGCATAAATGGGTAATTTGCTCGGCAAATACGGACGCATGACACGCGCTTGTTGAGCATTGCCTGCCAAGAATATCAGCGTGTCTGGTTGCATAGTCATGTCTGCTAGTTGTCCCAAGTCGCCATTAAACTCAATCTCACGATTGATTGTTCCGCCGATTGCACTCCACGCCTCTTCAAAAGCAAACTGCATCCGCAAATCAAAGGGTGACATGGAGCCAATCACAATCGCGTTACGTAACCCCGTCTGTGCCGCCTGTTGTGCCACTAAGCGAGCTTCCGCCTCTACCGCCATACCAAAGGAATACAGTGGAAATTCGCTGTTCTCCTCTATGGTGTTGAGAACCAACGTAGGTACTTTGATATTCGGTTGTAGTGCAATCAGAGCCGCTCCTTTGCGTGTCAAAGGGCCGACCACAGCCTGCGCACCACTTGCCAGGGCTTGTGCGTATAAAGCGATGATTTCATTGTTTTCATCTGTGCAATCATATACCCGTACTGGCAAGGTTTTTTGGCCTATGGTTGAGGCTGCGATAAAACCTTGTGCCACCGCAGACGCGGCGGCACTAAATGCTGGAGACTTCAGTGGCAGCAGTAACGCAATATGTGGTACTGCAATAGGTGTGGGAATGGTGGTGCTCAACTCGACCGCATGCACCCCTGTGCTCATACAAAGTGCGACACCCATCATCCAACTCAAAAATAAACGCTGCATATAGAACCTCTAGCAAAATGAGAGGGTGCATTATATGTTGTTGCCAGCCTCAAATGTATTGCCATGCCGTAACTCCTTTTGGGGGATGCTCAACGCAGGGTAGACAACAGTTATGAAACAGTGGATTTTGAGTAGGTTTTCCTCGCGCAGGCGTAATTCCAGCTACAATTCGCTACCAATACATAGGAGGAATGATGAAATATATTTTGATGATGATCGCGTTGTGTCTCTCTGCGTGCGGCGATGCGCCTGAACAAAAGATCGCCGCGCCGCAACGAGCAGCTCTGAATAAAGCGAGTGGTGTAGATCAAACGGTGCAGCAAAGCACCGATGATGCCAAAAAGAAAATTGAAGATGCTGAAAAATAAAGCCTAGTATTTCCGCCGCCACGCCGCGCCCATGGTCGCGAGGCGGTTGCCCAAGGTTTTTTGGTCATCAGCTAGAACGTCCATCACGTCTGACAGTTGTTTGGATTTTAAAATCGCCAGTACCATAAACAAAGTGGTCAGTAAAATTGTGCCAATGAAATACAGGCTACGCAACGACAAGGGCGCATCTGCGGCGGCGATGAGGTTCATGCCCAACAATCCCGTGGTCACCGTGCCTATCATGCTGAAGACCGTGACCACGGTGAGTCGCACCACCGTGGTGGATTGTTGCCGCTGACTGTTGCTGTCCAGATATTGGCTCATGTCGCGCAGCTCTTCTTTAACTTCGCGGTAAAGCGGGTCATTGCCCAAGTGTTTGCTGCTCAAGCGGTATAAGGCTTGAATATGCGGGCGTTCGGATAATTCGTGAAACCAATAGCGGTGGGTGAAGCGTAGCAGGGCCTCGAAACTCGCGTAGATGCGGCGGCGAAAGTGGTAGATGGATTGCGGCTGGCGGATGTCTAAATCGTGAACCGCATCGACCATGCGATCCGAAAATACCAGCAATGCGGCACGATGGAAGTGCACGATCAAAAAGAGCAGCAAGTATTGGTGGCGGAATTGCGACAAAATACCGCGTGATTCGTCGTGAAAATAAGGACTTTGCGCGTCACCCACCACAATAAATGCACGTCCTGTGCAGACGAAACGAGTATTGGTACCCGTGTCGGTATCGCTCCAAAAACGGTCGTAACAATATCGGGATTCAAATTCTGCCACGTCATGGTCGTGTGCGGGCAGTGTATCGTCAGGATGCAAAGTGGCGACTAGCCCCAATTGCAACCAGTCTTCCCGCGTTAAGGTGCGCGGATTTTCCACTGCCAGGAACGCCATCAGCGGCATACGATGGTATTCAATTTGCCGATACCGCAGTTCGCCAACGGCTTGGGAGGGGTCGAGTACCAAGGGACGTAGCAGAAAATCCCAATGTGCCGTGATGCCAGGTGAACGGTGTTCGCGGGTGTAATTGAGAAATTTCGCTTGTTGATGCGAGTCCGAAGTCGCTAACACCTTGCCATCGCCATCTAGCCATGCTGCCTGATGCACATTGTGCTTGCCATTGCCCTCGCTGTCCCAATCGGTCGGATAGGCACGTCCGAAGCGATAGAGCAAATCGCAGGCTTGTTCAAAAGGTAAATGATGGGCGGACAATTCTACTTTGAGGAAAGCCACGTGAATGTCGTCAAAAAACAGCAATTCGACATTTTTAACTTCCAAAATCAGCGGCGCATCGCCCTCGCGCAACACCAGCCGCAAACCAAAAACATCATATCGTCGAAAGCGTTTAATTGCGGATTCGCCCAAGGTGTCATCTTCATCATGTGGCGAGTTGCGGTGGCTTTCACCATAGATAAAGCGTTGTACATAGGGCAAAAAAGCCACGAATTCCTTGTAATGCCGCTCCTCAAACTCGCTGGAATCCAGTCGGAATACATCTTCCACTTTACGCCAAGGATTATCTTCGCTCGGAAGCTCCAGATTTTTCCAATAAGTCTCCACGCCACCATGCGGGCTTATGGGCATCAGTTGTACGGGCCATAACAACACTTCTCGAAAATGACGGACGGTGTGGGCGGCAGGAGTGGGCATGATGGTGGAGGTAGGTTAGGGGGTGTTGGCGGGATGAGATGCGGGGACGCACTGTGCGTGAGCTTTTTTGTTGGTTAGAATTTGTGTCGCGATTGCTTCGCAAATGGCAAGTGCGCCTTGGGGAGCTTCGATCGCCATGCGTAACGAACCAGAATGCACAACATCAAAAGGCGTGGCTGTATCTTGCAGTATGCTTTGCCAAGGTTCTGCTAAATGGGTCTCGCAAAGGTTGATGGTCGTTTGGCATGTTGGGCAGTTGGCGAGCATAGGGCGACGCATTTTTTCATTTGCAGATTGGCATTGTTCTTGCGTTGTCCATGGGTTGTCCACAAAAGTGATGGTGGTTTTGTCGGGGGCTTGTATTTGCACCAGTGGATAATAGTGCGGTTGAACGAACTGGGTAAAGACGATGAGCGCGGCGGTCATGCCCAGCAAACCTAATCCGCTTAACCAATATATTTTGTTCATTACCATACTCCTGGAATCAGTCGCGCAGTGCGCTTTGCGTAGGGCAGATAGTCGGGGAAGGTGGCGAGGAGTATGCTTTCTTCATTCAACATGCGCATCACTTGGAAGAAAAAATGTACGCCCAATAGAATGGCGGCCTGCCAAGACATAAATTGCATAAAGATACCTATCGTGGCGATTTGCTCTGCCAAATAGAGGGGGTGGCGAATAAAATGGTAAGGGCCGCTGGTGACCAATTGACGGGCTTCCGCCATGATGCTGATAGAGCGACCCAGATGCAGTAGCGTAACGATACACAGATAATTTCCGACGATCAGAAATAATGCAGACACGATGTCCAGCATAGGAGACAGGCTTGCTCTATCTAGTAAAAGTAAGAAATTCCCAATGGTGAGTCCAAGTAAGGCGGAAATTCTAGGTTGCCAACCCGTTGCTTGGTTAATAGGTTGTGAGCGGGTAAAGTGAAAAAAGACCAGTAGTCCCAGAAAAGCGATTAGCGAGAGACGCGCGACTAAGGCACTGATGAATTGCTTGTCCAATGCGAGGGAAGGGTGACCTAGAAAAGTGTATAAACTGGCGACCTCGTGTAGAAAAAAGTAACTGGTGAACAGAATAATGGGGACACGCATCAAGTTGTCGTTGCGAAATAGTTTATCTAGCATTTTTATGAACTTTAGGGGATTTGGCCGATATTGCAATGGATAGAAAAAGCCCACATACGTGGGCTTTTTCTATCTAAGTATCCTGTGCGGAACGCCTTAGTCGTTCCGCACGAAGCGACTAAGGCGTATGTGTTGTCGTGCTGGTGTTGCTGACGACTGCCGCGCCAACTACAGCGGCTCCGCCTGCAACTGCCAGACCACCCGCTGTTAAACCGCCAGCTGTACCACCAGCTACAGCACCACCAGCAGCACCACCAGCAGCAGCACCGCCAGCCATTGGTCCGATTGCAACGCCATTCGCAGCAGTAGGAACGTACGCGCCATTCGACATCTTGATGACATTAAACTTAGTGCCTGCTGGGAAAGATTGACCGTTTACGGTCACTGAGTGAGAAAAAGTATGACCCGTTTCAGTTGAAACACCTTCTGTGCCATGTGTATATTTTACGCCATCAACTGTTGTGTCAATACCAACAGTAGGTGCCGCAAATACGCTGCCAGATACTGCCATGGCTAAAGTAAAAGCTAAAACGCTTAATTTTTTCATAAAATAATACTCCTAAAAAGTTTGATGGATTGAGAACTGCAACCGCAGGTTCTGATTATCCTGAAAATTCCGCAGCTTGCAAGTCTTTTAATCGGTATGCCAAGTTAAAGTAATGCTCTCAGCATTTAAGGTTAACTGGGGTTCACTATTTTTATGCCAGCTCCAGAATGCTGTGCCTAGGGCATAACCTAGCAGTGAACCGCCCACTGTATCGGAAACAAAATGCTTACGGTCTGTGACTCGCGCTAGGTTAGTTAGTGCCGCAATGCCGTATAACCATGGGGCTCGGTACTCTTGAGCATAAGGGGTTACCATGGCCCACATAGCGGTGGTATGACCTGATGGGAAGCCTGAGCTGCCATTGCTTAAGCGCAGTGGATGGAAGTCACCCGCTCCTTTACCCACTTGTGGGCGTGACCGCCCAAAGATGTATTTCCCCGTTTCGGAAGCTAATACTCCCATCACGCCCGCTTCAAGAGCCGAAAAGGATGTTTTGCTTAAGCGCGGATCGCTGTCCTCTAAAGCCAAGAGACCCGCAACGCCACCCATCAATAATGGTAAGTTGTTGCCGATATTGGCAATAGCCTTGCTGGACGGGCTTCCCATCCGTTTTGCCGCCCAGCGATCAGCAGATTTATCTAGTGTGCTGCTAAACGCCACGAGTCCGAGTCCTAGCCCAACATTCTTCCACGTGTTGACAGATTTCAGTGTCTGTAACGCCCGTTTGGGGTCGTTCTCCCATGACCACTGTGCGCGGTCAAAGGCATTGGCTGCACGCGGCATATCGTAGCTATCATCCAAGTCGGAGAAGTATTGTAAGCCATCTCGATCATGGAGGTTATTGTTGGTGGACTCCATGACGTCATACAAGTCGGTTGGTGAGGCCACCATTTGTCCTACGTCACGGGTCCAAGGAGAAATAGGCATACGAAGTGAAGTTTGTGTGTCTTTGGGTAACAGGGTGTCCAGCGGAACCATCAAAAACACACCTTTGTCGTGATAGGGTCGAGTAGGGGCACCTGGCATGGTGATGTCATTGCCATTGGTCAGGGTGTACCAAGCACCGACTTCAAATCCTGAGCGAAAACGCCGTTTCATTTCAAATCGTCCGCCTAAATCGCCCGCTAAAAAACGCCCGCCACGGACGGTGGCAGTCACCCCGTTAATGGGTAAGCGGTAATGCAAGGAAGCGAGTGCGGTAACGGTAGAGTAGGGTCGGAAAGCAAAACCGCCCCCGACATCACGTTGTTTCAGCGCATCAACGGCAATATCGACTGCCCAAGGCGCGCGTTCAGGAAAATACAAGACTTGACCGCCCGCACCGCCAAACATTTCTTCATATAGCCCTGCGGAGGCACGGGCATAGATACCTTTGTCCGCGTGGTAGAACTGGTTTAGCAGGGCTTGGTTTAGCTTGAGGCTGCCCGTTTTTTTATAGCTGGCGACATCGGTACGTACATGAGGGAGTAGGCTGTTCGAGGCTTGCGTGACCCCACTGATGTTTTGTGTGAGCGTTAAAGACGCACTTGCTTTAAAAAATAAACCATCCGCCAATTGTTGGTCGAATAAGGCTCTGGCTAAGACTTCATAGCGAAACGCGCCGCTGGGATCGTTAAAGTACATCCCAAAACCAGGTGAAAGGCGAAATTGATTTAGTCCTGCGCTGTCATTGTGATAACTTACCAAGTTGCCATCTTCGCTATCCAACACGCTGTGAGAGTAAGATTGTTCCAGTTCATCTAACAAGGCGGTATTGTCAGCTTGTTTGTCTGCATATCCCACGGATACGCTAGGGGCGAGCTGTTTGCGTGTTTCCATACCTGCAAAATATTTTTGTAAGCGTTCGATACTCGTAAAGTGGTATGTTGCCACAGGTAGATCGGCTACGGTGTAATTCACCCGAAGGGATTGAATTTCGAGTGGCGAGCGGAGCAGTAGTGTCCGTACCGCGCGTCCCACGGATCGACTGGCGAGGGTAATACGGGTATTGGTCAGCGTGATTTCGAGTTCGTGTTCGTGGATGTCCAGATGAATGTTTTTGAAATTTTGGGCCAGCAATTGCTGTATGAGGGCTTGTCGATACTGAGGATCGCTTTGCCATTGCTGCATGGTAGGACGCGCGACGATTTCGGTATCGGGCGCAGGTTCATCGAAATTAGGTACGAAATCCTTCATCTCTAAAGGGATGGATGCATAAGCATTGACATTGGGTTTGCCGTCACGATAGCCCAGTTGAGAGGTTATCCAGCCCCAACGATATTCCAGTCCAACGCCTACACCCTTTTTTCGTTGTGCGACGTGACTTGCCGTGGACAGAAAATCTTGTTGGTAATTATTGGCATCATATTCCGCGACGAGGGAGATTCCATCCCATGCGGCAGGTGAGTAGCGTGCACCCGCAAAGGCACCGCTAATGCGCCCAGAGCCGATGCCGAGCGTGGTGTCGAGCGCGCCAAATTTTTTGCTGGCAGCAATGTATTGGGATTTAAAAAGTCCTGTGCCCATCACGTCATTCATGCCGATCGCGACAGAGGGCGTATGCCAATCTTCCTCAAGCAGTAAAAATTTGCCACCGATGACTTTGTCTTTGTAGTCACCGTACCCGACCCATGCTGCGCCAGGCATCGCACCGCTCATAACACGCGTATAGCGTCCTGATACTTCTAAGCGTGGCGAAACGGCAATGCTGCTCCACATGTTGACATAAGGTTTGGCGAAGCTATACCCCATGCGCAATGTTCCATCTGCTTCGACGCGACCATTGGGCATATTGATATACCCTGTTTCACCGTTTAGATTAGATTCTGCCATCGCGGGCAAAGTGAATAGCGCACTCATGACGCTGCACGCGATGAGACGCATTTTAAATGTTTGTTGACGCATGTTTAATTCTTTCCACAAAGTGGCCAACGAGCCGAGTCATCTTCGAGTACATCCCCAATTTTTACGGTTTGCCCTCGATATTCCATTTCGTTTCCTTCAATGGCGGTGAGTCGAACACGTTTGGTGTGGCCTGCTGCTTCGATCACCCCGCGCATAGGATGATAAACTTCGTCTATTATGAAAGGGCGGGCATTGCACACTTCTGCACCTACGACACGTAGTCGTGCAGCTTCGGTTTGCAAACGACGTACTTCCATGGCACTGGCATATTTGCGGGTGTCATTTTCCCATTCGCCTTCATAGCGATCACCATTTCCCCATTGGAACACGCCCCAGCCGTGTCTTAAATCGTGGTCATAGTTACCTGAATAGCGTTCGCCTGCCCATCGGGATCTCTTGCCCCATGTGTAAGTTCCTAGACCATGACGATAATCATCATAGAACATGCCCTCATAGTGGTCGCCATTGCTCATGACCTTTACCCCTAGACCATGCTTTTTACCCGCACGAAAATCGCCACGATAGGTGCTTTCTCCCGTCACTTCACCATAGCCATCTGCCAGTCCTTCCTGACAGCCACCGTGATAAACCCCTTGTGCTAAGTCGGGATCAAGCACCTGGCAAGCGGGAGTTGAACCACTCAATATGGCACAACCACTTAAAGAGAGTATCCCGATTGCCAAGCCTATCTTGAGTAATCTACGTTTCATTTTCTTCCTTTGCGTCCCTCAAACATTGTTCATGAGCAGGCTTTGTGTACCGCTTACTCAGCTTTGGGTGCGTTAACCACTATTCCTTAATCCTGTTGCAATGCCGTTGATCGTCAAATGAATCGCGCGTTTGACCAGTGTGTCGTTATCCCCTGCGCGATGGCGTTCAAGCAAGGAAACTTGCAAGTGATTAAGGGGATCAATGTAAGGGGTGCGCGTGGTGAGGCTGCGTGCAAATACGGGATTGTCTTGCAATAAAGTCGTTTGCCCTGTTACGGCGAAGAGCATCTCGACGGTAATTTCCCATTCACGATGAATGGCACCGTAAATACGTTCTCGCAGCTCGATATCTGCCACGAGCTCGGCATAACGCGACGCGATGCCCATATCTGTTTTGGAAAGCACCATGTCCATATTGGACATCAATCCTCGGAAGAACGGCCAATTTTGGTACATGGCTTGTAATTGAGCCAAGCCTGCATCACCCTCTTTTTCGATGAATTGTTTGACTGCGCTGCCAAACCCCAGCCACCCTGGTAATAGTGTGCGAGTCAATCCCCAGCTAAACACCCAAGGGATTGCCCGTAAATCTTCAATGCGATCAGAGGCTTTGCGCGCAGAAGGGCGGCTGCCAATATTCAGTTCAGCAATCTCACGTATCGGTGTGGCGGTAAAGAAATACTCTGTAAATCCTGGTGTGTCATAGACCAAGTTTCGATAGACCTTAAATGCGCTTAAGCTCAGTACTTCCATAATGCGATGATATTCGGGCATCGCGCTGTCCGCACCGTGATGGTGTAGCAGGGTCGCTTCCAAAGTCGCCGCCAACAAAGTTTCCAAATTGCGCCGCCCGATTTCGGGGTTAGAGTATTTGCTGGAAATCACTTCACCTTGTTCGGTGATACGGATTTGCCCATTCACGCTACCAGGCGGTTGCGCCAAAATTGCATCGTAGCTAGGGCCGCCCCCTCGTCCCACCGTGCCGCCACGTCCGTGGAATAAGCGTAGCTCGATGCCGTGACGCTCAAATACCTGTACTAATTCCAACTCGGCTTTATACAGCTCCCAGTTGGCGGTGAGGTAGCCGCCATCTTTATTGCTATCCGAGTAGCCTAGCATGACTTCTTGGGTGTTGCCTCGCGCCGCCAACAGCTTGCGGTAAAAAGGTAGGTTGAACAGCGCGTCCATAATCACGGCACAACCTTGCAAATCTTCGATGGTTTCAAATAACGGAATAATATTGATATGCAAAGCGGGTGATTCGCCTGATTCGAGCAAGTTCACTTGTTGCAACATCAGGGCTAATTCCAGCATGTCGCTGACGGAATCTGTTTTTGAGATGATGTGATTCGGCAAAGCTTCACGACCATAGCAGCGATGAATTTCTGCGGCAGCTTGCATAATGCGTAATTCGCTTTGCACCACAGGGCTGTATTGTTCAATATCGCCGATTAGCAGCTCGCCAGCCTGCAATGCAGACAACAGCACTTCGCGTCGTTCCAGTTCGCTCAGGTCGGCATAGTTAACCTGCCCTGAATGACGGGAAAAGAGTTCGGAAACCGTTTGTTCATGAATCGCGCTATGTTGGCGCATATCCAGTGGCGCAAGATGAAATCCAAAAACTTCCGCTGCACGGCGTAGATTCTCGAGTCGTCCACGCGCTAAATAAACTGCACCATGACTAAACAGGGAGTCGATCAATACATCCAAGTCAGCAATAAATTCTTTGGGCAAAGCGTAAGGTTGCGCCGCTTTATCTACAGGAGACAGATGGGCGATTTCCAAATTCAATTTTTTCGCCGTTGCGGACAAGCGCGAGTAAATCAGAATCAACGCGCGGCGATACGGTTCATCTTCACGACTCAACGCCTTGTCTGGAGATGCATCTGCGAGTTTGCGCAATGCATCGCTTACTGTCACCATGCGATCCGTTAAGCTTAATCTTGAACCTAGCAAATGGGTTTCTTTCAGGTAATGTTCAAAAATCACCGTGGAATGTTGCTGCACCGCATAGCTCATCACGTCGTGTGTGACGAATGGATTGCCATCACGATCTCCGCCAATCCAGCTGCCTACTCTGAGTAAATTAGGCACGCGAATGTCTTTATCAAAGCGCGTTTCTAATTGCTTCTCTAAGTTGACGTAAATTTGGGGGATTTCGGTCAGGAAGGTATAGCGATAAAATTCCAGCCCATTTTTGATTTCATCGCGCACGGTGAGTTTGGCGGTGCGCAACATGCGGGTTTGCCACAAAATCAACACGAAACGATGCAGGGTCTCCTCGTTGTGCGCCAGCTCATCAGGCGTCATGTCAATGCGATAACGGTCTGACAGTAATTTGGAAATAATGAGCTGACAGTCCAATATGCTTTTACGCTGCACTTCGGTTGGATGTGCGGTCAACACGGGGGAAATGATGGCGGAGTCCAAAAATGCCTGCAATGTTTCTTTGCTGGGTTTTTTCGCTTCTAATCGCTCTAAGGCGCGCAACAAACTTCCTTCTTTTGCGGGTAAGCGTGCTTTGAGATAGGTGTGATGGCGACGGTTATGATGTAAATCTTCCGCAATATTGGAAAGTTGCGAGAAATAACTAAAGGCGCGCACCACAACCAGTGTTTCACTGGGCGAGAGCGCATCGAGCGTTTTTTCGAGCGAAATACGATCTTCATCATGCTGCGTTTTGCGGAAACGTACCGCCACTTGGCGTACATTTTCAATGAGTTCGTAAGTTTCCTCGCCCTCTTGCTCGCGCAAGGTGTCACCTAAAATGTGCCCCAATAAGCGTACATCTTCTCGTAATGGCAGGTCTTTACTGGAAATATTCGTAGGGGTCGCAATTAAATTCATTATATTCTCGGCGTAAAAGCACGGCGCACCCTATGTTAGAATACGCCGCTAACAAATCACATTATTATTCAGGAAATGCCATGAGTCAGATCGCCCCAACTCTTCCCACTCGTTTAATCATCGCTTCACGTGAAAGTGCGTTAGCAATGTGGCAAGCGGAACATATCCAAGGCAGGTTGCGTGCATTATATCCGCAAACTGAGGTCAGTATATTGGGGATGACAACCCAAGGCGACCAAATACTGAACGTCAGTTTGTCTAAAATAGGCGGTAAAGGTCTATTTGTCAAAGAGTTAGAGGTTGCTATGGAAGAGGGGCGTGCTGATTTGGCGGTGCATTCTCTTAAGGATGTTCCCATGAATATGCCTGATGGATTTAGTCTGGCAGCCATTGGCGAACGCGAAGACCCTCTGGATGCTTTTGTATCTAATCATTTTGATAGTCTCTCCGCCTTGCCCGCTGGCAGCATCGTCGGTACTTCCAGCTTGCGTCGTGAAAGCCAATTACGTGCACGCTTCCCGCATTTGGTCATTCAACCTTTGCGTGGTAACGTGCAAACACGCTTGCGCAAATTGGACGAAGGACAATACGCGGCGATTATTTTGGCAGCAGCAGGGCTGAAACGCTTGGGATTGGGTGAGCGGATACGCAACATTATTTCCAGCGACGATAGTTTGCCCGCAGTGGGGCAGGGCGCGTTGGGTATCGAATGTCGCAGCGATCGCGCCGATGTCATTGCTTGTGTACAAGCTTTGCATCACGCCGACACCGCTGCCTGTGTGCTGGCGGAACGTGCCTTGAGTCGTGCGTTGGCGGGTAGTTGCCAAGTGCCACTAGGTGGGTTTGCTCAAATTTTAGACGGCAAGCTGCGTTTGCGTGGTTTTGTGTCCAGTCCTGATGGTCAGCAAATGGTGCGTGCCGAAGCGTTTGGTGACATCGCCGATCCTGAAGCATTGGGTAACCAAGTGGCTGATGCGCTGCGCGCACAAGGTGCGGATGTGATCCTCGCCGCGCTCAATGGCTAACCTCAACGGTCGGCGTATTCTCGTCACACGCCCGTCGCATCAAGCGGGTGGGCTGGCACAAGGCATCCTTGCTGCGGGTGGGGAGCCCGTGTTGTTTCCGCTACTGGAAATAAGTCCTGTTGCCGATACCGCAGCATTGCACGCCCAAATATCCCAGCTTGCAGACTATCAGTTAGCGATTTTTATCAGTCCAAATGCCGTGGAGCAGGGCGTAGCAGCGATACGCAAAGTCGGGCTGAAACCTACATGCAGAATCGCCACGGTAGGGCAGGCAAGTGCGCAGGTTCTACGCGCGCTAGGCTTTGACCACATCCTTGTGCCACGCGAGCGTTTTGACAGCGAAGGCTTATTGGCATTGCCCGAATTGCAAGATGTGGCAGGTTGGCGCGTGATGATATTTCGGGGAGATGGCGGTCGGGCATTGTTAGGCGATACACTCAAAGCACGTGGCGCAATCGTTGATTACGCAACCTGTTACCAGCGCAGCACGCCCCTTCCTGCCGCGATAGACTGGCATCATTTAGATGCCATCACGATCACCAGCAGCGAAGCACTGACGTATTTGCGGCAACTAATTACTGAAGCGCAGTTGAGCATTCCCTTGTTTGTGCCGCATCCGCGTATCGCTGCATTGGCGCAGCAACAAGGTTGGCAACACATTTATCCGACCGACAGCGGCGACCTTGGTTTGCTATCGGGTTTAAATACGTGGGCATCGTGATGCGTGAAATGTGAAAAGGCGTGGGCGTGCGACGGTTTTTTCACCTTTCACGTTTCACCTTTCACGTTTCACCTTTCACGTTTCTTGTTTCTTGTTTCACAGAATATTTTTGTTTTCAATCACTAATTAAAGATGTGTCGATACCTATGAGCATGAGCGAACCCACGCCTCTTCCCGCCGAACCCGCCGCATTGCCGCCCCCTGCTGCTGCGCTCTCTGCCTTGCCTAAATTGTCCGTGGCAGAGTTTTTTACCCGCGTCAGTATTTCGCAGATGACCATGGCATTGATTGTTGCGGTATTTTTATGGCAATGGCTGGATGGACATCAAACGCTGAACGGCATGCAACAAGAATTGGCGAAAAAAATTGCCGAAATGGACGGTAGCAGCAAGGCGAATCAGCTGTTATTGACCCGTAGCCAAGAAGAGGTACGGGAGTTGTCTAGTAAGTTGGTGGGACTGGAAGCGCGCTATACCGAAGCGCAAAGCCAACGTGCCGCGCTGGAAAATTTGTATCACGACCTGTCTAGTAGCCGCGACGAAACGGCTTTGGCAGAGGTTGAACAGCTGTTGATGATCGCCACGCAGCAATTGCAATTGTCTAGCAATATCAAAGCCGCGCTGATTGCCTTGCAAAGTGCTGATGCGCGTTTGGAGCGCATGAACTTACCCGCACTGGCTGTTTTACGTAAATCGATTGGCAATGACATTGCTAAGCTACGCGCCTCACCCGATGTCGATTTGCCCACCCTCAGTGCGCGACTGGACAGCCTGATTGTGTCGGTGGATGAATTGCCGTTGGTTTATCAACCAGCCCGCGCCACCCAAAGTAGCCAGCCGACCTCCGTCACGCCCAATGAAAGCACATGGAGACAATTGCTGTCTGAAATTTGGCATGAAGCTAAGCAATTGATTCGCATTGAAAACACAGGAAAAACTGAAATCCCCTTATTGCCGCCCTCGCAAGAGTTTTTCTTGCGTGAAAATCTCAAGTTACGTCTGCTCACTGCTCGTTTGGCATTGCTGGCGCACGACGAAACCAATTTCAAACAAGAGCTGAAAACCGTGCAACGCTGGATCATGCGCTATTTTGATACCCAATCGCTCACCACGGGGAATTGGCTGACCGAACAGCAGAAACTTGCCGCCACTACGTTGAACATTGAGTTGCCTGACTTAGATCCCAGTTTGCAAGCGGTGCGCAACTACCGTCTTTCCCGCGAGAAGGCGGCGCGATGAAATATCTTTTTTGGATTTTGATGCTCTTCGCGGCTGCCGTCGCGGTGACGATTGCCTCACATAACCCCGCTGATGTGCTGATCCTCTATCCGCCTTACCGCATCAGCTTGTCTTTGATGTTATTTGTGGGCTTGTTGTTAATGACTTTTGGGTTGGGGTATGGGCTGATACGCTTTATTGCCATGACGTTACAACTCCCTGTTTATGTGCGGAATTTTCGTGAATCTCGCGTCCGAACGAAAGGACGTGCCATGTTAGACGAGGCCTTGCACGCTTTTTTTGAAGGGCGTTATGCCACCGCCGAAAAATCTGCCGCTACCGCCATTGAGCTAGGTGAAACCGATCCGCTCTATCCCATACTCGCCGCCCGTGCCGCCCACGAATTGCGTGAATACGCCAAACGGGATGCTTATTTGTCCACGGCGGACGAACACAACGTCATGCGTTTAATGGCCGCTGCCGAATTTATGCTCGACCAGCGTCAGCCCCAATCTGCCCTGAATGTGTTGCAAACCTTGCGCGACAGTGGCGTGAAAAACCATGGGGGTGCGTTGAAACTAGAACTGAAAGCGCATCAACAAGCGCGCAACTGGGCAGGGGTATTGAGTCTATTGGAACAACTGGAGAAGCGTGTCGCCATTGATCCTGTGACCGCCGAGCAATTGCGCCAGCAAGCCCATTTGGAGAGCATTGCGCAGCAGTCTGATATGGCGGGTTTGACTGCCTGTTTGAAAGCCATGCCAGTAGAATTCAAGCTGCGTAGCAAAATCGCGGCAGCAGCGGCGCGTAGTTTGATACGCTTAGGCGGTTGCGCCCTCACGCCACAATTGCTGGCGGAGAGCTTAAATAGGCAGTGGGAAAGTGAATTAGTCACCTTATATGGTGAATGTCAATCAGGCGATGTGCTGGCGCAAATTGAGCAAGCGGAGCAATGGCTATTACAACACAAAGCGGATGCGCAATTGTTACTGACCTTGGGTAAATTGTGCAGCTACCAACAACTGTGGGGTAAAGCGCGCACCTATTTGGACGCTAGCATCAGCATAGAACCCAGTTCCGCCGCGTACACCGCGCTTGCACAGTTGGCCGAACGATTGGGACAGCCTTCGTTTCCGTATTATCAACAAGCCCTTAAGCTGGGCGAACGGGTTTAGCCGTTCATTGCACCGATTTTTATCAATGCGCATTAGGGAAATATCATGAAAAACAGATGGATAAGCTATTTTGGTGTTGCGCTATTGCTCGTTTCTAGCACAAGCATTTTTGCGGAAGGGACTGTTTATAAGTGTAAAAACGCGAAAGGGGGAATGAGTTATCAAGGCTCTCCTTGCGCACAAAATGCACAACCTGTTTCTTCTTGGAATGCCGCGAAGAATGCTGATCGTCACTTGGTACTTAAGCCGAAAGAAGGAGGGCATTATTTTGTGGATAGTCACATTAACGATAACGCCCTGAATTTCTTGATTGATACGGGGGCGACAACGGTTGCTATCCCTCAATCAATGGCAACCGCCGCACACCTCGTCTGCGAAAAGCAAACCACCATTAATACGGCAAATGGTACCGCAAACGCCTGCGAAACGACCATCGGCACACTGACCTTCGGTCCTTTTATCTTGAAGAATGTTGCGGCGACGATCAATCCCACCTTAGACCAACCCTTGCTGGGGATGAATGTGCTACAACAATTCAAAATTTCTCAAGAGCGCGATGAAATGCACATTTCAGCAAGATAGGCTGGAATAATAAAAATGTGAGGTACAGTGCGAGTGCTTATATGACTCGTGCCGTGAAGGCTTCAATCGGCACTGCTTTGCCAAATAAATAACCTTGAAAACAGATGCAACCCTTATTCAATAACAGTGTTCGTTGCCTCTCTGTTTCCACGCCTTCGGCAATGATGTCTAAATTGAGGCTTTTTGCCATGGCAATAATGGTTCGCACGATGGTTCTGTCATTTTCATCCGCTGCGAGATCGCGTACAAAGGATTGGTCAATTTTGATCTGATCCAGCGGTAGCCGCTTCAGATATTGTAAGGATGAATAGCCTGTGCCGAAATCATCCATGGAAAAACAGATCCCTTTGGATTTGAGCACTGTCATTTTGGCGATGATGTCATCCACATTGTGCATCAACATGCTTTCGGTGATTTCCAGCTTCAACTTTGCAGGGTTAATGCCATAGTGCTCAACCAACGCCAAGACTTCATCGACAAAAGTAGGGTGTTGGAACTGACGCGCACTGATATTCACCGAGAGGGTTAAATGCGCCGTTGTTGCTTGCGTTGCCCAATCCACCAATTGTTGGCAGGCAGTTGCGAGTACCCAGTGACCTAAGGGCAGGATCAAGTCTGATTCTTCGGCTAGGGTGATGAATTTTTCAGGAAGAACTAAGCCCAGCTTGGGGTGATGCCAGCGTGCTAATGCTTCAGCACCCATTGCGCGTCCAGTCGCATCCACTTGCACTTGATAATACAATTTAAGTTGCGTTTCTTCAAAAATGGCATGACGCAGATCCGCTTCCTGATTGGCACGCGCGATAATCGCGGTTTGCATGATAGGATCAAAGAAACATGAGGTGTTGCGACCTATTTTCTTGGACTGATACATGGCGATGTCTGCTTGTTTAATTAACTCATCGACTTCTAAATGTGAACCATCAAACAAGGTGATCCCAATGCTGGGTGTGCTATGAAAATGGTGTGTGTCAACTTGGTAAGGTTGCCCTAGGGCGTAGCGAATGTTCTCGCACACAATTTCAGTTTGTCTTATGGCTTCAGCAGGGGAAGGACTCATTCTTTCGAGCATGACTAAAAATTCGTCGCCGCCAAAGCGTGCGACGGTATCGCCTTCTTGTACACATGACAGTAGACGTTGTGCAGCCTGTTGTAGCAGCAAATCTCCTTTTTCATGCCCGTACATATCATTGATGGTTTTGAAATTATCTAAGTCAATAAAGAGTAGAGCCCCTTGCTCACCGCTACGTGCGCTCGCGGGTAAAGCGAGTTTGAGTTTATCTAGAAATAGGCGACGATTGGGTAATTGTGTCAAAGGATCGTAAAACGCTAGCCGTTGAATATCTTCTTCAGCCCGCTTGCGTTCGGTGATGTCCAATCCTGTGCCGCGCAGTCCAATCAAGGTACCCGTGGCATCGTAAAAAGGCATACCACTCACTTCTTCCCACTTAATCTCGCCGTGCGCGGTGATGTCTCGATGCTGCAATCTAAAAGGTGCTTTATTGGCGATGGCGCGATTGACGATTTCGCCGACAGGAGGAATGTCTTCGTCAGGCATAAACTCCATCGGGGTATGACCCAGCAAGGCTTCAGGCGCATAGCCCTTTACATCCCGCGAGCGGTTTGAGACATAGGTATAAACCATGTTAGGGTCAATTTCCCACAAGTATTCACCCGCCGCATTACTCACGTCTCGGAAACGCTGTTCGCTGTATTGCAGCGCATCCACTGCATTTTTGCGTTCTATTGCGATGCTGGCGAGATGCGCGGTTTGTTCAATGAGGCGAATATCATCGGATGTCGGCGTGTTCGCTTTGCGGTGATAGATCGCGAAGGTGCCTAGCACTTGCCCAGTGGTGGAACAAATGGGTTGAGACCAACATGCGCCAAGTTTTGCTTTTGCCGCAAGTTGCTTATAGGGTGTCCAGTATGGATGTGTTTGAATATCTTCCACCACCACGCGTGCAACTGTGAAAGCTGCCGTGCCACACGAACCGACCCCTATGCCAATTTCGACACCGTTGATCGCGGCATTATAAAAATCAGGTAAGCTGGGACTGATGCCATGTCCGAGGTGCTTGCCATCGTTATCCAATAACAAAATGCTACACAGCATCTTGGGATTAAGTTGTTCCACGCCCAGTACGATGGACTGAAGAATGTGTGGCAGGGAGTGGTCGCTCACCAATAATTCCAAAATTAGGCTACGAAATTGCTCGTATTGTTTGGTTTTTTGACGTGTCTTGAGGTCTTTTTGCAATTGTTCGTTGGCGAGGTTGAGCGCGTGGGTACGCTGCTCCACCAACAGCTCCAGCTTTTGCTGATGCAAGGACAACTCAACACTGACTCGCTCGGCACGCAAACGCTGCAAGCCAATTGACGCGACCAGTTTGGCAAAACCACTTAAAAATCCCAGTATGGCAGGGAGTTTTTCCTCGGAAATAATGGGGACTTCGCTTAATGCGTTCAAATAGTCATGTGGGTTAAAGCCGACTTTTTGCGCTTGTTGCGTAAAAAATCCGCGATCAGGCAGGGCAAGCAGGAATTGCCCGACAAACACATTCGCCAAATGCCGTCCTTCGATGATGATCGGGGAGGCTGCATCCGTCATGCCATTGTTGCATTCGTAAACAGCAAAGTTCTTGCCTGCGTTGAGGTGCAGGGCTAAGTGGGTGTCACTCTCGATGCAACGTGCACAAGTGGTGGGATTGATACGGTGAAAGTCGGTACAAATACGCTGCCAGCGGGATGAGATCAGTACTTTGCCTTGCAGGTCTATGATGGCGGCGGCGATGCCCACCGCGTTGCAGAAGTTATCGAGTAGGAAATTTAACTCAACGGCATCAATGAGGTCGGCTAGTTGATGATCCTCAATGCTGACGGTTCGTTGCTTTATTGAGGCATCTTTGTTGAAAGACATGAATTGTCCAACCCTGATAAATAGTGTACCTCCTGTGATAACTCGCGTAAGTTGGATACAGCGTGAGTAAATCGACCACGGTGAATAGCGAAAGTCGCTTAATTCCACCCGCCCAAGTATCGCATATCATGGCATAACTATCTACATAACTTTATTGATTTTGACTTGGCATGTTCGCATATAACAATTTGTTTATATGCAAAAATGTTGCTCGCAAAATCTCTCGGCTAAAACGAGCTTAAGGCGGGGTCAAAGCAGGGTAAAGGGCGTGCGCGCTTGAGGTGTATCTGGCGGATGGGAAAAAGGCTAAATACCCGCTGCAATCACTACCCCCACACCAAAACCGTAGGGGATATGGGAGAGCGTACTGGCAAGCAGAGCATTCGACCCTTTTGGGGCGCGCCGACCAAATACGCCCCAGCCAAATGACGGCAACAGCACAAACCAAGGTAGCAAAGAGGTCAGTAAACCGAACACGATACCGCCCAACAAATGATTGTGCGGCAAGGGAATGTGAGTCACCCAGAAAAAGCAGGGATAGAGCAATGCCACCCCGCCCCCACCAATGAGAAAATGAAACACCCAACCCGCCCGAACCTCATTCGGCAAGGAGGGTGACTCAAGAATGTTGGCATAGATAAACTTCCCTCGCAGCAACCCCAAACACCAACGCCCCACCAGCGCGATGCTAACCCCACTACGAATGCCACACTTTGCCGCCCAAGTTTCCGTGATGTCCATCAACACCGCTCCCACCAGACCACCCAAAAAAGCCAATATACTGATTTCCATAGTCAATTATCCCTGCGATTCATTTGTGGTTGCTTCAATGTGTTTTCAACATTTAATGCTCGCTCAGTCCCGTCCTGTATTGCAGAAATCTTCTCGCATAATGGCAAGCAATCGCCCATCCAAACACTCGCGCATAAACGCATTCATCGCCGTTTCATCGCCGCTGGGGTAAAACGCCAGCATCAAGGTGTTAAATTCCAATTGCCGCTTGGCGGGCAGATTGATGGCGGGATAACCGTGCTGGAGCAAATGACCATTCATCATAAAACGACCCATGCGCTTATTCACATCGTAGAAAAACTGGTTGCGCGCCATGCTCAAAAAAATATGGATGGCTTGGTCGTAAATATCGGGAATCGTGGTGAGTTCGGCAATCAGGTCGGCAAAGCGTTGCGGCAACTCCGCAGCGGGTGGCGGCAAATAATCTGTCCCCGCAATAAACACGCTCCCACGCCGAAATAGCCCCCACTCCAAGGCTTCCGCCTCAGCGGCTACGGCATGGAGCGTGCAGGCTTTTTCCGCCGTCAGCGCGAATTCCCCCCGCGCCACCCAATCAAACAACAACCGCCACGCCTTGCCCTGATTCAAGGTGATTTGCTGATCAGACACACGATGCCCGCCCACGGTGATGCCGTCCAGCAAAGTTTGCACCTCTGGCAGGGTCATATTGATCCCCTCCAAATTCACCGCGTCGCACACCAACTCACTCAACTGACGTTTCGCCAACATCAGTGCTTTTGCGGGGTGAGGCGGGATATGGTAGTGGGTGTCGTGAGGGGGCATGGGGTGTTTATCGGTAATGTGGAATAGAGAGCGCGAAATTTTGCGCGCTGTCGCTTGAATGTGGGCTTAGAGCTTGGGAGCATACTCAACCCAAACTCTCTGGTTAGAATGGTGATCTTGAACTGTGAAAACGGCCTCCTCAATTTCTGTCATGTTATGTGGATCAATAAATCGCGTGAAGTTAGTAACTTTCACTCCTGCCTCATGAAGCCGCAATAACTCAGTCGCGGAAAGTACGCCTTCATTTACCCACAAAGGTGAAGGCGTGAAACCCCGTTGAGCAATCAGTTCATCGTAACCAGAGCGAGTAAGTACGAAATAGACCATGAGACCTCTATATCAACGGCTGATTAGGGGAGCTGGCGGTGAGTATTTCATGCCATCCCTCGCAGTTGTGTGCAGAACAAGAAATAAACTTTGTTTCAGGCGCACTGCATTGTGCGCATAGATTGTCTTCTTGAAAATGACAGTCGGTAAAAGTGCAATCAACAAAACGACAGTCAGCAAACGAAGTGCCCAGAAATGTACACCGTTCAAACTTGCAACCAATAAACAGCGCAAGATTAAAAAGCCCCCCGTACCATTCAATCTCATGGAAAGTACAGTATAGAAACACGCCATCGAAGGTGCCGCCTTCAATAGATGCCGATTCAAAAGTGCAGTAACGGAATATTTCTTCACTTGTGGTCAATGCCTTTTTGACAACCTTCGATTCACAAATAGTAAAACTCTCGTGGAGCATATGAAGCCTTAACGTTAAATTTAGGGGCGTGTTCTTGCGCAGTTTCGATTATCTGTCGGATTGGGTTTACTCGAAATGAACCTGAGATGAATTACCTCTTTTTGACTTTATAACAACCGTACCAGCTAATTTGTCGTGCCAGCCTTGCTTCTTTTTATCAAACGCAACCCATAAAAAACCAAGTCCGAGCGGAAGAAATGAAACGACATATGCGAAATAGCGGCCTATTGACTGAGCAACTGACATGGTTTTTCCCGTTCTTGCGTCAACCACCTTTAGCGAAACAGCTGTTTTTCCAGGGGTGGCCTGTTTTTTTAGCCAGAACAAAATAACTATAATAGTCGGCATTACCCAAGAAATTAGAAAATCAATTGGCCCTGCAATGAATCCAGTTTTTGTGCCATCGAAATAAGCCCAGCCATAAACAAAGATAAGTATTGGCCATGTAATGAGTATTACCAAGACCGTATCAATGAGTGTTGCTCCTGTTCTGATCCAGAATCCCGCATACACGCGACCTTGTTCTTGCGCATCAATTTTCTCCATTACATTCTCCATTTTTTATTGTACCCAACGTATTTCAGATGGCAAATGTGCCGCTTAAATCCTACCTCATCCCTGGCATCTTCCCCGCCATCCCCTTCATCAGTTTCGCCATTCCACCGCCTTTGGTGAACATCTTCATCATCTTCTGGGTTTGTTCAAACTGGTTGAGCAACTGGTTGACGTGCATGACTTGCACGCCTGCACCCATGGCGATGCGGCGTTTACGGGAGGCTTTGATGAGTTCGGGTTTGCGGCGTTCTTCGGCGGTCATGGAGTTGATGATGCCTTCTAGGCGGTTGATGGCGCGGTCATCGATTTTTGCGCCGTTGGTGACATCCCCCAATCCCTTGGGTAGTTTTTCCATCATGGCGGTCATGCCGCCCATTTTGCGCATTTGTACCATTTGCATTTTGAAGTCTTCTAAATCAAAGCTTTTACCGCTTTTCATTTTTTTGGCGAGTTTTTCGGCTTCGGCGTGATCGACCCCGCGTTGTGCGTCTTCAATCAGCGACAACACGTCGCCCATGCCCAATACGCGGGATGCCATGCGTTCGGGGTGGAAGGCTTCCAAGCCGCTGGGTTTCTCACTGACCCCGACGAATTTAATCGGTTTTCCCGTCACATGGCGCACGGATAATGCCGCGCCGCCGCGTGAGTCGCCGTCCATTTTGGTCAAAATCACGCCTGTCAGCGGCAAAGCTTCACCGAAGGCTTTTGCTGTGTTGACCGCATCTTGTCCCGTCATGGCATCGACTACGAACAAGGTTTCAATGGGTTTTAACGCCGCGTGCAGTTGTTGAATTTCCGCCATCATGGCTTGGTCGATTGCCAAACGACCTGCGGTATCGACAATCAGCACATCGTGGTAATGGCGACGGGCAAAATCCAATGCGGACAGCGCAATGTCTTGTGGTTTTTGGCTGATGTCGGAGGCGAAGAAATCAATGTTCAATTGTTTCGCCAAGGTGCGCAATTGCTCAATCGCGGCGGGACGGTAGATGTCACAACTGACCAACAGGACTTTTTTCTTTTGTTGGTCGTGCAGTAATTTAGCGAGTTTACCGCTGGTGGTGGTTTTACCCGCGCCTTGTAACCCTGCCATCAAAATTACGGCGGGCGGCACGGCGGCGAGATTCAGCGCGTCGTTGTGTTCGCCCATCAATTTGGTCAATTCCCGATGCACCACGCCGATAAAGGCTTGTCCAGGGTTCAAATTGCCGATGACTTCTTCGCCCAGTGCGGCGGTTTTGACTTGCGCCATAAAGTCTTTGACCACGGGCAACGCCACATCGGCTTCCAGCAACGCCATGCGCACTTCGCGCAGCGCGTCTTGGATGTTGCTTTCGCTTAGGCGGGCTTGTCCGCGCAGATTTTTAATGACCCCAGAAAGGCGTTCGGTAAGGTTGTCTAGCATGGTGAGTTCCTTTGGTAGCGATTGCGGATAGTGTAGAATCCGCGAAGTCTAAAACATCCTGATACAAAATGCCTAGCCTTCTTATTCCCGCGCTGGTTTTTATAACCTATAGCGTACTCGCTGCTTACTTTTGGCGCGCCCAATCGCGTGGCGAGGGTGATTTATTAAGTCGAGGTGCCGTCGGGCATTTCGTGTTGATTCCATTAACTTTACATGGCTATTTGCTCTGGAGTGAGATTTTTTCAGTGTGGGGTTTTGATTTCTCGCTGCTCAATGTCATGTCGCTCATTATTTGGCTGACGTTATTGGTTTATTGGGTTGCACGTTTTTTCTATCCACTGGGTTGTTTGCAAGCCCTGGTGCTCCCTATTGCGGCAATCGTCAGTGTGTTGCCTGGATTTTTTCCAGTAGAACATATTTTGAATAACACCACGTTGCTTGCCTTCAAGGTACACATTACGGTCGCGATGTTGGCTTATAGCCTGTTTACCATTGCGTTGTTGCACGCGGTACTCATTTCTCAAGTTGAAAAATACCTGCATCGCGCCACGTTGCCGCGCATTTTGCGTAACTTGCCGCCGTTATTGACCATGGAAACGTTGTTGTTCCGCATGATAGGCATAGGTTTCCTTTTGCTGACCTTGACGCTGGCATCAGGTGTGTTGTTCTCTGAGGCTATATTTGGCAAGGCGTGGCAATTTAATCACAAAGTCTTGTTCGGTTTCTTGTCGTGGATTGTCTTTGCCGTTTTGCTGTACGGACATTTGTTTTACGGCTGGCGTGGACGCATCGCCGTGCGTTGGACCATGGGCGGTTTTGCTTTGCTAGTCTTGGCGTATTTGGGCAGCAAATTTGTGATGGAAATGTTGTTAGGACGCGCATGATGGCAGTGGCACCACAGTTTGAACGTACCCATATTTTGATCGGTGACGAGGGTGTCGCCACCTTGGCAAGCAAGCATATTTTTGTCGCAGGCATGGGCGGGGTGGGTTCGTATTGCACGGAAGCGTTGGCGCGTGCAGGAGTCGGTCGGTTGACCTTGTTGGATCACGATGTCGTGGCGCGTAGCAATATCAACCGCCAACTGCCCGCGTTGCTTTCCACTGTCGGGCAATCCAAAGCCGAACTGATGCGCGACCGCATCGCCGACATCAATCCTGATTGCGTCGTCACCGTGCTGCGGGTTTTTTTGACCACTGAAAATGTCAACGAACTGATTCCCGCTGATTGTGATTATGTGATTGATTGCATAGATTCTTTGGCGTGTAAGGTCGGGCTGGTGGTGCAAAGTCGGCAGCGGGGATTACCCGTCGCTTCCAGCATGGGTGCGGGTAATAAACTCGACCCGACTCGTATCCGTGTCACCGACATCAGTAAAACCGAAGTTTGTCCACTGGCTAGCCAAATGCGCAAACGCCTAAGACGACAAGGTATTAGCAAAGGTGTGCTTGCCGTTTTTACCAATGAAAATCCACGTCCGCCTCTCCCGCCTCAACCCGTCGAAGGCCAGGGCCGTCCCCGCGCCGTGAACGGCACCTTAAGCTACATGCCCCCGATTTTCGGCTATATGTTAGCGGGGGCGGTGATTAAGCAATTGTTGGAGGAAGTGCCGACAAAGGCAACTGATTGAATAAAATAACTGTTTTTGTAGGTGCATCCATGACTGGTATATCTAACAGGCTGCTGAAAAACGTTATGAGCGAAGTCGAGACAAGGAAAAAAGGGGTGAAAAAGCGGAATTTACATCGGTAAATGAGCATTTTGAGCCGCTTTTTGACACCGTATCGGCGAGCGCAATAGTTTTGTAGCAGCCTGTTAGACTTGCTGTTTGGTCAAAATGAGAATGGCTCGCAGCCTATAGGTTTTATTTTTAGAAAGTAATCCATGAATTCACTCACCCATTTTTCGGACACAGGTCGCGCCCGCATGGTCGATGTGTCCACCAAGTCCCATACCGAACGCGTCGCCATTGCCAGCGGGGTGTTGCGGATGCTGCCTGCGACCTTGGCACGCATTCAAGCGGGACAAATTGCCAAAGGCGATGTGTTGACCGTGGCGGATGTGGGCGCGGTGATGGCGGCAAAACATACGCCTGACATTATTCCCATGTGCCATAGCATTGCCCTGACTGGCGTGGAACTGGTATTTGATCCCATCGGTCAACCCGATACCCAAGGCTGTGTGGGCATACACGCCACCGCCACCGTGCGCTGCGTCGGGCAAACGGGGGTGGAAATGGAAGCGTTGTGCGCGGTGAATGTCGCGTTGTTGACCATTTACGATATGTGTAAAGCGGTGGACAGAGGCATGCGAATCGAATTCGTGCAGTTGGAAGAGAAGCGTGGCGGCAAAAGTGGCGTGTGGCAACGAGGACAAACAATATGATACAAGTGCTATTTTTTGGTCCTGTCGCGGATCGCGTGGGGCAATCTACGTTGAGCGTGGACTATCAGCCCAATCTGAGTTTGCAGGCACTGCGCGACACATTGGCGGCGCGTTACCCACAGGCGTTTGAGTTGGTTTGCATGACCGCCGTGAACGGACAGCATGTGCGCGAGGGTTCTATGTTGTTGGCTGATCAGAGCGAAGTGACGTTTATGGCAAAATTTTCGGGAGGATAGTGATGACTGATTTTGCCGCCGTTCGGCTACAAACCGAAGACTTTTCGCAAGATGCCGAAATCATTGCGCTCAAAGCCAGCTCCAAACGCATGGGTGGCATCGCCACTTTTCTGGGCTGTGCGCGGGATTTTTCCGAAGGTCGGGAAGTATCCACCATAGGATTTGAGGCTTATGGTGCTATGGCACTGTCCGAAATGCAGCAGTTGCGTCTGGATGCCATCGCCAAATTTGAGTTGCTGGATGCGCGCATCGTGCATCGCATTGCTACGGTTACCGCAGGCGACAATATCGTCTTTATCGCGGCGGGTGCAGAACATCGCGTGGCTGCTTTGGCTGCGTGTCACTGGATGATAGACGAATTGAAATTGCGCGTGCCGATTTGGAAAAAAGAAAGCACACCACAAGGGGACGCATGGGTCGTCCCACATCCATGAAGCCCGCCGTCTTTAGCATTGTCGGGCATTCTGGCTCAGGCAAAACCACCTTAGTGGTCAAATTGATCGAAGCCTTGAGCGCGCAAGGACTGCGTATCGCCACCATCAAACATGCGCATCACCTCGTTGAACTCGATACCCCAGGCAAAGACAGCTATCGCTACAAAGCGGCGGGGGCGACCATGAGTATGTTGCTGACGCGCGACGCGCTGCAATTGGTGGCGGATGCACGGGTCGAGCGTGAACCTGCGCAATTGGCGGCACGCTTTATGGGAGAAGCCGATTTGGTACTGGCGGAGGGATTTTCGCACGCAGCAGGCGACAAAATAGAAGTCATCCGCCGCGCCTGTGACAAGCCCCCACGTTGCACGCTTGAAGATGGCTTAATTGCGGTCGTCACTGACATGGATGAAATCTATCCCGAATTGCCGCATTTTGGTCTGGAAGACATTGCAGGGATTTGCCAATTTATATTGGATCGCCGTACATGTCGTGCTTAATCGTGTCAGTAAGTCTCCTTCCCCCTTGCAGGGGGAAGGTTGGGATGGGGGTTGAAAGGTTGCATCAGCGCGACGTAACTACCCCCACCCTAACCCTCCCCCTGCAAGGGGGAGGGAAGAGTTGGGAGAGGGAAAGCGCATGCTAACTGAAGTCATCAACTCAACCATCCCCGATTGCACCGCCCTAATTTTGGCGGGTGGTGAGTCGCGGCGCATGGGGCAGGACAAGGCGCAACTCTTGTTGGGTGAGTACACACTCTTGCAGCATGTTACGTCCAGCCTACAACCTTTGTTTGTTGATGTGATGGTCAGCGTGCGTCAGATGTGGTCAGATTGCGCACTGCCACAGATTTGCGACGACACCGTTCATGCAGGTCCACTGGCGGGGCTGCTGGCAGGGATGACCCAAACCCAAACCCCGTGGTTATTTGTAGTGGCGTGCGATATGCCGTTTATTTCGCCGTCGCTCGTTCAGGTTTTATCAGCTTATCGCGACGAAAAATGGGATGCGATTGTGCCCGTGGTCGATGGACATCCTCAGCCGCTGGCAGCGTTTTATGCCACACGCTTGATAGCCAAAGTGCGGGCAAATTTAAACGGTTCTGGTAAGCATAGTCTGCGCGCACTGCTAGACCAGTGTGCCGTGTGTTATGTGCAGGCATCCGAGCTGCGCGCAGCCGATCCTGCGTTGCACAGTTTTTTCGATTTAGATACGCCGCAAGATTTGGCGTTAGCAATAGGGAATCTCTAATGGAACATTTACGCGTCAGTGAAGCGCAGCACGTGATCTCAACGTCTATCACCCGATTGGGCACGGAAACGGTTGGTTTAGAACAAGCCTTGGGGCGGGTATTGGCGGAAGAGATACGTGCGAATCGCGATTTGCCACCCTACGACGTGTCCGCGATGGATGGTTATGCCGTGCGCAGCAGTGACTTGCCCGCGACCTTGAACATTATCGAAGACATCAAAGCGGGTGATCGTCCCCGTTTGGTGGTGCAAACAGGGCAGTGCGCCCGCATTATGACGGGTGCGCAGATGCCGCAAGGTGCGGATGCGGTGATACGGGTGGAAGATACCCAGTCGCTGACGGATAAGACGGTGCAAATCGCCAAAGCCGTGCGGGCGGGAAACGATGTGCGCCCTCAAGGAGAGCAGATGCGCGATGGCGAGGTCGTGCTGACCGCCGACACGGAAATTACCCCTGGGGTCATCGGCGTTTTAGCCACCACCAAAACCAGCCAGATGTGCGTGTATCGCCGTCCGCGTGTGGCAATTTTATCGACAGGTAATGAGCTCGAAGCCATGGGCGAAGCCGTCGATCCTTACAAAATTCCCGATGCCAATAGTTACGCGCTGATGGCGCAAGTACAAGCCCTCGGCATCACGCCCGTGTTGTTGGGCATTGCGCGGGATGATCCCGATGAGTTAGCCGCCTATTTGCTGCGCGGACTGGAATACGATGTGCTGTTGGTATCGGGCGGCACGTCGGTCGGCGTGCATGACTATGTGCGCCCCACCATCGAAAAGTTGGGCGTGAATATGAAATTCTGGCGGGTTGCGATTCGTCCTGGGCATCCGCTGGCGTTCGGTTGCACGGACACCACGTTAGTCTTTGGGCTGCCTGGCAACCCAGTGTCTAGCATGGTGTGCTTTGAAGAATTCGTGGTTCCTGCGTTGCGCCAGATGATGGGATATTCGCGCCGCTATCGCCGCACCGTCACCGCACGTCTTGCCCATGCCATCAAGTTCCGAGCGGGGCGCACCGAGTTTATTCGCGTGCAATTGCGCGATGACGGCACGGGTTATGTCGCCAACGCCACAGGGACACAAAGTAGCGGCGTGCTGTTGTCGATGGCAAAAGCCGACGGCTTGCTGGTGATTCCGTCGGATAGCAACGGTTTAGCGGCGAACGAACAAGTCACGGTGCAACTGCTGGATGGCACGAGCTATCAATCTGAACTTGGCTTTAAGGAATAACATGACCCTCGCCCGCATCGGCATATTGACCATCTCCGACCGCGCCAGTCGTGGCGAATATCAAGACTTAGGCGGCCCCGCACTGCGCGCTTGGTTTGAGCGCGTACTCACCAGCCCGTGGGAAGCCGTCGCGCGGGTCATCCCCGACGAACAACCGCTGATCGAAGCCGCGCTGATTGAACTGTGTGACCAAATGGGCTGTAGCTTAATCGTCACCACGGGCGGTACAGGCCCCGCCTTGCGCGATGTGACCCCCGAAGCCACCGAAGCCGTATGTCAGAAAATGCTGCCAGGTTTCGGCGAACTGATGCGCACGGCATCGCTTAAATTTGTGCCTACCGCGATTTTGTCACGCCAAACCGCAGGCATACGCGGGCGTTGCTTAATCGTCAATCTACCAGGCAAACCCTCCGCCATAGACGACTGCCTACAAGCTGTCTTCCCCGCCATTCCCTATTGCATCGACCTCATTGAAGGCGCGTATTTGGAAGCCAATCCTGAGCAATGCAAAGCCTTCCGTCCCGCCCATGCCAAACCCAAAGCGGGGGCTTAACTTAGTCGCATAATCTGAATCAAAGTGCAGCTCATTGCAGTTTGATACGCAACTAAAGGGTTTCTCTCGTTATTTGCTTCTCTTTTCGATATAGTGCGCAGTCAGTTTTAAAGCCGCATTCAATAGAAGGGGAAAATCTTGTCCGACATTTTTATCAGCTATGCGCATATCGACAACCAGCCTTTTTCTGAGGGTGAAAAGGGCTGGATTTCTCACCTCATTAACCATTTGCGCAATGAAATC
The DNA here is from genome assembly GCA_028710565.1 of Gallionella sp. Lineage (GTDB taxonomy): Bacteria > Pseudomonadota > Gammaproteobacteria > Burkholderiales > Gallionellaceae > Gallionella. Next base: position 134,636 of record JAQTTV010000001.1, read on the forward strand.
AGCCGCAAAATGGGACGGGCGGAAAATTACGAGCTGTGGATGGATTTTCGACTGAAAGGCAGCGACGAACTCACGCCTGCGATTGAAGACCAATTGGCAAAAACCCACGCGCTGGTGATTTTGCTGTCACCTGGTTGGTTAGCCTCAGAATGGTGTCAGCGTGAACTCAAGGTGTTTGCCCAACATCTGGCACATCCCGCTGGACGGGTCTTTGTGGTGGAGCTGGATCAGATTGAACTCAAAGACAAACCGCCCGTTTTGCACGATTTATTGACCTATCGTTTCTGGCAAAAAACCGATCAAGAGCGCATCAAACAACTGGGCTATCCCGTTCCCCTCAAAGAACACGAAGCGTATTACGACCGAATTCGCGATTTATCCAATGATTTGGCGACCTCGCTCAAAGCCAAACAGCCTGCTGCGCCCGTGGCGGCAACGCTCACGCAGACTGAACCAACGCTTCAGCCTGCCCAAGCCACGATTTATGTCGCCCCCGTCAATGACGCGCTTTACGAACAACGTGCCAGCTTAATCAGTAACTTACGTCAGCTTGGTATCGCCGCATTGCCGCTCAATAATGATTGGGATGAAAGCAAATTCGCCGCCGATGTAGCACTTTGTTTCCATTTTGTGCAACTGCTGGACGCGGGATGGAGCTACGGCATTCCGCTTAAACAACACGCGTTGGCGATGGCAACAGGCAAACCCATCGCGCAATGGCGCGAGACTAAACTGGACTTTTCCGCTGCGCGTGCTGAACAAAAATCCTTGCTACTGGGCGCAACGGTGATGGCGGCATCCCTGACCGAATTTACCCGCCACATTCAAGAAAAAGTTTTTCCCAAACCGCCTGACCCAATCCCACCCCGCGATCCCGAAGACAAATTGGTGTTCGTTCACGCCTGCCCCAATGACATCGTGTCTGCCCGCGAAGTGGCGAACGAACTTGGCAGTAAAGGCTACACCGCCTTGTTGCCCATTTATCAAGGCACTGCCAGCGACATCAACCAAAAAATCGAACGTAATTTCAAACGTTGCGACGTGCTGTTGATGTTGCACCGCCAAGCCCCTGCTGACTTGGTGGAAGACTGCTTATTAGACGCACGTCGCCAGATCAAACAACGCGAGCAAAAGCCCCACGTGCTGATTTGCCAAGGTGAACAAGCGGACGAACTCGGCATCGTGTTGGCAGGCGCGCTGACCTTGCCCTGTCGTGAAAAATTTGAAACCCGCTGTTTGGATTTGTTTTTGCAGGAAGTTGGCGCATGAAAAATCCACCCTCACCCCAACCCCTCTCCCGATGGGCGAGGGACTTTTACTCCCTTCCCCCACTGGGGGAAGGGCTGGGGATGAGGGCGCGCCGTTGCCCGACCCGTTACTTTGATTCCCTTGGAGTCTGAACCATGAATCCTAATAAATTCCACCCTTACCCTGGTTTGCGCGCCTTTGAACGCAGCGAATCGCGTTTGTTTTTCGGTCGTCAGCAGCAGATTTTTGACATACTCGAACGGCTGAAATCGCGTCACTTTTTGGCGGTACTTGGCACGTCGGGCAGCGGCAAATCTTCGCTGATGAAGGCAGGGGTTTTGCCCAGTCTGGCAAAAGGCTATATGGGCGAAATTGGTGCGCGCTGGAGCATTGCCGAGATGAAACCTAGCGACCAGCCCTTTGTACGCTTGGCTGAAGCCTTGTTGGATGACCCGATTTTTAAGCAAGCGTGGAATCCTAACAATGATCGCGCCACCGCGTCCTTAACCGCCGAGTTGCGCGGGGGCTGGCGCAGCTTTCACGAACTATTGGCGCACCACCCGTTGCCCGACGGCACAAAACTGCTGCTGTTGGTTGATCAATTTGAAGAGCTGTTTCGCTTCCGCACGCAGGCAGAAGACCAAGCCGCCGCCTTTGTCGCGCTGTTACTGGAAGCCTGTACCCACCCCGATATTTACGTCGCCATCACCATGCGCTCGGATTTTCTCGGTGCGGCGGCAGAATTTCATAACCTGCCTGAAATGATTAACGACGGGCTGTACCTCACACCCCGCTTGACCCGTGATCAACTGCGTGCAGCCATTAGCACCCCCGCGTTGCAATTTGACGGTGAAGTGGAAGAGCCCCTGATTAACCACCTGCTCAACGAAGCCAGCAACGACCCCGATCAACTCCCGCTGTTGCAACATGCCTTGATGCGACTCTGGGAAAACAGCGACGACGGCATCCTCAAATTCGCCGACTTCGACGGCATGAACGGACTCAAAGGCGCGCTGGACGGACACGCCGAATTAGCGTTTGCCGAACTCGATGCCGCGCAACAACGCATCGCCGAAATCCTATTCCGCGCCCTGACCGAACGGGCAGGCGATGGGCAAGATATTCGCCGCCCCATAAGCGTACAAGCCGCGCTCGAACTTATCGCCGTTCGTCCTGAGCCTCTCTCAACCGTTCGTCCTGAGCTTGTCGAAGGACAAATCACCGTCGCACAAAGCCCTTCGACAAGCTCAGGGCGAACGGAGCATTGGGACGCGCTGGTCAAGGTAATTGACACCTTCCGTCTATCAGGGCGCAACTTTTTAATGCCGCCGCCCAATGTCCCGCTCACGCTCGATACCGTGCTGGACATCAGCCACGAAAGCCTGATTCGGCAATGGGTGCGCTTAAGTAATTGGGTGTGTGCTGAATCGGATAGTGCAGCTATGTATTTGCGGTTAGTGGATGCAGCTCTAAATAATCGTGAGCTGTGGCATGGCACGGACTTGGATTTTGCTTTATTCTGGCAAAATCAGAACAAGCCCTCTGGATTTTGGGCTGCCCGATATAACAAAAAATCACCCTTCGCACACAAAATTGATCTCTTTTCCATGTCAATGGGTTTTTTGAGCAACAGCCAAGCCGCTGAGACAAAACGGCTTGCCGATGAGGAAAACCACCGTCAAGCAGAACTCAAACGCATGAAACGGCAACGGGTGTATTTGTTGAGCGGATTTTTGGCGGCGGCGATATTGACGGGTTGGGCATTAAAAGCTGAAAACACCGCCAGAAAATCGCAGATTCTCACGGTGAAAGTGACGCTGGATAACCTGATTAAGCAAAAAGCGGGGATAGTATCGTATTTGCAAAGCATGATAGACCAAGGTCAGCGCGTTACTTTATTGGCGATGTTGCAACCCTTATTGGAGTCCAGCCCCAGTTTGAATGCGCAACAAAAGCAAGACTGGGAAGCTAAATTACCCAATCTCACCACCGAACGGCTCAGCCAATTCGTCAGGCTGTTGTTTGCTGAAAAGGTCGATAAAAAGCCTAATCCAGCCGATTTCGCCACCTTGGCGCAAGAAGTGGCGATGTCCTTGCCCACGGTGTCGGCAAACGAACCCGATATGCTAAAAATCCCCGCAGGGCAGTTCATCATGGGCTGTCAGGATGGGCGAGACAGTGATTGTTATGACGATGAAAAGCTCACCCATCCCGTGCAAATTGCTGCTTTTGAACTGGGTAAATACGAAGTCACGCAAGCCCAATGGCAAGCGGTGATGGGGGATAACCCCAGCTACTTCCAAGATTGTGGCGGTGACTGTGCGGTGGAGCAGGTGAGTTGGGACAGGGTACAAGACTTTATCCAAAGACTGAATGCCAAAACAGGTCAGCATTACCGCCTACCCAGTGAAGCCGAATGGGAATACGCCTGCCGTGCGGGCAAGGACACTAACTATTGCGGCGGCAATGAGGTCTATGCCGTAGCGTGGTACGAGACCAATGGGGATAGGCATACTCACGCAGTAGGGCATAAACAGCCGAATGCGTGGGGCTTACACGACATGAGCGGGGATGTGTGGGAATGGATGCAAGACACGCCCCATGCGACTTATGCCAACGCGCCTAGCGATGGCAGTGCTTGGATTGAAGGTGGCGATAACGCGAAGCGTGTGTTGCGCGGCGGCTCGTGGAACAGCGATCCTCAGAATGTGCGCGCTGCGATTCGCTACATCAACTTCTCTGCGTCGTATTGGGACAACGATGTTGGCTTTCGTCTCGCCAGGACGCTTCCGTAGCGGCACGCGTAGGCAGCTTATGGTTCGGACTTTTACCCTTAAAAACACAGGGAAGGGAGAAGAGAGAAGAGAGAAGAGGGAAGGGTAGCGCGTAACCCCCCCTCGCCCGCGTGCGGGAGAGGGGGAGTTCAATAATTTCATTGGGTACGGATTTATTCGTACGGTGTATCCGAAATTTGGCTTATTTTTTCGCCCTGTCGGGTGATGTGCGAATTTTTTGTACCCGCTAAACTCACTGTTTAGTCAAAATAAGAATGGCTGAATGTTCTCCGCTTGGATTGATTCGCCTTCCTCTTTTCGATATAGTGGCGCGCCCGATTAAACGCCACATTCAATTAAAGGAAAAACCTTGTCTGGCATTTTTATCAGCTACGCGCACATCGACAATCAGCCTGTTTCTGGAGAAGAAAAGGGCTGGATTACGCATCTGATAAATAATTTGCGGAATGAACTGAATCGCAAAATGGGACGCGCAGAAAATTACGAGTTGTGGATGGATTTTCGGTTGAAAGGCAGTGACGAACTCACGCCTGCGATTGAAGAACAATTGGCTAAAACGCACGCACTGGTGATTTTGCTTTCTCCAGGGTGGATTGCGTCGGAGTGGTGTCAGCGTGAACTGCAAGTGTTTAGCCGTCATCTGGATCGCCCTGCTGGGCGAGTTTTTGTGGTGGAGCTGGACAGCATACAAAAGTCCGAAAAGCCTCCCGTACTGCATGATTTGCTGACTTATCGCTTTTGGAAGCAAACCGATCAGGATAAGATTCGACAGCTGGGTTATCCCGTTCCACACTCCGATGATTTCGCGTATTTTGACCAACTCGCCGATTTGTCTCACCACCTCGCAGGTTCGCTCAAAGAAAAACAACAAGTTGAAGCCGCCGCTGTCGCTAACACCCCTAATATTCCCCCCGCCGCTTCGACTACGCCTACGCTTGCGACGGTCTATGTCGCCCCTGTGAATGACTCTTTGTATGACGAACGCGCCAGTTTAATCAGAGAGTTGGGGCAATTTGGCATTGAGGCTCTGCCGCGCAACAACGAGTTGGATGAAAACATGGATGCCACGTTGGCGCAGTGTTCACATTTTGTGCAGTTGCTGGATGGCAATTCGATGGCTGGCATTCCGTGTAAGCAGTTTGCCAGAGCGGACGCGAGCAAAAAGCCTATCTTGCAATGGCGGGAACCTAAGCTAGAGTGTGCAGCAATCAAGAACCCCGATCACAAGGCGTTGTTGGATGGCAAGAATGTGATGGCATCGCCGCTGTCGGACTTTATTCGTGCGGTGCGCGAAGCGGTATTTCCCAAAAAAGAAGAGCCTCCGCCCCCCAAACCCAGTAATGGTAATCGTATGGTGTTTGTCCATGCAGGGCAGGACGATATTGATCACGCTAAGACGGTGGCACAGACGTTAAAGGCGAATGGTTTTGGGATCGCACTGCCGCGTTATCAGGGCGATGCAGCAGGTATTCGTAAAAGTATTGAGCGTGGTTATCAGTTTTGTGATGTGTTGCTCATGTTGCAACGTGTCGCACCTGCGGATGTAGTGGAGGATTATTTGTCTGAGGCATTGACGCATATTTTAAAGCGCGACACCAAGCCGCCCATTATGATTTGCCAAAGTGAAGAGGCGGAGGAGTTGTTCTTTGTGCCATCGGATGCATTGATGCTGACGTGCCGTGATAACTTCGATGCGCGTTGTTTGGAGGCTTTTATGCGTGAGGTGGAGAATGCTTAATAAGCGTGACCTGCGCCCCTATCCTGGTCTGCGGGCTTTTGGACGTGCCGAATCCCGTATCTTTTTTGGTCGGCAACAACAAACAGACGAGTTATTAACGCGGCTCAAACTGCGTCATTTCCTTGCGGTATTGGGTTCATCAGGGAGCGGTAAATCGTCCTTGATGAAAGCGGGTGTGTTGCCCAGTCTGGAAAAAGGCTATATGGGTGAAGTCGGCACGCGCTGGAGTATTGCCGAGATGAAGCCTGGCGATCAGCCCTTTATGCGATTGGCGGACGCGCTGCTTTCCGATAAAGCATTTCGACAAGCGTGGTTGACCGATTTGCCGAGCAATCATGGAGATGTGTGTGAACTCAACCAGGATGTTGCCAATCAAGCTTCACTCGCGGCATCCCTCAGGCGCGGTCCGCGTAGCTTGCATGAAATTCTTGCGCAGTCGCCCTTGCCAGAAGGCACGCGTTTGCTGCTGCTGGTGGACCAGTTTGAAGAGTTATTCCGTTTCCGCGAATTAGAAGCCAATCAAGCGACCTCCTTCGTTGCGCTGATATTGGAAGCCAGTCGGCATCCTGATATCTATGTTGCCATGACCATGCGCTCGGATTTTTTGGGCGCAGCAGCGGAGTTCTATGGTCTGCCAGAAGCGATTAACGATGGCTTGTATCTCACGCCACGCCTGACACGTGAACAATTACGTGAGGCGATTTGTCTGCCCGCTGTTTTGTTCCGAGGTGCAGTCGATGACGCACTGGCAAATAATCTGCTCAACGAAGCCAGCAACAACCCTGACCAATTGCCTTTGTTGCAACATGCACTGATGCGCTTGTGGGATGAGGACGAAGATAAAATTTTGACGCTGGATAAGTTCCAAGCGATGAATGGCTTGCGTGGCGCATTGGATGGACATGCTGAACAAGCGTGGTCTGAGTTGAGTCCTGAAGCGCAACGTGTGGCTGAAAACATGTTCCGTGCGTTAACGGAGCGTAGTCGTGATGGTCAAGATATACGTCGTCCCTTGCGCTTGCGAGCATTGCAGGAAATTACGGCAACGGATTGGAGCACCTTGTGCAAGGTGGTCGAGGTTTTCCGTCAAGCGGGGCGACATTTTTTGATGCCTCCCCCACGGATTGCACTGAGCCCTGATACGATATTGGACATTAGCCACGAAAGCTTGATTCGCCAATGGCAACGATTGCAACGCTGGGTCGCCGAAGAAGGCGAGAAGTCGGCGATGTATTTACGCTTGTTAGATGCAGCGCAACGCCATGCCAGTGGTCATGGTGAGCTTTGGCATGGTACGGATTTGGCTCTGGCATTGGAGTGGCAAGGGCAAACCCGTCCTAATGGGGTGTGGGCTGAACGATATGGTACGGCGGTTGACTTTGGTTTGGTGGTGGATTTCGTCAGTCAAAGTGATGCCGCCGAAGCTCATCATAAAATGATTGAGGAAGCCGCTCAAAGAGCGGAGATTCGGCAAGAGCGACAACAGAAAATGGTTGGCTTTATGTTGATTGGCTTTGTCGTTGCCCTGAGCTTGGCGGTATGGGGATTCTCTGAGCGAAATAGTGCCAAATATGGCGAGAAAAAAGCCTTCCTTTCCGAAAGAAAAGCGATAGATTCAGAAAGAAAGGCATTAGAGTCGGAAAAGAAAGCCCAAGAGGAAGCACTCAATGCGTTGAATGCGGCTAAAAATGCGAAAGAGGCCACTGCGGAAGCCCTGACTGCGAGTCAGTTAGCCAAGAAAGATGCGCAGCGTGCCATGAAAGCGGAATCCTTTGCAAAAGTGCTGGCGAGTGAGGCGTTGTCTGCTGCCGCTGAAGCAGAGGCTGCGAGTAAGCGAGCAAGCGATGCGGAGTTGGTTGCGAAGTTGCAAGTTGAAAATGCAAAACTTGCAGCTGTTCGAGCGCAGGTGGCAGAAAGCAAAGCCAATCAGGCCGAGGTTGAGTTAGTTAAGTTTAAATTTACCCATTTACTTCAAGATAAACAAGATATTACCAAAGAAGTGCATGATATCTTGGAGGGCGGGCAGAAGGCATTCTTATTTGCTTGGGTATCTGGCTTAATTGATAGCAGCGATACGCTGGATGCGCAGAGCAAAAAGGATTGGCATATTCATTTGACCACTCTGTCAGAAAACCATCTTGTTCAGCTGATTTACTTGTTATTTGCAGAACAGGGTGTGCACAAGCCAGGTGCGCAGGCTTTTGCAGTACTTGCGCAAACGGTACATGCGGTTAGTCAGTAAGTGTGTCCACTGGGTAAAACGAAGCATTGCGGCAATCAACCTGCATATAGGGTGGGTGAGATGATTAACTGAAGAGGGAGTGGAATATGGCAAGGATGAACGACGAGCAATATCTGGCAGAGCGATTGGAAGATCAGATTGCGTGGTATGACCGTAAAAGTGGTTGGAATCAGAAATGGTTTAAACGATTGCAATTGACGCAAATTATCGCCTCTGCGCTGGTGCCGTTTATTTCGGGTTTGGATGAAAAAACGACATTTCTTGGAATAGGTGATATTCGATGGATGTTGGTGGTTGGTTTTTTAGGGATGTTGGTGGCGGTCGCTACCGCTGCGATTTCCCTGTTTAAATTCCAAGAAAACTGGGTGCAATATCGTATGACCGCAGAGCAGCTGCACCATGAGCGATTTCTCTTCCTGACAGGCGTAGAGCCCTACCATGATACGAATGCTTTCGAGTTGTTGGTTCAACGGATAGAGAATCTTATCTCCAGAGAAAATTCGCTGTGGGCACAGTCTGCGCAAGAGAAAAGCAATAAAAGCTCGGACAACAAACCAAATGAAGCTACGCGAATAGAAGGTAGTTGACCTTGCCTAACTAGGCTAGAATTTGCTCCGTTCCCCACAAAAATACGCCAAAATGCGCAATTCATGTTTGTTCAGGTCATTTCTTTGGCTGCCTCTGTTGTTTTTTCCATGTGCTGCGAGTGCGGATGTTTTTGCTGTGATCGAATCAAAGCCCCTCAGCGAATTCTGGCTGAATCCTGGTTTTTATTCTTACCACTTCCAGCAAAATAAGGGGCTGAATAATGAAAATTATGGGCTAGGTGGTGAATATCGTTACTCAACGGTGAACTCAGTTACGCTCGGCGCATTTAGAAACAGCGATAGGCTAAACTCACACTATCTGGGTTGGTATTGGCAGCCGATTGAAGTAGGGGTTCTTCGTTTAGGGGCTGGCATAGGTCTCATGGATCACTATACCCATATGCGAAATGGCAATGTGTTTCTCGCGGTTATTCCTACCATCAGCTTTGAGTGCCAAAACATAGGTGCAAACATCATCGTCATTCCCAGCTATAAAGATCGCATCTATGGATCAATTTCTTTGCAACTTAAGCTCAAACTGTAAGCCTGATTCGGGACGCTAATTTATTGGGACGAAGCACGCTTGGAAACGGGCTATCAAGGGCGAGTCAGTGATTTATGTATGCACTTTAGCCGTTTCATCTCCTTGCCTCTGCTAAAATGCACACACTTTTGTGACTGGAGTGTGTGATGACTTACGTAGTTTCTGAGAATTGTATTAAATGCCGCTACACCGATTGCGTGGATGTGTGTCCTGTGGATTGTTTTCGTGCGGGACCGAACTTTTTGGTGATTGATCCTGATGAATGTATCGACTGCACTTTGTGCGTGGCGGAATGCCCAGCCGAAGCGATTTTTGCTGAGGATGATTTGCCAGAAGATCAACTACACTTCATTGCGTTGAATGCGGAATTGTCGAAAGTGTGGCAACCGATTGTAGAAAAACAAGATGCGCCCGCCGATGCCGATGAATGGCGCGGGGTGAAAGCCAAGCTGCATTTGTTGGAGAGATAGTTGCCGTGAAAAGTGAAGGGTGAAAAGTGAAATGTTGTCAGTATGCAACGGTTAATTTCACGATTCACCTTTTGCTTCGGTTTCAATAGATGCGGTGCAACGCTGTAGGTACGAGACGGCTTTTTTCACGCTTCACGTTTTTATTTCCAAGTGTCGTGAAAAGAAGTAGATCACTTCGCATCCCCACCCGTTTCACCTTTCACCTATCACCTTTCACCGTCTTTCATGCCCTTCTACCCCCAAATCGCTCAACATATCCTCGCTCATCACGCCGATGAACTGCCCGATTTACGTGGCTTGACGGTGTTGTTGCCGAATCACTATGCCGCGCAGCCCTTGGCGCGAGCGTTGAGTGCGGCAGCGGGCGTGCCGTTGTTGTTGCCGAATATGACCACGCTGGCAGATGCGTTGCTCAAAATCCCGCTTCCGCAAGCGATTCAATCCGATATGCAGCGCGTGGCGCAGTTGTACCAAGTGCTGCGCGATCAAGGCTGGTTTGGTGATGCAGATTTGTGGGGTGTGGCGAGCGAGTTATTGGCGTTGATTGATGAGCTGACGCGCTATGCGGTGGTGTTGCCGTTGTCCGAGGCGGAATTTGCTGAACAATTGACGGCGGCGTATCAAGCCAAGCGCGGCGAAGCCATGCAGTTTGAAGCCCGTGTGGTACATGAACTGTGGTTTGCCATGAATCACGATGCCAGTTGGCACACGGTCAAGGCGGAGCAATATCGCTTGGCGGCATGGGCGGCGCAGCTAGCCACGCCGTTATATGTGCTGCGCACCTCGGACGAGAGCATTGTCGAAACGCGGTTTTTGGACTTATGCAGCGAAAATATCGAAGTCACCGTATTTGACTTGCGCGAGATGGCGCGGGGAAAAGACCAATACGCGTGGTTAAACAGCAGCTTTGCCGTGGGGCGGGCTTCAGCCCGACTTGTAGGGTTAAAACCCGACCTACGCGACATTGAGGATTTGCAAACCTTAGCGCGCCAATTGCCCGCCTCCGCCCGTTTGCCCAACTTGCAACTTTTCCCCGCCCAAGGTTTAGAGCAAGAAGCCGAAGCCGCCGAGGTGCAAATTCGGCGTTGGTTGTTGGCGGGTAAATCCAACATCGCGGTGGTAGTGCAAGATCGACTGGTGGCGCGGCGGGTACGGGCGTTGTTGGAGCGCGCCGAAGTTCGCGTGCAGGACGAATCGGGTTGGACGTTTTCCACCTTGGCGGTCAGCACGCCGCTGAAAGTGTGGCTGGACGTGTTGCAAAACGATTTTTACTATCAAGACGTGCTGGACTTGCTCAAGTCGCCATTTTTATTCGCCGTCGCACCGCCCAGTGACCGTAAACACGCTGCATTTTTGTTTGAACAATTGGTGCGCAAACACGGTGTGGTGGCGCATATCAGCTCGTTTATCAAGTTGGCGCAACGAGAATCGCCTGAATTAGTCCCCGCTTTGCAACGTCTAAAAGATGCTGCTACACAAGGGCGCAATCAAAAATTACCCTTGGTCGATTGGCTGCGCGGTTTGCACGACAGCGCGTTTGCGTTGGGTTTGGGGGCGGGTTGGGCACGCGATCCAGCAGGTCAGCAGTTATTGCAATTACTGAAACAATGGGCGGACGACCTGAAAGACAACGCCACGCGCCTGAGTTTTGGCGAATGGCGACGCTGGTTGTCGCAACAATTGGATGCCAATACTTTCCGCGACATGACTATCGAAAGCCCCGTGCGCTTCACCCATCTGGCGGCGACGCGCTGGCGGCAGTTTGACGCGGTGTTGTTGGTCGGCTGCGATGCCACGCATTTACCCGCTCCGCTGAATGTCGGGCAATGGTTCAACGACGGCGTGCGCGCCACGCTGGGTTTGCCCGTCTCGGCGGCGCAACAACACCAAGTGCGCGATGATTTATTCGGGCTGTTGGCGATGAACGACACGGTGTTAGCGACGTGGCAAAGCACGCAAAACGGCGACATCAACCTGCTCAGTCCCTATTTGGAAATGCTGCGCACCCTCAGCGTATTGGCGGGCGGCAGCGATTTAATCGACCCACAATTAGCCCGTTTGTTGCCCCACGCCCGCGTGCGCGTCGCCGATGCCAGCTTGCTCGAAGCGATCACCGCAAACCCCCGCGTCCCAGCAGACCGCTTGCCGCAACGCATCTCCCCCTCTGGCTACAACAGCCTGGTCGCCTGCCCGTACCAGTTTTACGCCCGCTATGTGCTGCATCTCAACGACTTGGAAGAAGTGCGCGAAACCTTGGACAAGCGCGATTACGGCACGTGGGTGCATAAAATTTTGCAACTGTTCCACGCTGAAATTCCCTTATTACTCAATGTGCCAGCCGATGTCGCCGAAGCGACGTTGCAACGCATCAGCCGCGAAGTCTTTGAGCAAGCCTTGGAATCCGACTACCTCGCCCACGCGTGGCTGTTGCGATGGGAAAAGCTCATTCCCGCGTATTTGAATTGGCAACGCGAACAAGAAACCGCAGGTTGGCGATACACCGCCGCCGAGCAAGGCATGGAGTTCGCGGTCGATGAGCAATTGGTTTTAAAAGGTCGCATCGACCGTTTCGACACCGATGCCAACGGCGCAATCTGCGTGCTGGACTACAAAACACAATCCGCCACGGGCTTGAAAGCCAAGCTGGCATTGGCGGGCGAAGACGTACAACTTGTCTGCTACGCCCTTGCCAAAGATGCCAGCCACGCCGCTTTCGTCAGCCTTGATGGCGAAAAAGTCAGCAGCATCGCGCCTGTTGAAGCTATTCCTGACTTGGCGGCATGGAACTTGGCACGTTTGCAAACGGTGTTTGAACAAATGCGATCAGGCACCCCGCTCCCCGCCAATGGCGTGACGTGCGAATACTGTGAAATGAAGGGCTTGTGTCGGCGTGGAGCTTGCTGACAAGCTGACCTTGTGGACAAAAAGTCGAATGAGTTGTGCCCACGATGCCCTTTAAACCATCATAAAGATGCCCTGCGGTAGGTTGCTAGCACGACTCGCAGGGTGAAAATACTATCCTTTTAACCACCGCGCCGCATCCAACGCAAAGTAAGTCAATATCCCGTCCGCACCCGCACGTTTAAACGCCAATAACGATTCCAACACGCAAGCTTTTTCATCCAGCCAACCGTTTTGTGCGGCGGCTTTGAGCATGGCGTATTCGCCGCTGACTTGATACACAAAGGTCGGGGCTTTGAATTCATCTTTAACGCGGCGCACGATGTCGAGGTAGGGCATCCCTGGTTTGACCATCACCATGTCTGCACCTTCTTGCAAGTCCAAGCCGACTTCCCACAAGGCTTCGTCAGAATTGGCGGGATCCATTTGGTAGGTGTTTTTGTTGCCTTTGCCTAAATTGCCGCTGGAGCCGACCGCATCGCGGAAGGGGCCGTAGAAGCTAGAGGCGTATTTGGCGGAATATGCCATGATGCGGGTGTGAATGTGGTGATGCGCATCCAACGCGGCGCGCACTGCGCCAATGCGTCCGTCCATCATGTCGGAGGGGGCAACGATGTCCGCACCTGCTGCGGCATGGCATTGCGCCTGTTTCGTCAACACGGCGATAGTTTCGTCATTCAACACATAGCCGCTGTCATCAATCAGCCCATCTTGTCCGTGGCTGGTGTAAGGATCAAGGGCGATGTCGGTCATAATGCCCAATTCGGGAAAATGCTGTTTCAGTGTGGCAACCACACGCGGCACGAGACCGTTGGGGTTATAAGCTTCGGCGGCATCTAAACTTTTCAGAGCGGCATCCACCACGGGGAAAATCGCCATCACAGGAATGCCCAACTTGACGCATTCCGCCGCATCTTTAAGCAGGCAATCCAGCGTTTTACGTTGTACGCCAGGCATGGACTTCACGTCTTCCACACGATTTTCGCCTTCCAGCACAAAAACGGGGTAAATCAGATCGGCGGAAGTGAGTATATTTTCACGCATCAGGTTGCGGGAGAAAGCGTCATGGCGCATACGGCGCATTCTAGTTTGGGGATATTGTCCGAGTGTTTGCATCACATCTCCTGAAAATTGATGAATTGGATGAGTATTATAGGGGATTTTATTGGTCTATCTGGCGTGTCTAGGGCGCGATACTTGAGGCTGAGCAAAAATTAAAATTTTTTCATTTTTTGTTGAACTATTCTAAAAATAGACACTCTGACGCTGTGAATAATGAAAGTTATTCCACGTTTCTCCTCCCTGAGCGTGCATCTTAACCCTGTTAAGATTCTTTGCCCCCAACTGGATTTGGGGGCTTTTTTTGCCTGTCGCTCGGCAAATTGTGATGGCAAGAGAACGCTAATTTCCTGTCGTTTTCTTCTTAGGGCGAAGTATATGTCAACTTTCCTGTGTAATCTTTTAAAATGCACACTCTTACCTATTTTTCCTCGCCCTTATGTTGCGCTTAACCGAAATCAAATTACCCTTAACCCATGCCGAGAATGAGATTCGCACGGCGATTCTCAAAAAATTGGCAATAGAAGAGGCGGACTTACTGTCTTTTTCGATTTATCGGCGTGGCGTGGATGCGCGCAAAGTGTCCGCTATATTGTTTATTTACACCTTGGATGTGGTTCTTCGTGATGAAGCGGTCGTGTTAGCGCGTTTTGGCAAGGATCCGCATGTATCCATCGCGCCCGATACCTCGTATCACTTTGTTGCGCACGCGCCTAATAACATGACCGAACGTCCTGTGGTCGTGGGCATGGGGCCTGCGGGCTTGTTTGCGGGCTTGATTTTAGCGCAATCGGGGTTTCGTCCCATCATCGTGGAACGCGGCAAAGCGGTGCGTGAGCGCACCAAAGATACTTTTGGCTTGTGGCGGCAAAGTGTATTGAATCCTGAATCGAACGTGCAGTTTGGTGAGGGGGGCGCGGGGACGTTTTCCGATGGCAAGTTGTACAGCCAAATTAAAGATCCTCGCCATCTAGGACGCAAAGTGTTGGAGGAGTTTGTCAAAGCAGGTGCGCCCGAAGAAATTCTCTATGTCAGCAAGCCGCACATTGGCACGTTCCGCTTGGTCGGTATGGTGGAAACAATGCGCGAAACCATACTATCGCTAGGCGGCGAAATCCGCTTTTCCAGCCGCGTGGATGACATCGACATTGAAAATAACCAAGTGCGCGGTGTCACGCTGTCCAACGGCGACTACCTTGCCACCCGCCACTTAGTGTTGGCGATTGGACACAGCGCACGCGACACTTTTGAAATGATCCACAAACGCGGGATTTATATCGAAGCCAAGCCCTTTTCCATTGGTTTCCGCATTGAACATCCTCAATCGCTGATCGACCGCGCTCGCTATCATCACAACGCGGGCAATCCGCTGTTGGGGGCGGCGGATTACAAACTGGTACACCACGCCAGCAACGGACGCTCGGTGTATAGCTTCTGCATGTGTCCTGGCGGTACGGTAGTGGCGGCGGCTTCCGAAGCAGGGTGTGTGGTCACTAACGGCATGAGCCAGTATTCGCGCAATGAACGCAATGCCAACAGCGGCATCGTGGTGGGGATCACCCCCGAACAAGATTACCCCAACGATCCTCTGGCGGGTATGGCATTGCAACGTTTTTGGGAAGCGCGTGCGTACGAGTTGGGCGGTAAGACCTATCAAGCTCCCGCACAATTGGTGGGCGATTTCTTGGCGGGAAAACCCTCTAAAGAATTCGGTGCGGTACAACCCTCCTATACCCCTGGTGTGCATTTGTGTGATTTGGCGACGGCTTTGCCTGATTATGCGATTGCTGCGATCCGAGAAGCGTTACCTGCTTTTGCTAAACAGATCAAAGGATTTGATATGGCAGATGCGGTGTTAACGGGTGTGGAAACGCGCACCTCCTCGCCGATCCGCATTAAACGACATGACTACACGCTGCAAAGTGTGAATACGGTAGGCTTGTATCCCACGGGGGAAGGCGCGGGTTATGCGGGCGGCATTCTATCGGCGGCAGTAGATGGCATTAAAATCGCTGAAGCAGTGGGACAGAGCATGGCATCTTTTTATGCGTAAACTTAGTCATCCATTCACTTGTTTGACGGTGAAGCTGACAAAACAATGCGTTAGATATACTTTACTAAGTGTTTTATTGTAGAATTCGCTCTGATTATCTATATCGAATGCAGCTTTTGATGTGTGTTTAGCATTTACACGGGCTGCTATCCAAGAAGAATACACTATGCTGAAAATTCAATTTAAACTGGTCGTGCTGCTGCTCCTGATGATGAGCGGTGCGTTCGCGGGCGAAGTGGTGGTGATCGGTCATCCTAGTTTAAGTAAAATGGATGCAAAAACGATACAGAAGATTTTTATGGGCAGGCTGATTGAGGTTGAAGGTGTGTATGTTACTGCGATCAATCTTAAGCCCTGTTCATTGCGAGAACATTTCCTACAGGATTTTTTACAGCAGGATGATGACAAATATACGGCCTACTGGATGGTACGTCGTTACATTGGCAAAGGATTGCCACCGCGAGAGTTGGTTAGTCCAGCCGATGTTATGGCGTTTGTTCAGATAACACCTGGCGCAATTGGCTATATTGACGAGAAGGATCTCAAGCCAGGATTGAATGTGATTGCACGTTAAATTGTTGTCATCTGTTCTTTGTATCTTGATTGTGAAAAGGGAGTCCCTTCCTTCTAGGGGTTTTGTTTTGATACCTACCATGTTTCCCCTAACGCATGAAACTACGCAACATCTCCCTTTGGTTTTTCATACTGGTTTTGTTGATGCTCAGTGCCAATACTTTGTTTATGGTGCTGATTCAACAAGCCTATTCAAGCGTTCTTCAAGCGCAGGATCATCGCCAGAAGTCGATTGCATTATCCAATGAGTTGTATCAAGAGACCGAGCAATTAGTGCGGCTGGTGCGTGCTTATACCATCACGGGCGAGTCTCGCTATTTGTTTTATTACTACGATATTTTAGCGATTCGTCAGGGAGAGAAGGCTGCGCCAGATGCCTTAAATCCCATAACCTATTGGGATGATGTCATTGCTGGCAAAATTCAGCATAAGCTGCCAGAAAATGGGACGAGGTTCTCCTTGGCGGAGAGGATGAAGCAATGGGGGTTTGGTCAAGCAGAATTTGCCGCCTTTGATGCTGTCCTAAAAGCCAATCGTGATATGAATCAAATTGAGCAAATTGCCTTTGCTGCCACGCAGGGCTTATATGATCCTGTTAAGCAGGAGTTCATTTCTGAAGGCGAGCCACATCTTGATTATGCCAGTCAGCTAGTACATGGGGCAGATTACAATTTACGCAAAGCATCATTGTCACATGCGGTTGAAACGTTGCTGTCTATCACTGATGCACGGACTCGCGCAGAGGTTGCACATGAGACCTCGCGATTGCAGAACTTGATTGTTTTCTCGTTGCTAAGTATGGCGGCGACCATTATTTTGGTCATGATTGCTTTCAATACGGTGCGTCGCCGTGTTTTGCAACCTATTCAACAGCTTAAAGGCATTGCAGATGCCTTGACGGCAGGGAATTATGCGGCTCGTACTGAGCAAGTTACCAACGCGCGTAGTGTCGAAGAGTTACGGATACTCGGCCAGACTTTCGATAGCATGGCGCAATCTATTGAGGGTGATATTGCGGTTCGTCTTGCGGCGATACAGCAAACTAAGGCGGCACTGGATAGTGTTCAAAAAAAGAATCGTCAAATTATGGAAAGCATCGCCTATGCCAAAGTCATACAGGCGGCCGTTTTACCCTCGACAGATTTAGTGGATGCGGTTTTGGGAGATCATTTTATTTTGTGGGAACCCAAGGATATTGTGGGAGGGGATATCTATGCCGTTGCACGCGTCAATCATGGCGTGATGGTGGCGGTCATTGATTGCACAGGACATGGCGTGCCAGGGGCATTGATGACCATGATTACCATGTCTTCCATTAAACAAATTATCAGCGAGGGGAGTTGCCGTGGCCCTGCTGAAATGTTGAAAAAGTTGAATGCTTTGATAAAACTCTCGCTTTATCATCAAGCTGAGGGTGAATCCAAAATGGACGATGGATTGGAAATCGGTGTGTGTTGGTTTGATTTTGATCGTCCAGAGCTTCGTTTTGCAGGCGCAAGATTCCCGCTCTTAGTTGCCTATCAAGGTACTTTAACGGTGCTTGAGGGTGATCGTGCGCAATTAGGCTATAAGGATGTTAATGTTGATTATGTCTTTAGTGAAAGGACTATGCCGTTGTTGGATGGACAGCGTTTCTATCTCTATTCGGATGGTTTTGTCGATCAAGTTGGCACCAATAACTTTCCTTTCGGACGACGAAAATTACATCAGTTGATCCAAGAAAATGTGCATAAGCCGATGTCAGAACAAGGAAAAATATACCGACATGCACTGGCGACTCACCAAGGTGCACAAAAGAGACGTGATGATGTGACGATAATCGGATGGGAAGTACGCGCTTAACTGTCAACAGATTTGATATTGAGCCAGCTTGTTGCGATGTCGGTCAATGCGATCTGTTTTGTTGTGTCAGCCAGATGCGTACTTCTTCGGGTAAGAAGGTAAAGTGAATCTCATATTTCAACGCTAGGTTGTCCACGCACTGCAATACTTTGGCATAAAGATGTGCGTCTTCAGTTTCATCGGTGGGTGCATGGAGGTTGATTTTGAGATTGTCATGAACGGCAAGCTCTAGGGATGAAATAAAAATAGCCGATTTTTCAGCCAAACATATGATATGTCCTGCCCAGATTTTTCCGTAAGAATGTTTGCCGTCGAGTACTTCAAAGTTGAAGGTCAAATGATGCAGTAAGTCTTGATAAACGATGGTTTGTTGGGGTAGCGACACGTCGTAAGGCGCATTGATGCCGATGATGTTGTGTATCCTCACGGGCTTGCTCACCCCTTTGAAGGGGACGAGAAAGTCGCCATGCAGCCTGACGGCATGGGGCGGTATATTGGCAAGCGTGGAATCTGTTGCTAGTATTTGCCCGCCCACTGTGTAGGATTCAACGCGTGCCGCCAAGTTGACGCTACTGCCCACTACAGTATATTTCATGCGCATATCGGAACCTACATTGCCTGCAATCACCTTACCTGTGTTGATGCCAATGCCCATTTCCAGTTCTGGGAAACCTTTTTGACGATTACTGGCATTGACATTGACCATTGCCAGTTGCATTTCGATGGCGCAAGCAATGGCGCGTGCTGCGTCATCTGGGCGCGTGATCGGCGCACCAAACAAAATCAGAATCCCATCGCCGATAAATTCATTGACCGTGCCTGCATATTTAAAAATGATGTTGGTCATTTCTTTGAGATAGTCATTCAACATGCCGACGACCACTTCAGGGGGGTGCGAGGATGAAATAGAGGAAAATCCGCGTAAGTCTGTCATCACCACAGTGACTAATTTGACTTCTCCGCCCAGATTTAAACCTTCGGGCGACTCCAATAACATGGCGACAATTTCATCCGACATATAACGGCCAAATGTTTTGGTAATGAACTGATTCCGCAGGTTTAATTCTTTTGTTTTTTGCGTTAGCTCAGCTTGATGGCGGTCATTCATGCGAACTAGACGTTTAGTCTGGCGGGAAAGTTTTTTATAGTGATCCAATAAATCGGCATAGGCAAGATGGAGTGCATCACGATCAGGAAGATGCGTGAGGAGGATCTCGCCGATACTAATCACTGCATCCTCTTGAAAAAATAACTCGTCGTCGGACATTATTTTTTAACCAAATTAAACTCAATGAATTTAATATCTTCCTTGAACTCTTCGCCGTATTCTAGGGCAGACTCATTTTCAACGTCATAAATCCAATTGACGCTTACCCGTTTTCCTTGGGTGGATACGACATCCAGTAAATCAAATAAATTCATCAAGACTTTGGATGAGCTGGAATTGAAGTAGAGAATTTCAATGTTAGCAACAATTTCATTGAGATGGTTGCTTGCCAGAAAACTTCTCAACCATTTGAAGACGGGCGTGTAAAAATCAGCTGCATTTTCTGGATAAGATTCGCCACGTAAAGCTAACACTCCTGTTAGGTAATCAAAGTGAATTTCAGGCGTTGCTTCTGTACGTTCTATAACAAGATTTTCCATAATTTATGCCTATTAGATAACCGCTTTAATGCTGAAATACGAGTATTGTTCATCCAGCTTAAAAAAGTCGAACTCTATGGTTTGACTGACTTTTCTAGCCATTTCGATGAAACCTAAGCCCGCCCCTTTACTTTCAGTATCAGGGGTAATGCGGCGTTGCGCTTTGTAGTATTCCTTTAGCTCGTCTTTGTTCATTTTTTGGAGTAGCGTGAGCTTTTGACGTAGTTTATCAACCTTTTGATTAGCAATTCGATTGCCACAAAATACAAAAAAGTGATTATCTTTGAAACCGACGGTAATCGTACCCACCCCCATATTTTCGTGCTGCTCCGAGATCTGAACAGATTTTTCTGCTGAATAAAAGATAATATTTTGTGACTGCTCTACCACCAAAGAAAAGACCTTGAGTTCCAGTGAACGATCTACGCTAAAGATCGATAGTTTACTTTTCAAGGCATCACCTAATTTGATGATGAATTCTTGCGTGAATAGACCGCTAAAAGTCAGAAATATGCCGTTATCGTTTACCGTTTCTTGGTAATCGAAAAAATGATTCATCTCCATCTCTTATCCTCACTGAGAAAGCGTTGACGTTATGCTGCTTGGCATTCCTGTCACGTTGATTAGCGGCCGTGCTGTCAATATGAAAGCACAATCAATTGTATTTTTATAAGTTTCCCATTTTGGGCAAGTCACCCACCAACGGTGCGACGTAGTCTAGCCATGCTTGTGTGACGTCGTTACCCGCAGCGTTGATGTACTCGTCTTTCATTGCCGTCGCCTCGCGGGCAACGGAGGCGAGTGGGGTGATAAAGCATTCGCTTTGGTAAGGCACGCTACTCAAACGGCGAATGGAAACCGAACCTGGTTGTGCGGTGGTGGCGGCATGTTCAACGGCGAATTTACCCACGGCGCGGGCTTCTTGTGCATCAATGGGGGAAATGATCGTGGGGAAAGAGCGTTGCAAATAGCCGAAGGTGTCGGCGCGCACACGGACTTTTTTACCTTCAAAAGCAGATTTGACCAATGCCGCCAACGTATCGCCCAGCGCACCGCTTCCTGACAATTGAATGTTGCCATGTGAATCGCGCTCACCACTGGTGGAAATCGGTTGCCCTTCGCTATCGGTGATGCCTTCTGAGACAGCAATGACGCAACGGCCGTGTTTTGCCACCACATCGCGCACGTCTTGTTTGAAACTTTCGACGTTGAAGACTCGTTCTGGCAGGTAAATCAAATGAGGGCCATCGCCTTCATTTTGACGTGCCAAGGCAGCCGCAGCAGTTAAGAACCCTGCGCTACGTCCCATCACCACATTGACTTTGATCCCTGGCAAAGCGCGGTTGTCGCGGTCATCGCCCATAAATGCCAAAGCAACGAAGCGTGCTGCGGAGGCAAAACCTGGGCAGTGGTCGGTTACTTTGAGGTCATTGTCGATGGTTTTCGGGATGTGTACAGTACAGAAATCATAATTGGCTTCGCGTGCCATTTCCGCGATGATATGCGCCGTTTCAGCGGAATCATTGCCGCCGACGTAGAAAAAATAGCGCACGTCATGTTTCTTAAATACTTCAAAGACTTGTTCGCATTCTGCTTTGCCAGGTTTCAGACGTACCGAACCTAGAGCTGCTGCGGGTGTGGTGGCAACGAGTTCTAATTGTTCCAGTGATTGTGTGGTGAGGTCGATGAAATCTTCCTTCATAATCCCCGCGATGCCATGATGCGCGCCCAAAATTCCCGTGATATTTGGTTGCAGACGCGCGGCTAAAATTGCGCCCACCAATGATTGATTGATAACAGTGGTCGGGCCGCCCGATTGCCCAATGACCATTTTTCCAACTAATTTATTTGTCATGTTGATCTCCTTAAATAGTGCTGCATTGTAGCCGAACTGGGGAAGCGCGTATTTGGCAGGATGCGAAGTACCTGCGCGATGACTTAAGTATGCGTGAGGAATATGACGCGCAGGTGATGGCAGGGGCTATCCATTTGCGCCAAACATCATACGTCGTCCCACAAACTGCTTTGCAATCGGTAGTGAATCTAACATGCTGAGTGCGGCAGCACGAGCTGGGCGAAGCGCGGGCAAATCGTTGGAAAAAATCCGCACCAGACTATCCGTAAAGCGTATGCCCGCATTTCTGTCCATGCTGCGGCTGGCGCGGTAGGTGGCAAGCATGGTTTCTGTGCCCAGACTATCGGGTGCGCAGTCCAAAATGACTTGTGCCAACTCCCACGCATCGCGTACCCCCATGTTGAAACCTTGTCCTGCCACGGGGTGCAAAGCCTGGGCTGCATTGCCCAGCAAAACGGTGTGAGGCATGGGGGTGAGCAGCGGCGCGCGTTTCAGCCCCAACGGAAAGCTGGTGCGCTTACTGACGCTCAAAAATGCCCCCACGCGATCCCCAAAGTGCTGATGTAATTCATTGAGGAAAGTTGCGTCATCCCACGCCAGCATCGCCGCCGCGCGTTCGTGTGGCGCAGTCCAAACCAACTCGTAGCCATCTTGATAAGGCAATAACGCGACAGGACCTTGCGGCGTAAAGCGTTCAAATGCGGTGTCAAGCAAGGGTGCGGCGGCGGTGACATGGGCAATCACCGCACTTTGCCCATAATCATGGAAACTAGGTGGATACGGCTCTGCCAATAATTTTCCGCCATCTGCAACCACCGCAAGACGAGCGGTCAATGTCGATTCTGCATCATCTTCACGTTGATATTGAATCACCGCATGATCTGCTTCACCGCTCAATTTCAATACGCGTGCTTGATAGAGGGTGTGGACATCACTTTCTTGCAATGCCGCATCCAAGCTGTTTTGCAATGCGGCATAGGGCAAGACATACCCTAATTCAGGCACGTGCAGATTCGAGGCTTGCAACTTGGCGCGACCAAAGCTTTGTCGCTGTGAAATGTGGATCGTGCGGATTACTGAGACCTTTTGCAAGGTGTGCCACACGTTCAATTTGTCCAACAACAAACGACTGCCGTAAGACAATGCCAATGCCCGCGCATCTTGGCTGGGCGTGTGAGCGGGGCGCGCTTCCAATAGACAAATCGCCAAGCCACTCCCGCGCAACGCTAGTGTCAATGCTGCCCCAACGGGCCCTCCGCCAATAATTGCAATGTCATAGTTCATCTATTTGCTTTCGTGCTTTTAATGCTAATGTGGCTCGCGGGGAGGTAAATTCGTCAGCGTTAATCAAGAGACTTATTTGCTGTATTTCTCAATAGAACACTGACATACAGCGTAAGCTCGCATTTTCGCATAAATTTGTAGTGAGCTTGTTGTCAGGCTTCTATTTCAGTGATCGCGTTTTCATTTTGTACCGAATACTTTTTGAACAGTAGATTTGCAAGGGGCTCTGGACATTTTCTTCAGCGCAAATGTGCATAATGGGATAAATTCGCGTGATGCGTCTATTCACTTTCTCATGGTTTAAAGCTCTGCGCCAATTTTTGATGGCGGCATTGCTGTGTGCGCCGTTTGCGGTTGGGGCAGCGGAGTTTGCTATTTCGGTAGCGGATGTGGCGGCACCTAGCTTTGCCTTGCACGGTATTCGATTGGTTTGGTCGGAAGCTGGGCTGATGGAGATCAATGTCACACAAATGCGGGTGGAAAAACGCGAATTTAGCAAGGTGAAGTTGCGTTGTGCGCGTTTGCTTTGGCAGGGACAAGAGGTGTCGTGTCGCGATGGTTCATTGGATTTATTACCTGGGGTGCATTTTGAGTTGAACTATCACTTAGCACAGCAGCGGGTACAGTTGACCATGACGGCAGCGGATAACGAGCGTTGGCAGTTAGTGGGGCAATTCAAAGGTGGGGCGTGGCAGGTGGCAGTTCAGCTACAGAATGCACAACTCAAACGCTTTGCCAGCCTATTACCTAAAACGTTGCCAGCGGTGGGGCAGGGTGCATTGAACGGCACGATTCAAGCGTCAGGGAAGTCGTCGATAGTGACGGATGCGCAAGTCGATGTGCAGTTTGCTAACTTGGCGTTTAGTGATGAAAGCGGTTTGCATGCGGGTGAAAAGTTGGCGGGTGCGGTTAAGTTGACGGCACAGCAGCAAAATAAAATGTGGCAGTGGCAAGGTGATGTGGTTTGGCAGCAAGGTGAGGTTTTCTGGCAGCCGTTGTATTTGAAGACGGGGAAAACAGGGGTGTACCAATTCCATGCGCAAGGTGGATTTGATGGGGTGATGTTGCAAGTGGCGGATGCTGTGATGACCTTGCCAGAAGTGGGGCAAGTGCGGTTAGTTGCGCAGTGGGACAGCCAGAAGAAATCTTTAGTGGACGCGTCCGTGCAAGGCGATAACGTGTCGTTAGATAGTCTGTTCTCGCAATATGCGTTGCCCTTTTTAGATAAATCCGTCTTGGCGGAGGCGACGGTGACAGGTCATGCGGATGTGGCTTGGCAATATCGCCAGGGTAAAACCCAAGCGGTGCGACTCAATTTGCGCGACGGTGGCATTGTGGATGGGGCGAAACGCTTTAATCTTGCGGGTATTCATAGTTCGGTGAATTGGCTGGTCGATACGCCCAGTGTGGCGACCTTGTCTTTTGCGTCAGGTGAGGTGATGGGCGTACCTTTGGGCGCGGTGCAGTGGGAAATGGCGATGCAGGGCTTGCAATTTAACATTGCCCAAGCCGAGTTGCCGATTTTAGGAGGCGCGTTGGTGGTGAAAGATTTTGAGTTGCATCGAGGTGAGAAAGATTGGCATTGGCAATTTGCGGGAGCGATCAAACCTATTTCGATGGAAAAGTTAAGTGCGGTTGCTAAATTGCCGAAGATGCTGGGTACGTTATCAGGCATGATTCCCTTGGTGCGCTATGAAAATAACCAAATTAACGTTGGCGGCGCGTTGTTACTCCAAGTATTTGATGGCACGGTGGTGGTGAGTCAATTGAAATTCGGCGATCCTTTTGGACGCGCCCCGCGTGTGGAGGCTAATTTGAATATGCGTCATTTGGATTTGGATTTGCTCACGCGGACTTTTTCGTTCGGTAGCGTGCAAGGGCTGATTGATGTGGATGTGGATAATCTCATCATACAAAGCTGGCAAGCCTTGCAATTTGATGCACGTATTGTCAGTAGTGCAGGGAACTATCGTAAAAGAATCAGTCAGAAGGCAGTGCAAAATATCTCGTCATTGGGCGGATCTGGGGCGGTGGCGGCGATACAGCGGGGTGTTGTGGGTTTCTTCGATACCTTTGGATATGACAAAATTGTTTGGACCTGTTCTTTGCAGAACGACGTGTGCTACATGGGCGGGGTAGAAAGTACGCCCAGTGGGGTTTATACGATTATTAAAGGTGGTGGTATCCCTGCCATTACCGTGATGGGTTACAATCGGAACGTCTCGTGGAGTGAGTTGATTACGCGTTTGAAACGGGTGGCGCAGGATAATCGTCAGGTGATTGTTAAGTAAAGGAAAAATAATGAAAAGAATTTGGATAGCAGTTCCGCTTGTGGCATTTGTGCTGAGCGCGTGTGTGACGATTAATATTTATTTCCCTGCTGCGGCAGCCGAAAAGGCAGCAGATAAAATTATCGAAGAAATTTGGCAGGTGCAAAAGCAAGACAAACCTGTCGTTAAAACCCCCGCTGCGAAGGAGTAAATATGAAAAACAATCTTAAATTGGTGGTGTCATTGCTGGCTTTGACCACGGCATTAAATGTGTTTGCCGCTGCGGATCTGGAAGTGAACACCCCTGGCGTGAATGCGATTAAGCAAAGTATGCAAACCCGCCATGGGCAATTATCGGGGTTTTATACCAGCGGTGCGATTGGCTTGACCTCGGATGGCTTGGTTGCGGTGCGTGATGCCAGTGCTGTCCCCCTGTCAGCTCGTCAATCGGTCAATGGCTTGGTTGCCGCCGAGAATCAAGATCGTAATGCCTTGTACAGTGAAATTGCCACAGCCAATGCCCATCCTGAGTGGCTGGCTGAAATTCGCAGTACCTTCGCGCAACGCTGGATACAGCTCGCCCAGCCAGGTTGGTGGGTGCAGGTGGGCGGGGCGTGGAAGCAAAAGTGATTGTGTGGGTGCGCTGCGCGATTGATTGAGCAGTAGCAGTCTAAATAGTTAAGGAGAGGCTGGTTTATTCAGATAAATCGGCATGCCCTTCGTTTTTATACCTTGTGTATCGTATACGCTTCCGCATGTGATGATGCGATTGAGGATCAACATCCTGTCTGTAATTTGATTATTGTCAACCAACTTTCAATTTCAAACCTCACGCTGGCGATAGAAATAGCTCAGGTGGGGCTTTTTTGCAAAAAGCACTCGTTATGAAAAAAAATTATGCTGCGTCATTCACTTATCGGACTAGTTGGATGCTATGTTTGGGGGTGATAACGCCTGTTTACGCCGCCGAATCCGATTTTGCGTACTGCGCTCAGCAATTTGCACAGCAACCTGAAGCACGCTTGAAATGCTATGACCAAATCAGCATTCCTGCTTCGTCTGTACTCGTCAGTCCTGTTGCGATCAAGACAACGGATGCGCCGCCCGCAAACGTAGCCTTGCCTGACGCTGATGAGTCTACGCGACCGAGTTCGCGCTCCTATTTCACCCGTGTTTGGAATCTAGATAATCTTAATTCGCGGGATGAAAGCAAATTGGGGCGACTGAGGCCTCATCGGCAAAATTATTTAATATTGCGCAAAAGTAGCAACACTAATAATCTACCCAGTACCCCCACGGCGGGTCACACCGTACTCACCCCGATCGACATGGACGCGCTGGAAGCTAAGTTTTTGCTCAGTTTTAAGGCAGATATTGGCAGTCAATCGGATATCGATCTATGGGGATTTAAAACCTTGCGCGTGTGGGGTGCCTATACGCAACAATCCAATTGGCAGATTTTTAATGGGCGTAACTCGTCGCCGTTTCGTGAAACCAATTATGAACCTGAAGTCATTGCGACCTTTGGTACTCAAAAAGAAAATGGTTTGAAGCTAGTGAATGTCGGTTTCGTACATCAATCCAATGGCAATACCTTGCCGTTGTCGCGGAGTTGGAATCGCGTGTATGTTCAAGGCGGGTGGGAGTTCAACAATAGCACGTCCATACTGGCTCGTGGTTGGTGGCGGCTACCTGAAAAAGCGTTGACCGACGACAATCCCAACTTAACGAGCTATGTGGGGCTGGGGGATGTGGTGGTTCGGTGGGAGCCGATGACAAAGTTGCAGGCGGTGTCACTTTTGTGGCGTAATAATTTTCGCACAGGGCGCAACCGCAATTTTATGCAGTTGGACTGGTCCACGCCCGTTGCTTTTGGCGATGCCGCCCGTATGTATGTTCAGCTGACATCGGGCTATGGCGAAAGTCTGATAGATTACAATCATAATCAAACCACCTTAGGCTTCGGATTTTCTTTCCGAGAATGGTAATTGAGGAAAACAAAATGACAGAAACACTCCCAGTATTCAACCATTACCAACGCATCGGTGGTGCCGCAAAAATTCACGCACTGGTGCAGCGTTTTTACGAAATTATGGATGAATTGCCCGAAGTCTATGGCATACGCAAAATGCACGCGGCATCACTAGAGGGGGCGGCAGATAAGTTGTTTAAATTCTTGTCGGGTTGGTTAGGTGGGCCACCTTTGTTCGTACAAGAGTTCGGCGAACCTTTTCTACGCCGTCGTCATTTTCCTTTTGCGATCGGTGTATCAGAGCGCGATCAATGGCTGTTGTGTATGGATCAGGCTTTGAACGAGATCGTTGAAGACACGGTTTTACGGCAAGAATTATCCACCGCTTTCGCCAAAGTGGCTGATCACATGCGCAATCAACCGAATGCTTGAGTCGCTCTCTTGAGCAGGAATAGTCTTCAGAATTTTCTTAAGAATAGGTATTTCTGACACACACGATGCAAGATTTTAATCTTTCCAATTGGGCAATTAAAAATGCGGCACTGGTGCGATACGCGCTGGTGGTTTTGCTGTTGGCGGGGCTATTTTCTTACACGCAGTTAGCGCAAAAGGAAGACCCTGACTTCACCTTTAAAGTGATGTCTGTTCAGCTCAACTGGCCAGGTGCGACAGCGCGCGAAGTGGAACAGCAAATTACCCAGCTATTGGAAACACGGCTACAAGAAACGCCTTGGCTAGACACGGTGAGTAGTTATTCTAAGGCAGGTGAGGCGGTATTGTTTATCACGCTGAAGGAATCTATGCCCAGTAGTGCCTTACCCTCTTCGTGGGCGCAGGTACGTAGAATTTTGTCCGATGCGCGTCCGAGTTTGCCTGAAAATGTGAGCGAACCCTTGATTAACGATCACTTTGGCGAAACGTTTGGACTGATTTACGCTTTGACCAGCGATACCCTGAGCCATGCGGCGTTGGCAAAAGTTGCCCGCGAGGTGCGCGAACGCTTGGTGAAGGTTGCAAACGTCAATAAAGTGCAGCTGCTCGGCGTGCAGGACGAAAAAATTTACATCGAATTTTCCAGTCAGAAAATGGCAGAAGCGGGTTTGGATCCCCTGCAAATTTCCGCTGCGTTGCGCGCCCAAAATGCGTTAGAGCCTGCGGGTGAGTTGTTGTCAGAAAACGGCGTGGCACGCGTGCGAGTGAGTGGTGATTTTCAGTCGGTGCAAAGCATTCAGGATATTGGCATTGCAGCGGGCGGAAAAATACACCGTTTAGGCGACATCAGCCGTGTTTATCGTGACGTGGCTGATCCAGCAGTATTTAAAGTGCGCAGCATGGGCAAAGCGGCGATTGCGCTGGCAATTTCATTGTCTGAGGACGGCAATATCAACCAAATCGGCGCGGATATGGCAGCGGAATGGGCGAGGATTACGCCGACGTTGCCTAAAGGCGTGACCATGGTGCAAGTTGCCGATCAGCCCGCCGTGGTGAAGCAATCCATCAGCGACTTTATGCGCGCCTTGTTTGAGGCGTTGGCGATCGTGTTGGCGGTGAGTTTCTTGAGTTTGGGGATGCGGGCTGGCTTGGTGGTGGGCTTGTCGATTCCCTTGGTCTTGGCGGGTACGTTCTGGTTGATGCACGTGTTTGGCATAGATTTACAGCGTGTCTCGCTGGGTGCGTTGATTATCGCGCTGGGGTTGTTGGTCGATGATGCGATGATTGCGGTGGAAATGATGAAGGTGAAGCTGGAACAAGGCTTCAGCAAGCTCCACGCAGCGACTTTTGCCTATACCAGTACGGCATTTCCCATGCTGACGGGTACATTGATTACCGCCGCTGCATTCCTGCCCGTCGGGCTGGCAAAATCTTCAGCAGGGGAATACACGTTTTCAATTTGTGCCGTGGTGACGATTGCACTGCTGGTATCTTGGTTGGTCGCGGTGGTATTTACCCCGTTTATCGGACACCGTTTATTGCCTGAAACCTGTTTACCCGAACCGAATGATGCGCATTATCAGCAAGGTTTTTACGCTTATTTTCGTCGGGTGGTGGAGTGGTGTTTGACGTATAAGAAAACCGTGGTGGCGGTGACCGTGCTGTTGTTTGCTTTGGCGTTATTTGGCTTTAGCAAAGTGGAACAAGAATTTTTCCCTCCCTCGGAGCGGGCAGAGTTGTTGATGGATATTTGGTTGCCCGAAGGCGTGCGCTTCTCGACAACCGAGGCATTGACCCAAGAGCTGGAAAGCAAATTCAAAAATGATACCGATATTCGGAGCTACACCAGCTACATCGGTGGCAGTACGCCGCGCTTTTATTTGCCGTTAGATTTGCAACTGTCCAATGTGAATTTTGCGCAAATGGTCATTGTGGCAAAAGACAATACCGCTCGTGAAACGGTGTTAAAGCGTGTGCGCGCTTTGTTGGACAAAGACTACACCGAGCTGGGTATTCGCATTGCCCGTCTGGAAAATGGCCCGCCTGTGGGCTTCCCCGTGCAATTTCGTGTGGTCGGAACAGATATAGACGAATTACGCCGTATCGCCGACAACGTTCTAAGTGTGGTCAAGCAAAACAAGCAAGTTAAAAATGCCAATGTTGATGCCAGCAATAAGGTGCGTGTGGTCAAAGTTGAGGTGAATCAAGCAGCGGCACGCGCTTTAGGGCTGTCCTCACAAACGATTGCCCGCAATTTACATGCTTTGTTGTCTGGGTTTAGTGTGTCCTATTTACGCGAAGCGGGGCAACGCACCGAGATTGTTGCCCGTGCGACAGCGGATGAACGCAATAATCCTGAGTATTTAGGACGCTTACCCGTGCATGTGGGGCAGGGGAAATTTGTGCCGTTAAGCCAAGTGGCGACCGTTACGGAAGCGGAAGAGGATGGACTGATTTGGCGCATGAACCGCCAACCCGTGGTCACCGTGCGTGCGGATGTGCCTGACGACGTGCGTGCGCCCGATGTCAGTGCCGCCATTGAAAAACAACTCGCCAGCGTGCGAGCCAATTTGCCCGCAGGTTATCGCATTGAGCTGGGTGGCGCAGCAGAAGGCAGTGATAACGCCGAAGCATCCATCGTTGCCGTGTTGCCCCTGATGGGCTTATTGATTGTCACCTTGTTAATGCTGCAACTCAAAAGTGTCAACTTGACTTGGTTGGCATTGTTGACCGCCCCGCTCGGTATCATCGGTGTGACGGCAGCTTTGCTGGTGTTTCATGTGCCGTTTGGCTTTGTTGCCATGTTGGGTATTATCTCTTTGGCGGGGATGATTATGCGCAATTCGGTGATTTTGCTCGACCAAATTACCCAAGATATTGCCGCTGGACTCAGTCAATGGGAAGCCGTCGTCGATTCCACCGTGCGTCGATTCCGCCCCATTATGCTCACTGCTGCCGCCGCCATTTTGGCGATGATCCCCTTAACCCGCAGCGTGTTCTGGGGGCCGATGGCAATTGCCATTATGGGCGGATTGCTGGTCGCCACTTTGCTGACGCTACTTTATTTGCCCGCGCTGTATGCAGTGTGGTTTGGGGTGGAAAAGCCGAAAAAGGAATTGGGGTGTTAAGTTGAGGTGGTGGAGCAACGCTTACTTGTTGTGCATCACCGCTTCAATCTCAACCACTGTTTTAGGTGTCCCCGCCGTCAGGACTTCATTTCCCATTGCGGTTATCGCCACATCATCTTCAATCCGAATGCCGATGTTCCACAGTTCACGCGGAATGTGATCAGCGGGGCGAATGTAGCAACCAGGTTCGATGGTCAAGACCATGCCCGCTTGCAAGTTGCGCCAGTTGCCATTGACTTTGTAATCACCCACGTCATGCACGTCCAAGCCTAGCCAATGCCCCGTGCGGTGCATATAAAACGGTTTGTAGCTTTCGCTTTCAATCACGGCTTCGACGCTGTCACCGCATAATTTTAAGTCGATAAACCCTTGTGCCAATACGCGCAGGGCGACTTGGTGCGGCGCGTCCCACGTTTGATTCGGCACGGCGGCGGCAATCGCGGCGGCTTGGGCGGCGAGAACGATTTGATAGACATCGCGCTGGGCGGGCGAAAATTTTCCGTTCACGGGAAAGGTACGGGTAATGTCGGACGCATAGCCGCCGACTTCGCAACCCGCATCAATCAACAATAAATCACCATCACGCAGCAGCGCGTTGTTTTCCACATAGTGCAGCACGCAAGCATTCGCGCCGCCCGCCACGATGGAGGGATATGCGGGATCGCGTGCGCCGTGGCGACAAAATTCGTGTAGCAATTCTGCTTCGACTTGATATTCAAACTGCCCCGCATGTGTGAAGCGCATCGCCCGAATATGGGCTTGTGCGGAAATGGCAGCGGCGCGGCGCATCAGTGCGAGTTCGGACGCATCTTTGAACAAGCGCATCTCGTGCAACAGCCCGCGTACATCGGTAATTTGGTCAGGTGCGAGAATGCCGCTGCGCGCTTTTGCCTGCACCGCGCTGCGAATTTTCAACATCCGCGCATCCCATGCCGCATCCGCGCCTAAGGGATAAAATAGTTTGGGTAGGTTGCCCATCAGCTCGGTGAGCTTCTCATCCAATTGCGCAATCGGATACGTGGCATCGAAGCCAAACTGATCTTTTGCCGCCGTCACGCCTACGCGATACCCATCCCAAATTTCCCGCGCTTCATCTTTTTCACGGCAAAACAAAATGCTTTGTGGTGCATCGCCCGCAATCAGCACCAACACAGCTTCAGGCTCAACAAACCCCGTGAGGTAATAGAAACTACTGTCAAAACGATAGGGATAATGCGTGTCTGCATTGCGAGCCACTTCGGGAGCCGTGGGGATCACGGCAATGCCGTGCTGCATGGCCGTCATTAGACGAGCGCGTCGATGGGCGTGGGGTGTCATGTTTTTGATGGGGAGGAGGTGATTCAAGTGTGCTTGATAGCCATAATAAAAGTACAGCCCACCGAAGTGGGCTGTTTGAGGAAAAACTCAGTTATTTGCTGACTTATTTAACAGTCAACAAGTAAGTGATGTAATCGCCTTTTTCCTGTGGCGTGCAATCACGACCAATGATGTCTTGGCAGTGTTTAGTAAAGTTTTTCTCAACGTGTTGCAAGTTAGAAAAACGTTTGGTGTTAACGACTGGAGAGAGCGGCTGAATGGCTTTGCCCGTATCTGCATGTTTGCCTTTATTGGCAGGGCTGTCAGTGTGGCAAGAAGAGCAAGACTCTTCTTTTGCTTTACGAGTGTATTTTTTGAGGTAGAACGCACGACCTGCTTCAGCTGTCAATTTATAGGAAGGATCAATTCCTTGCACATGAGCTGCATACTGTTTGGCGAACTGCTGAGCTCCTGCGACATCTGCATGAGCGGGCAGGCTCGCAAGGCCAAGAGCAACGGATAGAACAAAAACAAATTTACGCATTTTAAAGTCCCCTTCCCAAGGAGTTATAAAGATTTTAAGGTTGTACTACAGCATAACTTGAAGTCATAGCACAAATTCCAATTTACAACACAGTGTAGTCAATGTCAAGGCGGGTATTTCAGAAGGGGTTTTTGTTTTTGATTCAACTTACTACATTCTTATGGGATACTTGCTCATGACTGAAATTTTTTTTGCTAGTGAATCACATCGCTATTCAGTTTAAAATGACTGCTCCTGTGGTTTAGAGACGTTCGTAAGCGATAAAAATGACTGAGAATTTTAAAATTGCCATCATCGGTGCGGGGCCAGCGGGAATTTCTGCCGCAACCCATGCGGCCGAGTTGGGCTTGTCCCATATTTTGTTGGAGTCTAGCCCATATCCCGCTAATACGATTCGTAAATATCAAAGGGGTAAGTTGGTCATGGCTGAGCCTGCGATATTGCCACTGCGTAGTGCGGTGACGTTTGCAGCAGGTGCGCGTGAGCATGTCCTCGCGGCTTGGGAAAAGAACTTGCAGCAACATCATGTAAATTTACGTGTTGGTGCGCAGGTCGTTCAGATTTCTGGGGTCAAAGGTCAGTTTGAAATCAAACTTTCCACAGGGCAAGTTATATCGGCTGAATTTGTGGTATTGGCAATTGGTTTGCAGGGCAATATTCATAAACTGGGTGTGCCAGGACAGGATTTGCCGACCGTTCAGTACCAACTAGATGATCCGTTGGCATTTGAAGGTGAGACCATCGTGGTTGTAGGGGGGGGCGATGCGGGTGTCGAAAACGCTTTAGCGTTGGCGCAGCAAAATCGCGTTTTTTTACTCAACCGTGGAGAAGAGTTTACGCGTTGCAATGAAGGTAATTTACAGTTGTTGCAAACCGCCATTCGTGAGGGGCGTATTGAGCCGCGTGTTAATGCGAGTGTGAAACAGGTAGAGGCAATTAACGAACGTGGCTTCTCGTTAAGCTTGGTGGTAAAAACCACAGAAGGCAAAGAAAATATTTTATGTCATCGGGTGGTGGCTCGTTTGGGTGCTAGTCCTCCGCGCAAGTTGGTGGAGAGTTTTGGTGTGGAGTTTCCTCACGCAGATATTATGTCTGTTCCTAAACTGTCTTCGCAATATGAATCGAATGTGCCAGGATTGTATATTGTGGGTGCTTTGGCAGGTTACCCTCTTATTAAACAAGCCCTCAATCATGGTTTTGAGGTTATTGAATATATTCTAGGTCACGAAGTTGAGCTAGCTGATGAGTCTTTATTAAAAGCAAAGCTCGCGCCATTTTTACCTTCCTATTCGGTTGATAAAGGATTGGCGAGTATTCAGCGGAGAGTGCCGTTGTTATCTGGGCTGACCACGCTACAATTGCGAGAGTTTCTGCTCGAAAGTGAGGTGTTTGCACCTACACCAGACGAAGTTATTTTTAATTTGCATGACTACAGCAATAGCTTCTTTTCAATTCTATATGGTGAGTTTGCTGTATATACAGAAGATAATGATGGAAAAGAAATTTCTTTTTTATTGAAAGAAGGTAATTTCTTTGGCGAGATGGGGTTGCTGTCGGGACGACGTAGAACAGCGACGGTGAAGTCGGCTGGACATGGTGTATTGATTGAGACTCCGCGCCGCTCTATGCTTAAGCTGATTAATTCGGTTGACTCTGTGCGTCGCACGCTAGATGAGATTTCGCTCAGGCGGGTGGTGCAGGCTTGTTTGGCGGGGTCTTTAAAGGAAGACGAATTAGATTACTTGGTGCATAACGCCACAGTAAGACGCTATGATGCTGGACAAGTGTTGTTTAATCAGGGAGATAAGGCGGACGGTTTGTATTTGATTCGCCGTGGATCTGTGATGATTGTGCGTATGAATGAGGGTAAGGAAGAGGTGCTTGCCTATTTGCCTGCGGGTAATTACGTCGGAGAAAAGGCTTTAATCTCAGATACTCCTCGATCGGCAACGGTGCGTGCAGCGGTGGCGACGGAAGTTATTTTGCTCGAAACATCCGTTGTGACAGAAATGTTGGCGCGCAATAACACCATGCGAGATATCGTGGTCACTCGCTACCGTGAGCATATTCTCGCCGATCAAAAGATTAACTTTAAAGCGCAGCCTGACGATCTATTCAAATTTTTGATGCAGCAAGGGGTGGGTGAGGCAACAGATATTTTGCTGATTGACTATTCCCTGTGCATTCGTTGTAATCATTGTGAGATAGCCTGCGCAGATACGCATGGCGGGACTTCTCGATTGAACCGCGCCGCAGGCCCTACGCACTCGAATATACATATACCAACGTCGTGTCGGCATTGTGAGCATCCTCATTGCATGAAAGATTGTCCGCCGAATGCGATTCATCGCTCAGTCAATGGTGAGGTATTTATTACGGATAGTTGCATCGGATGCGGTAATTGTGAGAAAAATTGCCCTTATGATGTGATACAAATGGCAACGATTGACCCCAATCATGAGCAGCGTAGCTTAATGCAGGTGCTGTTTGGTTCGTTTGCGAGAAAGTCACAAAAAACAGTCTCGGACGTGGATGCGCCAAAAAAGGCGGTGAAGTGTGATATGTGTAAAGACATTGCTTCTGGACCCGTTTGCGTACGCTTATGTCCAACGGGAGCCGCGTTGCGGGTAGGTCCCGAATCGTTGTCTATGACGATGCGTAGTAATCAGCCGTCCTAAATCCCGTGTTGGGTTTGATTTTATCTCTTTTTGGAGCGCATTCTTGAATATATTCAAGGCATATCATTATGAAGCGTGTTTCCCTGCTTGAATTCAAGCACTATCGGTATTTTAAAGTCAGTGGTTTTTTGATGGCTGCGGCAATCGCGGCCTATATATTAGACAGGCCAGAGCCAGAACCTTTTGGGGGGACGGTATTGGGCTATATTCTGGGAATTGCCTCCGCACTCATTGTGGTGTTTTTGTTGCTGTATGGCATTCGTAAGCGGTTAACGCCGCGTATCCCAGTCCTTAACAAAAATGTTGAGCATGAATCTGCTTCACAACGTACAACCTCAACACGAGCTGCGCCACATCAAAATGAAGGACGATACGGCGGATTTACCTTGCAAGGCTGGTTGTCATCCCATGTGTATTTGGGAGGATCTTTGATTGTACTGGCAACACTGCATACAGGTTTTCAGTTTGGGGTAAACGTGCATACCCTGTCTTACTTTTTGATGTTTTTAGTGATATGCAGCGGCTTTTACGGGACGTATGTTTATCTATATCTTCCCCGATTGGTAACCGAAAACATGGGGGAAGATACGTTAGAGAGTATTTTGTTGAAGATAAAAGATTTCGACCGTTTCGCCGAGAAGAGAGCATTGCAATTTTCGGACGAGATCATTGAGTTGGTAGCACTTTCTCGTCAAAAAACCCGTATTGGCGGGAACTTTTTTCAGCAGCTTAGTGGAAGACAAAAAAATTGCCCGACTACGTTGGCCGTTCAAAAATTACAAGGATTAGGAAAAGGGTATTCGGACGACAAATTGAAGTCCTTTCATGATCTTTACGGCATCATGGCGCATAAAGAAACGGCAGTTGCACGTGCGCGAAAGGATGTGAAGTATAAAGCTCGTTTAGATTTTTGGCTGTATTTCCACGCGCCACTGTCGATTGCCTTTTTGGTTGCCTTGGTTGCGCATATCGCAGCCATCTTTTTCTACTGGTAAATATTCATGATTCGTTGCCTGCTCATTCAAATTACGCGTAATTCGAGAGGACAGTCTGTCCGTAAGGAACAGTACATTACGGGTGAGACAATACAAATCGGTCGCGCTGCGGAATGTGCTGTTTTACTGTCAGATGCGCGTGTTAATTTACACCACGCCGTTATTCGCCATGGCGTAGATGGCGAGTTATATATTGATGGTTTGGATGGCGAAGATTTGTATGTGAATGAATCTTTTCAATCTCACGCAATATTCAAGCCTGGCACGCAAGTGTTGATTGGGCCGTATAAGTTGGTTGTAGAGCCTGATCGTGAAGAAAATGACTTGGTTTTCTCGATTGCGCATACCGATAGTCTTCAAACAGAAGATACTGAGGCGCAGAAATTTCCATTGACATTGGCCGCGACGCGATTGTCAAAGCGTAGGACAGCATGGATGTTGTCATGGATAATCGCACTGATGTTCTTGTTGCTGCCTTTAGTGCAGGGATTGGCTTTGGAGGATGCTAAATGGATGAGCTATTTGCCATTTTCTGAATACTGGAATGTTGGGCAAATGTCACATGGGCATCGCTCTTTTGGCGCAAAATGCAACTCATGTCATCAAGGTCCTTTTGAAGCAGTTGCAGATAAGGCTTGTTTGAATTGTCATAAAACACCGCGGCATATTCAAGACGCAATGCTGCATGATCGTGTTTTTAAAGATACGCGTTGTGCGAGTTGTCACTTGGATCATCGGGGTGAACTTGAGAAGTTAAATTTGAACAAGCAATGTGCTTTGTGTCATGGTGATATTAAAGCTAAATATAGTAAGAGTGCGCGCGCCAATATTCATGATTTTAGCGTGGATCACCCCGCTTTTACATTGACGATCAAGGACGGGAAAGAGGAGGGTGTGGTTAATCGGGTCGTACAGCGAGATAAAGAGGTGATTTTTGAAGATTCTGGCTTGAAATATTCTCATAAAGTGCATTTGGACAAAGAGGGTATTTCTAGTCCGCAAGGTGATACGGTGATGGACTGTAAAGATTGTCATCAGCTGGATGAAGCAGGGGTTAGCTTTAAACCTATTTCCATGGAAAAAAGTTGCCAGCAATCGGGGTGTCACTCTTTAGACTTTAAACCGCCTGTCCCTGATCGCCCTTTGCCGCATGGATCTGAGTTTAAGTTAATGACGACGCTTAATGAGTATTATACCAAAGCAGCTGTTGATGAAATGCGTGAAGGAACGACGCGTCGTTGCGGAGATGAACCCACTATAGGCAACGACTTATTAGAGCGAGCGAAGAATTGCGCAAACAATAAAGTGGAAGTGAACACTAATGCTTTGTTCAAAGAGAAAGACGGGTGTATCGAATGTCATGACGTTGTTGCACAGCCTGATAATAAAGAAATCCCTTGGAAAATTAGAAGAGTCAATATAACCCGTCATTGGATGTTGAATGCGCAGTTTCCACATGCGAAGCACAGCACGGCAAAATGTATAGAATGCCACGACAAATTAAATTCTAAGAAAAGTAGTGATGTTTCTCTTCCAAATATTGGTAAGTGCCAGGAATGCCATGTAGGTAAGCAGATGGAGAAAGGTAAGATTAGTAGTAGTTGCGAGGGCTGTCATATTTTTCACGGTGAGAAAAATCAACAAAGTGATAACGCAATCAAAGATTGATTGAAAAAATTAGTGAAAGTGAATATCTGGAGTAAAAAGATAGAAACTGCTTGACGACGCTTCTGGTAGTCGATATAGTGCGCAACTCATCTGACGCGGGGTGGAGCAGCTCGGTAGCTCGTCGGGCTCATAACCCGAAGGTCATAGGTTCAAATCCTGTCCCCGCAACCAGTGAACAGATTTTAGTGCTTCTGAGATATTGGTTTTGTCTTCATTGTACGAAATTGATGTTAAGAAGAGGTTTCAAAAAGGTGTTGACAGTGTTAAATAACTCTGTAGAATGCGCACCTCTTCGCTGACACAGGGACTGCTCTTTAAAAGAACAAACAAACAATTGACGAGTGTAGGTGCTTGGTTTTTTGGAGATTTTTCAACTTACGGGTTGTTAAATCACTTTAAAATATAGCAACAAACTTACACGAAGTCTAAAAGAATTATGTCAATAATTCTCTTTGAGTAAGACCAGATTCTTAAATGAATCAAAACAGGTATTAAACTGAAGAGTTTG